>JBBQTI010000005.1:0-124861 GCA_038213435.1 Acidimicrobiia bacterium
ACGGGGACATCACTACCGAGGACCTTGGCGTCTCCCCGGACCGGACTCACACCGGCAGGCTGCCCTCAGCTTGTCGCTCGGTTACGTCACAACAACCTCCTCATTGTCATGGCGCCCGAACTACTGGACGCACTCCCAGAACGCCGGGCCAGTGACACGATTTCGGGGACCACTGATTGGTTCCCACCGGGCGGGCAACGACGTCCGCTTGCTTCAGTACGCGGACGATGACACTTTGGCTAACCCCGAAGTGCTCAGCAGCTCGAGCCATCGACCATCCAGCTTGGTAGCGGCGGACCACCTCGGATTCCTCCTCGGGAGTGAGCCTGCGTGTCGGTACCAGCACCCCCTGGCGGTCAGCTGGGCCGAGATCGTCGTCCGGTGCATGCCAAAGTCGCGAGCCAGGTCCGCGATCCGCTCGCCCGATTGGTACCTCGTGACGAGGTCATCGACTTCAACGTCGTTCAACCGACGCAGATGTCGGACCGACCGGGTGGTTCGAGCGGGTGGGTCCTCGCGCCCACCACCAGCGAGAATGCTACGAAGCTTGGTCGCGATGTCGAGTTTGGAGTAACGACCCATCAGCTCGACTGATCCGACACCTTGGCTCGACTCAGAGATCACACGGGCGTTGCCATCCATGACTTCGGGCGTCGACGTCATGGGGCGCTTCGGTAGAGACGCTGCAACTCCTCGCGTGCATGTCGTTCGGCGATGATGCCGACGAAGGTCTTCACACGCGCTCGCGCAAACAGTTCGCCAACCCGTCGCCGCACCGTCGTCTCGATGCGAGACCGGTCGACAGTCGCGAATCGACGGCCGAGGTCCGCGACCGCGACCCGAACCATGGACTCCTCGTCGGAAGGTTGCAGTTCCATCACTTTGCGCTCGGGACTCCAGGGCCGTCGCCGGGTTCTACCACCCGCCCGTCGACCCGCGTCGCACGACCGGGCTTGCTTTGCCGACAATTCATCTCGCCCCGAGAGCAGCCACGCGAGTGGCTTCACAGGTCGGAGGTCGACTCGCCTTGGGCTCGTGGGATATCCGTACAGGTCGCGCACGTTCCGATGATGTCGAGTCGGTGGCCGTCGACGGTGAAGTGTTGTTGTTCGGCGAGGAGAGCGAGGGCCCGGTCGAGGTCGGCTTCGATGTTGGTCGGGAGGGTCACGTCGGTCATCGTGCCGCAGTTTGCGCACGCGAGGTGATGGTGGTGACCGAGAAGGTCTTCGGCCAATTCGAAGCGGGCGTACTCGCTGTTGTCGTTTGTGAGGCGGTGTACGAGACCTACCTCTTCGAGGATGGCGAGCGTTCGATAGACGCTGCTGAGTGGCGCGGCGGTCATGGTGCGGATCTCGTCAACGGTCAACGGTTGACGCGCTCGGGCCAGGACGGCGACGACGCTGCGGCGGGTTTTCGTGTACCGGATGACCTTGTTGCCGAGTCGCTCCGCGACTGCATCGTGGATCTCGTCGACATCCGCGCCGCTTCCATGCGGCGACGACACTTCGCCAACGCCGTCGTCGGGCACGACGATTCGCCGACGCGCGCTCATGGGCTGGGGTCGATCGGCTGCGGCGCGAGAGGCCTTTCCCGTCCGCGTACCGCCGCTGCGAGGATTGTCGTGAGGTAGCAGCTCGTGGCGACCGCAACGATGGCGAAGCTGGGCGGGATCTTCGGTGCGGCGTAGGCGATGGCGAGCCCCGCCCAAATGGACAGCACCGCGATAGCGGCCGAGAGCCACATCGCGGCGAACGGCCGACTGGTGAGACGTTGGGCGGCGCCCGCGGGCGCGGCGAGCAGTCCGAGGAGCAGGAGTGCACCGACGGCTCGAGTCGCTTCCGCGGCGGTGATGCCGACGAGGGCGAGAAAAGCGAAGTCGAGTGCGCGCACCGGAACTCCGCGTGCTCCGGCCACCGCCTGATCGATACTCGCGAAGACGAGCGGCCGGGCAAGAGTGATCACCGCGACCGCGACGATCACGGCGATCGCCGCACTGGTTCGGGCTTGGGCACGTGAGAGCCCGAAGATCGAACCGAAGAGCACGTTCACTCCGGTGGTTCCGCCGTTCATTCCACTGCGCGACGTCGTGTAGATAGTGAGGAAGAAGGCACCGAGCCCGAGGACCCAGGCGAACACGATGCCAATGACGGCGTCATCGGCGTTCCCTCGGGAGCCGAACGCTGCCATCACGAGCGCGACGATAATGCAGGCGCCGTACAGCCCGACTCGTGGATCGATGCCGGCGGCGAGGGCACCGAGCGCTCCGGTGAACGCGACGTGGGAGAGCGCGTCGCCGGTGAAGACCTGTTGGCGGAGCACGACGAAGTACCCGACGAGACCGGCCGCCAGCGCAATCGCGGTTCCGGCGAGAAAGGCATATCGCAGGAACGGGTGCTGCAACATATGGCCGATGCCGGCGAATGGGTTCGTGGCGACGAGACTCATGCCAACGCCCGGCGTCGCTCGCGGTGGACATGCGTCGTGAGGTGCCGGATCGCGACACTGACGACGAAGACGGCCATTCCGAAGCTGGTGACGAAGAAGCCGACCGGATAGACGGAAAAGTAGGCGAAGGCCAGACCCAGCCACGTGATCAGGATCGCCAGCGCGATGGTCAACGCGAAGCTCAGTGCGGGCGTGGCGGTCAGCTGCTGCGCGCTGGCCGCCGGCATGACGAGGAGTGCAAAGACGAGCAACGCCCCGGTTATCTGGCTGACCTCGGCCGCCGCGCAGCCCAAGAGGACAAGAAACGCGACGGACAGGAGCCGGACGGGCAGGCCGCGGGCGTGAGCGACGTCGTTGTCGATTGTCGCGAAGAACAGCGGCCGGGCGATCGCGCCGAGCACTCCCAGGACGACGATCGCGACCGCGAACAAGGTGACGACCTGGCGGTCGGAGATCCCGAGGAACGAACCGAACAGCAAGCCGGTGAGACTGTTGAGGAAGCCTCCGTACAGGCTGACGAACAGCACCCCGCACGCCAACGCGAACGCTTGAACGGTACCGACCACGGCAGACTCCTCTGTATGGCTCCTGCCTGACGGGGGTCGAGGAACCAAGGCGATGACGAGCGCGGCGGCAACGCAGCCGACGAAGTAGCCGGCGGTCGCGCTGACACCGAGCCAAATGGCGCCCGCGGCGCCGGGGAACGACACGATGGCGAGCGTGTGGCCGGCGAACGTCTGACGGCGGACGACCATGAACCAGCCCGCGGCGCCGGCGAGCACCGCGACGATGGTGCCGGCCCGGAATGCGTTGACCATGAAATGAAACGCGAAGAGCTGGTCGAGGTCGTCGCGGAGACTCCAGCTCAGGCCGGTTCCGAGGATGCCGGTTGCGCTCATTGGTGTGGACGGCCCGTGTGGCGATCGGAGTGATGCGCGGGCGCTTCGGGCTGGCCGACGACGACCAGGCGTCCGTCGGAGGTGTGGAGCACCTCGATCGGCGTGTCGTACAACGCGGTCAGGGTCTCGGACGTGATCACGCGCGCAACTGGGCCCGACACCGCGCCACCTCGGCCCAGGTACACGACGCGATCCAGGTACGGAAGGATCGGGTTCACGTCGTGCGCGACGATCATCACCGTGACGCCCTCCGCGCGACAGACTTCCTCGACGAGCGCGGCAACGGCCGCCTGGTTCGGAAGATCGAGGCTGTCGAGCGGCTCGTCCAACAACAGCAGCTGCGGATGCCGCACGAGCGCTTGCGCGATGAGCAGGCGCTGCTGCTCTCCACCCGAAACTTCGCCGATTGGGCGGCGCGCGTAGTCGGCGGCTCCGACGAGCTCGATGACCTCGGCGATGCGCGCCTGCTCTCGACGTCGCGACCCGAAGAAACGTGCCGCGCCGGGGAGAGGTGTGCCCCATCGGTCGCCGTCGGCGCCGAGACGCACGACGTCGATGCCGCGCACTCGCAGACCGGGGTCGAAGCTGCGTCGTTGCGGGAGATAGCCGATCTCGTGACCCGCGTCGCCCGGCGCACGGCCGAGCGCGGTCGCCGTACCCGACGACAGCGGGACCAGACCGAGCGCGGCCTTCACGAGGGTGGACTTCCCGACGCCGTTGGGGCCGAGGACAGCGACGAACTCTCCGGGCGCGACGGACAACGTCACGTCAGACCAGATCGTCCGATGCCCGAGACGCACCGTCGCATCCCGAAAACACACGGCCGCACCGACGTCGACGCCGTCGATGCTCATGTACCGGCGGCTCGGGCCAGGGCGGCCTTGATACCGACCAGTTGTGTGGTCTGCCACTCCTGGTAGGTGACGTTTGCCGGCACGAGCGTTTCCGTGATCGTTGCGTAGGGGATGTGTTGCTTTTTGACCTCGGTCAGTTGCGCTTGCACGTCGGGCGTGATGTTCTGACTGTTGTAGACGTAGATCTTGATCTCATGGCGCTTGATCTGGTCGTCGATCGTCTGCTTGTCGCCGGCCGAGACGTCACTTCCCTCGCTGATTGCCTTCAGGAACGAGGGTGGTGTGACGAGGTCGAGGCCGAGCGCGGGTGCGAGCATCGCGAAGATCGATTCCGACGCCCCGACCTTCGTTCCGGCGTACCTCGCTCTGATGGCGTCGATCGTGCTGCGGTATCTCGCCAGCACATTCGTATCGAACTGCGTCTGTCGGGTGGCGAAGTAGGCACTGTCGGCCGGATCGAGTTTCTGGAAGTCGCGCACCAACTGGCCGATCACGGTTCGTACATCGGTCGGGTTGTACCAGCGGTGCGGGTTCGCGCCGTCGGCGACGCCGAGCACGGCGCCGACGCTCAGCACTGTGGCGTTCCCCGCGTCGGCCGCGAGGAACTTCTTGACCCATGGGTCATACCCGATGCCGTTTTCGAGCACGAGTTGCGCAGAAGCGAGCGTTCGGGCGTCGGCCGCGGTCGGTTCGTAGTCATGTGGGTCGGTATCGGGATTCGTGATGATGCTCACCACATGCGCGTGCGTCCCACCAATCTGGCTCGCGATGCTCCCCCAGAAGTTCTCCGCCGCAGCCACCTGGAGCACACCGCCAGAGCTCGGGACTGCACCGGTCGAGCCCGGACCGGACGAACCACATGCGGCGAGGACCGCCGAGCTCAGCACCATCAACTTCGCTGCCGCGCGCGCGGCTCGAGACGCCGGAGCTTCTCGCGACTCTCTCATCGGCGGAGATTTCCCTCGTGTACCGCGGCCTCGAACGACGGCCCGACCCTAGATGAGAATGGTTCTCGTTTCAAGTAGGACACGGGCCGCCCGCTGCAGGTGGCTACAGTCAGAGTTGCGAGCAGACCGAACCAGTTGGTCGGCCGCGCTGAGAATCGAGTATTCGTGGCACAAGGCACCGTGAAGTTCTTCAACGCAGACAAAGGCTTCGGCTTCATCTCGCGTGAACAAGGCGATGACGTGTTCGTTCATTTTTCTGCGATCCAAGGCGACGGCTACAAGAGCCTGGACGAGGGTCAGCGCGTCGAGTTCGAGGTCGGACGCGGCAAGAAGGGCGACGAGGCGCAGAACGTTCGGGTGATCTGAGATCGCCTGAGTGCGTCGCACTGATGTGTGCCGGCGATGCCACGGTGTCCAGCGGGAGGTCGGCTGACGGTCGTGCACGAGGTCGCTCGGTTCATCACATGAATGTCGTCGCAGAACCCGAATATCGGCGGAAGACGGGATGACCGTGGTACCGGATCGTCTTGTCTTGCTCGGCGGGCTTGATATCGAGGCGCGGCGCGAGTTCATCGCGGCTGCAAGCGGGGTGATCGACAAGGCCGCGGGCAGCACGGTCGGCCCCGTTGGTCTGGACTGCTCGCGGGTCGACTCGCTCGACGACGGGACGCTGGGGATGCTTGTCCTGATCGCACGTCAGGCGCAACGAAAAGGGGCGCGGGTCACCCTCGAGCGCGCATCGAAGCGTCTTCGCGGCGAGTTGGACGAGGCCGGCGTCAGTCACTTCTTCGACTGGTAGCGGTGAGCGAACCCACTTCGACAGCTCATGCCATTCGATTGCCGTCGTGCTCCGCGCCGCGCGCCAACTGCGACGCTCAGAGCGTGAAAGAACGCTTGATGGGTACCCTGTTTTCGGCGTGGCCATAGCGCCGGGAGGGGACGTCGTGGACACGGTCGCAGTGGTGGCGCATTCCGGCAAGACGCTCGAGGGTGGCCTCGGTGCGTTGCGTGACGAATTGGCGTCGGCAGGTGTCACGGACCCGTTGTGGTTCGAGGTACCGAAGTCGAAGATGGCGCCGAAACGTGTACGCAAGGCGCTCGACGCCGGGGCTGAGCTCATCTTCGTCTGGGGCGGCGACGGCATGGTGCAGCGCTGCATCGACACGGTGGCCGGCTCGGATGCCACGCTCGCCATCGTCCCGGCAGGGACCGCGAACCTCTTTGCGTCGAACATGGGGATACCGAAGGACATCAAGGGCGCGGTCGCGCTCGGCCTGAACGGTCCTCGCCGCAAGCTCGACGTCGGCCGCATCAACGGCGAGCACTTCGCGGTAATGGCGGGCGCGGGACTCGACGCGCTGATGATCCGGGACGCCGACGGTGCGCTGAAGAACCGGCTTGGTCGCGTGGCGTACGTCTTCACCGGTGCGAAGAACATCCGGGCCGCGCGCGTCGACACGCGCGTGCGCATCGACGGCGACAAATGGTTCAGCGGTAAAGCGAGCTGCGTGCTCGTGGCGAACGTGGGCAAGGTGATGGGTGACATCGCCGCGTTTCCCGACGCGCAGCCCGACGACGGACTGCTCGAGATCGGAGTTGTGACGGCCAAGGGTCTGTGGCAGTGGTCTCGGACACTGGCGAGCACTGCCAGCGGGAAGGCCGAGTCCTCGCCGTTCGTGGAGACGGCACGGGGGCGCAAGTTCGACGTGCGTTTCGCGGACCCGATTCCGTATGAGCTCGACGGCGGTGATCGCAAGAAGACTCGGCGGTTGCGGGTGAAGGTCCGGGCCGGGGCAGTGACCGTCTGCGTCCCGGCGGAGACGACTTGAGCACGGCGACGCCGGTTCCCGAAACGTGGGAGCTCGACGGTGATGACGCCTGGCGCGTTCTTCGTTCGTCCGGCCGCCGCCGGATCCTCCGGGATGCGTTCGTGCGGCTGCGGGTGGCCGACGGATTCAGCCATGCCCGATCCCTGGCCTACGCGACCGCGCTCGTCTTCGTGCAGGCGATCATCGCCGTCGTCGGCCTGGCGAGCGCGTTCGGCAGCGGCGGCGTCAGCCGCGTCGTCGTGCGCACGCTGAAAGCCGCCGTACCCGGTCCGGGTGGACAGCTGCTGACGGACGCGGTCGCGCAGGCACATCGTGCAGGAGCGTCACACCGCTATACCGGCCTGATCGTGGGGCTCGTCGGCACGTTGGTAACCGGCAGCACGCTCCTGGGGCAGCTCGAGCGCGGCCTCAATCGCATCTACGGCGTCGAGCAGGATCGCCCCAGTTTGCAGAAGTACGGGCTCGCGCTGGCGTTGGCCATGACGTCGGGCGCTCTGGTCGTCGCGGCATTCGCCCTGCTCGCCTTGGGGCAGGACATCGGAAATTCGATTCACAACGCCACGGTGAACCGGACGTGGGGCATCCTGCGATGGCCGGCGGCAGTCGTGCTGGCAACGCTCGCGATGACGCTGCTCTTCAAATGGTCGCCCCGCCGCCGTCAGCCGGCACTTTCGTGGCTGGCGTTCGGATCGATCGTGGCCGCATTCCTCTGGTTGGTCGTGACCGCGGCCCTCGGCGCGTTCTTTTCGTTGAGCCAGTCGTTCGGACAAACGTACGGACCGCTGGCCGGGATGGTCGTGCTGTTGTTGTGGTCGCTGCTCTCGGCGATCGCCGTGTTGTACGGAGGTGCGGTCGCGGCGCAACTCGAGGCCGTACGCGCGGGCGTGCGGGAGCCACAAGACCAGGAGAAGGTCGAGCACTCCGAGCCGGAAAGCGGACCACCGACGAACCGTCGAGATGCCGAGGTCGGGAGGGTTCCGTCGTGACGGCGGCACGCGACGACGCGAAAGCCGATCCGGCCGATCTGCTGCGCCGAACGGTCGAAGGAATCATCGGCGTGCCTGCGACCGAGGGCAATCACATCGACGTCTTGCGCAATGGCGATGAGATCTTTCCCGCGATGCTCGAGGCCGTCGGGAGCGCACGGCGCACCATCGACCTGCTGACATTCGTCTACTGGGACGGTCAGATCGGGCGGGAGTTCGCGCAAGCACTCGCGGCTCGGGCGAAAGACGGCGTGAGGGTGCGTGTCCTGCTCGACGCCTGGGGTGCGCGGCCGATCGAAAAGTCGTCAGTCCAGATGATGGACCACGCCGGTGTCACGATCCGTTGGTTCCGCCCATTACATCGTTTCCGGCTCGGTCAGGTGAATCATCGAACGCACCGCAAGGTGATGATCGTCGACGAGGCGGTCGGTTTCACGGGGGGCGTCGGCATCGCCGACGTGTGGCTCGGCGACGCGCGCAACGAACGGGAGTGGCGCGACACGCACTTCCGTCTCGAAGGACCGGCGGTCGACGGGCTGCGTGCGGCGTTTCTCGACAACTGGGCCGAGACCGGCCCCGAGCTGTTCGACGAACGATTCGATCGGTTCCCCGACCAGCCCAAACCGGGATCCACCGTCGTGCAATGCGTGCGCGGCGCGTCGGAGATCGGAACCAGCGACGTCTTCACTCTGTTCCGCGCGCTGTGCCAGCTCGCGCAGAATCGAATCCGGATCGCGACGGCATACTTCGTTCCCTCCGGCGAGGTGCTCGACCGACTCACCGAGGCTCTGCAGCGCGGCGTCGAAGTCGAACTGCTGCTGCCCGGCCCTCACGCCGACAAACGCTTCGTGCAGCTCGCCGGCGAAGCTGACTATGCGACCTTGCTCGACGCGGGTGCGGAGATCTGGACGTTCCAACCGTCGATGTTGCACACCAAGATCATGACCGTCGACGGAATGCTCGCAAACATCGGTTCGGCGAACCTGAACGCGCGCTCGACGAGTCTCGACGAGGAGATCAACGTCGTCGCGATGGACCGAACGCTGGTCGGCACTCTCGACGGTCAGTTCGACGAAGACCTGAGCCGCAGCACGCGCGTCGAACCTCGGCAGTGGGAAAGCCGGTCCGTCATGCAACGAGTCGCCGAAACTGCTGTGGCGCCAATCAAGCGCTTCTTCTGAGGGCCGAGGGTCGTCGATCAGCTCGCGGCTGAACCGGCGTCGAGCCCCGCTTCATCACCGCGTTCGACCGCACCGCGGTGGTCTGCGGCGGTTCCGACCGCTCGAGCCGCCCGCACGCTCGCGGCGCGAACGGCCACCGCGGCGAGCGTGAGGCATGCGAGCCCGAACAGCGCGCCGACGAAGACGTCGCTCGGAAAGTGAAGACCGCGGTAGACACGAGCGAACCCGACCGTTGCCGCGAACACGACCGCGACGAATGCGCTCAGGACCCGAGCCAGGATGTTGTGCGTCAAGCACGTCACAATCAGCGCGATGCCCACGAACAGCACGACCGCCGCCGCGGTGTGTCCCGACGGAAAGCTCGACGTCGCCGGGGTCGAGTTGAGTCGCGGCACCGGGGGGCGCGGCCGGTCCACGACGAAGGTCACGGAGAGAAAGACTGTGATCTCCAGTGTGAGCGCAATCGCGAGGAAGGCCGCCTCCCGCCAACGCCGGCAAAGCGCGAGGACGCCGACGACGACGGCCGCGACGGCGATCGCGGGCAGCGTGTTGACTGCCGACGTCGCCACCTTCGTGATGTCGTTCCAGCGGCTCGTGCGATGACGTGCGAAGTGCTCGCTCACATGCCGGTCCCAGCCACCGACGCTGCCGTCCAAGGCGTGTGTGAGCAAGAGGCCGATGCCGAGCATCAACACCGTGAGCACCACGTAGCCGACGATCGTGACAGCAATCGCCGACCGGAACGGATGCTGCGGGGCGGAACCATCGGCGCGCGCGCGGTTCATCGGCTCGAGCAGAGAGCCGGGCGTTTTCCCCATGGTTTCCTCCCGCTGCGCTATACCCCGACGAGCAGTTGGGTAACTCCTGACGCTCGTTGGGTACGTTACGTCGTGCGTGGCAGTTGTAATGGTTGTCGTCCTCAGTGCACTCGTCGGCGCGATCGTCGCGGGCTTGATTGCGTGGCGCGTGCCGAACTTCGATCCCGCCGCCCCGCGCGTGGCTCCGCCGTCGATCCGGCGGGAGGTACGGGCGCACGCCGGCCTTGCCGCATTCTTCCGCTCTCGGGTCGACCCGGCCACGGCGACCGGGCTGGGGCTCTCGCTCGCGCTCGGGCTCGTGCTCGGAGGTGCCATCGCGATCGGCGCGCTGCTCGTGATGGAACAGCACAACGCCGGGCTCGCGCACTACGACCTGAGCGCGGCGCGTTGGGGCGGCACGAACGCGACGAGCGGATCTACACGTTTCCTGAAAAACGTCAGCCTGGTGGGCGGGACGCCCGTGATGATCGCCGTCGCGGTGATCGCCGCGGTCGCCGAGTACGTGCGCACGCGCACCGCGGCCATCTTCGGGTTCCTCACCGTCGTGGTCCTCGGGCAGGTCGTCGTGACGAACCTCACGAAGATCATCGTCGATCGTCCGAGGCCCGACATCCATCGGCTGACCGGATTCTCGGGTGCTTCGTTCCCATCCGGCCACGCCGCGACAGCCGCGGCCACATTCGCAGCAGTCGCGTTCCTCGCGGGTCGCGGGCGCTCACAGAACGTGAAAGCGCTCCTTGCCGCCGGCGCCGCTGCCATCGCGGTCGGAGTCGCAGCCACGCGCGTCCTTCTCGGCGTCCATTGGCTGACCGACGTACTCGCGGGCCTCGCCGTCGGTTGGGCCTGGTTCGCGATCGCTTCGATCGCGTTCGGCGGGCGCGTGCTCGCGTTCGGGCGTCCCGCCGAGGTCGCGGAGCGGGCGGCGCAGACCGTCGACGCGAGCAATTGAAGGCGAGTGCCGAGTAATTGCCTCTCGACGACTGGTTCCTGACGCCCGGCGAGCGGGGAAATGCAGCCACCGCGATCGACTCCCGACGCGGTGACGGCATCGGATGGACAGAGGCCAACCGGGTCGGAGTACTCGCGGACGGAGCCGCGTATTTCCGTCGTCTGTACGAGGCGCTGTCGTCACTCGAGGCTGGCGATTGCGTGTACTTCACCGATTGGCAAGGCGACGGCGACGAGCTCCTCGCCGGACCGGGCACCGAGATCGGTCGCGTCCTTGCCGACGCCGCCCGACGCGGCGCGCAGGTACGTGGGCTGCTGTGGCGATCTCACCCGCGTCAAGCACATTTCGCCGAGCAGAGCAACGCAGCCCTCGCCAAGATGGTCGACGAGGCCGGTGGCGAGATCGTTCTCGACGAGCGCGTGCGGCGCGGAGGCAGCCACCACCAAAAGCTGGTCGTGCTTCGGCACGGCACCCGATCGGACGACGACGTCGCCTTCGAGGGCGGTATCGATTTGTGTCACGGACGCCGCGACGACTCCCAGCACGCCGGCGACCCGCAGGCAGTCGCGCTCGACAGTCGCTACGGCACCCGACCTCCATGGCACGATGTTCAACTCGAGGTGCGGGGGCCCGCTGTCGGCGACCTGGCGTACACCTTCCGTGGAACGCTGGGAGGACCCGACGCCGCTCGACCATCGCAATCCGTGGCGCCTCGCCGCCCGACGCTTGATCCACGAGCCGCGCCACCCCGATCCGTTGCCCCCCGCCGGCGACGACCCCGCACCACAGGGGACCAACGCCGTGCAGGTTCTCCGCACCTACCCCGCGAAACGGCCGCGGTACCCGTTCGCGCCCGACGGTGAGCGCAGCATCGCACGGGCCTATCTCAAAGCCTTTCGGCGCGCCCGCCGTCTCGTGTACCTGGAGGACCAGTATCTCTGGTCGTCGCAGGCCGCACATGCGCTCGCCGACGCGCTCCAGCGCCACCGTGACCTGCATGTCGTCGCAGTCGTGCCCCGTTACCCCGACCGCGGGGGACGCGCGACCAGTGCCGCAAGCCGCTTCGGACGCGAGTACGCCACCGACCTATTGCGCCGCGCCGGCGGTGACCGCGTCGCCGTGTACGACCTCGAAAACGCCGCCGGGACGCCGATCTACATCCACGCAAAAGTGTGCGTCATCGACGACATCTTCTTGGTTGTCGGCTCCGACAACCTCAACCGGCGCTCGTGGACCCACGACTCGGAGATCTCGTGCTCGGTGATCGACGCGGAACACGACGAGCGGGCACCCACAGATCCGGGCGGGCTCGGAGACGGCGCGCGCCGCCTCGCACGCGAGACACGTTTGCGACTCTGGCGCGAGCATCTTGGCCGCGTCGACGGCGACGACGCCGATCTCCTCGACCCGGTCGACGCCTTCGCCGCCCTGTCCCGATCCGCGGCGGAGCTCGACCGGTGGCACGCCGAGGGCAGGCGCGTTCCGCGGCCGCCGGGTCATTTGCGCCGACACGACCCCGAACACGTCAGCAAATGGGCGAGATGGTCGGCGTCGGCGCTCTACCGCGTCGTGCTCGACCCCGACGGGCGACCGCGAAATCTACGCCGCACCGACTCGGTTTGAGGCAGCCGCGTCGCGCACAGGGAAGTCGACCCGCGATCACAATGTCGGTCCCGCGCCTGAGATGAGGGCGGGGCGGGTATCGTCCCCGCGTGAGGTGGCCGGAGCGGTTGGTCCGCCGAGTGGACGAATTCCAGCAAAGGAATCGTCCGGTCGGATTCTTGTTCGCAGTGGTCAAGAAGTTCGGCGACGACCGGGCTGGGATGCTCGCCGCGCTCATGGCCTACTACGGATTCCTCGCATTGTTCCCGCTGCTGTTGTTGCTCGTGACGGTGCTCGGACTCGCGCTGCACGACAATCCGTCGTTGCAACAACGCGTTCTGAGCTCTGCTCTCAGTGACTTTCCCATTCTCGGAGACCAGATCCGCACGAATATCCACACCCTTCGCGCGAGCCCACTCGCGACCGTTGTCGGTGCGCTGGGGCTGCTGTGGGGTTCGCTCGGGGTCACCCAAGCCGCGCAGTTCGCGATGGCCCAGATCTGGAACGTCGAGGGCAGGGACCGCCCGGGCTTCGTCACGCGCGTTGCACGTGGGCTGTCCTTCATCGCTGCGTTAGCCCTCGGAGTCGCGCTCACCACGCTTCTGACCCAAGTCGGAGCATTCAGCGGGAGCCACGCGCTTTGGTTCCGTGCCCTCTTCCTCGCGGCCGGCACCGGAGTGAACGTGGCTCTCTCGGTGATCGCCTTCCGGATCCTCACGCCCGCGCCCATCGAGCTGCGCGACCTGGTGCCGGGGGCCGTAATCGCGGGCATCGTCTGGACCGCGCTGCAGTTCGGCGGTACCTACCTGATCGACCACCAACTGCGTCATACCAGCGAGGTCTATGGCCTCTTCGCCGTCGTGTTGGGTCTCGCGTCATGGTTGTATCTCGAGGCACAACTCACGCTGTATGCCGCCGAGCTCAACGTCGTGCGGGCGCGCCGGCTGTGGCCACGAGCCATCGGGCAACCTCCCCTGACGGGAGCCGACCGCGACGTCCTTCGAGACATTGCCCGACAGGAGATCCGGCGTCCCGAGCAATACATGGAGGTCGGCTTCGACACGTCGGCGCCCACGAACCAGCCCGCGCGTCGTGACCCTCCGGAGAACGACTGATCGCGAAACGAAGCGCTACATCCGGAAAGGCGAGATCGCTACGAGCCCTCGGTCAATTGTTCGATCGCCCCGCTGGCCGACTCCTTCGCTGACGCCGCAGCTGACGATGCAGCAACCTTCGCGCGTTGCAGCGACCGCTTCGCGGCCTTGCGGGCTCGACGACCCGCTTTGCGACCACGTTTCGCAGCATCCGTGCCCGCACTTCGGGCGGTCTCGACCCCGCCGCGCACGATCGGCTCGACGCCCGAGAGGACCTCTCCGACGATCGCGCCCTTCCGACGCTTCCGGCTCCGCTGCTTCGACTGCGCGAGGCGCTTCGCGGCATGGGCGGCGTCCGCACTCGCTTGCTTCACCCGTTTCTCGGCCGCGGTGATGCGCGCTTCGGCAGCCTTCCGAGCGGCGTGCTCCTCGAGCAGGGACGACTCTGCGTCGCGCTGCGATCGCTCAGCCCGTCGCAGTCGCTCTTTCTTGCTGCGGAACGAGACCAGTCCGAGCGTTCCGACCGAGAGCGTCTTACGGATCAAACCCATTCTCGTCTCCCCTGACGTGTGGACGTCTGATGAAGTACCAGATCCCGGTACCCAGACGCCAGCCGCCGCAACCCATCGCACGTCGCCCGGCTGCTCGTATCCTGCGGCGATGACCGACTACGACCTGGTGATCGTCGGCGCGGGGTCTGGCAACATGCTGCCGAGCGCAGACATCGATCGCATGCGCGTCGCGATCGTCGAGCGCGATCGGTTCGGTGGTACCTGTCTCAACCGGGGCTGTATCCCTTCGAAAATGCTCGTGTACGCGGCCGATGTCGCCGAGACGGTACGCCGGGCCTCCCGCTTCGGGATTCGCGCCGAGTTGATCGGCGCCGACTGGCCGGCCATCCGCGACCGCGTGTTCGCCCGAACCGATCGGGTGTCCGAGGAAGCCGTCGCTTTCCGGCGTAAGAGCGGAGTCGATGTGTACGTGGGAGAGGCGCGCTTCGTCGGCCCCCACGTGCTCGAAGTCGGCGGACAGCAACTCCGCAGCGAACGAATCGTGCTCGCGGTCGGCTCCCGCCCGAATGTGCCGGAGATCGTCGGTCTGGCCGACGTTTCGTTCCACACCACGGACACGATCATGCGGGTAGACGCGCGGCCGGCATCCATGGTCGTTATCGGCGGCGGCTACGTCGCGGCTGAGATGAGTCACATGTTCGGAGCCTTCGGTACCGAGATCACGATCGTGGAGCGAGGGCCCCGGCTGCTCGCAACGCTCGACGACGATGTGGCTCAGCGATTCACCGAGTGCTACGCAGAACGGTTCGACGTCCGGCTCGCGACGAACGTCGCGCGCGTCGAGCGAACGCCGCGCGGTGTTGCCGTGCACCTCGAAGGCGCAGCCGGACGTGACGTCGTCGAAGCCGAGACGATCCTCGTCGCCACTGGACGGATTCCCAACAGCGACGTGCTCGACGTCGCGGCCGGCGGGATCGCCGTCGACGAGCATGGACACGTCATCACCGACGAGACGTACGCGACCAACGTGACAGGAGTGTGGGCGATCGGTGATCTCGCCAATCACTTCGAGCTCAAGCACCTCGCCAATGCCGAAATGCGTATCGTGCTCCACAACGCTCTGCACGACGACGATACGCGCCGCGCCAACTTTCCGGTTTTGCCTGCAGCAGTATTCGCCGACCCGCAGATCGCTACGGCCGGGCCCACCGAGCGGGCGCTCCGCGAGGAGGGGAAACCCTTCGTCGTGGCCCGTCGCGACTACGCCGACACCGGATACGGGTGGGCCCTCGAGGACACGACCAGCTTCGTGAAGCTGATTGCCGATCCGATGACCCGTCGTCTCCTTGCGGCACACATCATCGGCCCGCAGGCCGCCACGCTCATTCAGCCCCTCGTCCAAGCGATCTACCTCGACAACACTGTGGAGCAGCTCGCGCATGATGTTCTTTACATCCACCCGGCAGCCAGCGAGGTCATCTCACAGGCATTGTTGGAGCTACCGCGTCCGTCCCCGTAACGTCGTTGCGCCGGTCGCGCGAAATCCCGCATTCAGGCTGGGGGGACCTGGAGCAGCAGGACCGCGACGATTGCGCCGATGCATACGAGGTGGTCGAGCAGGATCTTGTGGGCAAGACGCGATTGTTGCGCCGCGTCGTCCGTTTGGTGCCCGAGTCGCACGGCATTCGGAACGGTCCTGCGCGCCGCAAGGCCAACGGCGCCGAGCGTGAGGACAAGGGAGAGCGTCGCCCTCCAGACTGGGAGGTCGTTGCGCACGAGCTCGGCACCCAGTGCGCCGACCGTGATCACCATGGCGAGAGCCACGAGCCGGTTCATCGGCCGCGCGGCCGTCGTCACGCGCGCGTAATACGCGGCGATCGAAGCGCGAACCTCACGAGGCACGTCGGCCTCCGGGTGGCCACGCGCTTGGACATCGAACATCAGGTCGAACCACAACACCGCGAGGAGGAACCCTGTTCCGGAGCAAGCGATCGCGCGCACCGGCAGAGTCTGACTCGGTTGCCGGATGCGTCAACAACGCGTGCGGCCGGGCGATTTCGTCCGACCGAGCCGGTGATGATACTCGGGACGCGCGCGTCCGCCTGTCATTGGGTGTCATCGGTGGTCATTAGTGGTCCATCGGTGAGAGTTCGCGACACCTTCACGCGCAAGATACGCCGCGCCCCGATCGTGTGCCCTACCGTCGATACCTGCGCACGGTCGATCAGAGGACGGTCGCATGCGAGAGCTCATGGCACCACCGCGAAGCGTGAACCCCAACGGAAGTTCGGAGCATCCGTCAGGCACAGGCTTTCTTCAGCGCGTGCGCGCACCCGGCATCGACGCCGCGATCCGATTCGCACGACTCCCCTCGCGGGATGACGATGCAACCGCCACGGGCGGCGCGATCGGCACCGCGCCGACATCCCGGGGCGTGGAAGAACCACGCCATGTCGCCGAGGCGATCGAGCCGGTCGAGCGGGCCTTCGCGTTTCTCGACCTGTGCGGTTTCACCGCGTTCATCGCAACGCACGGCGAGCACGCCGCGGTCGACACGCTCAGTCGGTTCCGCACGCTGACTCGCGAGCTCACCGTGCGACGCGGTGTCCGTGTCGGGAAATGGCTCGGCGACGGCGTCATGATCATCGGCGTCGACATCGGTCCGACTATCGCGACCGCGGCAGAGCTCATCGCCCGATACGACGGCCGGCCTCTGGCGCTGCGGGGCGGCGTCGCCCACGGGAAGGTTCTGATCATCGACGGCGACGACTACATAGGTCGGCCCGTCAATCTTGCCGCCCGGCTCTGCCAGACCGCGCGGCCCAGTGAGCTTCTCGCCGTCGGCTACCACGCGTCGGTCCTCCCGACCTGGATCACAGTGCACGGCACCCGGAACGTCACGTTGCGCGGGATTGGGCGCCTTCCGCGCGTCCAATCGCTCGGCGTCGCCGCCGATGTCGAGCTCCCGACACTTACGGCACCCGCTTCCGCCGCCGGCGGGCAACCCTCTGCCTAGCGGGTTCCTACTGAATCGGGAGTAGGAACGCCTCGATCACGGGCCGGTCGCCTTCGACCCGCACATCGTCGAGCGACCGCCGGCCGTACAGCAGCAAGACGAGCTCGGCGGCCGTCGCGGACGCCGTGGCGCGACTCGGGCCGTCGGAGAGGGGAAACGAGCCGCCCGTGTCGGTCGCAACGAAGGTGATCGGGGCGGGGTCGCGCAACTGGCGCGCAATCTCGAGGAACTCGTCGAGCCCGTCGGCCACGAGCGCGTCGGGAAGCGCCGCGGGCGCTCCCGATGCCGACTGCGCGTCCCACCTGTGCACCGCCGCCTCCTGAGCCTGATGACGGGCGATGGCGCCGACGGTCCGCGGCGCCTTCCACCACGTCCACGCGGGCGTCTCCCACGAAATGTCGTGCAACGATTCCATGAGCTCCCGCGTTGACGCGCGCATCCAGGCATCGAGGTCGGCCGCTTCTCGCGGCCCGGATCCCGTATCTTCGAAATCGGGCTCGACGTCGGCTCCCCGGCGCACGTCCCTCGCCCAGAAGCGTTGAACCACTCCGAGATGCCAGACCAGCTCGCGCAGCGTCCATTCAGGGCACCCGGGAACGCGGTGGTCGAGCGCATCGGCGCGTATCGTCGCCGCGAACGCGTCGCTCTCCGTCTCGATCCAGTCGATCAGCTCGTCACGGCTCGGCATCCGAACACCGTAGGCCCCCGCCGCGGACACGACAATCAGTCGGTAGCGAACGTCGACGCCGAGGCCCGCGAGCTCGCGTCCGCCGACCCGCACCGAGCCGGCGCTCGGCGACTCGAGCGCCCCGGCGAGATGCAACAACGTGCTCTTGCCACATCCGCTCGGCCCCATGACCGCGACGAACTCGCCTTCATCGACCGTGAGGGTGACGCCGCGGAGCGCACTTCCGTCAAACCGCTTCCAAAGCTCTTGACGACATCGTCGAACTCCAGGATCGGACTCACCGCGCGTTTCCTTTGCGCCCGGTCAGGCGTGCTTCACAGAGGTCGAGCCAACGCAGATCCGCTTCGGCGCGCACGACGAGTGCGTCGCGCACCATCGCGGTCGCGAGATCGGGATCGGGTGCGGCGGCGCGCAGCGCGCGCCGTCGCTGTTGCAGCAATGTCAGCAGCGCGCTGCGGTGCGCCGTGATGACGGCGAGCGCGTGCTCGGTCCCGCGGCCTATCGCGAACAGCGCCTTGAGCATGAGCTCGTCACGCGGCGGTGGGTCGTCGACCGGAACCAGCGACCACCACGCGGCGAGCTCTTCGCGTCCGGCCGCCGTGAGCTCGTAGCGCTTCTGCGCGGTCGTGCCGTCGTCTCGGTTGGCGCGCGCGACGAACCCGTCACGCTCGAGGCGCGCCAGCGTCGTGTAGACCTGCCCGACATTGAGGGGCCAGACGGCGCCCGTGGCAAGCTCGAACTCGAGCTTGAGCTGGTGGCCGTTTCTCGGCTGCTCTGCGAGCAACGCCAACAGCCCCTCCCGCACCGACATATACCGAGTATATCTATACTCGGTATAGACGTCGAGGGGCGCGCGCCAGGGAGCCGCGCCGCTCGTCCGACTTTCAGCAAGGGACTCCTTGTGCAAATCCGCGGCGCCGAGGCACGATGGCGGACGTGCGAGCTCGAGCGCCATCCGATGGCGTGTGGACGCCGGGACGGCGGGCGCTGACCCTCGGACTCGTCTTCACGATCACGCTCGTCGGCTTCGAGGGACTGGCCATCGCGACCATCCTCAAGGTCATCGACGACGATCTCCGGGACATCAGCCTGCTCGGTTGGGTGTTCAGCGCGTTCTTCCTGAGCAGTCTCTTCGGGGTCGTCGCCGCGGGTCGCGACGCCGACCGCAACGGTCCGGCGCGACCGTTCGTCGTCGGGCTCGCGCTCTTCGCTCTCGGCCTGCTCGGGGGCGGGCTCGCGCCGAACATGGTCGTGCTCGTGGCCGCGCGGGCGGTCCAGGGTGTCGGCGCCGGTGCGATACCAGCCGTCGCGTACGTCGCGATCGGGCGCGCGTACCCCGCCGCGCTGCAACCGCGCATGTTCGCGGTGATGTCGAGCGCGTGGGTGCTGCCCGGGCTGATCGGACCGGCCATCAGCGGCGCGGTGGCCGAAGCCTTCGGATGGCGGTGGGTGTTCCTCGGACTCTTGCCGCTCGTCGCGCTCGCGGCGGTGATGACGACCCGGGCGCTGCACGCGCTCGGCGCGCCCGGCGGCGACGAGCCGATCGATCGCCGCCTGGATGCGCTCACACTCGTCGTGGGAGCGGCACTCGTTCTCGCAGGTGCATCATCGCATTCGGCAGTCGCCACACCGCTACTGGTCGTCGCCGGGTTCGTCGTCGGCGCTCGCGCGTTCTCGCGGCTCGTGCCGCGCGGCACGGTCCGCCTGGCGAACGGTCTACCTGCCGCGGTCGCCCTGCGCGGGCTCGCAACGTTCGCGTTCTTCGGCACCGACGCCTACGTCTCATTCACCGTCACATCGTTGCGTCACGCAAGCATCGCGCTCGGCGGCGCGGCACTCACGGTGGCGACACTCACATGGACGGCCGGCTCGTGGATCCAGGAACGCCGGGTGCGCCGGGTCGGGCCGCAGATGTTCGTGCGCGTCGGCCTCCTCGTGATCGCTTGCGGGATCGGGCTCATGATCGTCGTCGCACGGTTCGCGGTGCCGACGGCAACCGCCGTGCTTGCCTGGGGCGTCGCCGGGCTCGGCATGGGACTCTCCTACGCGCCGCTCTCGCTCGTTGTGCTCGCCGAGGCGCCCGTCGGCGCCGAGGGTACGGCCAGCGCCGCGCTCCAGCTGTGCGACACACTCGGCGTCGCGCTCGGCACCGGCGTGGCCGGCGCAATCGTCGCGGCCGGCGCCAGCCTGGCCTGGACACGTGCGACGGCGCTGACCGTCGCGTTCGCGTTGTGCGCGGCGGTCGCCGTCATCGCAGCCGTCGCCGCGTTGCGGCTTCCTACCGCGATCGAAAACCCGCAGCGATGAGGGCCCGCCCCGGCAGGGCGTGGAGGCCAGGGCCCGCCCCGACAGGGCGTGGAGGCCAGGGCCCGCCCCGGCAGGGCGTGGAGGCCAGGTTATTGTATGCGTTCGCATATATCTATAAGGTCGGGCACGTGCGGACGCAGCGGAGCCACGGACGGCGCAGCGAGGGGCAAACGAGATGAGCTCGAACACCATCTGGGTCCGGCGGCCGACGGCTCCGCCCGCCGGTGACGTCAGCGCTCCGACGTTCCGTCTCGAACGACCGATCGCGGGTCTCACCATCGGCCTTCGCACCGACCGTGCGTGGCGGTCGTGGCAGTTGATCTCGACCATCTGGGACGGATACCTGCGGCGCGACGGCGCGCAGACGGTCGCGGTCGAGACCGGGGCGCAGATCGGGCAGCCGGCGTCGAGCGACCGCAAGCAGATCGACGAGTTCGCCGGCCAGGTCGACGCCGCGATCGTCGGCTTGGGCACGTGTGGCTCGTGCACGACCTTCACGATCAAGGACGCGGTCACGGTAGAAGAGCACGAAAAGCCGGTGGTCGCCGTTGTCTGCGAGGAGTTCACCGTGCATGCGCACAACGTCGCGCGCCACGTGGGCCACGCCGGCATGAACGTGCTCGTGCTTCCCTATCCGCTCGAGGCGCGACCGGCCACGGAGCTGCGGCAGATCGCGCAGGAGTACTACCCGAGGGTCCTCGAGCTCCTGGGGGTCACGGCGTGACCCTCGCGAGCGAGCGCGTCGAGATTTCCGCCGATCCTCGGGACCAGTACGACCTGTCGTTCCGCGAGCAATGGGGTGATGGGGTCCCACAGCTGCCGGCGACCGACGACGCGATCGAGACGCTCCTCGATGCTTCTCCGTACCCGGCCGACCATGTGGTGTGCGTGCTGCCTCCCCGCAACGGGGTCGCGACCGCCGAGCTCGTCGCGGCCAACGCCGCGCTCGCCGGCGTCGCACCGGCCGCGTTCGGCGTGGTTCTCGCTGCACTCGAAGCGCTCTCCGAACCCGAGTGGAACGCCTTCGGGCTCACGACGACGACCTCCAGCGTCTTCCCGATGCTCATCGTGAACGGGCCGTGCCGCGACGAGCTCGGCATCGACTACCGCGCGAGTTGCATGGGCGGCGCCGGTGGACGGGGCTCGATGACGATCGGGCGCGCGGTCGCGTTGTGCCTGCGCAACATCGGCGGCCAGCGCGCCGGCGATACCACGAAATCCGTGTTCGGGCAGCCGGCGCGGTTCGGATTCTGCATCGGCGAGTGGGAGGAGCGGTCACCATGGCCGTCGCTCGCACAACGACGCGGGTTCTCGGCCGACGACGATGTCGTTACCGTCCACGGCGGCAAGGGAACGTTCCCGATGGCCGACATCCACAATGACGATCCGCGCGACCTGCTCTATCTCATCGCCAAGAGCCTCGCGTACCCGCTCGCGAACATGTTCCTCGGCAACGTCGAGAACGGCGAGGTGGTCGTCGCGTTCAACCCGATGTGGGCCGAGCGCTTCGGCTCCGCGTTCCCCGACGTCGACGACCTCGCCGCGTACCTCCGCGAGAACGCGTGGCAGCCCATAGACCTCTGGCCGGCGACGAACGCAACGTTGCTTCGCGAGCGAGGTCGCGTCGATCGTCACGATCGCGTTCACCTTGTCGAGCGTCCCGACCAAATCGTCCCGATCGTGTGCGGCGGCCTCGGCAGCCTGCATGCGATCGGACTGCCGAGCTTCGGTGAGAGCACGATGCAGAGCAAGCCCGTCGTGCGCGTGGCGTGACGATGGATCCCGCGGTCGTCGGCGCGGCGATCGACGAGCTGGCCGGATTCCTCCGTGCCGACGGCGCCGACCTCCTGGTACGCGAGGCGAACCCGAAGATCGCCCGGGTCCACCTCGCACTTGTCCTCGACCGCGTCACCTGCGCCGATTGCATCCTCCCACCCGACGAGCTGCGGGCCACGATTGCCGACGCCCTTCAACGGCGGATCGCGGAGGAGTTCGAGCTGGTGCTCGACGACCCGCGCCGAGAACAATGACCGGGCGGGTGACTCCGACGCACGACGCCGCCGACCCGCTTCCGAGTTGGAGCGCGCTCGTCAACGTGTACCAATCGGTGCTCCACGATGTCGTCGCCGCGCTCGACCAGCAGGCCGGCATCGACTCGGGCGTGTTCTCCGCGCTTGCCTACCTCGAACGCGCCGGGCCGCAGCACCGATTGCCGATGAGCGAGCTGCAGCGCTCGATGCACCCGCGGTACAGCCAGCCGGGCTTCAGCCGGCTCGTCCAACGGATGGAGGCCGACGGGTTGGTCGAGCGCCGCATCGATCGCACCGACCGCCGGGCAACGATCATCGCGACGACGCGTGCCGGCCGCAAACTGTTCCTCCGGGCCGACTCCATCTACATCGCGACGCTTCGCACGTCCTTCGGTCGCCATCTCCGGGCGAACGAGCACGCACGTCTCGCCGCCGTCCTCGGGCGCGTCACCAGCCGCCGTGGCGAGGGCACGCCGGGAGCAACCGAATCGCGCCGAAAAGCGGACACCAGATGACCAGTTCCGGGGAAGAGAATGCTTCCACGGAAGTGGCAACCTGCCCTTCGACCCGACACGAGGAGCACCGATCATGGACTGGAAGCTCGAGCTGGTGGCGATCCCGGTTTCGGACGTCGACCAGGCGTTGGCCTTCTACACCGAGAAGGTCGGGTTCAACGCCGATTATGACCACCGGGTCAGTGCCGAGATGCGATGTGCAGCTGACACCGCCCGGGTCGGCGTGCTCGATCTCGTTCGGAGAGGGAATCACGGACGCCACACCCGGCTCGGTACAGGGACTGCAGCTCGTCGTCTCCGATATCGGCGTCGCCCATGCGTCGCTGAGCGAGCGCGGCGTGCAGGTCAGCGAGGTCCAAGAGTTCCCGTGGGGATCGTTCGTCTTCTTCAGTGATCCCGACGGGAACCGCTGGGCGGTGCAGCAGGTCCCCGCCCGCGATTGACGTCTGAGTTGGCGCCAATTTGCGCCGAATCGGTCCTCGAGCGACGACCGGTCCGTAAGCGGCGACGCGGTTTGTCTGATCTCTCCTCGGAGGACGGCCGAGGAGGAAGACGTGAGGATGCTTGGGCGCCCCGTCAGCCTTCTCACGCGCTTCGGCTTGATCAGCCTGGCGCTGATCGCACTGCTCGGTGTGGTCGTCGGCGAGGTCTTGCACGGCGCGTTGCGGGACCGGACCCTTGGAGACGCGGTTCGCACCGCCCAGGTAGCGGCGAATATCGGTGTTCGGCCGGTACTGCGCCCGAGCGATCTCGAGCACGTCTTTCTGCCGCTGCCCAACGCACGGCGCGCGCAGCTAGACGCCGCGCTCCTCGACAGCTTGTCGCGGAACAACATCGTTCGACTCAAGATCTGGAACACGCACCACTTCGTCGTGTGGTCCGACAACAAGCGACTGCTGCAGCGATGGTTTCCCGGCGACGACGAGCTGAACGAGAGCCTCACGGGACGCGTCGCAGCCGAGGTCACGAACCTGCAGTCGCCGGAGGAGCTCGACGACCGATCGCACCAGCGCCTGTTGTCGGTCTACGTTCCGCTCGGAGTCGACCGTGAAGGTCATTTCACGGACGACGAGAACGGCAAGATCATCGGCGCATTCGAGATCTATTTTCCGTACCAACCCATCGCCCACGCGATCGATCACGACACGCGGCGCCTCTATCTCACGCTCGCCATCGGCCTCGCGCTCCTGTATCTCGCGGTCTTCCGTATCGTCGCGCGTGCGTCCCACGGCGCACATCAACGCGCTCACCGCGAACACGCGAGCCTTGACCGACGTGATCGCGCGGGTCTACGGGCGCAACGGCGCGCGGGCATTTGCCCAGCTCTGGGAGCAACACACGCAGTTCTTCGTCGATTACGCGCAGGCCGACCGAGTCCACAGCAACGCCGCGAAACGTCTGGCCCAAGGCCAACTCCTCGACTACCAGACCGACTTCGCGAGCTTCGTCAGCACCGTGACTGCGAGCGGCTCGTCGCTCACCGCAGTGACCGGAATGCTCCACGCTCACGTGCACGACCTCACGAGCTACATCGATGCGGACGTGGCCGGAAACGACACCGAGGCGCACCAGATCCTCACCCACGCTGTCGCCACGATGCACCTCATCGCGAAGACGGTCTCCGATGCCATCGCGGCCCAGCATCTCGAGACTGTCGGCCCATAGTCGGGCGAACGGTGAGATACCGGCGCAGCGCGATCACCGACCAGATCGCCTCGACCACCCCGAAGGGCCACGCGCCACTCAAGAACCCATAGGAGCTCGAAAGCGCGCACCCGACTGCGAAGGCGAGAACGAATCGCGCGTCGCGGCCTTCGAGTGCATACATCACCATCATGAACGTGATGACGCCCACGCCGTACAGGGTCAACACCGAATGCCGCCGGTAACGCGTCGTCGGTAAGCGGTCGGTGTCTCACCGGTCAGGCGCCGGAACGCGCGCGTGAACGCGCTGACACTGTCGAATCCGACGGCGGTCGCGACGTCGAGGACGGTACGACCCGGCTCGGTGAGCAGCGCCATCGCGCGCAAGAGGCGACTTTGCAGCAGGTACTCGCGCCACGTCATGCCGATCGCCGCGAACTTCCGACGCAGGCTTCGCTCTGATATTCCAACGGCCGCGCCGACCGCACCGACTGTGACCTCCGCGAGATGACACTCGGCGTATTCCATGACCGCACGAAGCGCGCGGTCGGTAGTAGTAGGCAGGCAGAGCGGCGCTTCCTGCTCCAGCCACTCGGGTACGAGCAGTGCGAACGCGTCGAAGAACGCATCCGCGACCCGATCATTCGACGGTCGGCTGATCGACCACCGTGACGCGAAGATGATCATCTCGCGGAGCAACGGCGTCGCGGCAAGAACGCGTACGCGGTCGGCGGCACGCGGCACCATGGTGGGGTCGAAGAACACCGCGATCGACCGCACGCGTTTGAGCGTCGTGCAGTGCGACAAGCCCGCCGGGATCCACACCGCCTGTTGCGGCGGCAGGAGATGGTGCATGCCCGACGTCTCCACCTCCGCGATCCCCTCGAAGGCGTATTCGATCTGGTGCATGTCGTGCGAGTGCCAGCCCGTGACGAGATCGCCCCCGTCGTAGGAGAAGGTCCCGGCCCGAACCGGAGCGCCCGCGCGCATGTCGACCACGGTCGCGGTGGCCGCTTCGGGCAGATCTCTGGCCGAACGCGCAGAGACGGTCACGTTCGAAAAATGTAACCGTCTACCCATGACCACGCACGACCACAACGAAGCCGTCCGACAGTCGTTCGAGCAACAGGTCGGGCTGTTCACCGGGGACGACTCGCCGTTCGCGCGTCGGTTCGGCTCGCCGCTCGCCTGGATCGAGCCTTTGGACCTCGACATGATCGTGCTCGACGTGGCGTGCGGCGCGGGCCACGCCTGCGAACAGGCCGCGCCCCACGTACGTCAGGTCGTGGGGATCGACCTCACTCCGGCTCTCCTGCGCTCCGGCGCAGAGCGGCTCCGTGACGCCGGACTTCGCAACGTCCTCCTCCAACAAGGCGACGCGACCTCTCTACCCTTCGTCGCCGCGTCCTTCGATCTTGTGGTGTGCCGCAGCTCCGTGCATCACATTCCGCACCCCGAGACGGCCGTGGCCGAGATGGCGCGCGTGTGCCGGCCCGGAGGACGAGTCGTCGTCTCGGACATGACGGCGCCGGAGGACGAGGTCCGCGACGCATTCGACGAGCTCCACCGCCGTATCGATCCGTCGCATGTGCGCGCGCTCCTCGAGGACGAGGTCGCCGAGCTCCTGCGCGCCGTCGGCCCGATCACCTACCGCGACACGTCGTCGACGACGTTGCCCATCGATGTCATCTTGACCGGCGCATCCGATCGGGAAGGCACGATGAAGGCTCTACACGACGACCTCGGCATCAACGCGACAGGATTCGATCCGGTCCAAGAGGGCGACCGGATCGTGGTGACATTCACCGGCGCCGTCGTGCACGCAACCCGCGCGGACGATGCTCACGGGCGAGATGACTCCGCCAATCCGCGCTCGCTCTAGGTCGACATGTGAGCCGCGCGCTGATGGCGCACGATCAAGAGGCCGACGGTCCCCATGGCCAAGGCCCCGACGATCTCGATGATGACCACCGACCATGAAAGTGCGGTGACGCCGGTGTTGTGCGCGCCGGGGAAGGCGTCACTGAATGCACTCCAACGGGGCAGGAGATGCACCGCCGCGACTCCGAGCCCGACGGGAATCCCGGTCAGCGCGGCCAGCATCGGCCCGAAGCGGTGCCCGACGACGACCGTCACCGCCGCCGCGATCCCGAGTGCGGTCGAGAGGTTGCCCGCCCATTGCACCTGGGGCGTCACGACGTCGAAGCCGCGCCGCAGGTGGTCGGCGGTATGTAATGCCAAACCGAGCGCGTAGAACAGCGCGCAGTATTTCAGCCACCGGTGCTCGTCGGCCACAGAGATCTCCGATCGTCGCTCGTCAGACCGCCTATGCGGATCGCATATAGATAGAATAGATAGATCGCTCTAGCTGGTAGAGTATTCCGCCATGGGCCCGAACCTCAAACCGGGGAACACCAAAGCGCGGATCCTCGACGCGTCGGCCGAACTGTTCATGCGCTACGGCTACACGGGCACCGGGCTCAAGCAGATCGTTGCCGACGCCAACGCGCCCTTCGGCTCGCTGTATCACCACTTCCCCGGAGGCAAGCAGGAGCTCGGCGTCGAGGTGATCCACCGGTCCGGCGCGATGTATCTCGAACTAGTGACCGCGGTCTTCGACGCCGCGCCCGACATCGTCAACGGTGTGCGCGATTGTTTCGTCGGCGCGGCCGAGGTGCTGCGCGCAACCGACTACGCCGACGCGTGTCCCATCGAGACGGTCGCGCTCGAGGTCGCGAGCACGAACGAGCCGCTGCGCCAAGCGACCGCGGAAGTGTTCGAAAGTTGGATCGGGGGCGCGACCGAAAGGTTCCGTGCGGCGGGAATCGACGATGGGACCGCGCGAGAACTTTCGATCTCGCTCATCGCGCTGCTCGAAGGCGCGTTCGTGCTCTGTCGCGCGGCGCGCACGACCGAGGCGCTCGACGCCGCGGGAAAGACCGCAGCAACGGCTGTCGAAACCGCATTGCGCGGCGCGCCGACGCGCGCGTCGACTCCTATTCCCAGACCGTGACGTCGGTCGTGGCGGAGTTGATCCCGCGCGTCGCAGCCCTCCAGGTTTCCCGCCGGCGCCGCGACGGCAACTTCCAGGCCGGAGCCGGCTCCGCAGTGGTCTTCACCAAGGACGGGTTCTTGCTCACGAACGCGCACGTGGTCGGTCGCTCCGACGCGGGGAAGGCGTCCTTCGCGGACAGAACGGAAACGCCGTTCCACGTGGTGGGTGCCGATCCGCTCTCGGACCTCGCCGTTGTGCGCGCCGAAGGCGAGACTCCACCTCCCGCTCGGCTCGGCTCGGCGAAGCGTCAAGGCTGAAGGTGGGCCAACTCGTCGTGGCCGTCGGCAACCCGCTCGGTCTTGCCGGCACAGTGACGGCAGGAGTTGTCAGCGCGCTGGGAAGATCACTTCCTGCGAGAGCCGGCAGCAGCGTCCGCGTGATCGACGATGTCATCCAGACCGACGCCGCGCTGAACCCTGGGAACTCGGGAGGAGCACCGGCGATCTTGACGGGCGAGGTGGTCGGCATCAACACCGCAGTCGTCGGCTTGGGCGTCGGTCTCGCCATCCACAAACGCAACGACCCGGCAGATCATTGCGGCCCTTCTCGCCGAGGGCCGCGTCCGACGGGCCTACCTCGGTGTGGCCGGCACGCCCGCTCCGTTGTCCCCGCATCTCGCCGAACGGCGGGAGCAGCTCGTCGGCCTGCGTATCGTCGAGGTGGTGCCGGGCGGGCCGGCCGCCGCGCTTACCGCGTTGCGCTCCGACGTGTTGGTCGACCTCACGGCGACCCCCGTCGAGCTTGCGGCATGAACGCGAGAAGCACCGAAGTAACGTCGTGAGTCGCAGTGCGACATTTCGCGGGTGTAGCTCAATGGCAGAGCCCCAGCCTTCCAAGCTGGCCATGCCGGTTCGATCCCGGTCACCCGCTCTCCCCGAATCCCCTGGACAGCCCGGTACAGACCCCAACAAGCGTCTGTACCGGCGGACCCGACGTCGTCGTGCCCTTCCCGTGCCCGAACGATGAGGCTCGCTTGACTCCGACCGGTAGAACCGGTCAGCGCGGAACGGCGACCGCTCTAGGACGAACGGACGGCGGGTCAGCGGTGCGTCAGGGTGAACTCGCTCGGCTCCTTGTCGAGCCACGCGGCGAGAGCTTCTTCGATGCGCTCAGCGGCTTCGAGCTGCGTGCGGCCGTAGGTGTGGCAGCCCTCGAGGCCTTCGACGCGCACGAGCCACACGTCGTCCAGCGTGTCGAGCTCATAGACGGCACGGAACGAGTGCACGGACTCAGCCATTCGAAGCATCCGCCAGAACGCGGTGCGAGTCGGGGTCGTTGCGCGGGAGCACGCGGAAGTGGACCATGCCGTCGTCATCGACGGCGAGGATCTCCGCCACCGCCCACGCCCGCTCGGTACCGGCGATGACACGCGCCCCCGGCGTCACGAGCGCAGGATCGCTGGCGTGATGTCGCGCGGACCAAACGAAGCCGTCGTCGTCCTCGTTGTTGAAGTCGGCCCACAGGTCGAGGCGGCGTGGCTTGGTCACGGTCCCTCCTGGTGGAACGGATCCGGATACACCCGATGCGACGTACTCAGGATACGACGCACGAGCTCGTCGAGATCCTCGTGCACGATGTCGTAGTGCGGCGCCTGGCCCGTGTCCCACCACTCGAGGCCCGGCGAGTACAGGCTCCCTGCCGTGAAAAGAACCACCCAGGGATGATTCGCAAACCTCTCGGCTCGGTCGAACCACCGCACGTCGAGCGTGTCGGCAAAGACCGAGATCCCATGGAACCCGTAGAACGCTTCGTTGTCGCGTGCGTCCGCGACCAGCACTTCGGGATCGAGCTCATCGGCTCGGAAGATCACGGTGGCGTCCGACGGCGGCTGCTCGCCTCTGCGCATGCGTCGCCTCACGGCGATCCCTCCTGGATGATCTGATCGAGCGCGTTTGCGATCACGACGTCGCGCTCGCGGGTGGCGTGCTGGTACCGAAGCGCCGCACGGGGTGACGGCGTGACCCATCCGGTGCATCAGCTCGCGCGTGCTCGCACCCGTCGCCGCGGTCAGGGTGTTGCACGTGTGGCGGAGGTCGTGGAGGCGCAGGCCGAGAACGCCGACCTTGTCCGTCGCGGTCTTCCAGAGGACGGACCAGTTCGACCTCCGCAGCCGCGCACCTTTCGCTCCGACGAAAACGAGCCCGTCGTCCGTCGGCACATACGCATCGAGATGCGCGGCGAGTTCCGGAACGAGAGCCGACGGAATCGCGAAGGTGCGAAGGCCGGCTTCGCTCTTGGGTGGGCCGAGCGGCACGGTTCGTCGTCGCGCTGCACGAGCGATCGGCGGACGGTGATCGTGCCCGCAGCGAGATCGACGCAATCACGCGTCAACCCGGCCAACTCGCCGAACCGGAGCCCGGCGAACGCCGCCGTGAGCGTCGGGCGACGTGCAGCGCGCTTGGTAGCGGCCGGACGACAACGTACGAACGGAGCCGAAGGTGCGGCGCCTGCTCATCGTTCGGCTCCTATGCCGGTCGACGTAACGAGGCTCAGCGGCGCGATCCGGAGCCGGCGGCACGCGTAGGTGACGAACCGGGTTCCGCTCCGAGCATACGCGGAGGGTGCGTCAGCGAACGCGGCGGTACGCGAGCAGCGGTGATCCAGTCAGCGATGTCGACCGGATCGAAGCGCACGAACCGGCCGCCCTTGACGTACGGAATCCGGCGCTCGGCAACGAGCCGCCGAACGTGCCGCTCGGTCACGCACCAGCGTTCCGCCGCCGTCGCGACGTCCAACAACTTCGAGAGCTCGTCCACACCCTCGATAAGCGCGTCGACTCGCGAAAACGCGACCAGAAATCTCGCGTCAAGCCGAACTCATACACGTTGCATCACGATGCATATCCCGCTGTCGAGACCCGTTCCAAGATCGGCACAGATGTGCCGGTTCCGCGAAACGGATCCGGCCGAAGCCTCGCCGGAGCGAGATCAGCCCGAGGGACGAACGAGCAGCGGCTTGTCGAAGTCGGTGTTGTCGATGAGCACCTCGACGAACGAGCGTGGATCGATTTCGTTCATGTACAGAAGCTCGCCCGCCAGATAACGGTCACGGTGAAGCTCTTCGGCGGCGGCTGCGTCGCCTTCCAAGTCGGCGTCGCGTTCGATACCCCGACGGACCGAGAGCTCGGCGTCGATCTCGACCCAGATCCGCAGATCCCAGTAGGAATTGATCTCGGGCCGGTACGCGAACACTCCGTCAACAATGAGCACGCCGTTCCAAGGCATCGCCGACTACGGCGGGATCGAGCGATGGATCACGCGCACTTGTGCCCTCCCGTGCCCTAAGTATCGGGCACGGGTGGGCGCGGGCGGTATCGAGCGGTGCTTCGACATGCGCGTTGACCTGCACGAACGTCTGCACGGTGAAGGTCGGGCGGCAGTTGGCCCGACCTTCCAAGCTGGCCATGCGGGTTCGATCCCGGTCACCCGCTCTTCTTGTTTGGCCTGGTCAGCGGCCCCAATTGCTTGCCGTCGCTGGTCTCGTTCTCCGGTGATTTTCGATTCCATCGCGCGTTCATCGCGCGTTCATCGCGCGCCAAACGTCGCGGTCGACTCAGGCGCGGACCCGCTCGAAGCTCGAACCACCGGAACAGCCCGGTGCCAGGGCTAACGCCAGTATCGCGGCCATGGCAAGGCGAAACCGCGATCGCGGCGCCGACCCAGGTCGCTCAACCAGGCATCTCGCGTGATGTCGCCGCAAAGCCCCTCATCGCCTCTGGTGACAATCCCGAACGGATCCGCACCGAAGCCAGTTTCGCCGCGCTGTGTGGTGTCAGTCCCGTTCGCGCCTCATCGGGCAAGACAAACCGGCACTGGCTCAACCGTTCCGGCGACCGCCACCGCGCCTACTGCGAACGTGCAAGACCGAAGGCCTCTCACACCGCGAAATCGGCCGCTGGTTGGGGCCGCGTGCCTCTCAAGCAAGTATCCCCGCTACCGCGACGACAACGTGGTCTTGCCAACGAGGCGCTGCCACTTGCACGGCTGTCGGTAGGCCGGTGACTTGATCGTTGCCCATCGGAATGCTGATCGCCGGCCAGCCGGTCAAACTCCACGGGAGCGTGTACGCGTAGTCGTCGCCGCTCATCGTGCGCGCAACGGGCGCGACCGTCGCGGTGGTCGGACCCAATATGACATCGAATGTAGGGACCAAGCGCGTCAGGCGTATCGAGTATCGATCCCATTCGCGGAGTTGCGCGTCAACGTCACCACCCGACATTGCATGGCGCCTCCAGTAACGCGTTGTGATGTCGAACGCGTCGTCGAGGACCCACGTCGGCAGTGCATCCGTGATTGTCGCACCAGCTCGCTGCAAAGCGTTCTGCGCACGCGCGAGGGCGTCATGTGTCGCAAAATCGAGGGGCCACGTCGTGTTCGGTTCGACCACGGCCACCCGCAAACCTTCAATGCGCACCGACGCAGGTGCACCGAGGCCGACTGGTACACAGTCGGGGTCGCTGCCGTCAGGCCCTGAGATTGTCTCCAACGTGGGCCACACGTCGGCGATGCTCTTGGAGATCGGCCCAATCACTGTGCGTCCATCATGACGGCCGCCGACGCGCGGCCAATGACCAGTGTTCGGAACGAGACCGAAGCTCGGTTTGAAGCCAAACGCACCGCACCATGCCGCGGGCAGCCGGATGCTCCCGCCAGAGTCGCTCCCCAAGCCGAGTGATGTTGCCCCACTGCCAATGAGCACGGCTTCACCGGTTGATGATCCGCCAGGGTTTCGTGCTGGATCGATGGGGTGCAAACACGTGCCATGCACAAAGTGGAACGCCTGCGGTTGGGTCTTGGCGGTCACTATCGCGCCTTTAGCGCGCAAGCGAGCAACCGCAGTTGCATCGCTTGTAGGACGCCGACCGCTGCGTTGCCTGCCTTCCCCCTCGCAGGCGAACCCTTCGACATCGATCCAGTCCTTGACTGTGATCGTGCGCCCATGCCATCGAGAGTCCGAAAATTCGACATCAAGGTCTGCCGCTCGCACGAGCGTCGCAGCGTCGTCACGCTCCACTATAGCACCGAGATGCTCGACTGCGTCAAGTGCAGCAAGGTCCACTCGAACGCGTTCGGCAATCGTCATGCATCGATCCTCGCGCGTCGGCTACACACGCGCGCGCCGCGACTCATCGGGCGATCCCGGTCGCAACAACAACGTCGACCTCGTCCAGCAGTGTCGCCACGACGACGAGCACGACGGCCACGACTGTCGCGCCGACGACGACGGCGCCGAAACACTTGGTGCGACTGCTCGAGCTCGCCGATCTTCACTCGGTCCTCGGGGTCGTCTCTCGCGCACGCGAAGTCCGACGCCAAGGCGACTGTCGCGTACGGCGTGCCCTCCCCGTGCCCTACCTATCGGGCACGGGTGGTCGTGGGCGGTATCGAGTGGTGCGCGACATGCGCGTTGAAACGGACCCATTTCGCATCTCCGAGCATCGAGGCCACGCCGAACATCAGCTTCGTGGATGTCTTCCGCTGCACCTTGAACCGCGTGCCGCCGCACCGCGGGCACGCCCCGGGAGGCTCACCTACCGCCCGCTGTCAACACGCCCCTGGAAACTGATATGTTTTCTGACGTGTCGCGCGCTCGCCACCTGATGCGGCTGACCGGCGAGTTCGCCGCATATGCGCGCGTAAACCGCGTGTGGTGGGTACCGCCTCTGGTACTGGTACTCGCGATCGCGTTGCTGCTGATTGCCGTCGGTCACGCGGCCGCGCCTTACGCGCTCTATCCCCTGTTCTGACGCCATGGCCGCCCCCACCCGGCGTGAAGTATCCGGGCCCGCTACCTCGCGATGGCACTGGGAGCAGCTGCCCGAGCTGCCAGAGCGTCCTCCCTCCTCACCGCGACGCGCATACCTCGCGCGCCTCTTCGGCGCGACCGCCGTCGCCGCGTTCCTTTGGATCCTCGGCCGCGGGACCATCGCCGTGGCAATCGTGATCGGTGTCCTCGTGGTCACGATCGCCTCGATCATCTCGCCCGCGTTCGCGCGTACCGCCGATCGCGTCACTCAGTGGCTGCAGCACGCGGTAACACGTGGGCTCACCTTCTTGGTGCTCGGTGCCGTCGAGCTTGTGGTGTTCACACCGGTTGCTGTAACGCTCAAGCTGCTGCATCGTGATCCACTCGCAGCAGGATCCAAACCGTCCGACGCGACCTTCTGGCATCAGAACCCCGCAATCGGTCGGCCCTCGCTGCACCGTCGCCAGTTCACCTACGAGGCGCGCCCGACGAGCGCAAGAGGGGTCGACGCGCGGTTCCCGCTCTTGTCCCTTCGGGCAGCACTGGGTCTCGTCGTCGTCGTGATCCTCCTCGACATCGCTCTGGGTGCTTCTCTCAACGTCGCCGACAACGTTCTCCATCGGGGCGGTAACGGGTCTTCTGGTGCTCGCGTCGCACAGGTGGGTGCGTGGGCGAACGAGCCGTGGGCGACGCAACTGACGAAGGAGATCACGAGAAGTTCGTCGCGCATGCTTCCGCACCCACTTCGCGGCTGGACCTTCCCGGACTACTCCGGTCGCCTCGTCCATTTGAAGAACGGAGTGCGGCAGTCATACGAGCCAAAAGCGGGCGAAGGGACTGACCCCATCAACGTGTTCTTCTTCGGGGGTTCGACGATGTTCGGCGCGTACCAGCGGGATGAGCACACATTGCCGTCGCAGTTCCGCCGGCTCGCGGAGGCTGACGGGCGGCCGGTCAGGATCGTGAACTATGGCGTCATCGGCTACGGCATCTGGCAGGAATTGGAGCTTCTCGAGGAGCTTCTTACGAGGGGTGAGATCCCCGATCTCGCGATTTTCTACGACGGAGCAAATGAGCAGTTCATCCAGGCGAGAGTCGGACCAATCGCGACGCCAACGCATCTCCACGCGAACATCGTGCGACTTGGCAACGTCGGCCCCGTCGTCAAGAAGCCGTCGCTCCACGGCGAAATGTACGATTGGTGGGCCGACAGGAGCGCCGCACATCGGCTCTTCGACCAGATCAAGTCGCTCGCCACAAATGAGAAGGACACGCCGGCGCCCAATGCCCTACAACTCGCTCTGTGGGCACCCGATCAAACGGCCGAGCGAGGCGTCGAGCGGGGAAGGGACGCCGTTGCCATCTATCAACGGGCCGTAGAACTCGTGCAGCACCTTGCAACCACCTACGGCTTCCGCGCCGAATTCTTCTGGCAACCGTTGTTGTATACGAAGCCAGTCGTCGAGGGTGAACACGACGCACTGACCCGGTTCGGTGCCACGCCCGAAGCGTGGTACGCGTCGTCCGCCGAAGCGCGCCGGCACCTCAAGCCGCCCGTCATCGACCTGAGCGATGTGCTCGACGACGTCCACGAACCCGTGTTCGTCGATTTCGACCACACGAATGAGCGCGGCGCGGAATTGATCGCGAGCGCGATTTACAAAGACGCTTCTTCGACGCTGAACGAGATCAGAACGCGACGCCAACCATGAACGTACTCGGTATCAGTGCCTTCTACCACGACTCGGCTGCCGCCCTCGTTCGTGACGGGGTGATCGTTGCCGCCGCGCAAGAGGAGCGGTTCACGCGCAAGAAGCACGACGAGCGTCTCCCCATTCACGCAATGGCGTACTGCCTGCAGGCTGGCGGAATCGAACACGACGGAATTGACGCCGTGGTCTTTTACGACAAGCCCATCGCGACGTTCGTGCGGCTCCTCAGGACATATTTCCGTGTCGGTGCGCGCGGCTATCCATCGTTCCGTCAAGCGATGCCGACCTGGATACGCAAGAAACTCTGGATCCCGTACCAGATCGAACGCGGCCTGATCGATCTGGGATACCCAGCGCGCGACGTTTGGTTCGTAGAGCATCACGAGAGTCATGCCGCGAGCGCCTTCTTTCCGTCACCGTTCGAGTCGGCCGCCGTGCTCACATTCGATGGCGTCGGTGAGTGGTCGACGAGCAGCATCGGAGTCGGAAGGGGCAACCGCATCACACTCGAGCGGCAGTTGTACTACCCGAATTCGCTGGGCCTCTTGTATTCCGCCTTCACCTATTTCTGCGGCTTTCGCGTCAACTCGGGCGAGTACAAGCTCATGGGCCTCGCGCCATACGGCGAACCGCGCTATGCGCAGCGCATCCTCGACCATCTCATTGATCTGCGGGACGACGGATCATTCCGCATGAACATGCGGTACTTCGGCTTCCTTGGTGGGTTGACGATGACGAACCGACGCTTCGACGATCTGTTCGACGGACCGCCTCGACAGCCGGAGAGCGACATCACGGTCCGAGAGATGGACCTTGCTCGGTCGATCCAGGACGTGACCGAGGAGATCGTGCTCCGAATGGCGCGGCACGCAGCAACGCTCACCGGCGAGCGCAATGCGTGCCTTGCGGGCGGCGTCGCACTCAACTGTGTCGCGAACGGTCGATTGCTGCGCGAGGGACCGTTCGAACGGCTTTGGGTACAGCCGGCAGCCGGCGATGCCGGGGGAGCGATCGGCGCGGCACTCTACGCGTGGCATCAGATCTCGGACGGGGCACGCTCGACCGATCGGTCTTCAGACGGCATGGCCGGCTCGTATCTCGGTCCAGAGTTCTCTGACGATGAGATCCGTGAGTACCTCGAGATGAACGAATACCCGCACGTGGCGATCGCCGACCCGTCGACATGGGCCCGGCACATCGCGGAGCTCGTCGCCGCCGGCAAAGTTGTCGGACTATTCGTCGGCCGCATGGAATTTGGGCCTCGCGCACTCGGCCACCGTTCGATCATCGGCGATCCGCGGTCGCCCGCGATGCAGTCGCTCATGAACCTGAAGATCAAGTACCGGGAGTCATTTCGGCCGTTTGCACCGGCGGTGCTCGCCGAACGGGTGTCGGAGTACTTCGACTTCGACGTAGAGTCGCCCTACATGATGTTTGTCGCGTCTGTTCGTGACAGCCTTCGACGGGACAACGGTCGAGGCCGAGTCGACGACCTACGTAGCTGGGTCAATGAGGTGCGATCCAGCATTCCGGCCGTGACACACGTCGACTACTCGGCACGACTTCAGACGGTCGCCCGCGAGCAGAGTCCGGAGTTTCACGCAATCATTCAGCAATTCGAAGCGATTACCGGTTGTCCGGTCGTGATCAATACCTCGTTCAACGTACGGGGTGAGCCGATCGTGTGCACACCCGAGGATGCGTACCGGTGCTTCATGCGTACCGAGATCGACCATCTCGTGCTCGGGTCCTTCGTACTGGACAAGAAACTCCAGCCTGCATGGCCCGTCGACGACGACTGGAAGGATGACTTCGTCCTCGACTGACTGCGATTCGCACGGAGCGCCGATGAGCGAGCCGGCGGCAGGCGGACGGGGTCACGGGAGTGATACGCCACGCGACTCGAACGCGTCGATGCGTCCAAGCCGCAGGTTCGGAGACCGCGTCACATATCGCCGGCACCGGCTACAGCCAGGTCGACAAGCGCTTCACTGGGGTTCGAAAGACGTCTGAGGATGTGTACTCCGAGGAGTTCACCTCTTGGCGGTCTGCCTTGTCGCTCTCCGCGGGCAACCCTCAACAGGGTCAGGGGCGGTCGGTACTTCAGCGAGCCATGGCGGAAGGAGCGCGCTCGAGCGCTGGGTCAAGTCAAGCTCCTACGAACGGGCCAAGCATGCCGGCCGAACCCTCGCAGCGTCTGTAACGCCGGGTCGGCCATGCGTGAGCGTTCCCGGCCGCGTGGTCAGCGACGCCCGGCGCGTAGGACGAGATCGGCGATGTGCGGCGTGGCGGGCGGCGGGTCGATGCGCGGCCCGACGGCGTGCAGCTCGACGGTGAAGTCGTCGGCGAGCAGGCGGCCGAGATCGTCGGCACCGAAATAGTCCGGCGGGTCGACGCCCCGTGACTTCATGTGCTCGCGGTGGTCGTCGTCGAGGTCGTGGTAGACGGCGAGCAGCAACCCACCCGCGCGCACCGCGTCGAGCAACCTCTGCACCGCGGCCTCGCCGGCGGCCTTGGGCAGCGCCGGGTACTGCAGCGACACGAGGTCGAACGAGCGGGCCGGGAACGGTGTCTGCAGGGCGTCCCCGCAAACCCACTCGACCGCGGCGCCGGCCAGCTCGGCCGCCTTCCGCGCCCGGCCTAGGGCGACATCGGAGATGCTGATCGCAATGACGGTCCAGCCGCGCCGAGCGAGCCAGATCGCGTCGGCGCCTTCGCCACAACCGACGTCGAGTGCCCGGCCCGGGGTGAGGTCGGCGATCTCGGCGACGAGCCGCCCGTTCGGCCGCCCGCTCCACATCGCGTCTTCCCGCTCGCGGTACCTCGCGTCCCACTCAGCGGCCTGTGGCGCCGCGCCGAACCGCTGCTCTTCGTGTTCGTGCTCCTGCATGGTCCGAACGGTAGATCGCCACGAGACTGGTGCAAGCTCTCGCGTCACGCGGGTGTCTTTGTTGGAAGCGTCAGACGTGAGCGAGTACGCGATCTAGAGGCCGAGGCACTCGTGTGAGGTCCAGCGCTTCGACGAGCAAGCGCGCGTACTGGATCTTCCGGCCGCCGCGGGTGCCCATGAAGCGCTGAAGCTGTTCCTCATGAGTCAGGCCTTGCTGCGCAGCCTGCTTCTGGAGGGTGCGGAACGAGCCAAGCTCACCCTGACCGGCGACGACCTCCTCAACGCAGGCGGCACCCAGGGAGCGGATCAACTCGTCTTCCAGGTCTGCGACGCACACATAGAAGTCGAGCGATTCCATTTCGGCGCGGGTGAGGTTGGCGCCGCGCCCGGCTCGATCGAGTCCGCGCTGGAAGGCGCGCTCCTCTCCGGCGTCGCAAAGACCGGCCAGTCTGACGTCAATACCCCGAGGGCCGAACAGATCGAGGAACTTTCCGATGTTCGTTGCTCCGCCAAGTGGAATGATCGAGATGCATTCGGCGTCAAGATTGCGACCACTGCGTACCGCGAGAGCCTCGAGCGCGCGCTTGTCGCTGATTCCTTCAACGAGCACGACCGCACGGGGCTCGACGACGGCAGCCGGCGCATGTGCTGCCGCGCCACCGACGGGATCACTTCCGCGAGCCGCCGACCCGACAGTTCGTAATCGGTGCTTGTGGTCCACGTGCGTAGCTTCGCAGCTCCACGAGGGGCGCCCCTGGTCACTTCGACACCGGGAGTCGAGCGGTCCTCGACCTCACCGCGAGAGGAGGACGTCCTGCAGTTGCTCGGTCCTGTTCGCACGACAAGCCGGCCTCGCCGACCCCGAACCAAAGTGAGATAACCAGGAATTCTCCGCTGGGATGAGGCGAATTACACGTGGCGTTGTGCGGGATTCCTGCAGCCTTGTATGTTGCGTCGGTCATGGAAGACGTGCCCGACCAGTTTCTCAGCGCGAACGTCCACCAAGCGACGGGAATGGTTGCCGGGCAACTGGGATGCGAAATCCCCGAAGCACTCGCCTGGCTGAAGCTGCGCGCCGACGCGACCGGCGACAGGTTGGAAAACGTCGCGCTCGATGTGCTCGATCGTGTCATCCGGCTCGACGAGTAGCCCACCGCCGCGGCCCGCCGAGACAACAACGACCGAACTGCGCTCGCGGGTTTGATTGCCGTCTCATCCGGTCGACCGTATGGTGCGGGTGACGCAAGACGGGGAGCCGAGCGATGGGTGAGATTGTCGGTACGGTCGCGACGCTTTCGCGATTTCCCGTCAAGTCGATGCAGGGCGAGCAGCTCGCGGCAGCCGAGTTGACGGAAAGCGGGGTCGTCGGCGACCGCGCGTACGCGCTCGTCGAGACCGGCACCGACAAGGTGATGAGTGCCAAGAACCCGCGTGTCGGGACGCAGCTTTTGGGGTGTCGGGCGGAGTTCGTCGAAGCCCCGGAATCCGGCGATGCGCGACCTCCCGTGCGCATCACGCTGCCCGACGGGACCGCGGTGACCAGCGACGCTCGCGATGCCGACGCGACCCTCTCCGCGTTCCTCGGATGCGAGGTCAGGCTGCAGCGGGCCGCTCCCGACGACTTCACGATCGATCAGTACCACCCCGACGTCGAGGGCCTCGATCCCGACGGGCATCGCGACACGGTCACCGAATCAAAGCTGGGAGCGGCGTTCTTCGCCCACGCAGGGATGCCTTCACCCGTCCCGGCCGGTTCGTTCTTCGATCTCTTCCCGGTCTCCGTGCTCACCACCTCGACCCTCGCCGAACTGCAGGCAATTCGTCCCGAGAGTCGCTTCGACGAACGCCGGTTCCGCATGAACGTCGTTGTCGACACCTCAGAGGAAGGGTTCGTCGAGAACGCATGGACCGGCAAGTCGGTGGAGATCGGTGACAACGTCCGGCTCACGGTCTTTCTCTCCGACTCGCGCTGCGTCATGACCACGCTCGCCCAGGACGACCTCCCCAAGGACAACGAGATCCTGCGCACACTCGCCCGACACAACCGGATCGACGTGGCCGGCCGCCTCTACCCCTGTGCCGGCGTGTACGCCGTCGTCGAGGCCGCCGGGACCATCAAAGCCGGCGACCAAGTATCACTCGCATAGCCATCACTCGCGATGGGATGGTCGCCGGATCGATACGCACTTCGCGGGCACGTGGCCGTCGTTGCGGGGGCGACGCGAGGTGCCGGGCGTGGCATCGCGGCTGCCCTGGGCGAAGCGGGCGCAACGGTCGTCTGCACCGGTCGCAGTAGCAGTACAAGACCCCTTCGGTCCGACTACGACCGGGCCGAGACGATCGAAGAGACCGCTGAACTGGTCACCGACCTCGGCGGCACCGGTATCGCGGCCGTCGTCGACCACCTCGACCCCGAAAAGGTGAAGAGTCTGGCCGAGCAGATCCGGAGAGACCATGGCCACATCGACATGCTCGTCAACGACATCTGGGGCGGCGAACTGCTCAAAGGAGGTCCGACTGAGTGGAACACTCCCATATGGGAGCTCGAGCTCGACAAAGGTCTCCGAATACTCCGGCTCGCCATCGATACGCACCTCATCACTTCCCATCACCTTCTCCCACTCCTCATCGACAAGCCGGGCGGTCTGCTCGTCGAGGTAACCGACGGCACCGTCGACTACAACGCGTCGCGATACCGGCTCTCTGTGTTCTACGACCTGGCGAAAGTCGCCGTGAACCGACTGGCCTTCTCCCAGGGACACGAGCTGAGACCATACGGAGCAACCGCGGTCGCCATCACGCCCTGATGGCTTCGCTCGGAGATGATGCTCGACAACTTCGGCGTCTCCGAAGCGAACTGGCGCGATGCCCTCCATCCGAGGGCCGGCGACAACAATCGCTCGGCGCCCGGTGACTTCGCGTTGTCGGAGTCGCCTCGATACGTCGGGCGCGCGGTCGTTGCCCTGGTATCGGATCCCGACCGGTCCCGGTGGAACCAGAAATCGGTGAGCTCCGGTCAGCTCGCGTCCGAATACGGTTTCACCGACCTCGACGGCTCAAAGCCCGACATCTGGCGATTCATCGAGGAGATCCGCGAGCGTGGAAGCGAAGCAAGTCACGACGACTTCCGGTGAATGTCGGCGTCGACGGCTCGCGCCGCTGGTGGGCGAAACGGTAAAGGCGTAAATCGGCGATATAGACAATAAGCCAATAATCTCGGTGTACCGAACGCGTGACGCGTTCATCACTTCGGGGTCGATCGTTCACTGTTTGCGATCTTCCCTGGTGGACGTTAAGTTGCGCGCGCGCGGAGTGAACACCTCGGCGGAGGGTTGGGGGATCCGCGCTCATGGGTGGGAGGTTGTAGGCATGGCCGCATTGAGTGGTCGGTGGAAGCGCGGGCGACGGGAGGTTTCGCCCGGGCACACGACGAAACGCCGTCAGGCGTTCGTCGTCGGAGTGACGATCGGCATCGTCGCTTCGGTGCTGTTCTCCGGACTGGCGGCGCACGCCATCCTTTCCGGCAGCCCGAGCAACTTCGAGTCGAACGACGGCGACATGGTTGCCGGGACCAACAATCACGACTGGAACAATGTGATCAACAACGCGGCCTACGTCCACCTTTCGGACACGGCGGCAAGCACTGGCGACGACTCGTTCACGCCGGGGCAGAAGCAGGACACCACTTGCCCGAGCACCGACGGTCACAAGAACCCGCCCAAGGACGACTTCACCGACATCGCGTCGTTCACGGAGCTCGCGACGAACGGCGACACCTTCCTCTACGGCGCGACCATCAGGTACGCGGCGAACGGGAACGCGAGCGAGAACGTGGAGCTCAAGCAGGGCACGAGTGGCTACTGCCCGGGTAGCACGACCCTGCTCGCACGAACGCCCGGCGACAAGCTGCTCGCAATCGACTACCTGAACGGAGGGACGAGCGTCGATTTCCACGTGTTGACGTGGATAGCGAGCGGTGCCTGCTTCGTGTCTTCCGACGCGGCTCCCTGCTGGGGCGCGAGCGTGCTGACGCTCGGCGCGGCTGGTGCTGAAGGCAAGGCCAGCCAGAGCGACATCACCGCGGCGAACAACAAGATCAGCAACACGTTCCTCAACGCCGGAGAATTCGCGGAGTTCGGCGTCAACCTGAGGCTCGCCGGGATCATCCCCGCCGGGACCTGCAAGTCCTTCGCGCAGACCGTGTGGGAGTCCCGGTCGTCGGGCAGCAGCTTCGTGTCCTCGACCAAGGACGTCACGCTGGAGGACAAGTCGATCACCAACTGCGGCGAGGTGGTAATCATCAAGCACACCAACCCGCGGGGCATCAACAAGGTCTTCAACTTCACCTCGAACCTCGCGGGGTCCGAGCTGACGTGCACGAAGACGGCGGCGACCGCGTTCTCACTCAACGACAACGGCAACACGACCGCGAACAGCGCCGGAAACACCCAAGACTGCACGAACGTGCCCGTCGGTACCTTCACGGTCACCGAGGGCGCCAATCCCACCGGGTTCGGTTTCGCGAGCCTCAGCTGCGTGGGTGCAGGCGGTGCGACCGGGGTTCAAAACACCACGGTTCCCAAGCAGGCCGACATCACGATGACGGCCGGCGGCAAGGTGACGTGCACATACGTCAACAACCAGCTGAAGGGTGCGATCAAGATCACCAAGACCTCGAGCAAGGGGCTGAACCCAGGACTGGCCGGTGCCCAGTTCGCGATCACGTCCGGAGGTACCGCCATTGCCGGGAGTCCGTTCACGACGAACGCGAGCGGGGTGATCTGTGTGGACAACCTGGCGCTCAACACCTACTCGGTCCGGGAGACCGTGGCCCCGACCGGCTACGCGATCGACGACACGACGGCGCACAACGTCTCCGTCACCGCGAACTCGACCTGCGGCGACGGGAACGAGGCGACGTTCGCGGCCACGGACACGCCGCTGTCCGACATCCAGGTCCGCTTCCGTGACGGCGGCTCGGGGGCGACGTCGGCAACGTCCATCACTTGCGACAACACGACGGGAACAGGGTCCGACGCAAACACAGCCGGTTGGGACAAAACGCGCACGGTGACCGGCGTGCACGCTCCCACGACCATTCACTGCACGATCGAGGTCGACCCGTAGGACGAGTAACAAGAGCGACGATCATCCGACGGGGGCCGGCTCAGCTGGTCCCCGTCGGTCGTCCTGCGAGTGCCGTCTCGTTGCGGTCAGTTGACGGTGAAGGTCGACGTCTGGACGCCGACATTTCCCACCACGTCAACGACGCGAACCTCACGGCGTGCTGTCCGTGGACGCGGCGGGTCGACCACGCGTAGGACAGCTGGCACTCGTACGAGACGTTGTCGCAGAGACTCGTTTTCATGTGCGTGCCGTCGATGTAGAGCTCGATTCGCTTCACGGCGTGATTGTCGCTCGAGGCGACCCCGACGTTGATGGTCCGGCCGCTGAGCGCCTCTCCGTCCGACGGGTTCATCCAGTACAGCGTCGGCGCGACGGTGTCGGAGGAGTACACCTTGTAGTAGCTCTTCGCGGGTGCGCTCGGGCTCGACGTTCCGACGCGATTGACCGTGACCGCGAGCGGATAATCACCATCGGCGATCGCGCTCGGCGAAGTGACGTACGCCCACACGTAGCCCGTCGACGCCGAGTTGAGACTCGTCGTGCTCGCGGGGATCGACACCGAGAACCCGGCCGGCGCCGACATGCTGATCGCGAAGCTGGAGGAGCCGCATCCGACGTCGTTGTTGAACACGTCGATCGCGTACTTGAGCTGCTGGCCCCGCATGCCCCACGACCCGGGCGATGCCCAAGCCCAAGTGTTGTCGATCGACGCGCGGGGCGCGTTACGGGTGCATGTGTGTGACGGACCCGCCGATGCGATCGCGGGGCTGACGAGTGACAGCGCACACAGCGAGGCCGCGACGGCGATCAGGGTCGTCCCCAACTTCGGGCGGGCGGTTTTGGGCATGAACTGACTCCAAGGAACGGAAGCGGGAAACCAGTCGGGCGACACCGGAGCACCCGGCCCGACATGATCGACATCCAGTTGAACATCGAAGCGAGCCGTTGTAGCGGACCGTCGGGCGGTCGTCCGGACCGCTGGCTCGACTGCGAAGGAAGCAACGGCGTGACGTCTGCCACACCGGTATGTCGACCGCGAAGCGCAAAAGCTTGACCACGCGACGAGAGACTGATGGCGCGAATTGTCGTAGTTGTCAGGACCGGACGGACGCGCTATTCGGCCACCGGAGAGCGGCAAGGTCTGAAAATCGGGTCGTACCGCGCGGCCGGCGAAGTGTGCCGTCTCGCCCGAAGAATGCGGTACGAGGCGAACGAGCGATCGGACTCCCTCGGTCGCGATCGGGCTCAGCGAGGTTCGGGGCGGTCGAGGTTCCAGTGGCGTCCCCCGGAAACCAGCCAGCCGTCGCCGTCGCCTGATGTCGGCATCAATGCAAAACGGCTGATCATTCGCTGGCCGCCTTCGTAGTCGCCGTACAAGAGGTCGATGATGAACGGCCGCCGCTCCTCGATCGCCACGCGAGTGCGCGCGAACAGGGGATCGGACGGGTCGCGCAATGCGCCCTGCCAGAATCCGCGATCCGACGGCGGGAGGTAGAGGTCCCGCGTCAGTCGCCGGAACTGCTCCGGGTCTTCGTGTCCCCCGTCGCCCAGCACCAGCTCGGGGAACAGCAACCAGCGATCCAGGACCGCGATCCCACTCCCGACGTTCCGCAACGCCATCGCGAGGTAGATGGCCTCGACCGTCACCTCTGCGACCGCCCGGCCGCCGGGAACGCGCACCCAGTGCTGGTCTTGGAAGCCGACCTTCTCGGGTGGGTCCTCCAGGCGCGACGGCACGAGGAGCGGCCGCAGGCGGACGAGCAGAGACCGTTCGGCGGCGCGCGCGGCGCGGTTCGCCGAGCGAACGGAACCGAAGGTCGCCAGCGCGAGGACCAGCGTGCCGGCGGCGGTGGAAAGCGACGCGATCGTCGGCCAGTCGGCCACGACGGAACGCTAACCGCCGGCGACCCGAATCGACATTCGCCGCCCGTTGGCAAACGCCCAATCTGCGCGTTCTCGGGGTCGGCTCGTGGTGTTCACGGATGCGGATCCGGTCGCATTCGCGGCAGGCTGTATGCACGCCGCCCGAGGAGCGAGTATGTCACCGACCGCAGATCGCGACGTCGAACTCGATCAGGCAACCGTCGTCACGATCCTGTTCACCGACTTGGTGGCATCGACCGAGACGATGGAGCGCATCGGCGACGACCGCGCCGAGGAGCTACGGCGCGCCCATTTCCGCCTCGTCCGCGACGCCGCTTCCGCGCACGGAGGCCGGACCGTGAAGTCGTTGGGCGACGGCCTGATGATCGTGTTCGCCAGCGCGGTCGAGGCCGTCGTCGCGGCCGCCGCGATCCAGGCGGCCGTCGCGACGACGCTCCACGATGATGAATCCGCGGCCGACGGCCGCGTACGCGTCGGCCTGCACGTGGGCGAGCCGATCCGCGACGAAGGCGACTACTTCGGCCGGCCGGTCGTCATCGCTCGGCGGCTCTGCGGAGCGCTACGGCAGGCGGAAGCACTCGAGCACCACCGGGAGTCGATCGGGCTGCTCTCGGCGCTGCTGGAGATGCTGCCGCAGGGCGACCGGCGCTGGCTCGACGTCTTCGACGCCATGGACTGGCAGTCCGAGTGGGTCGTCGAACACCGACTCGACGCCGGCCTCGAGGTCGCGATCCGCGCCATGCGCACGATCGAGCAGCTCGCCGAGGCATCCGACGACCGCGTGCGACGCGCCGCGGTAAAGATTCATCTCGCGAGCTTTCTCGCGTGGGGACGCGCCGACACCGACACCGCGATTTCGCTCGTCACCGAGGCGCAAGCATTGTTCGAAGCCGCGGGCGAGGCACGACGCGCGTTGCTTGCCGCGAACGAGATGGGTTACCTCCGCGCGATCGCCGGGGACCTCGGCGCGCACGAGCGCATTGCTCGCCAAGTGCTGGCCGATGCCGAAGCGCTCGATGACGGGCCCATGATGTTGCAGGCAATCTGCTCGCTCAACTTTGCATTGCAGCTCTCCGGCCGGGTGTCGGATTCGCTGGAGCACATGCAGCGCGGGCTCGCACTGGCGCGCCGGGAAGGCCGCCCATATCGGATCACGTACTTGCTCGCGCAGCAGGGCTACGCGCTCGCGCTGCTCGGACGGATCCCCGAGGCACGCACGGCGCTCGCCGAGGCGGTCGCCGCCAACCCCGCGTATCTCGACACGCTGCTTCCCGACTTCGCGGCCACGATCCACTGGCTCGCTGGTGACTTGCACGACGCGGTCGCCGCGATGAGGCAGTCGGTGGGCATGGGCGCGACCGAGACGAGCCAGCGCCGGATGATGGGAGTCGCGGTCGCCACGATCGCCGCCGCCGAAGTCGGTGACGCCGTGCAGATGAACCTCCTGTACGAGCTACTCGTCGCGACGAGGCGCGGAGACTGGTGGACGCACAGCGACCAGGCCACCTGGGCCTTCGGGATGCGCGAGTGGAGCCGTCACGATCTCGGCGCGGCGACGTTGCAGCTCACCGCCGCAACCCGGCGCATGGTCGACACCGGCTCGGGCTTGTACGCGCGCCTTGCGCTGTTCGACCTCGCCGAGGTGGCACTGGAGGCCTCCGATCCGCAAACCGCGGCGACAGTCGAAGAGTTGCTCGACCGGCTGGGCGACGCGGACGGCGCGCCACTCACCGCGCTGGGCACCGCGTCGCGCGCGGCGACCGCAGTGTGCGCCGGAAGGCACGTCGACACCGACGCACTCGACGATGCGGCCGCCGAGCTCGGCCGATGCGGCTGGAACCTGCACCACGCGCGCGTGCTCGTCATCGCCGGACGGGCGCTGGCCGGCAGCGACAACCAGGCGGCAATCGACCGCTGGACGGCCGCGACGGTCGTGTTCGCGGCCTGCGATGCCGGTGCGCGGCGCGAGGCCTGTCTCCAGCTGCTCGACCGCCTCGGCCCGCGGGGCCGGCGCGCCCGTACTTCGACCTCGGGTCCGGGAGCGTTGACGTCGCGCGAGCTCGAGGTGGTACGGCTCGCGATCGAGGGCCTGGCGACGCGCGAGATCGGTGAGCGCCTCTTCATCGGGCGCCGGACCGTCGAGACGCACCTCACCAACGCCTACTCCAAGCTCGGCGTTCGCTCACGGGTCGAGCTCGTGCGAATTGCCGACCAGCTCGCGCACCCCGCGGCTCCGTAGCCGATATCCGTATCAGTACGGAGGACAGATCGAACGTCGCGCTCTACCTTCGAACCTATGAGCCACGCCTCGCATTTGGACGAAAGGACCCGGCCATGACCGTCATCACGAACCCCGATGTACTGACTCAGGAAATCCTCGACCGGTGCGCTCGCCGCGCTCCGGAGTACGACCGTGACAACCGCTTCTTTCACGAGGACTTCGAGGAGCTGCGTGCCTCCGGCTACCTCCTCATGGCTGTCCCGGTGGAGCTCGGAGGCCTCGGGTTGTCGCTCGCAGAGGTGTGCCGCGAGACCGCGCGGCTGGCGTACCACGCGCCCGCGACGGCCGTCGCCACCAACATGCACGTCTACTGGACCGGAGTCGCCGCCGATCTGTATCGGAGCGGCGATCGCTCGCTCACCTGGCTGCTCGAGGAAGCCGCGGCGGGCGAGGTGTTCGCGGCCGGGCACGGCGAGGCCGGCAACGACCTCCCCCTGCTGTTGTCGACGAGCAAGGCCGAACCGGTCGACGGCGGCCACCGCTTCACCGGCCACAAGATCTTCGGGTCGCTGAGCCCCGTCTGGACCCGCCTCGGAATCCACGCCATGGACACGAGCGACCCGGCCAACCCCAAGATCGTGCACGCGTTCATGCCGCGCTCCACGGAGGGCTACGTCATCAACGAGACGTGGGACACGCTGGGCATGCGCGCGACGCGCAGTGACGACACCGTGCTCGACGGCGCGTTCGTGCCCGATCGCTACATCGCCCGGGTCGTCCCGGCCGGCTTCGCGGGCGCCGATCAGTTCGTCCTCGGCATCTTCGCGTGGGCCGAACCGACGTTCTCGAGCGTCTACCTCGCGATCGCCCAACGCGCCATGGACCTTTCCGTCGCGACGCTCGAGAAGCGCACGTCGATCGCGCTCGGCGGACAGACGCTGGCGCACCACCCGATGCTCCAGCACGCGGTGGCGGAGATGTCACTGGCGCTCGAAGGCGCGCGTCCGCACCTCGAGAAGACCGCCGAGGACTGGTCGAACGGCGTCGACCACGGCGGACTCTGGCCCGCCAAGCTCGTGGCAACGAAGCACCACGCGGTCGAAGCGGCGAAGCGCGTCGTCGACCTGGCGATGGAGGTGTCGGGCGGCAGCGGCATGTTCCGTTCCAACGAGCTCGAGCGCCTCTACCGCGACGTGCGTTGCGGCGGCTTCCACCCCGCGAACGCCGCGCTCGTGCACGAGATCGTCGGCAAGACGGCGCTGGGTGTGCTCGCCGACCCGCAGCGCTGGTAGTCGCCGACTCCATTCGTGTTCCCGGACAGACGTTGCGCGTTTACGGCGCAGCTCTGTCCGGGACCGCGTTACGAATTCGTGTAGATCCGATCGGGCGCGATGAAGACTGCGGTGCGACGCTCGGCCGCCATGACGCGGTCGTATTCGTCCCAGTCGTCGTGGGTTCCCCCGGCCGCCACGAACACTGCGCGCAGCGTGAGGCGAAGGGCCTCGGCGTCGAGACCGGCGATCGGATCGTCGGGACCGAACAGCTCGGCCGAGCCCTCGGCCGCCACCCACTCCCATCCGGATTTTGCGACGAGCGTCGCCCGCGGGCGCCTGCGGAGGTTTCGCAGCTTGCGTGAACGTCCGGCGGCAACGATGCCTACGACGGGCGTGCGCGAGACGGGATGCTCGACAACGCCCGCATTGACCACCGAGGCCTGAACGGTCGTGTCGTCGCGCAGCGTCGTCACGACACAGAGGCCGCTGTCGGCACCGGAGATCCGTGTGAAGTCGCCGAGATCGCTCATTCGTTGAGGATATCGACACGCCTCGGTGACCAGGAGACGGCCGTGGCGAACGGTCTTCGTGGCATCGCGAGAAGGAGCGAGGCACGTGATCTCGACGAGCCGGGCGTTGCTCATCGGTATCGGCCCTGACGATCTCGCTGAATAGAGCCATCCGGATTTTCGGTAAAGGCAAACTCGCGCGCGACGAGCATTTTGACCATTGTGCTACAACTAGCGCCGCCCGAGCATTGCAGGAAGGTGGCGAGTATGGCGCCAAAGCCAGTTGTAAAAAGTGACGTCAGAGTGTCTGCCTCGGAAGAGGCAGAACAGGCCGTCACGGCGTATCTCGCGACCCTCGGAACGCCGAAGACGCGCGGACGACAGGCCCGGCCCAAACCCGATTTCGAGACCGCGACCAAAGGCATCACCGACCCGCTCGCAAAGCTCGCAGCAATCAAGGCAGAACGGGAACGCGTCGCAAACACGGTCGTCGGCGATGCCGCCGAGGAAGCGTTCGTCAAGTATGGAAAAGTCTGGGCGAAGATCCACGACTATGACCGTGAGGATTTCGCGGCTCTCGGTGTTTCCAAACGGGTGCTCGATTCAGTATTCGGAGGAGCCCGCCGCGCAAAAGCCACTTCGAATCGCGCACCACGGGTGAGCACCAAAGACCTGGCGGACATGATCACGTCGAAACCGGCCGGAGCCCGGCTGACCGTCGCCGGTGTCATGCGAGAGGTCGGCGGGTCGGAGGCGACCGTCCGCAAAGTGCTCGACGAGCTCGCCGAGGCTAGCACCCTGACCGAGCCCATCGACGACCCGAACCACAGCGGCAGGGGCCGGGCCCCCAAGGTGTGGGAGCGCAACTAATCAGTCGTGCGCGGTCACGTCAAGGCGCCGGCGATGATGTCGCCGATCGCTTCGTGCTCGGTCAGGAATCCGTCGTGCCCGGCCATCGATTGCACCACCTCGACCCCCTTGTTGCGCGGGATCAGATCGGCAAGCTCGTTCTGGAGGCGTAACGGGTAGAGACGATCGCTGGAGATGCCCGCGATCGTCACGTCCGCGGCGACCCGCGCGAGGGCGTCGGCCACGCCGCCGCGGCCGCGGCCGACGTCGTGATGGTTCATCGCCCGCGACAGCACGATGTAGCTGTTGGCGTCGAAGCGATGCGCGAGCTTCTCGCCGTGGTATTCGAGATAGGACTCGACGGTGTAGAGGCCGCCTTCGAACGGATGCTCGTCGTTCTGATGCCCGCGATTGAAGCGTTGCGCGAGCTCGAGCTCGGAGCGGTACGACACCTGCCCGATGCCGCGCGCGATCGACAGGCCCCGCCACGGTCCCTCGGCCGAGTCGTAGTAGTCGCCGCCGAGGAAATGCGGGTCGGCTTCGATCGCTCGGATCTGGAGCGAGCACAACGCGATCTGCTCCGCGGTCGCCGCCGCGCCGCACGCGATGATCACCGACCTCGGTACCCGTTCGGCATACGTGACGGCCCATTCGATCGCGCGCTGGCCGCCCATCGAGCCGCCGACGACCGAATACCAACGCGCGATGCCGAGGTGGTCGGCCAGCGACGCCTCCAAGGCGACCTGGTCGCGGATCGTCGTGATCGGGAATCGAGACCCGTATGGTTTGCCCGTCGCGGGATCGATCGACGCGGGCCCGGTCGTTCCCTGGCAACCGCCGAGAACGTTGGGACACACCACGAAGAACCGATCGGTGTCGATCGCGCGTCCCCGTCCGATCAACGGGTCCCACCAACCGAGTTGTGAATGGCCGGGCTCCGCCGGACCGGCAGCGTGACTGTCGCCCGACAGTGCATGCAGCACGAGGATCGCATTCGACGCGTCGGCGTCGAGACTCCCCCACGTCTCGTACGCGACGGTGATCGACGACAACGCACCGCCGGCGCGCAGCGCGAGCGGACGATCGGTGAACAACGTCGCGAATTGTCGACGCCCGGGCGGATCGCCGGAGCTCCAACCACCTGTGACGGGTGGTTCGCCCGTCATCGCATCTCGGTCGCGTTCACACCCGACCGGATCACGACGACTTCGCGCCGCGCAATCCGGCGTCGAGGTCGGCAAGGATGTCGTCGAGCGTCTCGATGCCGACCGAGAGCCGCACGAGACCGGGCGTCACGCCGGTGGTCAGTTGCTCACCCGGCTCGAGCTGACTGTGGGTGGTGCTCGCGGGATGGATCGCCAGGCTGCGCACGTCGCCGACGTTCGCGAGGTGACTGAACAGCTCCAGGCTGTCGATGAAGTTGCGGCCCGCGACGATGCCGCCCTTCAGCTCGAACGCGATGATCGCGCCCTTTCCGTTCGGCAGGTATTTGTCGGCGCGCGCCTTCCACTTGCTCGACTTCAGGTCCGGATAGGCGACCCACTCGACCTCGTCGCGGCCTTCGAGCCACTGGGCGACCGCGAGGGCGTTCTGCGAATGCCGCTCCATCCGCAGGCTCAACGTCTGCAGGCCTTGCAGGAACAGGAACGAATTGAACGGCGCAATGGCCGCGCCGATATCGCGGAGGTACTGCAAACGGCACTTCAGCACGAACATCGCCGGGCGAAGCTCGGGCGGAAGCTCGGCGAACACGAGACCGTGGTAGCTCGGGTCGGGCTCCGTGAAACCCGGGAACCGGCCGCTGCCGGGGTAGTCGAACGCTCCGCCGTCGACGATGACACCGCCGATCGACGTGCCGTGACCGCCGATGAACTTCGTCGCGCTGTGCACGACCACATCGGCGCCGTGGCGCAGCGGCTGCAGCAGCGCCGGACTCGCAAGCGTGTTGTCGATCACGAGCGGGATCTTGTTGTCGTGCGCGATCTTCGAGATGCCCTCGAAGTCGAAGATGTCGCCCTTCGGGTTACCGATGCTCTCGCCGTAGAACGCTTTGGTGTTCGGGCGGATCGCCTTCTTCCAGGCGGCGAGGTCGTCGGGGTCGTCGATGAACGAGACCTCGACGCCGAGCTTGGGGAACGTGTAGTGGAGCTGGTTGTACGTGCCGCCGTACAGGGACGCGCTCGAGACGATGTGGCCACCGTTTTCCGCGAGGTTCAAGAGGGCGATCGTCTGGGCTGCCTGTCCGCTTGCGGTGGCGAGCGCTCCGACACCGCCTTCGAGCGACGTCATCCGCTGCTCGAACGCGTCCTGCGTCGGGTTCATGATCCGCGTGTAGATCATGCCGAGCTCTTCCAGACCGAAGAGCGCGGCCGCGTGTTCCGTATCACGGAAAACAAACGACGTCGTCTGGTAGATGGGCGTCACGCGCGCGCCGGTGGCGGGATCCGGGTCGGTGCCGGCGTGGACGAGTCGGGTCTCGAGGCCCCAAGCTTGGTCAGACATGTCCCCGCTCCTTTGCGCTTCGACTGGGCGTATCCGGTCGGCGCCACGGTATGTCCCCATTCCCGACGAGTCCAGTAAGGATTCGGGCGTCCGCAATCGCCCGGAGGCAGTCGGGCGCTGGGATCGGCAATTTTTGAAAAGGGGGGTTTGGACGATTCCGAGCCGGGGTAGCTCACGACTTGAGTCCGCGGGCACCGACCCCCGCACGGTGTGTTCGGACTCCCTGCAGCACCGGTCCGGGAACGTCGAGGATCGCCGCCCGACCTCGACGTTCCCCCCGGTCCGCTGCATCCGGTGCGCAGTACCGTGACCGGTATGCCGCGCAAGCGCGAGCTCGCGGAGTACGAAGCCAAGCGCGACTTCCGCGCCACCCCGGAACCTCCGGCGCGCCCCGCTCCTCGCCGGTCGCGATCGCGGTCGAGCCCCGCCCCGCGCTTCGTCGTGCAGGAGCATCACGCCCGATCTCTGCACTGGGATCTGCGGCTCGAGCATGACGGTGCGCTCGCGTCGTGGGCCGTTCCCAAGGGCATTCCCGTCGACCCGGCGCACAATCACCTCGCGGTGCGCACGGAAGACCATCCGCTCGAATACCTCACGTTCCAAGGCGAGATCCCGGCCGGCGAGTACGGCGGTGGGTCGATGGGCGTGTGGGACACGGGCACGTTCGAGACCCACAAGTTCGACGACGCCGAGGTGATGGTGACCCTCCACGGCGAGCGAGTGCACGGCAAGTACGTGCTTTTCCGCACTCGCGGCGATCAGTGGATGATCCACCGCATGGACCCACCCGAGGACCCCGACCGCCGCGCGCCCCCGAACGACCTGCGGCCGATGCTGGCGACCCTCGCCGCGCAACGACCCCGCGACGACGCTTGGGCGTGGGAGCTGAAGTGGGACGGCATCCGCGCCCTCGGATACGTCGACGGCGGGCGGATCCGGCTCGTCAGCCGCAACGGTAACGACGTGACCCGTCGTTATCCCGAGCTGCGCCGGATCGGTGAGGTATTCGGCGCGCGCGACGTCGTGCTCGACGGTGAGATCGTCGCGTTCGACGACACCGGCCGTCCGAGTTTCGAATTGCTGCAGCGGCGCATGCACGTCGAGAGCGAGTCGACGATTCGACGGCTTTCGCGTGAGCTCCCTGTCACGTATGTGTTGTTCGACGTGCTGTGGCTCGACGGCCATTCGACCATGGACCTGCCGTACGCCGATCGGCGGGCGCGCCTGCGCAAGCTCGAGCTGAACGGTGCGTCGTGGCAGACTCCGCCGCACGAGGTGGGTGACGGCAGTGCGACGACCGAGGTGAGCCTCCGCTTCGGTCTCGAAGGTGTCGTCGGAAAGCGCCTCGAGGCGCGCTACGAGCCCGGGCGACGATCGCGCGCGTGGGTCAAGGTCAAGAACCAGCTCACCCAGGAGTTCGTCGTCGGCGGATGGCAGCCGGGCGAGAAGGGCCGGACCGGGAGCATCGGATCACTGCTCGTCGGCTATTACGACGGCGACGTGTTGCACTACGCGGGCAAGGTCGGCAGCGGGTTGTCGGGTGCCGTCATCGCCGACCTCGAACGACGGTTCTCCGAGTCCGCGCGCGACGACAGCCCGTTCGGCGCCGGTCGCGTTCCCAAAGGAGTGCGGTTCGTCGATCCCGTCCTCGTCGTGCAGGTTCGCCTCACGGAGTGGACGGCGTCGGGCAACATCCGTCATCCCACCTTCTTGGGTCTCCGCAGCGACAAGGATTCGCGCGAAGTGGTCCGAGAACGGCCTGTTCAGGGAGTTTGAGCCCCGGAAGCAACGCGGTAGGTTGGCCGCAATAGGTGCGCAGGAGGAGGACGGGGTATGGAAGACCACGCGGGGGGTCCGGACCTGTCGTTGTCGACGGATCGGTCCGGCGCTCGAGCCGTCATAACGGTCAAAGGCGAGCTCGACGCCTATTCCGCACCCAGCCTCGACGAGGAGGCCTCCCGCCTGCTCGCCGACAACATCTCGGAGCTCGTGCTCGACCTCTCCGGGACGAGGTTCCTCGACTCGTCGGGGCTACGCGCAATTCTCACCGCGCAACGCCGGCTCGCCGAGCGCGAGGGCCGGCTCGCACTCCGCACGCCGAGCGAGCCCGTCCGGCGGTTGCTCGAAATCACCGGGCTCACCGACCACTTCGTCGTGGAGTCGTAGATCATGGAACCCGCCGAGCCACGCGAAGACGCCGTCCGGCTGACGGTGCCGGCCGCGCTCGAGTACGTCCGCATCGTTCGCCTGACGGGTTCGGGCGTCGCGAGCCGGCTCGGGTTCGATATCGAGGAGATCGAGAACCTCCGGGTGGCGCTCGACGAGCTCGCGAGCATGACCATCGACGTGGCCAGCGCCGGAGAGCTCGAGATCACCTTCTTTACGACCGACACCGAGTTGCGCATCGTCGGACGCGCGCCCGTCGCACGAGGGGTCGACGTCGGCGTCGAGCCGCTGACGGCGCAGATCCTGAAGGCCGTCATCGACGACTACGAGCTCGGGACCGACGATGGCTTCGTGCGCTTCTCGTGTGTGACCCGCAGGCCGCCGACCTGAGATGTCACTGTCCGCGCAGGAGCGCGCGCATTCGAGAGCCAAGTTCGAGGAGTACCGGCGAACCGGCGACCGGAAGCTGCGCAACGAGCTGATCGAGGCGCACAAGTCGCTCGCATCGCATCTCGCGCGCCGTTACGCGAACCGCGGCGAGCCCTTCGACGATCTCTTACAGGTCGCATACCTCGGCATGCTGAAAGCGGTCGAGCGGTTCGACCCCGATCGCAACCTCGAATTCTCGACCTATGCGACGGTGACCGTCGAAGGCGAGCTGAAGCGGCACTTCCGGGACAAGACGTGGTCGGTACGCGTACCCCGCCGTCCGCAGGAGCTGCATCTTCGCCTCGGCAACGTGGTCAACGAGCTGTCTCAGCGACTCGGCCGCGCGCCGCGCGTCCCCGAGGTCGCGGTCGAGCTGGGAGTGGCCGAGGAAGAGGTGCTCGAGGCGATGGAAGTCGGCGGTGCATACCGCTCGTCGTCTCTCGACACGCGTCCCGGCGAGAACGGTGAGCCGACGGCGATCGAGCGACGACTCGGCGCGGAGGATCGCGGCTTCGATATCGCGGAGCATCGCGTGCTGCTCGAGACAGTGCTCGCCGATCTGTCCGAGCGCGAGCGCACCATCGTCGAGTTGCGGTTCTTCCACGACAAGACGCAGACCGAGATCGCCGAGGAAGTCGGCATCAGCCAGATGCACGTCTCGCGGCTGCTCGCGCGCACGCTCATCCAGCTGCGCGAGCGGCTCGAAACCCTCGACGCGTAACGCCGGCCCACAGGCCGCGCTCGATCAGTTCGCGTGCTCGTGCGCATCGTCGAGGCACGCGTGGCATTCGACCTCGAGGGTGGCGTGCTCGATCCCGAACTTCGTCGCGAGCATCCGCTTCAGATCGCCTGCGCGCAATTGTGCGTCGTGCAGGCTGAGCGGCCCGCTCAGCACCACATGCGCCGACAAGGCCGCCTGCGCGCTCCCGGTCGTCCATAGATGGAGATGGTGAACAGCCTCGACGCCGGCTTCCGACGAGAGTGTGTCGCGAACGGCCGCGACGTCGAGGTCGGCGGGAACGGCCTCGAGCAGGACGCGACCGGCGTCGCGCAACAATTGCCAGGCCGCGGCGATCACGAGCACCGAGATGACGATCGAGGCCGCGGGATCGAGCCAGCCGGCACCGAAGAGCGCGACCCCGGCCCCCGCGACCATGACGCCGATCGAACCCAAGGCATCGGTGAACAGATGCCAGAACGCGCCGCGCAGGTTCATGCTGCCGTGCGCGTGGCGGTAGAGCGCACGCGCACTCGCGGCATTGACGATCAATCCGATCGCGCCGACGACGAACACTCCGGACGCGGAGAGCTCGGGCTGGGAACCGAGACGGCGGAACGCCTCGATGATGACGACGACCGCGCCGGCGAACAGCAGCAGACCGTTCCCCTGCGCGACGAGCACCTCCGTGCGAGCGAATCCGAACGTGTGCCTTTCGGTCGGTGGACGGTGCGAGATACGCAATGCGGCGTACGCGACCGAGAGCACGACGACGTCGGTCGCCATGTGCGCGGCGTCGGCGAGCAACGCGAGCGATCCGAATGCGAAACCACCCGCTACCTCGACCGCGAGGAAGACGGCGTTCGCGACGAGGGCGAACCCCAGGGCGCGACCACGGGCGTGTCCCAACGTGTCGATCCACGAATTCTACGTGCGCGGGCAGCTACGGATGTCCCGGACCGAGGCGCTCGGCGCGCGCCGCCTCCCGGGAGAACAGCTCCTCGACATCGCGTCGCAGCTTGTCCTCGGCGGGCGGCCAGCCGTTCGGGCTGACGCGACCATCGATGGTCGACAGCTCGACCGGCCGTCGTTCGTTGGAAGCCTGGTAGACCGCGAAGCAGAGTTGCAGCGCCCGGGTCGCGGTCTCGGGGTCGAGATCCGGCGCCTCCCCCGCGAGCAACCCGTCGACGAACGCGGCTGCGGAGCGGCGAAAGGAGCCGTCGTACGACGCGTCGAGCTCGGCGAACGAAGTCTGGCGGCCGTCCTCCTCGTAGAGCACGACCGGCGCGAGCGCGATGTGCAGGTTGCCGCAGAGTCGCGTCACCCAGATGAACCCACGCGTGCCCTGTACCTCGAAGAACTCGTCGGCGCCGTAGTAGTCGCTGCGAATGAACATGTCGGGCGCGTACGAGACTTCCATCATGCCGAGCAGGTCGTCGCGGTCGTACTCGAAGAGCGCGACAGTCGGCGCCTCGAAGAACAAGGGCCCTTGGCGAACGACCGACTGCACGCTGCGAATGTCGCGGTCGACGAGCCACAGAGCCATCGCGTATTTGTGCATGACGTCGTCGAAGAGATGGCCGCCCGGGCTCTCGGCGTTGAAGCGCCACGTGTAACCGGCGGGATCGAGACTGGCCTGGAATCGCGACTCGGTGCGCCCCACGACCGTCTTGATCCGCACGACCGTCGGTGTGCCGATCGCGCCTTCCCGGATCAGGTCGCGCGCCTTGCGCAAGGGCGGATAATAGCAGCAGTTCTCGGTGACCCGGAACACGCGACCCGACTCGCGCGCGGCCTCGATCATCCGCCTGGCGTCACCGACGTCGTTCGCGATGGGCTTCTGGCACGAGACGTGCTTGCCGGCGCGCAACGCGGCGATCGTGTGCTCGGCGTGCAGCGGTGTGGGGCTGAGGATCTCGACCGCGTCCACGTCGTCGTCGGCGAGCATCTGGTCGAGATCGGCATACCCGCGTGGCACTCCCCACTCCGACAATCGACGCTCGAGTACCTCCGGCCGGGGGTCGCACAGTGCCACGACGTCGCACTCCTCGTGCTCGAGGTAGCCCGGCACGTTCAACGTCGCGATGTTGCCCGCGCCGACGATTCCCATACGCACCCGATTGGTCGCCATTTCCTTACTCTCGCACAGCGGCCGGAAATTGTGCCCCCCCGAGGGCCGCGCACACCTACGGTTGTCCGATGCAGATCGCCCCGACCGACCGCACAACTGTCCGCCGCCAGTCGCAACGCGCGAGCTACGAGCGCCGGCTGGTCGACGCGGTGATCGACGAGGCGCTCTCCTGCCACGTGGGTTTCGCAATCGACGGTCGTCCCTGGGTGATCCCGACGATTCACGCCCGGATCGACGACGTGCTCTATCTCCACGGCGCGGTGGCCAACCACATGCTTCGCTCGCTCTCGGGCGGGTTCGAGGCGTGCGTCACGATCACCCTGATCGACGGGCTCGTGCTCGCCCGCTCCGCGTTCCATCACTCGATGAACTACCGCTCGGTCATGGTCTTCGGACGCGCGACGATCGTCGACGACCCCGACGAGAAGGACGCGGCGTTGCACGCGCTGGTCGAGCACGTGGTGCCCGGTCGTATGGCCGATGCCCGGCCTCCGTCCGCGGTCGAGCTGCGCAAGACGTCGGTGCTGAGGCTGCCGATCACCGAGGCGTCGGCCAAGGTGCGCACGGGCGGACCGATCGACGACCCCGAGGACCTGGCGCTGCCGATCTGGGCCGGCCACCTCCCCCTGTCGACCTCGTACGGGTCGCCCGTCCCGGAACCCGACACCACCGCGACCGTGCCCGCCTACGTGACCGGGTACCGGCGACCGTAGCTACGCGACCAGTCCGACCGTCGGTTCCTTGCGCACCTCGTGGTTCATCACGTCGTCGAGGAGCGCCAGGAGATCAGAGCGGGCCGGCGCGTACGCCGGATCGTCGTAGCGGTTCACGACTTCGCCCGGATCGGCCCGCAGGTCGTAGAGCTCGCCGAACGGCGCCTCCAGATAGCGGTGCAGCTTGTAGTGGGAGGTCGTGATCGTGCGCATGGGGATCGACGCGACGATGTTGAAGTCGTTCTCGGTGAGCACGTACTCGCGTGGTTGGGCCGCGAGCGAGCGCCCTTCCATCCACCCCGGGGTGTCGAGGCCGGCCGCGTCGAGGATCGTGGGCGCGAGGTCGATGGTGCCCACCGGATCGGTCACGACGCGGCCCGCGTCGACACCCGGGCCCCGCACGAGCAGAGGCACGCGCAGCAACGAGTCGTACCCGAATGGCCCCTTGAAGATCAGTTGGTGCTCGCCCAGGAATTCGCCGTGATCGCTCGTGACGATCACGAGGGTGTCGTCGGCGAGGCCGCGTTCGTCGAGCACGTCGAGGACTCGACCCACGGCGTGATCGAGCTGCGCGACCATGCCGTAGTAGCCCGCCGTCATACGAGCGAGCTCGGCGCGCGTGAGCGTGGCGCCGCCGGGATTCGCCCACTCCAGCGCCCGGCCGCGTAACCCCTCCGACATCATCTTGTGCACCGGCGGCTTGCCCTCGAACTCATCGGGATGGACCTCTGGGAGCACTTGCAACGCGTCTTCGGGCGCGTACCGATCGCACCACGGCGCGGGCGGATCCATCGGGTGATGCGGATCGGTGAAGCTCACCCAGCCGAAGAACGGACCGTCGACGTCACGCAGCCACTCGACCGCACGGTCGGCCACCCACGTGGTCGGATGATCCTCCTCGGGCAGCGCATTCCGCCACGTCTGCGTGTGGTCCCACACCGCGCCCGCGGCTTCGGGCTGCATGAGCCGCAATCGCTCGACGCCGCGCTCGAAGCCGTCGCGGAACAGATGCCGGGCGTAGTGCAAGCCGAACGGTGGCGGCCCGAAGATCCAGTTCCACCGTCCCATCAGGTCGGCGATTCGCAGATTGTGGCCGAACAACAAGAGCTCCGCATGTTCGAAGCCGAAGTACGGGCCGTTCCATTCGGGATCGACGCGGGCCGAGCCCTCGAGCGATTCGATGCGTCCCGTCGGGAGGAACGGGAAGGTGGAAGCGAAGTGCGCCTTGCCGATGATCGCGGTGCGGTAGCCCGCCCGCCCGAGCAGCGTCGCGATCGAATGCTCCCCGGCGTCGAACGGCAGATCGACTCCGTTGCACGTGACGCCGTGCGTCGACGGATACGTGCCGGTCAGGATCGTCGCCCGCGCCGGCTGGCAGAGCGGGTTCTGTGTGCGCGCGCCGGAGTAACGCGTTCCCAGTGCTGCGAACGCGTCGAGCCGCGGCGTCGCTTCCAAGGGGCTGCCTTCGACACCGAGCGTGTCGGCGCGTTGCTGGTCGGTCGTGATGAGCAGTACGTTCATGCGCCTTCGCATCGTAGGTGAACGACCTGAGGAGCTGCACTTATGAAGGCGTTGCGCACGCCCGACGACCGGTTCGGCGACCTCCCCGACTTCCCGTTCACACCGCACTACGTCGAGGTAGACGGCGAAGGAGATGACACCGGCGGGACGCTACGCGTTCACTATCTCGACGAGGGTCCGAGCACTGCGCCCGTCGTGCTGCTCATGCACGGCGAGCCCTCGTGGTGCTTTCTCTACCGGAAGATGATTCCCGTCCTCACCAACGCCGGCCTGCGCTGCATCGCGCCCGACCTCGTCGGCTTCGGCCGCTCGGACAAACCGGCGGAGCGCAACGACTACTCCTACGCGCGCCATGTCGAATGGATGCGCGCCGCGTTGTTCGATGCGCTCGATCTGCACGACGTCACCCTCGTCGGTCAGGACTGGGGTGGACTCATCGGCCTGCGGTTGGTCGGAGAACATCCGGATCGCTTTGCCCGCGTCGTCACCGCGAATACGTTCCTGCCGACGGGCGATACGCCGCCCGGTGAGGCATTTCTCAGGTGGCAACGGTTCTCGCAAACCGTCGACAACTTCGCAGTCGGCTTCATCGTGAGCACCGGCTGCCACGCGACGCCGAGCGAAGCGGTGATCGCTGCGTACGACGCTCCGTTCCCCGACGACACGTTCAAGGCCGGAGCCCGCCAGTTCCCGTTGCTCGTGCCGACGACACCCGGCGATCCGGCTTCGATCGCCAACCGGAAAGCGTGGGAGTCGCTGCGCGCCTGGACGAAGCCGTTCCTCACCGCGTTCTCGGATCAAGACGCCGTCACCCGCGGCGGCGACCGCGTGTTTCAGCGCGAGGTGCCGGGCTGTGCCGGCCAACCGCACACGACGATCGAGGGCGGCGGCCATTTCCTGCAGGAGGACAAGGGGGCGGAGCTCGCCCGCGTCGTCGCCGACTGGCTGGCCGGCACAGGAGAACCGTGAGCGACGACCAGGCACTCGACGTCTTCGCTCTGCTCGACGAGGTGCAGGCGATCGCGCGCACGGGCTTGCACTTCAGCGAGAATCCTTTCGATCGCGAGCGATACACGAAGCTCCTCGATACCGCGGAGCGGCAGTACGCGGCGCGCACGGCTCTCGACCGCGCCACCATCAGGGCGCGCTTCGAGGCCGAGATCGGAGATGTGACCGCCAAGGTCGGTGCCGACGCCGCGGTGTTCGACGACCACGACCGCATCCTGCTCGCCCGTCGCGTCGACGACGACAAATGGGGGCTGATTGCCGGCTGGGTCGACGCGAACGAGTCACCCGAGCAGGCCGCCGTGCGCGAGCTCGCAGAAGAAGCCGGAGTGCAGGCACGCGTTGACCGTCTCGTCGGAGTGTTCTTCCGCGCGGCACGCGCCGGCGTGCACCCGCACGGCACCGTGTCGATCGTCTACCTGTGCTCCATCACGGGCGGCCGGCCGAGGCCGCAGCCGCACGAGATCCGCGAGCTCGCCTGGCGCGCCGTCGACGACCTGCGCGGTGACGATTGGCATCACCACCACGAGCTGCTCGCGCGCGCCGCGCTCGATGCCCACTGGCGGTCGCGCGCCGGTCTGTAGTGCCGCGGCGGTCGGGAAGCCACTCACCCACCATCTCGCCGCTCAACTCCGTGTCGAAGATTCTTCGCGAGATTCGCCGACACGCAGCGCCGAGAACGTGCGCTGACGGAGCCGCGAAGCTCAGCCGAGTGCGGGCGGCCGCGGCCGGTTGGCGCGGGGTCGCGTGATCTCGAAGAATCCGGGTTCCTGCGAGAGCACCTGGATGGCGTCCCATAGCCGGAGCGCGGCTGCGCCGGTCGGGGCCGGCGCCATCACCGGCCCCTTGAAGCCGTGCGGCGGATCGGCGCGCACGACGATCGTGGGTGTCTGGGTCTTCGGCCCGCCGAACGCGTAGGCGACCTGCATGGCCTCGACGATCGGGGCGTCCCACTTCTCGTCGGCGGCCGCCTCGAGGAGATCGAGATCGAGGCCACACGCGGCCAGACACTCCGAGAGAAGCCCGTCGTCGCGTGCTGCACCCTCGACGAAGAACGCCCGGCCCCACTCGGTGAGGAGGGCGTCGACGGCCTCTTCGCCGGCGCGGGCCCGGGCCGCCTCGAAGATCCGGAGCATCCGGTGCGAGAGGGCGTGGGCCGTCATCGCGGTCTCCCGGTACTTCTCCGGCATTGTGGGGGCCACGCCGTAGTCGTCGCGGATCTCGAGGCAGTACGACCGCCACGTCACCTCGAGATCACGCTGCGGCGCCACGTCCTTGATCCACCGAGTTGTAATCCACGCCCACGGGCAGCTCGGATCCACGAACACCTCGACGCCGGTCACGCCACGAGGGTACCCGTCGCCGCTGGTGTTCCATCGGGCGATCGTGCTCGACTCCATCCGGTGCTGCACCGGCGGAAAGGACTGCCCGACGACTGGGTGGACATCGTCGAGGAACACGTCGCGGTGTGGCGCGAGCTCGACGACGATGAGCGCACGCTCCTCGAGGCGACGAGCGACTGGCTGCTCCGGCACAAGCACTGGGAGGCCGCGCAGGGATTCGCTCTCGACGACGAGATCACCGTGACACTCGCGGTGCAGGCCGCGCTGCTCGTGCTTCGCCTGAGTGTCGATGAATACCGAGAGATCAGCGCGATCATCGTGTACCCAACGGCGATGCAATCGCGCGGCGAGTACGCCGGTCCGGTGCGGGGAACCGTGACCGACGGTGTCGTGCCTGTACTCGGCGAAGCGCATGGTCGCCGGGGTCCCGTGCTGCTCGCGTGGGACGAAGCGCAGGAGGCCGCGCGGCATCCAGGGCGCGGGCAGAACGTGGTCTTTCACGAATTCGCGCACAAGCTCGACATGCTCGACAACCTCCTCGACGGCACACCACCGCTGCAACGGCGCGGCGACTTCGACCGGTGGGTCGAGGTGTGCACCGAGGCGTACGGAGCACTACGCGACGGCATCGAGCGTCCGCCGCTCCAGCCCTACGGCGCGACCAACCCGGCTGAGTTCTTCGCCGTCGCGACCGAGGCATTCTTCGACGTGCCGGTCGCGCTCGAACAGCACGAACCGAGGCTCTACGAGGTGATGCGCGGTTTCTACAAGCAGGACCCGGCGGCGCGCACCCGCCGCTAGGAGGTCCCCAGTTGCTCGTCGAGCGCGCGCACGATCGGCCACGCGCCGTGTGAGGTGTTCGACAGCACGGTATAGGTGACGTGCCGCGTCGGATCGTGGGCGGTCCGGAACGAGACGCCGGCGTCGAAGCCCACCAACATCACCGTGTCGTTCGACGCGTGCAGCCAGAAGCCGAGGCCGTACCGCTTCGACTCCGTGGGGACGTCACTCCGAGGCCGAACCATCTGCGTCACCCAGGGTCCCGACACGATGCGGCCGGCGAACAACGCTCGCCACAGCGCGTGGACGTCGAACGCGGTCGAGTAGATGCCCCCGTCGCCACTGCCCCGCACGGGGAGGTGGAACACGTTGGTCGCCAGACCGTCGGCGGCGAGGAAGCCGATAGCCGCGCGCGGGGGAAGCCGGTCGGACTGCAGGAATACCGTGTCCCGCATGCCCGCGGGCGCGCACACGCGCTGCTCGACGAGGTCGTGGAACGGGACCCCCGCAACCCGCTCGGCGATCAAGGCGAGCACCACATAACCGCCGTTGCAGTACGAGAACCGGGCGTCGGGCACGAACTTCTGCGGGTGCCCTTCGAGTGCACGAAGGTACTGCTCGGTCGTCCGCAGCTCGTGTACCGGAACCGGCATCACGTAGTCCTCGATCTCGTACTCGGCGTCCTCGTCGAGATAATCACCGATGCCGGAACGGTGCGCGAGTAATTGCTCGACGGTCACGTCGTCGGCGATCAACGGGAGGTCTCGTCCGAGCATCGAGCGCGCCGTGGTGGTCAGGTCGAGCAGCCCATCTTCGATCAGGGCCACGACCGTCAACGCCGTCAAGCCCTTGACGCCACTGGCAATCGCGAACTGCGAGTCGATCGAGTTCGGGATGTCGCATGCACGATGAGCGAGGCCGTACGCGCGCTGGAACAACTCGCCACCGATGTCGACCCTCACTACCCCCGAGAACTGGGTCTCGGCCGCGATGCCGTCGAGAGAATCCGCGAAATCGTCCACCGACGCGGCGATGTCTAGGCCTGCTCCGCGTCGCCGTCGCAACCGCCGGCCGCCCGTAGTTCGTCGACGTCGATCGCCGACAGCGCGGCCGCCAGCTGTGCGAGCTGGCGATCGCTGAGCCGATCGATGAAGTACTCGCGCACCCCCCGCACGTGCGTGGGCGCGGCCGTCCGGAGGGTCTTCAACCCGAGCGGCGTCAGCACCGCGTTCGAGCCCCGGCGATCGCTCGGGCACGGGCGGCGCTCGACCAGGCCGCTCTTCACGAGCCCGTCGATCCTCCGGGTCATGCCGCTCGGCGAGAGGTGCAGCCGGCCCGCGAGCTCGCTCATGCGGATGGAGTTTTCGGGCTCCTCCGAGAGGTTCACGAGCACCTCGTAGTCGCCCAGGCTCAGGCCGTGCTCGACCTCGAGCTCGTTGTCGAGCATGGCGAGAAGGCCGGTCGTGCCCTTTACGAGGCTCCGCCAGGCGAGCATCTCCGGTTCTGTCAGCCAACGCACGGCAGGTTCGGCCATCCGCAAAATCCTACCTGTCTCCGGGGAATGTTCTTGCGTTCGCAAGCATTGAGTATATCATTGCGTGAGCAAAGATTGCGCTGACAAACACCTAGGAGCCCCCCATGACCACTACGCCGTCCACCGCCCTCCGCAACGCCCCGGCGCCCGGATCGTACGCGCTCGACCAGAGCCACTCGCACGTGTCCTTCAGCGCCCGGCATCTCATGGTCACCAAGGTCCGCGGTCGCTTCCCCGTCACCGCCGGCCACCTCGAAATCGCCGAAGACCCGACGCAGTCGTCGGTCGTCGCGACGATCGACGTTGCCGCCGTCGACAGCGGCGACCCGAAGCGCGACGAGCACCTGCGCTCGGCCGACTTCTTCGACGCCGCGCAGTACCCCACCGTGACCTTCCGCTCGACCAGCGTCCACGACCGTGGCGACGGCGAGTTCACGCTCGAGGGCGAGCTCACCGTGCGCGACTCGACGCGTCCTGTCACCTTGCAGGGCGAGTTCCTCGGTTCGCAGGATTCGCCGTGGGGCGACACTCGAGTCGGCTTCACCGCCGAGACCGAGATCAACCGCAAGGACTGGGGGCTCTCGTGGAACGTCGCGCTCGAAACCGGCGGAGTGCTCGTGGGCGACAAGATCAAGCTCACGATCGACGCCGAGTGGGTCAAGGAGTAACAGCGCAATCCCCGAGGAGCGCGTCGGGATCTCTGCGGAGATCTCGACGCGCTTCTTGCGTGTCGAACTCGAGTGATGGAACCAACTCGACGCAAACGCCGAGCCCGTGGTCCCTTTCGAATAGGTGTCCAGAAACCGAGCCACCGCCGTCCGGCACCTGACACGCGTGTCAGCCCGGACGTACCCTTGCCGGCATGGCTGTCAGCCCCGCCATCCGGCTCAACTGGCGCAAGAGCGAGACGCACGGCCTCGAAGACGATCCGGAACCGCGACCGATCCGCTACACGCTGTTCTCCACCGACGATCATCTGGTCGAGCCGCCCGGCATGTTCGACGGCCGGCTCCCGGCCAAGCTGCAGGACCTCGCACCCAAGGTCGTCGAGACCGAAGAGGGCCACGAGGTGTGGCACTTCGACGGCAAGGTGTTCTTCCAGGTCGGCCTGAACGCGGTCGTCGGGCGCAAGCGCGAGGACTGGAAGGTCGAGCCGACCCGCTTCGAAGAGATGCGACCCGGCTGCTACGACGTCGACGCGCGCGTCCGCGACATGGACATCAACGGCGTCTGGGCGTCGGTCAACTTTCCGTCGCAGATCACGGGCTTCTGCGGATCGGTCTTCTCACGGTGTAGCGATCCCGAGCTCGGCCTCGCCGTGACGCGCGCGTGGAACGACTGGTTCCACGACGAGTGGTTCACGAAACACCCCAACCGGATCGTTCCGATGGGCATCACGTTCCTTGCCGATCCCGACGAGGGCGCCCGGGAGATCCGTCGGAACGCGGCGCGCGGGTTCACCGCGGTGACGCTGCCGGAGATGCCGCACCGCATCGGCATGGAGCCGATCTTCTCGAAGTGGTGGGACCCGATCATCGCCGCGTGCGCCGACACGGGCACGGTTGTGTGCCTGCACGTCGGGTCGACCGGCGTGGCCGACATGCCGCCGGGCGCGCCGATGGTTCCCCTGGGCGCGACGTTGTTCGGTCAACTGTCGCTCAGCGCGTGCGCGGAGTGGCTCTGGTCGCGGTACCCGGCGGAGTATGCCGACCTGAAGATCATCATGAGCGAGGGCGGCATCGGGTGGGTCGCGATGCTGCACGACCGGCTCGAGAACATCGTCGATCGCTCGGGGTACGGCCACTACTTCCCCGGCGAGCTCCGCCCGGCCGAAGTGCTGCACCGCAACTTCTGGTTCTCGACGATCGACGACCCGTCGACGTTGAGCACCCGGCATACCGTTGGCATCGATCACATCACGTTCGAGTCCGATTACCCGCACGGCGACGGCACCTGGCCGGACACGCAGCAAGTGTTCGCCGAAGTGTTCGGTGGCCTCACGGCCGACGAGATCGCGAAGATCAGCCACGAGAACGCCGCCAAGCTCTTCCGTCATCCGCTGCCGCCTCCCGGCAACCCGCACGCGATCGGAGTCCGACAGTGAGCGACTACGAACAATTGCTCCTCGACGCGTACAACGGAGAGTTGTTCGGCGACGCGATCTTCTCCGAGATGGCCGCCCGCGACGACTGGCGCGACCACCGCGACACGTTGCAGACGCTCGCGAACATAGAGGCGCGTACCGCCGCCGCGCTGCGTCCCCTCGTCGACGCGGCCGGGATCGACGTCGGCGACGAGGACGAGACGCGACGCCTGGGCCGGGAGATGGGATCGGCCGGCGGGAGCTGGGACGGCTTCGTGAAGGCGTTGTTCGACGCGCTCCCCCAGTTCCTCGCGAACTTCGTGAGACTGCGCGAGCTGGCACCCGACCCGCGCGACCCCGCGCTCGTCGCACTCGTGGCGCACGAGCAGGCGATCAGCGCGTACGCGCAGCTCGAGATCGCGGGCCACCACGACATCTCTTCACTCGTGCTGACGCGCTACCTGGAGACCGCACCGTGACCGACGCCGCGTATCGCGGCACCCACATTCACCTCGAGGTCGTGTCGCTCACGGCGGGCGAGACCCGGATCGTCGCTGCACTCCCCGGGCAGGAAGCCGCGCTCGTGCTGCTCCAGGGCGACGCGGCTTTCGACGGCGAACCCGTCAAGCGCACCTCGGTGTTCGAGCAGCGCGCGTCGGCGGCGTATCTCCCGCCGGGTTCGTCGGTCACCGTCGACGCGAGCAGCGACGTGGAGCTCGCGCTCGCGGCGACGCTCGGCTACGCGCTCGCGGCGACCGCCGACGCGCCGACCCTCGTCCACCCGGACGACGTCGTCGTGCATCCACGGGGCAAGCCCGGCTGGCAACGCGACGTGCACAACGTGATCGCCGACCGGGTACCCGCGTGCCGTCTCCTCGTCGGCGAGACGTTCAACGAGCCCGGACAATGGTCGTCGTTCCCACCGCACAAGCACGACGGCGGCGACGGCGAGCCCGTGCTCGAGGAGGTCTATTACTACCGCTTCGACCGGCCGGACGGCTTCGGCTTCCAGGGCTTGTACGAGACTGACCGCGACGCGCGGGCCGTGTTCCTCCGCCACGGCAGCATCGTCGGCATCCCGCGCGGCTACCACCCCGTGTGCGCGGCTCCCGGCTACCGCCTCTACTACCTGTGGGCGCTGGCCGGAGAGCACCGGCAGCTTGCCATGTACGAAGACCCCGCGCACCGCTGGCTCGACGGGCGCTGAACCGAAGCGGGTGCTGAGTCGCCGCCGACCGCGAGCGGCGAGCTGTCCGGCGCGCGTTGATGGCCTTCCCGCGTCGACGCCGCATCCTCGTCGCGAATCAGCAACCCGGTGAGTGCCGCGAGCACGACCAGGAGGGCGCCGACGAAGAACGTCGTGTGATATGCCGAGAGTGCGGGGCCGGCCGCGGTCTTCGCTCCCGACAACAGCACGGTCAGCAGCGCGCCGACGCCGAGGGCCGCCGCAACCTGCCGTTGCGTGGAGTAGATCGCCGAGGCCCGTCCGGTGTCCTCGGGCGTGATGTTCGCGTACGTCGCCGCCTGCAATGGCACGAACGCGAACGCCATGCAGATGCCACGACCGAACATGATCAGCCGGACCCACCAGAGGTCGGTGTGCAGCCCGACGACGGCGAGCAGCATCGTCACGGCCGCCATGCCGACCATCCCCCAGAAGATGAGGCGGCGCGGCCCGACGCGATTGTAAAGGCGACCGACGAATTGGCTCGAGATGATCACGCCGATCGCTTGCGGGAATGTGGCCAGACCCGACTGCAGCGCGCTCAGACCGCGCAGGTCCTGCAAGAACAAGGGCAGGATGTACAAGACGCCGGCGAAGCTCCCGTACACCAGCGTGAGGACGATGTTGGCGTTTCGGAACACTCGTTCTCGATACAACCGCAACGTCAGCATCGGTGCCTCGACCCGGTTCTCGACAACTACCAAGAGTGCGAACAACAGCAGACCGACGACGCCGGTCGAGAGCACGATCGGCGATCGCCAGCCTTTCAACGGACCTTCCGAGAGCGCGTAGAGCACGAGCGCCAATCCGGCGCCCGACAGCAAGAACCCGCCGAGGTCGAACGGGCCGGCCGTGCCCTCGCGGTGCTCGCGCAGGTAGAGCGCACCGAGGACGAAGCCGACCACCCCGACCGGCAGGTTGACATAGAAGATCCAGCGCCAGGACACGTCCGTGACGAGCCAGCCGCCGATGATGGGGCCCAGCGCGGGCGCGAGAACGGTGGGAATGATCAGTACGGTCGATGCCTTCGCGCGCTCCACGGGCGGGAACGCGCGGAACAGCATGGCGGTTCCGACCGGCGTCAGCATGCCGCCGCCCACACCCTGTAACACCCGGAACGCGACGAGCTCGTTCAGGCTGTGTGCTTGGCCGCACAGCGCGGACGCGAGCGTGAACATCGCGAGCGCGAACAGGAAGACCTTCTTGGTGCCGATCCGGTCGCCGATCCAACCCGACGCCGGTATCCAGATCGCGAGTGAGAGGAGATAGCCGAGCACGACCCACTCGATCGAGCTGTGGGTCGCGTGGAAGTCGCGCGCGAGCGTGGGCGTGGCGACGAACACGATCGTCGTGTCCATGATGTCCATGAACATCCCGCACACGAACACGATGGCGACGAGCCACTTGTACTCGAGGCCGAAGGGCGCCCGCGCCATGGGCGTGAGGCTACGCGCTCTGAGGACGTACCCGCACCGACGCCCGTGGCCCTCAGCCGATGAGCTGGGGCTGCACCTTCGCGGCCACCAGCTCGAGTGACTCCCATGCAATGTGCGGCGGGATGCCACCGCAGAGCGGGTGCAGCGCGAGCGAGCCGTGCGTACGGACGAGGGTCGCGCACTCGTCGGGCGTCACAACTGTGTACACCTCGTTCTGGCGCAGCTCGTCGACGGTCGTCGCGGTGTCGAGTGCCGCGGAATCCATGTGCGCGTCGAGTTGCCATTGCGCGTAGCTGCGGGCGTCGTGGAGGAGGTGCTCGCCGATCCGCGCCCAGGTGCGATCGGGATCCTCGGACACGAACACATTCAACGGTCCCGCGCTCGGGCTGATGACGAAGCCGGGCGGCAGCCCGAGTCGCGCGCGTTCGGCCTCGTACTCGGCGACGAGGCGTTCGGACCGCAACTGCGGAAAGAACGGCATGTCGAGCCGCGCCGCGCGCCGGGCGGCCGCCGGTGATCCGCCGCCGTAGCAGAGCAACGGATGTGGTTGCGTGCGCGGCGCAGGTCGCACGTGCACGACCCGGCCGTCGTGCTCGAACGGTTCTCCCTTCCATGCCCGTCGCATCAACGCGATCGCGGTCTCCATGTCGTGCGCCCGGTCGGCGAACGGTCGCCCCAGCGATGCGTACTCGGCCGGCCGATATCCGAGCCCCGCAACGTACGAGACGCGGCCGCGGCTGACGTGATCGAGCACCGCAATGTCCTCCGCGAGCTTTACCGGGTCGTAGAGCGGCACCAGCAGCGCGGCGACGCTGATCGCGATCTGCTTCGTGCGCGCCGCCATTGCCGACGCGACCACGAGGGGCGCCGGAAGATATCCGTCGTCGGTGGCGTGGTGTTCCGACACGACGACCGCAGTGATGCCGTGCTCCTCGCCCCACGCCGCCATGTCGAGCGCGGCCGCGTACAGGTCGGCGATGGGGGCACCGAACGCCGGCGCGCGCAGATCGAAACGCATGACGAAAGTACCGAGCGTTGCCGTCACTGCGCAGACGTTACGCGAGCCAACGGTCGAACCGACCCGCCGGCCACCCCCGGCGGGTCGTTCGTCGCGCCCTCACCGCGTTGTGAGGGCGCTGGTGCAGCGATCAGGGCTGGGGCGATTTACCCGGCGGTGACGCCGGCCGCGATCCGGGTGTCGAAACCGGAGGCGTCCCACGGTGCGCGCCCGTCGCGCCCGATGCCCCCGTTTCCCCAGTCGCGCCCGACGCCCCCGTCCCGCCCGTTGGCCCACTCGCGCCCGTCTCCCCAGTTGCGCCCGTCTCCCCAGTTGCGCCCGTCGCCCCAGTCGCGCCTGTCGCGCCCGTCGCACCTTCGTGCTTCGGCGGCTTGGCGTCCTTGCAATACGCGGCCACACCCGATGCTCCGCCGGCGGCCTTTTCCAGGTTGGAGAACGCGACGGAGTCGTACTTGCCGCTGTGCTCGTTCGGGGTCGTCGGACCCGCGAAGTACGCGGTGCACAGCCCGTACTTGGCGCTGCCAGTGGCGTCCGGTCCGGTCGCCCCGGTGTTCCCGGCTTTCCCGGCGTCCTCCGGTTTCGCGGATTTGGCGGTCGCGTGCGCGTTCGCGTGAGAGTTCGCGTGGCTCTTCGGCTTCGGGATCGACAGTCCGACGTGGGAGCCCGCGTCGCTGATCGCCGTCTGAGCCGGCCCCGGGAGAGTGTCGGTCGCGGCCGCGGCCGCCGTCGCACCGAAAACGGTCACGGCCGCGATCGCGGCGACCTTGGCGCTGAGCGCTCGACCGACCATGGACCTTTTCCGAACCTGTAGATCGACGGGGTTGGAGCGCAAGGCTTCGACGACGGCGGCGACCGCGGCGGTTTCGCGCCCGGCGACCGTGGCCGGGCCCGGGCCGCCGGCGGTTTGCACCGCGTCCGCGATCAGCCGGTAACCGGGGGGCGCGTCCTCGGGCGCGACCTGGCCGGACAACAGCCGATCGGCGGTGAGGTCGTCGAGACCGAAGCGTTTCATCTCATGGTCCAGATCGCGTTCGCCGGTCATTTCGTTACAGATTCCTGGGCGAATCGGCGGGCCATCCTTCGCAGGGCCCGATGCTGCAACACCCGCACCGTGCTCGCACGCTTGCCCAAGATGGCTCCGACCTCCTCCGCGTCGAAGCCCGCGACCACCCGCAGCAGCACGATTTCGGCCTGCTCGCGCGGGAGCCCGGTAACGAGCGCGAGTGCGGCTTCATCCCCGAGGATCCTCGAGTCGGCCTCGTCTTCGGAAGACGCGCCGAGCTCGGGGAGGTGCGCGGGGTCGACAACCCGTTGGGGCCGACGACGCGACCGTCGCCAATGCGCAATGAGCTGTCGACGGGCGATCGTGAACATCCACGCTCGAAACCCGTCCTCGCCCCCCGAGAACGACGCGAGCCCGTTCGCGGCCGCCAACCAGACCTCCTGCGCGAGGTCCTCACCGGCACCGGCCGCCTGCGCGCCCAGGAAGCGCACGAGCGTGGGGTTCAGATCGCGGTAGAGACTCCCGACTGCTGCCTCGTCTCCCCTCTGGGCCGCGATGAGCAGCGCGTCGAAGTCAGCGCCGATCACTACGTCGCGGTGTCATCGCGAAAGAGCCCTTCCCAGCAGCCCATCCGCCAAGAATACCGGGCTCGATCCTGCGGGCCGGCGAGCGCGCGGCCGGTACCGTGGGCCGACGGAGCGCGGGTTCTGGCTCCGGTTGGCCCGACCAGGAGGTCCGCTCTGATGTCCACGACCGTCGACGAGATCGCGGACGGCATCTACCGTCTCTCGACCTGGGTGCCCGACATCGCGCCCCCGGCCGGCTTCACCTTCAACCAATTCCTCGTCGACGCCGAGGAGCCGCTGCTCTTTCACACGGGACCGCGGGCAATGTTCCCGCTCGTATCCGAGGCGGTCGCGACTGTCCTGCCGGTCGAGCGGCTGCGTTGGATCACCTTCGGTCACGTCGAGTCCGACGAGTGCGGGTCGATGAACCAATGGCTGGCGGCCGCCCCGCGGGCCGAGGTCGCCCACGGGATGCTCGGCTGCATGGTCTCCCTCAACGACATGGCCGACCGCGCACCACGTGGCTTGGCCGACGGCGAGGTCCTCGATCTCGGCAACAAGCGCGTGCGTCACATCGATACCCCACACGTGCCGCACGGTTGGGAAGCACGCGTGCTCTACGAGGAGACGACGGGCACGCTGCTGTGCGGCGACCTGTTCACCCATCTGGGCAACGGACCCGCCCTAACCGCCGACGACATCGTCGAGCCGGCAATGGAAGCAGAGGCGATATTTCGCGCCACGTGCCTCGCTCCCGATACGGCAGCCGTGATGCGCCGTCTCGGCGATCTCACGCCGAGTGTGCTGGCTCTGATGCACGGCTCGTCTTTCGACGGAGACGGCGCCAAGGCGCTCTACGATCTCGCGGCCGCCTACGAAACGCAGTTCTTGAAGTAACGGCGTGCGATCAACTCATTCGGTGACTTCGGCCCAGACCGACTTTCCGTGCTCGTGGATCGTTGTGCCCCACTGCTCCGACAGCGCGTTGACGATGTGAAGGCCACGCCCGCCCGTCCGGTCGGCGCTTCCGAAGTGCAGCGGCCGGGGCGGGTGGGTATCGCCGTCGGCCACGTCGATGCGCAACTTTCCGGCTTCGCCGCTCACGACGACCTGAATGGGCTGGGCGCCGTGCATGACGGCGTTACTGACGAGCTCGCTCAGGATCAGCAACGCGATTTCGGGTTCCTCGCACAGCCGGTACTCTTCGATGAACGAGCGAACGCCCGCCCGCGCGCGACCCGGGCTCGTCGTTGATTGCTGGAGCGAGATGCGAAACGTGGGCATCGTCTTGACGAACCGGCTACCCGCCGAGGTGCCCCTCGCAAACCGGTCGGGCGCCGCAAACCCGTTCCGGCGCCTAACTTCGGACTGTCCGATCGGTTTTTGGCTCGAACACGCATCCGAAGGAGCTGGTTCGTGACGCCGGAAGAATGTCTCGTGATCTATGGCGAAGCGTGGTTCGAACGCGATGCGGGGCGGCGCGTCGAGGTCCTCCGTCGCTGTTGCACCGACGACATCGTGTTCATGGACCCGAGGCTCGGTCGGTTGCACGGGCTGGAGGCCGTCTCCGACATGATCGGGCAAGCGATCGGAAGCATGGCGCCGACGACACCCGAAGATGCACTCGAGCCGAGCAGCGCGGAACGGCGTGGGCGTTCCGGCGGCGGTGTATCGGTCGAAGTGGTGACACCCATCGAGTACTTCCACGGCTTCTTTCGTTACAGCTTCGTGTGGAAGCTGCCCGACGGCAGCCTCGGCCCGGGGACCGATTTCTGCGAAGTCGCCGACGACGGTCGCATGCGGCTCATCACGGTGTGGCCGGGCAGCGACGACTTCCCGGTGCCGCCTCCGCGCGCGCATTGACGATCACCCCGGGTCGGCGGCTCGGGTCGAGTCGCCGCGCGCGAGCAGGTCGATGACGAGGGCCGCCGTCCAGGAGAAGTCGTGGGCGCCATAGCCTTGGCCAGTCAGGGGCGAGAAGTATTCCGAGCATCCCGCGCGTTCGACAAGCTCCAGGGTCTGCAACCGAAGCTCGTCGGCAAGTTCGACATGGTCGTAGTTGCGCAAACCTTCCTCGATCATCCAGTTCATGTTGACCCAGGTAGGTCCCTTCCAATACGCGGACTGTTGGAATTCGGACGTGTCGACGGGCACGCTCGGCACGGGATGTCGAGGCCAGAAGCTCGTGGGTTTGCGCAGCAGCTCGATCAGCCGTTCCGCCCTCGCCCGAGTCGGAATTCCCGACCAGAGGGGAACGAAGGTTGCGATCGTCGGCACTTTGATCAACTCCTCCGTGATCGCGTTCCGCGAGTAGTATTGGCCCGAAGGTTCGTCCCACAGCTGTTCGAACGCGGCGTCGGTTCGCCGGAAGTGCTGTTCGAGCGCGGGAGGCAATGCGACCTCGAGATCACGCGCGATGAGCTCCAATGCATGGTTGGCGGAAGCAAGGATTGCGTTGAAGGCCAGATCTTCGATGAGCACGGAGGTGAGGCGAGGCATCCGTTCCAGCTGGAACCCGTGTTGCTTCGCCCGCGTGGCGAGAACCAGCATCCGCAAGCCGTCGTCATCCGAGGGCCGCTCCGCCGCCGGGATGTATCGAGTGTCGTTGCGGACTCGCCTCACAGCCCGGGCCAGATGAAGCCGTGCGGCAATCCGCAGCCACCATGGCAGTGGCATCCGGCCCAACGTCTGCATCCACGGAGGTGTCGTGTCGAGACCGCATTCCCAAGGATGGACGAGGGTGACCAAGCCGGAGTCGTGCAGGTCGCGTTCGTCGTACAACCACTGGTGGTAAGCGAGAAGCTTCGGGAACAGATCCGCCAGAAAAGGCTGACGGTCCGGGGCGGGCAACGCGTGGGCAACGCGGCGGACGGAGATGGCGGGCAGGGGCGGTTGCGTGATGCATGACGTATCGACGTCACGGGGCGCGAGCGCATGCGTCTTCGACTTCCAGATCCTGCGGCTGCCGATGTCTTTGACGTTGTGGTCGAAGATCATGTGCGGCAACATGCCGTTCGTCCACTGTCCCCGGAATACTGCTCGTACCTCGTCGGCGGCGCGCTGTGGGTCATAGCGCGCCACGCCGAGAGCGAGGAAGCATGAATCCCACAACCATTGATGCGGATACAAGGCCGTCGAGGGACACGTCCACGAACCGCGCCGGTTGCGCTCGAGCACATCGCGCGCGCCCGCTTCGAGGCGACCCGCCGACATCAATTTCGAGACTTTACAGTGAGGCGGCGGAGAAGGTATCGCAGGCGTTGATGTTTCCCGACTGATATCCGGTCGAGAACCAGCGCTCGCGTTGTGCGGACGTTCCGTGCGTGAACGTTTCGGGCTTCACGCGCCCCCGCGTCTCCCGTTGGATCCGGTCGTCGCCTACCGCGGCCGCCGCGTCGAGCCCCTGAGCAACGTCGTCGGACGTCAACTGCTCGATGAAGGTCGTCTGGACTGCATGGTGAGCCCAGACGGCGGCGAAACAGTCTGCTTGCAGCTCGAGACGGACGGAGCCGCTCGCGGCCCCTTGCCGATCGTTGCCGACGCGCGCGTCGGTGCGGAGGAGGTGTTGGACGTGGTGGCCGTATTCGTGCGCGACGATGTACGCCTCCGCAAACGGACCGCCCTTCGCGCCGAAGCGTGATTGGAGCTCGGAGAAAAAGCCAAGATCGAGGTACACGGTTTCGTCGGAAGGGCAATAGAACGGACCGACCGCCGAGTCGGCCGCGCCGCAACCGGTGGAGGTCTGCTGCGTGTACAGCGCAGTTTGCGCACGGTGATAGCCGGGAACGACCGTCGACCAGTATTCCTGCACGCTGTCCACGACACCGACGATCCGGCAGTCGGCACGCTGATTCGCGTCGGCACCGGTTCGGCAGTCGGTCGCGAGGTTGCCCTGCTGTCCGCCGACCGTGAGCCCCTGGCCGCCTCCTCCGCCGTTCGTCACCATCAAGATGATCGTGATGATGATGCCGACGATGCCGCCGCCGCCGACAAGCCCGCCGATCGGCCCGATCGGCATTCCGCGCCGGTCGTCGACCTGAGACGTGTCGAGCCGGGCGCCGGACCGGAACCGCATTCCTTTGCGATACCCCGCGATCCGCCCGACAAACGCGCGGATTTGTCGAGGATCTGACCGCCACCTCACGAAACCTTGGCATTCTCCGGGCTTACTAGGGTTCGCCGTGTACGCCATCCAGGGGGTCGTCTCATGCGCCGGTTCGGAATGCTGGGCGCCGCGTTGTTGGCGGTGTTCGTCCTGGCCGCGTGCAAGCCACTTTCGGCGCCGGGCGACACGGCGTCGATCTCACTCGTGAGCAGTACCTCGAGCGGCGGCTGGAAGTACGACTACTACCGCAACTCGGCATATCCGTGCAGCATCAGCGGATACCAGACGTTCGTGGTCGGGACGAAGACGGGCTCGTCGAACACGGCACCGCGACCACTGTGGGTCATGATGCACGGCGGCGGCGCCGGCTACTTCGACGCGAACGGACAGCCCGTTCCGGGTCCGGGCCAGAAGATCGAAGAGAGCGCCGCGTCGCTGAACGGACGGCTGACCAACAACGGTCTGCTGGCCAACGTGCGCGCCGACGCAGCCCAGTTCCGCACGCTCGCCGTCTCGTATTGCAGCCACGACATCTACGCCGGGGTCGATACACCCGATCCGCACAATCCCAACACGACACCCGACGGCAAGCCCCGACCGACGAACGGCACGTTGAGCGTCAAGGCCGCCATTCAATACGTACAAGGTCACTACCCCACCACGAAATCCTTCTTGCACGGCGGGAGTGCCGGCTCCGCGGGAGCGTTCGGCGTCGCATGGTCGATGCAGCTCCAAGGCATTGCGCCGAGTGGCGTGGTCGCCGACGCGAGCATCGTGAATCGTGAGGCGATGAAGGCAGCTTTCGACGCGGGTTACTGCACCGACAAGAACGACTCGGTGCGTGTGCAGGCCATCGCGGCGCGCATCCATCCGGACCTCGCGAACATCGACAATGAACCCGACAAGTTGGTGTCGACCGGCCGGCTGACCGTGCCGCTGTTGCACATTTGGAACCACGGCGACGTCAATACGTGCGGTTCAGTCCCCATGAGTTGTCCGTTGCGGGACGGTTCGCACGTCACGATGGGGCTCACGGATTGCATCCACGAGCCGATGCGGGCTGCAATCGCAGCACAAGGCACTGCGAGCCGTTCGAAGAACTTCCCCGTTTGTGTCGACGACGACGCGACGCCCGATTGCTCGGTGCACGTCATCACGAACAAGGCCGGCCTGACCAACACCGATCCGTCCACGCCCGCCGACTACCTGACCGGCATCATGGACTGGGTCCACCTCCGCCTCGCCGGGGCATAGCCCCCTGGGAACGCCGCGCCATCTCGCTGTCCGTGAGTGGATAGGTTCGCGGTCAGCGCGCCCCAGAACAACGGGGACGCTCAAAGGAAGTTCTCGAGTGTGAACGACCGGTCCCACCTGGTACGACCCTTCGCGTTTGCATGCCGTCGCCCCTGCGCGCGTGTGAAACTCGTCTCACTCGTCATGGTCTGCGTTGCCGCGTGTTCTTCCGGGTCGTCCACGCGTCGCGCCGGGAACGACGTGACTCCAGCGCAGCCGAGCTTCCCGGCCCAGCAGCGGCTGGACACGTCACGACTCGTCGTGTATCAGGTTTGGCTCAACTACTACGCGCGAAACGTGGACGATGGTCAGGAATCGTCCGACGTTTTCGCCAATGCCGCTGCGCATCTCAAGGGGATTGCAGCAATGGGCGTGACCGCGATCCAACTATCTCCGATACATCCGTTCGGACGCGATACCACGGTCGGTGCGACTTACAGCGTCAGGGATTTCTACGCAGTCAACCCGGGATATTCGGGAGTGCGGAGTAGCGACGCACGTGCGCGTCAGAGGGGTATCGCGACGCTGAAGCGCTACATCGACCGGGCACACGAGCTCGGGCTGCGAGTGCTCATGGACTGCGTCTATCACAGCACCGAGCCGGACAACGTCTTGGTCTCCCAACATCCCGATTTCTATAAACACAAACGCGGTCGCATCGTAAGGAACCAGTTCGGCTTCGCCGAACTTGACTACGACCTTCCCGCCGTCCATTCATACATGATCGATCTAACGGGGTTCTGGGCGCGGGCTGCCGGGTTCGACGGTTGCCGAGCCGACCTGGCGACAGCCATTCCTGTGCCGTTCTGGGCGATGCTCAACAACGAGCTGAAGCGCGCGAGCCCCAGCTGGCTCATGATTGGCGAGGTAGGCGACCGGATTGGCGAGTATGCCGGTACCTACTCCGGCCGGGGCTTCCGGCCCGGTGAGCAATACGACAAGATCTACGCCTTCGACGCGATCTACGGAGTCGAATATATGAGCGCCTTGCGTCGGGTCCTCGACGGAACGACCTCGGCGGCACTGTTGCGGCAGGCGTGGGCGCGGCCGGACGAGCTGACCAAGTCTGCGCCGGCGGGGACGGCGTTGTACCGCGGAGTCGACAACCACGACCAGAACCCGAGAGCCGCGGCGCTCGCGGGCGGAAACCAAGGAATGCTCGCTGCGATGGCCGTGAGTTTCACAATCGACGGGATCCCGTTCATCTTCAACGGCCAGGAGATCGGCGACACGAACCCGACCAGCCTGTTCACACAGCAATACATCGATTGGACGAGACCGCGACATCCAGAAGATTCACAAGTCTTCAAGGACTTGTTGACGTTGAGGCGCACGCACCCGGCCCTTGCGCACGGCACAACAACCGTCTGCACCACCAGCGAAGCCGGAAGCGTGATCAGCTATCTGCGAACCAGCGCCGACGAGCGCGTCGTGGTCGTCGTGAACCTGTCTCCGCAACGCCGGACCACAACCGTGACCGCGCCACCTCGCGAATCGCTGAGCGGCACGATCGCCGACTTGAGGTCGGGTCGAACGTTTCGGATCACGAATCACTCTCTCACGCTCACCCTTGCTCCCTGGGCCTACCTGATCGGCGCCACACGCCCATGAGCGGAGGATCAACCCCTCGCGGGCAAAGGCGCCCGCAACCCGTCCAGAGGTGTACCAGCATCACCGCCCGCGCCGGGCTGGATACCATCGGGGCGTGCAGAAACACCGAGTCCGCGTCACCTACTGCGTGCCCTGAGACTATTCGGACCGTGCCGTGCGCACGGCTACGGACCTCCTTCACGACTACCAACACGTGATCTCGGAGTTGGTGTTCGTGACCGGCTCGAGCGGCGTGTTCGACGTCGAGGTCGACGACCGGATGCTCTTCTCGAAGCGCGCATCCGGGCGGCACGCCGAGCCGGGAGAGGTGCTCCGGCTCTTCCGCGAGCACATCGTGCCCGGCGTCGAGATCTACGAACGCTGACCCGGCCGTCGAGTCGCTCGCGGCGGCGTTACGCGGCGCGGGTCGAGGCGACGACCGGAACGCGGGGCGGAAGGCCGGGTGCGCCGGGTGGCGTGTGGAAGAGCCAAAGCGACATGACGCGAAGCGCGAACCAGTCGTTGCCCGAGATGTGGAGCGCGGCCAGCTCGTTCGCCGACGACTGATGGCGTTTGGTGACCATCTCCATCTTGATGGCCGGCGCGCCGGGAAACTCGACCTCGACGTTGCCAGCGGCGGGCAAGCGCTCCGATGTACACCGTCCTTCGATCGCATCGAGACTCATCTCGACGTATCCCATCGGGTTCAGCCCCCGAAGCCCTCGCCCCCTTGGCCTCGTCACCGGAATTGTCACGGAGCCCCCGCCCTCGTCTCTCGGCTCTCGGCTCGGGCATGGAAAAAACCGTTGGCCCTGGATCGTGCGCCTTCGGAACGTTCTGGAGGTCAAATCGGTCGTCTGTGGGGGGGTTGGTCGTTAGGGCCATGCGAGTATCACGCCTGCTGGCGTGTCCGCGAGTTCGCAGCGGGCGATCGCTTCTTCCCACGCGAGTCGGTTCGACACGCCGGTGAGGGCATCACGACGCGCGAGGTCGTTCGTGTCGACGTACGCGGCGCCCAGGGCGACGGTCTGGTCTATTTGTTTACGCCGGTCCGATTGCAGGGTTGCGAGGAGCGCGATTGGTGGGAGCACGAGTAGCAGTGCACCAGGCGAGTTCGGCGCCGCGATCGCAGCCGCGATGCCGATCGGAGCGAGTGAAAGGTCACACGAGGGGTGCATGGCAACGTAGAACCGAACGCGAACGTGCTCGGCACGCCTGCAGCACCGACCAGAGCCATGATCGTCAAGGCCGTCACGAGGTGCCAGCGGACACGCCGCGCAAGCCCGATTCGACGGGCTCGCAGGTGGTTCAGCGGTGAGCGGTCGGTCATGGCACAACCTCCTGAGGGTCCAAAGATCCACAGGACGGCGGTTTCGCCACTCGCTCCCCACCCGGCTAGGCGACCAAATGACGCCGAGGGATCATCGCTTCGTCCCACCCGGATGTCTCCCGAGTGGGCCAGATATCTGCAGCCGCCAAGGAAACTTGAGGAGCCACCAAAAAACCGGCACTAATGCAGCACGCGGCCGACCGTCCGCGGCAAACGCCCATTGGGATTCGAGCGACCGGTCGTCCAGATCGACCCCCGGCCAACACAGCAGCGATGGATCCGGCACCTGCACGACCCAACAATCAGTCGCGTGCAAGGGTCCGCGTCCAAGAGCACCGAGTCGTGCTGTTGGGTCAGCCTCGTCGCCGCTTTACGGTCGGATGATTCGTGTGCGTAGACGATCAATGCGAGCGCGAACGCCACGCGCGTAACCCGCGGCAATGACCACGACCGATGCGTCGCGTTCACCCCCAGGCGCGTATACGTAACGACGGTGGCCGGCCGCGCGGCACGGCATGTGCGAATTCGCGACTCGTTCGGACGCGCTGTGCAGTCTCCCGCGGCACAGCTGCCGGTTGATTGAGGGCCGCCGTATCCCGCAATCGCCGCGCGAACGGTACGGTCACAAGACGTCAGCCGCGGGGATCCTGTTCGTCGTCAGTTTCGATCGGGCGGTCGTCGGCTCCGATGCTCAACGCCTGCTTGACCGTGCCGCGCCGTTCGTCCCAGACATCGCGCACGATCACCTGCATTGCACCGGCAACGGGAATCGCGAGTAGCGCTCCGAGCAGCCCCGCCAGCTTGACGCCGACGAGCACGGCAACCAGCACCGAGAGCGGGTTCATCTTCACGGTTTTCGCCATTACGACTGGCTGCAGCACGTGGTTCTCGAACTGTTGGTAGACGACGAAGAAGACGATCGTCGCGATGCCCAGACCCGACGATTGCAGGAAGGCGACGAAGACCGGCGGCACCGCGCCCAGCGTTGCGCCTACGAGCGGCAACAGGTCCGCGAACGCGACCCACAACGCCAAGATGAACGCGAACGGCACCCCGAGCGCGCGCAGCCACACGTAGGCGAACGATCCCGCGATCAACGAGATCGCGACATTGCCCGCGACATAGCCGGTCACCGCGCGGGCGGCGTCGCCGGCCACGCGCCGCACACGTTCGGCACGACGTTCCGGGAGGAGCGCGAGCATCGACGCGGAGAGGTGAGGTGCTTGCAGCAGCATCAAGAAGGTCAGCACCCCGATGGTAAGAACCGCGACCACGCCCGTCACGATTGCCCGCCCGGTACGGAACAACGGCCCGGAACTGCTGCCGAGCGACTCACGGATCTTCGGAAGGTTCTCACGCGCCCATTTCTGCGCGCCGACGTCGTCGAGCCAGCGACCGATCTCGCCTCGGCCCTCCTCTGCGTCCCGGATCGTGTCGGGCAGGCGTTCGGCGAACGACGACGAGGCGTCGTATACGGGACGTGCGAATGCGTAGCCGAGCGAGCCGACCAGCGCTGCACCCAACACGAACACAATCGTCGCGGCGACCCCACGCCGCACGCGCGCGCGGCGTTGAAAGAAGTCGACCGCGGGCGCGAGACAACGGTGAAGAACAGCGCGACCGCGAACAAGCCGAGCACTTCGGCCAGCGAGATAAGCAATTGCCACACGAGGATCGCGGCGCCGACCACCGCCACGCCGACGCTCCAGAACGCGGCGAAACGTCGCAGCGGTATCCGGTCATTGCTCGTGCGCTCGCTGGGCGGTTCGAGTCCCATGAGGCCGTCCTGCCCTGAAGCGGCACGCAGCAAACTCACCGCCTCACGTTCGCCGGTTGCAAGATCGACAAGGCCGGGACCTGACCACCGCGACCGCGATCAGCACCGGCCAGTTCCACTCGTGTGCCCTATTGACGAACGGCACCGCCAAATGCTGGGGCAACAACGGCTTTGGCCAGTTGGGCAACGGCACCCCTACCGACTCGTCGACACGAGTAGTCGTGACCGACCTCTAGCTGTACCCGGCCATGAGGTCGGTGACAGTCGGCTGATCGGGGGAAGTCCTCCGAGTGCGCTGTGGCGGCGGCTCAGGTTACGCGGCGCGGGTGGAGGCGACGACCGGAACGCGGGGCGGAAGGCCGGTTGCGCCTGCTGGCGTGTGGAAGAGCCAGAGCGACATGACGCGAAGCGCGAACCAGTCGTTGCCCGAGACGTGGAGCGCGGCGAGCTCGTGCGCCGACGACTGATGGCGTTTGGTGACCATCTCCATCTTGATGGCCGGCGCGCCGGGAAACTCGACCTCGACGTTGCCCGCGGCGGGCAGGCGCTCCGATGTGAACCGGACTGCGGCACCGCCGACGGAGACGTCGACGAGCACCGCGGGGGCGCCGTCGACGAGGACGATGGCGTCGGAGGCGACGCGATGGGCGTTGCGTCGCGACGAGGCGTACTCCAGCGCACGTATGCGCCGGATGCCTCCGAGCAGCGCGGCCCCGACGAGCACCAGCCACGCGCCCGAGGCGACCGTCGACTTGGTGCCGGTGTACCACGGCACCCAGCCCGCGAGGCCGGCCCCGGCGTACGCGAGCACGGCGGCGTCGATCGCGGTCAGCGCGACGAGGATGCGGGGCGGGTGCCCGCGGTGGCGGTCGTCGGCGCCGCCCTTCGGGGTGACCTCGAACTGCAGGGCACGGCGGGTCAGCACCCACCAGAGGCATGCCATGCCGACGGGCACACGGAACACGCGCAGCGCGAACGCGGTCGGCCAGCTGATCTGGCCGCGCATGAGCCGGCGTGAGCCCCACAGCCGGAGGCTGAACATGGCGACGAACGCGGCGGCGAACGTCGCGGGTCGCGCAGTCGAGGTTTCCGCTCCGGTCGCGAGCACCGCGATGGGCACTGCGAACGCAACGAGCGTGGCAATGCCTTCGAGCCACCACAGCGTGCCGTTCAGGTACTCCCAGAACGTGCGCCACGACATCCAGCGCTTCGCGGCCCAGAGCCGCTCGTGCGTCAGGATCTGCATCGCGCCCATGCCCCAGCGGCGGCGCTGCAGAAGGTACTGCTCCGGTGTCGCGGGCGCGAGGCCGACCGCGAGGGTCTGGTGGTGATACGCCGTCTTCCATCCTGCTCGGATGAGCTTGATGGTGGTGTGCATGTCTTCGGTGATGGTCTCGGTCGCGACGCCGCCGATCTCGCGCAACGCCTCGACCCGGAGCAGTGCCGTCGAGCCGCACCAGAAGGGCCCGACGCCCGCGTGTTGGCGCGCCGGCATCAAGACGTTGAAGAAGAGCCCCTGCTCGCCGCTGTTCCCGTCGTCGTCGTACGCGCCCGCGTTGTAGAACGCCTGGGGTCCCTGCACGAGCGCGATGTCGTCGACGGCGAACCAGCCGAGGGTGGCCGTGAGAAAGTTCGGGAGCGGAACATGATCGCAATCGAGGACCGCGATGATGTCGGCCCCGCCGGTGTGCGCCTCGTCGTCCGCCGCGAGGAGGTCGAGCGCGTGGTTGAGGTTGCCGGCCTTGGCATGATCGTGGACGGCCCGGCTCACATAGCGCGCCCCGAAGGCCTCGCACATCTCCGCGACCCACGGCCGATCACCGTCGTCGAGCACCCACGTCTCGTGCGACGGCTCGAGCGCGCACGCGGCCGCCACGGTCGGTGCGATGACTTCGACCGGCTCGTTGTACGTCGGGATCAACACCGCGACGCGCATGCCGTTCGGTGCCTGCTTCACAGGCACGGGCGCGACGGTGTCGATGCTCCACAGCGTCACCGTCTTCACGATCAGACCGAGCAACGGCAATGCCTCGAACGCGATCAGCGTCCAGGCGATGCGCCGGTCGTACGAATTCGTCGGCAGTGTCCATCCGATCCGCCAGCTCAGGTACACCGCCAGCGCGACGACCGCCGCGACCCCGCCGGTGCGAGCCATCAGGCGCGAACGCGTCGCTTCGGGTCCGGGCGCGTCGAGCTGCGCGACCCATGACGCGAGGGCCTCGTGTGAGTCGTGGCCGCCGTCGGCGCCGCGCCACGCCTCGAAGCGCGACTCGTCGGTACACGTGCTCGCCTTGTCGGTGCGCACCCGCTCTCCCTGGCTCGAGATCGAATTGATCGTCGGCGCCCGAGAGGAGCTCCTTGAGTCGGGTCAGCGCTTGGCTAGCCGGCGCGTAAGGGGATCCCCGACGACTCGGGCCGCAGCCGGTACAGGCGCCACGCCACGGCGACGGCGAACGCCACGATGCCGGCGGCAACTGCCAGGTCGGCCACGTTCACGATCGCCCACGGCGTCACCAGGAAGTCTCGGGCGGCCCCGAAGCGAATCCGGTCGAGGGCGTTGCCGAACATCCCGCCGACGATGAGCGCGGGCGCGATGGGCGACACCCCGAACGCGACCGCGGGCCGGGCGACGAACGCGACGAAGGCCGCCAGGACGACGATGGTTCCGGCGATCAGGACCGCCGCGGGGCCACCGACCACGCCGAGCGCGTAGGAGGGATTGTGGGCGACCAGCCCGGCCTGCGTCGCCGCCGCCTTCGTGAGCTGGTCGTCGAGCACGATCGCCCCGACCACGGGTACTGACACGAATATCCAATTTCTGTCCATCGCCAACCCAGATCGACAAGCTCCATGGCCGACCTGAGCCTCGGATTGCTCGTTTAGGGGCGCTCAACGACCGATAAGTTCGCGGGATGCAAATTCACGCGGCTCTGCAATCCGCCCTCCAGGCGGTCGTGTCGGTGGTCGGCACCGATCTCGTGCTGACGATCGGCTCGCGTCCGATGATCCGGCTCGACGGGTTGATCCACGAGGTCGACAACGAGCCGATCATCGACGAGATGTTGATGGACCAGTACCTCGCCGACCTGCTCGACGGCGACCAGCGTGACGATCTCGAGCGCAATCGCGACGAGGACTTCGCGTTCTCGTACGGCATCTATCGCTTCCGCGGCAACGTGTTCTACCAACGGGGGTTGCCGGCCGTTGCCCTGCGCTTGATCCAGAGCACGATCCCGTCGTTCGACGAGATCGGTCTGCCGCCCTCGGTGCGCGATCTCATCACGCTCAAGCAGGGTCTCATCTTGTTCTGCGGCCCGACCGGGTCCGGTAAGTCGACGACCATGGCAACGTTGACCGACGCCATCAACGCGACCCGTCGTTGTCACATCCTCACGATCGAAGACCCGATCGAATACCTACACGAGAACAAAGCCGCGGTGGTGCACCAGCGCGAGGTGGGTATCGATGCCCAGTCGTTCGAGCGTGCGCTTCGCGCCGCGCTGCGCGAGGACCCCGACGTCGTGCTCGTGGGCGAGATGCGCGATCCGGAGAGCATCGGGATCACGCTGACGCTCGCGGAGACCGGGCACCTCGTCATCTCGTCGCTGCACACGAACGATGCGTCCCAGACACTCGATCGCATCGTCGACGTGTTCCCGGCCGAGCGGCAGGGCCAGATTCGCCAGCAGCTCGCAGCCACGATGTCGGCCGTCGTCGCCCAACGCCTCGTCCCTCGCGTCGGCGCGGGCCTCATCGCCGCGTACGAGGTGCTCCTGGGCACCCAGCCGGTGCAGAACCTGATCCGCGACGGGAAGTCGAACCAGTTGCGCAACGCGATGCAGATCGCGCTCTCGACCGGTCACAAGACGCTCGAGATGTCGCTCAATGAGCTGGTCGCCCAGGGCATCATCACGCACGAGACCGCCGTTGCCACCGCGTTCGTCCCACACGAGATCGCAGGCGCCAATATCCTCTCGCCCCTGATGGCGCAGCCGCTCTAGCGCCCGCCTCGGGCGGCGTGAGCAACGGAGCCCGGACGCGAAAAGACCCCCGAGGGAGTCATGAGGTCCCGGGGGTCTTTTACGCAACTGGGTACGGTTAAAATAGACCTGACGGCCCTCGAATGGGGTGTTCACGGCGTTGGATTCAACTCAACGGTCCGTGTCGGGGCGTTGGTATCGGCTCAACGTCCGCGCCGGTTCGCGGCTCCTGCCCCAGACGCTGGCTCCTGAACAGCGTGACCGCGTCCTCTCGGTTGCGCACCGAGAGCTTGCGGTTCAGCGCCAGGATGTGCGACCGGACGGTCACGGGCGCGACGAACAGGGCCGAAGCGATTGCGGTCGTCGACTCGCCCTGGTCGAGCAGCTGCAAGATCATCCACTCGCGCTCGGTGAGCGAGACCGACGTACCCGTGCCGATGCGAATGTGGCGGTCGCGTGAGCGCCGGATCTCTCGCAAAACGGTCGGGGCAACGGCCGGTGCGATCACGGCTGCGCCCTCGTGTACCGCGCGCACCGCGTCGACGATCTCCTCCGGCGTCGCGCCCTTGAGCACGTAGCCCTGCGCGCCCGCCTGGAGCGCGTCGAGCACGTCGTCGGCGTCGACCGAGACGGTGAGCATCAGGATCCGCGTGTCCGGGAGCGTGGCCGCGATGCGGCGCGCCGCCGCGATCCCGTCGCCCGGCATGCGAATGTCGAGCAGAGCAATGTCGGGCCGGTGCTCGACCGCTCGCTCGACGGCGGCGTCGGCGGTGGCGGCCTGCGCGCAGACGTCGAAGCCCGCTTCAACCAAGAGCTCGGCAACCATCGCGCGGAGCTGCGCGTGGTCGTCGGCGATCAGGACGCGAATCGTCATGCGATGTCGACTCTGATAGTGGTGCCGCTACCCGGCTCGGTCGTCAACGAGAAGACACCACCGATCGCTTCCGCCCGCTCGCGCATGCTCGTCAAACCGAAACCGGCACCGGGCTGCGTCGGGTCGAACCCCTCGCCGTTGTCGCGGACGTCGAGAACAATCCCGTCGCTGACGTCGAGGCTCACGGTGACAACCGTGGCGTGCGCGTGCCGGCCGGCGTTGGTGATCGCCTCGCGAACGATGCGCAAGAGCGCCTCGACCGCGTCGGCCGGGAGTTGGAGCACGGGAGGCAGCGCGAGAATCAGTTCGATATTGAACCGGTGCGCGGCATCACGGGCCGTCATCGCGATCTGCTCGCTCGCATTCCCCGCACCTGCGAGAGTGGAGATGACGAGTCGCGATTCGTCGAGCGCATGTTGGGCGGCATCGGCGAGGCGGCGCGCGTCTCGCCCGGTCGGGGTGCGCTCGAACCGGCGAGCCATGGTCGCGATGTACGCGAGCTCCTGGGCCACACCGTCGTGCAGGTCGCGGGCGACGCGGCGCCGCTCCTCCAGCGCGACACTTTCCCTCCCGAACCGACTGATCTCGCGGACGGCTCCGACGAGAAGCAACAAGACCGCGGCGAGACGAAGGATGTCGCCGACGTAGATCCAGTCCGAGAAGATCGACGGGAACGCGAGGTAGTCGACGCTTGCCAACGCGAAGAGCAGGCAACTGGATGCGAGCCACGTCGTGAGGTCGTCGCGTTCGGTCCGGCGCCGGCTGAAGCCCCATCCCGCCGCGGTGTACGCGACGGCGACGAGACCCTGGGCGACGAGGAGCAACGACGGCCCGACGAACAGCGGTTTCGCCGCAATCCTGGGGGAGACCGCGAGCTCGTCCGACCACGGAAGCCGGGTCGACGCGAAGGCGACCACCGCCATCAGCGACACGAATGCGATCGCCAGGCCCACCACGAATTTCCGGACGGAATCGCCGCCTTGGATCCGGATATCGGGGGTCAGCGCCGCGGCCGCGAACAGGAGCGCGACGTCGAGCCGGCCGATCATCGTCGTCCAGACCTCCGCCCGCCCGAGGGGCATCGAGGCAACCCCCTGCGTGATCGCGGCGAAGAGGTTGACGAACCCACCGAAGCCGAGCGCGAACACGAGCATGTAATCGCGCTGGCGGCCGAGTGCTTGCGCGCGGCTGTAGACGAGATAGGCGAGGAGCAACGAGACCAGACCGATGGTCGTGTCGATGACGGCATGCATCCGCGGCAGGCGGTACGCGAGGTGCACCCAGGAGCTCTTGAACGACGCCGCGGTGAGGACGGACCCGAGAATCAGCACGGTGATCGGCACGAGCTGCGAGGCGCGGGGCCGCTCGAGCCGCTGCGGTCGCACCTCCGCATCGGGATGGACCCGATGCACCGTGTCCGGGACGAGCTCTTCTGTCGGCATCAACCCTATTCTCGCCCAACCGGGAGCACCCGGATGAACGTCGCCACACCCAAGGTCCGTCTGGCTCGCCTCCCGATGACAAAATGCAGCGTGCAGGTGGTGACTTGCTGAGGCGCCCCCGCTCGGCGGGCGGACACGGAGCCCGCCGAGGTGTGAACGGTGTGGAGTCCGCCCTGCCTCGCTGGTTCACCGTGGCCTTGACCGGTGCGCTCGTCTTCGTCGGAACCTCGGGGCTCAGCGGGATCGCGTTGCTCATCGTGCACGCGTACCAACCGCTGGCGGTATTCGGACTCGCGACTTGCGCCGCCCTCGGCAGCGCGGTCGTTGTCGCGAGGACGTCGGTGCGCAGCTCTGCGGCGTCGCGCGGTCATGCGGGCGACTAGACGAAGCGTAGGGGTGGAACGGTTCCCGGTGTTCGCACCAGTCGCGCTCGCGGGGATCGGCCGGTTACCCGACACGGTGCAAGACCGATCAATCGTCATCCGGCTCAAACGACGCAGCATCAACGACACGGTCGAGAAATTCCGTCGCCGAGAGATCGACGCGCACGCATCCGAGCTACGCGCAGCAATCAGCCGATGGGCACAAACGAACATGACCACCCTCGCAGCGGATTGTCCGACCGTTCCCGAGATGCTCGGTGACCGCGCCGCCGATATCTGGGAACCGCTCCTCGCGATCGCCAACCTCGCCGGCGGCCACTGGCCCGAACGGGCAGCATCAGCCGCGACCGCACTCTCGGCCTCGCACGACGATGACGACGGCAGTGACGGTGTCCGGCTCCTCGCCGACATCCGCCGCATCTTCGACTTCCTCCACCGCCAGCAACTGTCCTCAGCGGGCCTGGTCCGTGCCCTGACCGCGATCGAGGACGCACCCTGGGCCGAACACAAAATGGACGCTCGCGCACTGGCCCGAACACTCAGACCCTTCGATGTGCGACCACGGTCCCTCCGTACCGGCGAGAACGTCGTTCGGGGCTACGTCCTGGCCGACTTCGCCGATTCCTTCGATCGATACTTACCGCCAGCACCGAGCCAATCGGTCCGGCGGTGTAGCGGTGTAGCGGATGTAGCGGCCATCCGAAGACATCACCCCGCCCAAGCCGCCTGTCCTGGTCCGCTCAGGTCAGGGGCACTCGCTCCGGAGCGGGCCGCAACGTTGGCCGCGAGACCGACGACCGTTACGACCCGCAGTACACCGACCGCGTCCGACCCCGAACGTACGAGCCACAACCGCGCCAATTTTGGCTTCTCCGTGTGGCTCCGCCGCCGACAGTGCCCTGAGTGACGGGCGTGGGAGTTCGAGCCACCGTCACTGCAGCCGCTGCAACTTCTGCGAATCCTGACGCCGAAGATACAAGCCGCCATCGATCGCCCCGCCCAGCACAAGCGGTGCCACGATAGCGCCTTACCTCTTCACTGTCATGGTGCCGTCTGTTACCGACGGCGCGCCGGATGTGGCGTGGCCAGTCAGGGTCGCATTCGCGGCGCCGGTGCCGTTGTACTTGACATGGAATGTTGTACCGCTTTGGTTCGCTGGACCTGTGATCGTGACGGGTGAGTTTGTGACGACGAACGACCCGTTGTTGCTGCCTATCGTGACTGTCCAGGTTGATCCTGCACTCACTGTTGGGTTATTGCCGAACGAGTCCACGACGGAGACGAAACCGTCCATGACGCCGTTGTTGCCAACGGCCACACCCGTTCCACCGCACGAACCTGCCGCGCCGTTGTTGGCCGAGCAGTTCGTAAAGGCGAGAGAAGACGGCCCAGCAGCAGTGACAGCGATCATCGCGAAGCCTGTGACCGTTGGTCCTGTGGCCGATGCGGTGAGCGTGTTGTTCCCGGCGGCGAACAGAGTGGCCGTGAGCGTCGTGGTACTCACTCCGCCGCTAAAGGTAACGGCCGTAACCGGGTAGCTGGGAGCGCTACCTGCAGGGCTTGTCGTTGCGCCACTCCAGGTGATGGTGTGAGGTCCCGTGTAGGAAGTGACGGTATTACCGCCAGCGTCCTGGGCCGTCAGCGTCACGTTGAACGGGCTGCCTGCATTAGGCGTCGAGGTGGACGGCGTGACGAGGAACTTGCTCGCCGCACCGATTGTGATGTTGAACGCGCTGCTGTCGGCTGCCGTGAGGCTGCCGACCGTAGCATGGAGTTTGTAGCCGGTTCCGGTGGTGTTGATCTTGCAGCCGGAGAAGGTGATCACACCGCTGGTTTCGGTCTGGGTGCAGCCCGAGAGTGCTCCGGGACCGCCCGAGGTGGGTGTGCCGCTGGTGATCGCCAGCGTCACAGTGGACGAGTCAGTCGTGACAATGTTGCCGACGCTGTCCTCGACTGCGACCTGCGGCTGGGTCGCGAATGCCGCGCCCGCGGTGGAGTTCGACGGCTGCTGCGTAAAGACCAGTTGGGTTGCAGTACCGATGGTGATATTGAAGGCGGCGGTGTTGGCTGCGGTGAGGCTGCCGTCAGTGGCGTGGAGTTTGTAGCCGGTGCCTGGGGTGTTGATCTTGCAGCCGGAGAAGGTGATCACACCGCTGGTTTCGGTCTGGGTGCAGCCCGAGAGTGCTCCGGGACCGCCCGAGGTGGGTGTACCGCTGGTGATCGCCAGCGTCACAGTGGACGAGTCAGTCGTGACAATGTTGCCGACGCTGTCCTCGACTGCGACCTGCGGCTGGGTCGTGAATGCCGCGCCCGCGATGGAGTTCGACGGCTGCTGGGTGAATACCAGCTTGGTCGCCGGCCCAAAACTTGTGATCGTCAGGGGGAAGTCGTGAGACGCTGTCGCGCCCGCCGTGTCTGTGACAGTGACGGTGACGGTGAATGTGCCGGTCGCAGTCGGCGTACCCGAGATCACGAGGCTGTTGGCCCCGCTTGGGTTGAAAGTCAACCCCGCGGGCAGCCCGCTTACCGACCAGCTGTACGGCGTCGTGCCTCCCGATGCGCTTACCGTCGCGTTGTAGTTTGGCTGGTTCACGGTCCAGTTGGGTAGCGACCCTGGCGTGATCGTTGGTGCGACATTGATCGTCAACGAGTATGTGCGACTCGCGGTCGCACCGGCCGCGTCCGTCATTGTGATCGTCACCGACGAGGTACCGGTAGCAGTCGGTGTCCCCGAGATGACGCCCGTGCTCGAGTTGATGGTGAGGCCGTTCGGCAAAGTGCCATTGTCCGACCACGCGTACGGTGCCGTGCCACCGGTTGCCGTAATCACCGCTTGTCCTAGTCCGGGCGGGTACGAGCGGTTGACGGTCGAGGCAGGCAGGTTTCCTAGGAACGTGATCGATGGCGTCTTGTTGATCGTCAGGGAATAGGGCTTCGTCGCCACGGCTCCGACCGAGTCGGTGATGGTGACCGTGACCGAGAAAGTCCCGGTCTTGCTGGTCGTGCCGGAGATCACGCCGTTGGTCGCGCCGATGGAGAGGCCGTTCGGGAGCCCGGTCGCCGACCAGGTGTAGGGCGGCGTGCCGCTCGATGCGCTCACCGTCGTGCTGTAGGGCCGGTCCTGGGTCCACTCGGGCAGCGCAGTCGTGCCAATCGTCGGCGGCGAGTTGATGGTCAGCGGGTAGTCCTTCGACTTCGTCACGCCCACCACATCGGCGACCGTGACCGTCACGGTGAACGTGCCAGAAGCGGTCGGAGTACCGCCGATCGCTCCTGTGCTCGTGTTGATCGACATCCCTGCCGGCAACCCACTCGCGAACCAGCTGAGCGTCGGCGTGCCGCCACTCGCGTTGATCGTCGTGGTCGGGTACGCAACTCCCTGCGTCGAGGCGGGCAAGGTCGCGGGTGCGGTGATCGACGGTAACGGGTTGATCGTGACGGAGTAGGTCTTGGTTTGCGCCAGGCCTCGCGCGTCAGTGACGGTGACGATGATCGACGACCACGTGCCCGTCGCGCTCGGCGTACCCCCGATCACTCCGGTGCTCGCGTTGATCGACAGGCCGGTCGGCAGTCCTGTCGCCGACCAGGTGTACGGCGTCGTGCCGCCGGTCGCGGTCATCGTTGCCGGGCGGGCGGCAGAGCCGTAGTCGTTGCCGACCGTCCAGTCCGGCAACGTCGCCGGCCCGATGACAGACGGTGGGTTGCCGATGGTGCTTTGGCCACCGCCGGAGAACGAGATCGTTCGGGCGATGATCGAGGCGACGCGGGTGCCACTGCCTCCGTTCACCGTCACGTCGACGTTCGGCGCGTAGATCAGACCGTCATAGGTATTTACCGTCGAACCACCGTTGATGACGAAAGTCGTCACGGGGTTGGTCGCCGGGATCCAAATGAGCATCCCCTTATACAGCCCACTGCTCGCGGCCGTCATCGAAACAGTGGCTTGGCCATTGATCGACATAGTGCCGCTCGCGACATAGAACAGGACACCGTTCGCCGTGACGTTCGCCTGAGATTGAAAGGAAATGCCATTACAGAGGATGTAGTTCCCCGAATCGAACGTCACCGCACTGTTGACGCTCACGGCGCTCAGGTACCTGCCCGGCGTGTAGTGACCGCCCGACAAGGAGCCCGTTTGCGGTCCGTTGCAATCGCCGGGAGGTGTCAGTCCCGCGTACGGGTCGAGCAGCTGCGTCGGGTAGCCGCCGATTGTTCCGGCCTGAGCACAATTGCTGCCACCGCACGTCCCGCCGTTCTGGATCGAGGTGCTCGTGGCGGAATACTGCGAGTTGCCCGAGAGCGACATCGCAGTGCAGGGACTGTTGTCGACACCGTTCACCACCACGGCACCGCCGACGGTCACATAGCCACCACTGCCGCCACCCGATACGGATACTCCGGGCTTGCCGTTCGAGCAGGCACCCAGCGCGAACAGTGCGGGCGAAAACGGGAGGACGCCGGACGGCGGCTTCGTGAACGCCTGGCCTTGAGGACGAACGCTCCCCGTCAGTGTGAAGGTATAGGAGGTCGGTGTCGAATCTGACGGGCGAAGCTCGCGGACGGTCAGCTGCACCGCATCCGGAAGGTTCGGGCCGCACGCCGACGGTGCATTACCCGTGATGCATGTAGCAGTCGCTGTCTGGACGTTATGAGCGAGTGCCAGAGTTGCGTTTTTTGAGCCGGTAGAGTCGGTTATGCACGTCTGCCTCGTGAGCCGGCCCGACGACAGGTTGTAACTTGCGACGTGAATTTCGCTCGTCTGTGCGCCGTTGACAACGAGCCGGTCGAGCCATTTGAAACGCACAACGGGGAGTCCGGAGCCGGCAGTGCAACCAGCGGGGTCGGAGCCAACGGGCGATACACCGAGGGTTGTATCGACGCTCGCGGTATTCGGATCGGAACCACCCGCGGCTTGCGCATCGCGCACGAAGAAGGCGGCGATCACCTGCGCGTCGTTGGATTGACGCACGCGGTCGACGGTCGCTCGCGATCCGTTCATCGCGGTGACGAAGGCCGCACCGAGGGCACCGGTGATCATCGTCAAGATCACGATGCTGATGATCAACTCGACGAACGTGTAGCCGCGTTGGTCGTCACCCCGTGCGCGTCGTCGATCGGCGACCCATCTGACCATCACGTGTTCACGCTCCACGATTGCACGTACGTGCTCTTCACGGTTCGGCTCGGGACGTCGAAGTCGAAGTTGACCTGCGCGCGCACAATGAGGGGCGTCGACGGGCAGTTGGTGCATACAGCGCTGAAAATGACGTTGAACTCGAAGTAGCCGGTGTGCAGAGCAGGGGCGGGCGAGCAGGTGACCTGGATGTCCACATTGTTCAACCGCGGGCGGGCGGGAAAAGTGCCGCATTGCGCGGAGGTGAGAAAGGTCTGGATGGCATCGAGTGGGGGCGCATCGTAAGACGCATTGGCCCAGGTGGTGACGTGTGGTCGTGCGTCGGCGATAGCTGCCTCGACGCCGGCGTCGGCCGCGTACTGGCGGTCTCGAACCGCATCAAGTGTCGTGCGGTTGTTGAGACCGGACGCAATCATCGACAGGGACGCCCCGACGAGCGCGCCGATGACGACCATGAACACAATCGCGAAAACCAACGCCGCGCCGCGGTCGTCGCGCGCGACGCGCGTCACGGGGTCCTCACGTCGATGTCGAGAGATCTCGACGTGCCGTTCGGCAGGACGACCGTCAATTGTTCAGGTTGGGCCGTAGTAACTGCGGGGCACGCCTGCCCTATTACGCTGGGAGAGCTCGAAACCGCGAATCCCTGCGGAGGTGTGAAGTTTGCAGTGAACGTCGTTGGGGGCGGGTTGGCCCGACCGCAACCATTCACCGCGTCGCGTACTGCGGACTTAATCGTCTCCGCGTAGTTGCGCAGTACTGCGTCTGCACTGACGAGATTGCGTTGTGCGGTCGATCCCGAACTCTGAGTGGAAAACGTTGCGAAGTATGCGCTGACGACAAGACCGATAACGATGAGCGCCATGACGACCTCGAGGAGAGTCTCACCTGACTCGCTTCGTCGATTCGTCATCCTTGAGCTCCAGATCTCATCGTCCACGAAATTGGTGGTCCACGGGGCGGGCGGCTCCCACCCCGTGGAACACCTCAACAGTTCACTATTAGGGGGTCTTGCAGTTGCCCGAGGCCTTCGGGTCGAAGACCGGAGCGGTCGTGCCGTCCGAGAATGCGCCCACCAGGTTCCAATCGCCGTTGGTCGCCGTGCTTCCCGTAGCCGTCACGCCGTTCGAGAGCTCCAACACCGGGTTCGTGCCGCCGGTCATTTGGTCGAAGCTGGCCGGCCACTTGTTCGGCGACTGATTCGCGTAGTACGCCGCACTCGCCGCCTTCGCAGCATCAGCAGTGGCGGTGCACGCGGCCTTAGAGCCGGTGTTGGTGAGGCCGGCAATGCCGACGATGGCAACAGCGGCCAAGATTCCAACCACCACGATTGCGATGAGCAACTCGATGAGGGTGAACCCCTTCTCGTTGCGCTTTTCCATGTATTGATTCATGACTCCTGTGTTCCTCCCATTAGTGGCCCCAGGGGACCTTGTGTAGTTTCCCCGCCCCGAGGGGCGCTCTGATTACTCAGATCTGCATGTGCGTCATTTGACGCCGACTTGGTGGTAGATGCTGTACATCGCCGAGATCTGCGCGATCGCGACGAACGCGACCGCGGCGCCGACGATGAGAAGGATCGCGGGTTCGAACATGTCGGTGACCCGCTTCAACTGGTAGTTGAGCTCGCGTTCGTAGAACACCGCCGCGCTGTGCAGTTGCGTGTCGAGCGAACCCGTGCTCTCGCCGACCCGGATCATCTGCCGCGCCGCGGCCGGGAAGACGCCGGTCGCCTGAATCGGACGAGCCAGGCCCTCACCTCGCATCATCGCCTCGCGCACGAACGCGAGCTTCTCCTGGAACACGCTGTTGTTCGTGCTGTCAGCCGACACCTGCACTGCGTCGGGCAGCGGCACACCCGACTGCACCAGGGTGGCGAGCACGCGACAGAACCGCTCGACCGCGATGAGGTTCATCAGCTTGCCGATGGCAGGCAGCCGTAACAACGTCCTGTCGCGTCGCGCCTTACCCCGCACGCCACCGAGCAGCGCGATCCCGATCGAAACCATTACCGCGACGATGGCGAGGATGAGCCACCACCAGTTGGTCATCACATTCGTGAAGCCCAACAGCATGCGGGTCGGGAGCGGCAAATGCGCGTGCAAACTCGTATACAGATCCCGGAACTTCGGCAGCACGAACAGCGCCATCACGATCATCGCGCCAATCGCGAGGACGAACACGATCGACGGATACGTCAACGCGCTCTTCAGCTGCTTGCGCGCCGCGACTTCACGCTCCAAGTACTCCGCGAGTTGCTCGAGCGCGAGGTCGAGCCGGCCCGTGAGCTCTGCGGCCCGTACAACGGCAATGTAGTAACCCGGGAACACCTTCGGGTGCTGCGCGATCGCGTCGCCGAAGCTGGACCCCGCCCGAAGTCTGCGCTGCACATCGACGATGAGCTCTTGCATCCGCTTCGATGCGTTCTCCTCGCCGACCACGGCAAGGGAGTCGAGAATCGGGATGCCGGCGCGCAGGAAGGAGGAGACCTGGCGCGAGAAGTTCATGATCTCTTCGAGCTTCACGGGCCGCGTGACGAAGAACTCCGCCTTGTACCACGGCTTCTTCACCTCTTCGGGGTACGGGTTCGCCGGCTGCGTGCCGTACGCGGGCGGCGGGATCGTTTCGATGCTCACTCGAGCCCCTCATTCACGAGGATGTGCTTAACGACCTCTTCCATGGTGGTGACGTTCGCCTGGACGAGCTGGATGGCCTCGTGCTGCAGCGTGCGCAGACCCTGTTGGATCGCGAGCTCGCGAGCCTCACGTGGCGGCTTCCCGTCGACCACGCACTGGCGGATCTCGTCGGTGATGGCGAGGACTTCGTAGACGCCGACGCGGTCGAAATAGCCGGTGCCGGAGCAGTACTGGCAGCCCTCACCCCGCAACCACACGTCTTTGTCGCGCCCACCGAGCTTCCGGTAGATCGTCAACTCTGCCATCGTCGGCTCGTAGGCCACGCTGCACGACTGGCAGATCCGGCGCACCAGGCGCTGGGCGACCACCCCGATGACCGCCGAGGTGATCAGGAACGACTCGATCCCCATGTCGAGCAGCCGGTACAGCGACGAGACGGCGTCGATCGCGTGCACCGACGAGAACACCCGGTGCCCGGTCAGCGCCGACTGCACCGCGATTCGGGCGGTCTCGACGTCGCGGACCTCACCGACGAGGATCACGTCGGGGTCCTGACGCAGGATCGACTTCAGACCCGTGGCGAACGTCAAGCCGGCCTGATCGCTGATCTGGATCTGATTGACGCGCGGGAAGATGTATTCGACCGGGTCCTCGATCGTCATCACGTTGATGTCGGTGCGGTTGATCTCCGACAACGTCGCATACAGCGTCGTGGTCTTGCCGCTCCCGGTCGGGCCGCCGACGATCACCATGCCGAACGGGGCGCTGACGATGCTCGAGTAAATCGCGCCGGAGTCGGCCGGCATCCCGAGCTCGGCGAGGCGGTAGAGCGAGCGGGTGCGGTCGAGCAACCGCAGCACCATCTTCTCACCCCAGATCGTGGTGGTGGTCGAGACGCGCACGTCGAGATCGCGCCCGTCGATGTTCATCTCGAACTGGCCGTCTTGTGGACGCCGGCGTTCGACGATGTTCATCTCGGCCATGATCTTCACCCGGCTGACGAGCGCGGGGCCCATCTCCGGCGGAAGCTCGATGACGTCCTTCAGCGCGCCGTCGATACGGAACCGGACGCGCACGCAGTCCTCGGCGGGCTCGACATGAACGTCGGACGCACGGTCACGCAGCGCCTGGGTCACGATCTTGTTCACGACCTGAACGATCGGCGCGTTGGGATCGACGACCGTGTCGGTCGTCTCGACGGCGTCGAGCAGCACATCACTCGCACGGAACGCGTCGATATCGGTGCCCACCGCCGACAGGGCTGGGTACGTCTGGTTGATGCGATTGCGCAGCAGGGTCGGCAGGCCGAGGGCGAGCCGTACTTCGTCGACGGGAAGCGAGCGCAAGACCTCGATCAAGCCGGCGGCGAGCGGATCAGCCACCGCGATAGCGATGGCGCCGTCGACGAACAGCAACGGCAATATCTCGTAACGGTGCGCGTCGGCGGGGTCGAGGAGCGCGGTCGCGGTCTCCTCCGGCCGAACGTCGCGCAAGTCGACGACGGGTACGTGAAACTGCTCGCTCAGCGCACGAGTCACGTCTCGCTCGCCGACGAGCCCGCGCTCAACGAGCAGCGCACCAAGGCGTCGACCGTCTTTGGTTGCGGCGGCGTCCTCGACCGCCTCGCGTGTGACGACTCCGGTATGCACGAGCAAATCGCCCATGCGCACACGCGTTTCGTCAATCGAAAGCTTCGGGACAAGCTCTGCGGCCGCACGGACCGCTACACGCGTGCGGCCAACCTTCACGTTGCGTGACCCCGTTGTGGAAACCCGAACCCAGCTTGCGCGCCGACGCGCGTCCCCGCCCTGCCCATCCCTGTTACTTCTCCCAACCCCACCGAAATGGGGATACCCCGACTACCCAGTCCTGGCGACGATACAGACATATGTCGCCATATGGCAAGGGGTCGCGTTTCGCGACACGACAAGTGCTCTCGCTCGGCCGGGAGCTCGACGCCTCTGACGTGGCATTCGACCTCGACCCAGCAGCGCCGGGGCAACCGACGAAGCCGGACCGAACGTCCGGCCTGCCGGGTCAAGCAGCGGAAACTCATCGGGTACTCGGGCGCGGGCCGCGGGATCGTGTCGATGCTCACTCGAGCCCCTCGTTCACGAGGACGTGTCTCACGACTTCTTCCATAGTGGTGACGTTCGCCTGGACGAGCTGGACGGCTTCGTGCTGCAGCGTGCGCAGGCCCTGTTGGATCGCGAGCTCGCGGGTTTCACGCGGCGTTTTCCCGTCTACCACACACTGGCGGATCTCGTCGGTGATGGCGAGGACTTCGTACACACCGACCCGGTCGAAATAGCCGGTGCCCGAGCAGTACTGGCAGCCCTCACCCCGCAACCACAAGCTCTTGTCCTGGCCGCCGAGCTTCCGGTAGATCGTCTGCTCCGCCATGGTCGGCTCGTAGGCGACACTGCACGTCTTGCAGATCCGGCGCACCAGGCGCTGCGCCACCACCCCGATGATCGCGGAGGTGATCAAAAACGGCTCGATGCCCATGTCGAGCAGCCGGTACAGCGACGAGACGGCGTCGATCGCGTGGACGGACGAGAACACCCGGTGCCCGGTCAACGCCGACTGCACCGCGATGCGGGCGGTCTCGACGTCGCGGACCTCGCCGACGAGGATCACGTCGGGGTCCTGACGCAGGATCGACTTCAAACCGGTCGCGAACGTCAGCCCGGCCTGGTCGCTGATCTGAATCTGATTGACGCGCGGGAAGATGTACTCGACCGGATCCTCGATCGTCATCACGTTGATGTCATTGCGGTTGATCTCCGACAACGTCGCGTACAAGGTCGTCGTCTTGCCGCTCCCCGTCGGGCCTCCGACGATCACCATGCCGAACGGTGAGCTGACGATGCTCGAGTACACGGCACCCGAGTCGGCCGGCATCCCGAGATCGGTGAGGCGGTAGAGCGAGCGGGTGCGGTCGAGCAACCGCAGCACCATCTTCTCACCCCAGATGGTCGTGGTGGTCGAGACGCGCACGTCGAGATCGCGCCCGTCGATGTTCATCTCGAACTGGCCGTCTTGCGGGCGGCGGCGCTCGACGATGTTCATCTCCGCCATGATCTTCACCCGGCTCACCAGCGCGGGGCCCATCTCGGGCGGAAGCTCCACGACATCTTTGAGTGCGCCGTCGATGCGGAACCGGATGCGCACACAATCCTCGGCCGGCTCGATGTGCACATCCGACGCCCGATCACGCAACGCCTGCGTCACGATCTTGTTCACTACCTGCACGATCGGCGCATGCGGATCGACAACTGTCTCGGCCGTGTCCACCGGATCGAGCAGCACATCGCTGGCGCGGAACGCCGCGATGTCGGTATGCACGGCCGACAACGCCGGGTAGGTTTGGTTGACGCGGTTACGCAACAGCGTGGGCGGCCCCAGCGCGAGCCGCACCTCGGCGACGGGGAGCGACCGCAACACCGCGAGCAACGCCGCGTCGAGCGGATCAGCCACCGCGACCGTCAACGCGCCGTCGATGAACAACAACGGCAACATGTCGTAGCGGTGCGCGTCGGCGGGATCGAGCAGCGCGGTCGCGATCTCCTCGGGCCGGACATCGCGCAAATCGACAACCGGGACGTGCAACTGCTCGCTCAGCGCACGCGTCACCTCGCGCTCGCCCACCAGCCCACGCTCGATCAACAACGCACCGAGTCGTTGACCGTCCTTGGTCGCCGCCGCGTCCTCGACCGCCTCGCGGGTGACGACGCCCGTCTGCACCAGCAGATCGCCCATGCGCACGCGCGACTCATCGAGCGACAGGTTCGGGACCAACTCCGCAGTCGCGTAACGCGCGACCACCTCAGGGGCTCGGCCGCGTCTCACGCTGCGTGACCCCGTTGTGGAAACCCGAACCCAGCTTGCGCGCCGACGCGCGTCCCCGCCCTGGCCATCCCTGGTCGCTTCTCCCTTACCCCACCGCAATGGGGACCCGACTACCCAGTGCGGTCACGATACTGCATTTAGCAACGAAAAGGCCAGGCTCGCGTCAAGATTTTCCACGGAGCGTGGTATCGCGGCGGCGCAACACGCCCTTATGGGCGCTCAGCTGTCCGGACGGATCGATCAACGAGCAGGATCTCGACGCACCGAGTACCCGAACGGAACGCCCCCGATCGCCCACGTGAAGTTGACGTCGGCGCCGTCCAGGTCCGGCTCCAACTCGACTCCCAGCGGGATGGTGACGAAGTGGTACGTGTTGCCGCCGCCGTTCGTGACGAACTCGCCGGAGGCCGCGGGCCTCGCGCGCTGCGCGACCCGCCAATTTACGACGGTGCCCTCGGGAAAGTAGTTGTAGCCCACGCGCAGGGAGGCGCGGTCGGAGAACTCGACCTCGAAGATGTTCACCTCGGTGAACTGGCTGTCATCCACGGCCGGGGCGATGGCAGTGGGGGATTTGGCCACGGACGACGCGGCGACACTGCCGGCGGCGACGGCCGCGGCAGCTGTCTCCTTGGGCGTTCGGGGCGCCTTCGGCTCGCGGCGCGCCTTCGGCTCGCGGCGCGGCTTCGGGTCCCGCTGCTTTCTCGGGGCCCGCGGTTTTCTCGGGTCCGGAGGCTTCTTTTCGCGGGCGGCCCGGCTCCGTACGACGAGCGCAACGAGGGTGACGATCGCCGCGAGAGCAACGGCTCCGACGAGCGCGAACAGCAGAGCGCTATTGGAGTGCTTGGGTGGCGCCGTGACGCTCACGGTCACGGCCCAGCTTCCTGAGTTGTCGGGGAGGTAGTTGTCGTTCACCCCGAGCGCGAGCACGCCTTTGGTCGCCACGCGGAAGGTCTTGGCGGGTCCGATGTTGAAAGGCGGGCCGACGCCGATCCTGCCGATCAGCGCCCAGCAGTCGAGCTGGGGCACCGGCCAGACCGTGGCGCGCGGCCCCTTGTGCGCAGTGATCGCATCACACAGGCGGCCGCGTCGAATGCCCGCAGGGGTGACCTTGTTGATCGGCGAGTCCCCGAAATGAATCCGGCCCGACGCCCGGATCGTGACCGTATCGCCCGATCGCAACGTCACACTTGTATTCGTCCAGACCTGACGAGGCGCCACGGAGATGGGCGTGACGATCGGGGCCGCGGTTGCGGCGGACGCGGCCGGCATCTGCGGCACGAGCATCAGGCACAGCGCGAACGCGCAGGCGATGACTCGCATCGCCGCGCACCGGTGTGTTGCCATACCCCCCATTCCGCATCCTCGGAGATGATCGCGGGGCCCCTGGACATTGAAGTATCGCGCCGCAGGCACCCGAATCGAAAAGCGGCCGCAGACCGGGACGCAACAAACCGTCAGAAAGTGGGCTGCGCGCGCTCGCTTCACCACTATGTCCACGAGCGGCGCGGGCGCATCAACGCGCCGAAGAACGCGGTTCTCCCGCCCTCGCCGGCTGTTCGCGGTCTGCGCGATACGCTGCCGACGAGGGCCACCACCGGACGTGTCAGCGGGTGACGCGTCGTTCTTCGACCGGGCAGCATGGATGATTCGCGACTCGAGGCTCTTCGTCTCATGAGCACCGGCGACGACCCCAGTCAGGGAGCGACCATCCAACCCTGCCTTTCTGTTGTGATGCCATGTTTCAACGAAGAAGCGACGATTTCGACCGTGATCAGTCGGGTGCTCGCCTCCCCGTATGTCAACGAGGTCATCGTCGTCGATGACGATTCGTCGGATGGAAGCGTGCAGAACGTTCGCGCGTTCGATGACCCGCGGGTGCGTCTTCTGTGCCAGCCGGTGAATCTCGGCAAGGGTGCGGCGGTGCGTCGGGGTTTCGCGGAAGTCACCTCCCCTTACGTTGTCGTCCAGGACGCGGATCTGGAGTACGACCCAGCGGACTTCGCGCTGCTGCTCGGCCCGCTTCTCGATGGAGCGGCTGATGTCGTCTATGGCTCCCGCTTCGCGTATGGGCGTCCGCGCCGGGTCTTGTACTTCTGGCATTCCGTCGGAAACAAGATGCTCACGCTTGCTTCGAATGTGCTCACGAACCTCAACCTGAGCGACATCGAAACCTGCTACAAGGCCTTCCGTCGTGAGGTCGTCCAATCGCTCGATCTGGAAGAGGATCGGTTCGGCATCGAGCCGGAGATCACCGCGAAGGTCGCGGCCGCGGGATGGCGCGTTTGGGAGGTGAGTATCTCGTATGCCGGGCGCACTTACGCGGAGGGAAAGAAGATCGGGGGGCGAGACGTCGCGCGCGCGCTCTACGCCATCATTCGTTACTCGGAAGGGTGGGCGCGTGTGCGCGCGCATCTCGATCGAGTGCCCGATCGGCAAGAGTCGCCCGCGTCGTTCGAGGATGCCGACTCGGAGCTCGCCGACGTGCTCTCGTCGCTCGAGGATGCGGACAACTACACGGAGTGGATCTATCGGCTGATCGAGGGTCACCTCGGACATCGGGTCCTCGAGATCGGCGCCGGTCATGGCTCGTTGACCGAACACGTGCAGCACGGCCGCACGGTAACGGCGACCGACCTCTCCACCTCTTGCGTGAAGCGGCTCCACGAACGCTTCGCGGAATGCCCGAACGTCCGGATCCTCCAATCCGACCTCGACGACATGCCGAGCGATGTGCGGTACGACTCGATCATTCTCGTCAATGTGCTCGAACACCTCGACGACGACGTCGAAGTCCTCCGAAGGCTTCGCGGTCTGCTCGAACCCGGCGGACGAATCTGCATCTTCGTCCCGGCGTTCGAGGGCCTGTACTCGGAGTTCGATCGTCGCGTGGGCCACCGACGGAGGTATCGCCGCACGCGCCTCATCGCCGCGCTCGACCGCGCCGGATACGCGATCGTCGACGCACGTTACGTGAACATGGTCGGCGCGATTGCGTGGTGGTTGTTCGCACGTCGCCTCAACCAGATTCCCACTCAGAACTGGTCGGTCCGACTCTACGACCGGCTGATCGTTCCGCCGCTGAGACGGATCGAGGCCCGTCGCATGCCACGCTTCGGACAGTCACTCCTATGCGTCGGTAGTCGGTCGACGGCTTCCTAGGAATTACTCTCTCGCCGTGTCCGTAGACGGGTCGACCACGCACGCGCGCAGTCTCGTCGGCGGTGACCGTGCACCGCTCGTGTTCTTCGGCGCTCTCGTGACGACGGCACTTCCGGTGTTGCTGTGGTTCGGCCGAGGAGGATGGTTCGTTTTCGACGAGTGGGACCTCCTCTCTCAGAGAACGGGTGGCGACCTCGGTGATCTCTTTCGTCCCCACTTCCAGCATTGGCTGACGCTTCCGATCCTCGCCTTTCGCCTGCTTTGGCAACTGTTCGGTATTCGGACCTACGTTCCGTACCAGCTTCTCAGCATCCTTTTTCACCTTGCGGCCGCCACGTTGTTGCTCGTTGTAATGCGTCGGGCACGAGTCGCGCCGTGGGTGGCGACGATCTTCGCGGGAGCGTTCGTGTTCTTCGGGACGGGCGCCGACGACATCCTGTTCGCATTCTTGATCGCCTTCACCGGCTCGCTGGTATTCGGCTTGATGCATCTGCTGCTCGCGGATCACGACGGGCCGGTCGGTCGACGCGACTGGCTCGGCCTTCTCGCGGGATTCGTCGGCCTGTTGTTCTCGGGCATTGCGGTGACCATGGTCATTGTCGTGGGACTCGCCGTGCTGATACGGCGCGGCTGGCGCGTTGCGGTGCTGCACACCGCACCACTCGGAGCCGCGTATCTGATGTGGCTCGCCATCATCGGGAGACACCAGACCCAACACCTACCGCTCCAGCACCCGACCGGCTCGGAGATCGTCCGATTCATCGCGGTGGGGCTTCGAGCCGCGTTCTCGGGGTTGGGCCAACTCCCGGGCGTCGGGCTCGCGCTCGCGCTGGTGTTGCTCGTCGGCTTGCCGATGGCCTTCGTGCAGCTGGGTCGCGACTCGTTTCGCCGGCGTGCCGCCGTCCCCGTCGCATTGCTCTGCGGCGCGGTGGTCTTTCTCGCGACCATCGCGACTGGGCGTGCCGGGCATCTCACCTTTTTTTTCAACGGCGGGCCCGAATACGCGCGCGAGGGTCGATACGTGTATCTCGTTGCGGCAATGGCCCTGCCCGCGATCGCGCTCGCGGCCGACGCGATCATCCGACGTTGGCGGGTGCTCGCCGCGATCGTGCTCATACTTCCGATCATCGGGCTACCCGGCAACCTCCACGAGTTCGTCGACTTCCGACACAGCTACAAGGCACTCGCCGGTGTCAGAGAGCGGATCCTGATCGCTCCTCGGGTGCCGCTAGCCGCCCAACTGCCCCGCTCGGTCGAGCCCGATCACTTCAACGCTCCGGGGCTCACGCTCGGATGGTTGATCGACGGCGTTCGGTCCGGTCGCGTGCCCGCGCCGCGCTCCGCCACGCGTGGTGATGTTGCCACGGTGACGCTGAAATTGGCGCTCACAACGTCGACCGACGCTCGAGTCGACCCTTGCATCGCATTACGCGGACCGACGGAGCGCGTGCTTCAGAAGGGCGAATCGATCACGCTGGCGCGCGGAACCGCGACCGTCGTCTACCTCCCGCCCGGGGGCGTGCCATCGCGTCCCGTTGCGTTCAGCGATCCGTTCAAGGGTTCGGCGTCGGTGACGCTGGTCGCGTCGGCCGGGCCTCTGAGGCTGCGAGTCACGCCTACTCCGTCGAACAACCGGCTTTGCGGCTGAGCGCCACGACCCGTCGAGCCCGCCCGACCGCCGAGTCGCCTACCATCAATGCCCCGCGCCCGCGCGCCCGTGGGGACGGCGCGAAACTCCCTCGACCGGCCTCCGGGCTGGGTTATGGCCGACCGCCGTGTGGTCGACGGAACGCGTTTTCGCCAAATCCGGAACGCGCGGACCAGACGCCGAGTCGACGGGCGGAGGGACTCGATCGTCGGCGGGATGTGCTGGCTAAGGCAGATGTTGGTGCTGATGAGGTCGAGGCCAGTCCGGTACCCCGGCTATTGCGCCCTTCACGGTGCACGTATACGTCTTGTCCGCCGTGAGGGCGCTCCCCGCGCCCGGAGCACGAACGGGTTTTCTCACGCGCGCGCGCTGCCAGCTGAGCGGCGGCTCCGCGGCCGAAGCCCTGAGCGGCGTCGCCGCGTCAACGACCTGCCGAAGTTACGACATCTAGAGGCCGAGTACCGCTACCGGCGTCGCCGAGCTAGTGGTGGTGCCGTCCCCCAACTGGCCGTTGCCGTTGTAGCCCCAGCATTTGGCGGTGCCGTTCGCCAACACCGCACACGAATGGAAGCCATTCACAGCGATCGCGACCGCGTTGGCCAGGCCGCTCACCACCACCGGCGTGGACGAGTCGGTGGTGGTGCCGTTCCCCAGCGCGCCATAGGCGTTGTGGCCCCAGCATTTGGCGGTGCCGTTGGCCAACACCGCACACGAATGGTTGTCGCCCGCCGCGATCGCGACTGCGTTGGCCAGGCCGCTCACCACTACCGGCGTCGACGAGCTGGTGGTGGTGCCGTTGCCCATCTCGCCATAAGCGTTGTAGCCCCAACATTTGGCGGTGCCGTTGGCCAACAACGCACACGAATGGGAGTCGCCCACAGCGAGGCCCTGGGCTAGGCCTGTTCCCGCAGAGATCGCGACCGCGTTGGCCAGGCCGCTCACCACTACCGGCGTCGACGAGTCGGTGGTGGTGCCGTTGCCCAACCGGCCATCGGCGTTGTAGCCCCAACATTTGGCGGTGCCGTTGGCCAACAACGCACACGAATGGAATTCGCCCGCAGAGATGGCGACCGCGGTGGCCAGGCCGCTCACCACCACCGGCGTCGACGAGCTGGTGGTGGTGCCGTTCCCGAGCTGGCCATAGTAGTTGTTGCCCCAACATTTGGCGGTGCCGTTCGCCAACAACGCACACGAATGGAAGTCGCCTGCGGTGATCGCGACCGCGGCGGTACCGGAGCTGAGGCCGCTCACCACTACCGGTGTCGACGCGTTGGTGGTGGTGCCATTGCCGAGCTGCCCGGAGCTGTTCTTGCCCCAACATTTGGCGGTGCCGTTCGCTAACAACGTGCACGAATGCGAGCCGCCGGCGGAGATCGCGACCGCGCCAGTGAGGCCGCTCACGACCACCGGCGTCGACGCGTTTGTGGTGGTGCCGTTGCCGAGCTGCCCCGAGCCGTTGAGGCCCCAGCACTTGGCGGTGCCGTTCGCCAACAACCCGCACGAATGCGAGCCGCCCGCGGAGATCGCGACCGCGTTGGTTAGGCCGCTCACGACCACCGGCGTGGAAGCGTTGGTGGTGGTGCCGTTCCCCAACTGGCCCGAGCCGTTGAGGCCCCAGCACTTTGCGGTGCCGTTGGCCAACACTGCACACGAATGGTAGGTGCCCGCCGAGATGGCGATTGCGCTGGTCAGGCCGCTCACCACCACCGGTGTCGATGAGTTCGTGGTCGTGCCATTCCCCAACTCGCCAAGGAGGTTGAAGCCCCAGCACTTGGCGGTGCCGTTCGCTAACAACGCACACGAATGCGAGCCGCCGGCAGCGATCGCGACCGCGCTGGTCAGACCACTTACGACCACCGGTGTCGACGCGTTCGTGGTCGAACCGTTGCCCAACTGCCCCGAACCGTTGTTGCCCCAACACTTGGCGGTGCCGTTCGCCAACACCGCACACGAATGGGCATTCCCTGCCGAGATCGCGGCCGCGCCCGTCAGGCCGCTCACCACCACCGGCGTCGACGCGTTCGTGGTCGTGCCGTTGCCCAACTGCCCCGAACCATTGAGGCCCCAACATTTGGCGGTGCCGTTCGCCAACAACGCACACGAATGCGAGCCGCCGGCAGCGATCGCGACCGCGCCAGTGAGGCCGCTTACCACCACCGGCGTCGACGCGTTCGTGGTCGAACCGTTGCCCAACTGCCCCGAACCATTGAGGCCCCAACACTTCACGGTGCCATTCGCCAACAACCCACACGAATGCGAGCCGCCGGCTGAGATCGCGGGCTTCACTGTGCGGGAACCCGCCCGGTGCGCCACCGCACCCGCCGGTACCGTCGCCCCCACCAGCCCGGCCACGATCAACACCAACACCGACGCCAAGCCGACACGCCGCATACCAGTCCTCCCCCAAAAAAGATCCACCGCTGGGTAGCACGCCGCCCGCGCACCGTCAAGAACACGCTCAAGCGCGCCGCCAATAGGGCGCAAGGAGTGCATTGAGCTGATCGGCGACGACCGGCTATGACCGCGATGATCCGCCAGGTCTTACAGACCGCGTTCGAGGTCGTGGCTGGTGGGGCCGGAGTTCAGAGTCGAGGCAACCGTCCCGTTCGCCGCGCCCAGGCTTCCACGTCGGACCACCGCCAGATGAAGCCCATTCTCAGGCGCAGGACGGGGGCCGGGAAGTCACCATGCCGTCGTCGCCAATCGTGAACGACGCTGGTTCCGACGCCGATCCGATCAGCGACCTCGGCGACGCCGACTAGCTCGCTCGCCGCGTATCTCTGCGTCACCTTCGGAGCGTACGCGTGCCGTGCGACACATAGGGGTTGCGCACGATCGTGCGCAGTTGTAGTATCCAATCCTCACTGCTGCGCAGGATCGTGCGCAGCATTCATGTGGCCCCGGCGCAGCGGTAACTGCCCGGGGCCTGGCCAGCACCTACCGAGAGGAACTGACATGACGGACCGTACCCGGCGCGTTCGCACGCGCCCTGATGACTTCCCCGCCCATCTGCGGGCGTGGTTGGAGGAGTACGACGACCTGCTCAGCGGGATCACCATTCTGCGCCGGTTGCCAGACTCGGACGCCGCGGTCGAGGCGGTGCTCGCGGTGCGGGAGATGCGAAAGGCGCGTCTTTCGTGGGAGATGTGGCAGGCGCTCGTTCTCGGTGAGGGCGATGACCCCGACCGGCTGCTGCTCGGTCGGGTGCCCCTCGCGTTGCTCGAACAGGCCCGCCTCGCGTTCTACGGCGTCGAGATGACCGTGTGGCCGACCCATCTCAGCGTCGTCGGACCGCAATGACCGTCGCATCGTCGTCGGACGAGTTGCCTCAAATGGTCCTCGACTTTTTCAGGAAATCGGACTATTGTTCAAAGCCGCTTTGCGGGAATTGGTGGTTTGTCCGCCCGCTTTCGTTTAGCTCATTTACATTCAGATTTTCTCGCTCCTGGCGACGACGCAGCATGAGAGCGGCGTCCTCAGGACACCTCATGCTTATGGAGCGAGGATCATGCGCGCCTTTCGGGGTGACGCCGACGCGTCACTTTTTGATGAACTTCGGCTGTTTCAGCCGCCATTGCCACCGACCTCACGCGCTGAGCTTGGCCCGCTTGGTGTCGAGATCGGGTGGGCGTGGTCGAAGGTCGGCATCAGCCCGGAGCGGGAACTGCTCAGCCTGCCGGATGTGCTGTTGTGGTCGGCGATCGTGACCGATCCGTCGTTGCAAGAGGCGCTCGCACTGGTCGGGTCGCATCTGGATGCGCTCGGGTTTTCGGATCTGTCCTCGGTCAAGGTCAAACGCGACATCGGCCAGTTCGTCAGCACCCTGCACCTCCTCGATGTCGGGTCGTTGCGGGATACGACCCCCGAACACGCACACACGTTCCTGTATGGCGCGGTGCGCGGTCGTCACCGCCGCGACGACTACCGCGAACCATCTCCATCGGTGGTGACGTGGCGGCGCACCGCCGTTCGCACCCTGTTCATGACCGCTCGGCATCTCGGTCTCGCGGAGTCCGATCCGACCCTCGACATCAAAGTCCCACCAAAGAACGGAACCAGCCGCCGCGCGTTGACGACCGAAGAAGAACTCCTGGGCCGGTACGCGTCGCGAATGTCGTTTGACGACACCCGGAACCCGACGATTTGGGCGCTCGGCCAAGCAACCGCGATGCCCGCCGAGATCGGACGCGGGCACGTCGCGGATGTAGACCTGCCCGCTCGGCGCGTGTGGCTGCACGGCACGAAAGACCGCGGTGCCCGGTTCGGTCCGTTGTCGGACTGGGGTTGCGAACAACTCGCCGCCCGGCTCGACGTACTCGACCACGATCCCGATGCGCCCTTGGTCTACGACGGGGCCGGTGGTCTCGATCGGGCCGCGTCCGCGGTCGGCGTGACGATGATCGAGATCTTCACGATCGCGGGTATCCGCCAGCCGGACCTCACGCCCGCGTCGCTACCCGCGTGGCGCGCCCGCGAACGCTTCAACGAGACGGGCCACATCGAAGCTGCCGCGCAACTCCTCGGCGTCACATCCCTCGATCGGGCGGCGAAGATGATCGGGTGGAGGTGGGGCCAATGAGCCAACCTCCATCTAGTGGCGTTTCCGTTCTCGCGGACGCACGGAACAGGCGGGCGAAGTCCGACTACCCGCTGAAGCGCAAGCCACGCGAGCACAGCAAGGAGGCCAAACGAAAGGCAGCCGGTGATCTCGCGAGGTTCCTCGCTAACTGGGATCCGCTGCACGAAGTCGCCGCCGAACTGCCGCAGTGGCAACCGGGTGATCGTGGCCGACCACCGGACATGCCACCCGCGGCGCATCTGATCTTCGGGATCCTGCACACCCAACTCGGCAACGACCGCGACGCCGAAGCCGAACTCGGATACCAACCGACCTGGCAGGCAGTCCGTCGCGCCCTCTCGGCGCGCTACCCCGAGTACCGCGGACTTCGGCCTGACGCGCTGCCAATCTCACGCCGGGAGTTCTGGCGGTTCCGCGAGAAGCACGGCATCAGCGACGACATCCTTGACCAACTCCGCGTGGCCTTCCGCGAGCAGGCTGCCCAACAAGCCGTCGCCGCGGGCATGTTCGACGCCCACCAGGGCTCGGTCACCCACCCGGCACTCCAGAACACCCTCGTTGGCGACGGCACCGTCATCCGGCCCCACTACAAAGGCACGCCTTCACGCCGCCAAGTCGACCGGGCTACCGGCGAAGTCGAAACCGTGAAGTTCGACCCCGATGCGAACTTCTTCAAGACCGGCGACGGCGAAGATGCGTACGGCATCAAGTTTGGACTCATCGAAGCCTGGCAACCGGCGAGCCCCACCCGCGTTGAAAACGAACGCATCATTCTCGACGTGTTCAACATCCGTCACGAAACCGGATACGACGAAGCCGCCCAAGCGACGAAGAGCATCGAATCGCTGGTGGGACTCCTCCCCGGCGCACAGGCCGTCGAGTGGGACATGGCTCTGCACGGCACTCATTTCGACAAGACCCGCGAACTCGGACTCGTTGACATCGTAAAAGTCAACAAGACCGCGGCCAAAGCTGGAAAGAAGATCCCGCCGCCCCGAAACGAACATGGCAAGTCCAGCAGCGGCCACCTCTTCACGTTGCCGGACGACACGACCGAAGAACTCGCGCTCTACACCTACTTCGGGCACCCCCACATCGAGGTGATCGCCGAAGGCAAAAAGCAGAGGATCCCGATCATCAAGACCCGGCTCCGGCGCGTCGCCAACCGCAGCGGCGGCTACCGCATCTACGGCGACTACAAGATCCCCGACGACCCCCGCGTCCCCAGGCCCCGGCGCGGCGCAACGGTCACGGTCCGGCTCAGCCGCTCGAAGCACGACGGCATCTACAACAGGGCCGAACACCTGCGGCCCATCACGATCTTCGATCCGATCCTCGGCAACGACCCCGACCACACCAGCGAGTTCGACCAGCTATACGTTCTGCGGCCCGGAGCCGAATCCATCAACCGCAGCCTGAAACAACACTTCACGGACAAACGTGCCCCCGCGGTCGGCAGGCATCGGATCATGTTCATGCTCATCTGCGCGGGCCTGCTCAACAACGCCAAAGCAGCCCTCGCACACCAACAACGGCTCCAACAAGCAGCCTGACCCAGCCAACGCCGGGCTTCGGCCGCTTCGACGCGCCCGCGCTCGCCGACCGGGCCACATCACGGCTCCAAACTGCCCGCCAAGCGTGCCGAACCGGCCCGTGACCTACCATCCGTTCCGCATGAGGCCGACGCGGCGCATTGCGCGCCAAAATACGCGCCGTCCCCCGCGCCCGTAGCTCAGTTGGATAGAGCGACGGCCTTCTAAGCCGTGGGTCGCAGGTTCGAATCCTGCCGGGCGCGCGCTTCGAACCGGCACCGTCGATGTTGCCAACAGTTCGCAATAAAACGGCTGTCCGACGGGCACAATTCTTGCCAACAGTTGGCAAGGAAGACTCAGCCGGCTGAGCCGAGCTCACGCCACGCCGGCAGGTGCGGGGGCATCGACGCCGCGTTGCGCGTTGTGGCGCATGCGGGCGAACACGACGATGAGGATCACGATTGCTGCGATCGCGGTCGTGAGCAGCCAGCCGTTCGAGACCCCGAGCAGTCCGAGTGAAGAGATGACGAGAACCGCCACGAGCACGGGCCGGATGTAGCGGTCGGCGCCCTTGGACGAGAAGTGCGCGCCCAGCATGACTGCCGGTATCGCTCCGAGGAGCACGCTGCTGATGATCGAGATGTCGAGCCTGCCGAACAGGTAGTGGCCGATCGCGGCCGCGCCGACCAGGGGGATCGCCTGGACGAGGTCGGTGCCGACCATCTCTCTCGACGAGAGCTTCGGGTACATCAGCATCAGCATCACGATGATCAGCGAGCCCGATCCGACCGACGTCATCCCGACGACGAGGCCGCCGAGCGCGCCGACGACGAGCGTCGGGACAGGACGCACCAGCGCCGAGTCCATCATTTCTGTGACCCGCATTTCGTTGCGCACTGCTTGCAGCACGAGCTTTGCGAGGATCGCGCCCGCGGCGACGATGAGCACCCACCCCAGGATCTGCTTGACCGTGTGCTGATTGCTCGTACCGATGACTTCGTCCAGCAGGTACGCGCCGACAAACGCGCTCGGGACCGACCCGATCATCAGCCATCGCACCAGACGCCAGTTCACCGTCCGGCGCCTCACGTGGATGCTCCCGCCGAACGGTTTCAGCACGAGCGAGGTCACGACATCCGCGGACACCGCGGTGCCGGGGTTGACCCCGAACACCAAGACCAGCACCGGCGTCATGAGCGCTCCGCCGCCCATACCCGTGAGTCCGATCACGAATCCCACGATCAGCCCGGCCGCGGTCTTGTAGAGATCGAGATGCATCCAGCCGTCCTCGCCCGCGCCCTTACAGGATCCTCAGGTAAGTGTCAGTCTCGAACGTTGTCAAGTCAGCCGGTCGACAAGGCGTGCGACGCGTACGCGACGAAGCGTGCGATCCGGTGTTCGACTGGCGGCTCGGGGCGGCTCACGATGAGCGAGTCACCACATCACTACGGGGTGAGGCGTCAGCCGTCGGCCACCTGCGCTCTCAGGGCGGCGATGTCGGCAATCTCCCACGCCTCGACCACCTTGCCGTCGCGGAGGTGAGTGATCACAGCCTGATCGATCCGAAAGCTGCGTCCTGTGCCCTCGACCCCACCGAAGCTGGCCGTGAGCGTGCCGGTGACGACGACACGAGCCATCTCCACGTCGCCGTCCACCACCACCTCTTGAACGTCGTGGCGAATGTCCGGCATGGCGGCCAGCCCCTCCCTCCACACCGCCTTCTCCTCGTCGGCACTCGTTGTGGAGAGTCCGGCTGGCGCGTGGATGACCGCGTCGGGATGGAGCAACTCATCGAAGGCGTCAAGGTCGCCCGCATCACCCGCAGCCAGCCAGCGGAACACGACCGCGGATGAGATGTCGTCCATGGTTCGGAGTCTCGCGCCCGGCACTCTTCGTAGGGAGGATAGGTCTAGTACGCGAAGTGGGTCGCGGCCGCCCACGCGGTGTCGACGTGGAAGGTGCCCTTGGCGTCGGGGCGGTCGACCGTTATCGACGCCGGCGTGCGGTTGCCGGTTGTCGCTTCGAAGCCGACGACGGTTCCCGTCCAGCCCTTCCAGTTCGTAATCACCTTGAGTGCCGCGGTCAGCGGTTCGGCGGCAAACCCGCGGGCGTTCGTGGCCGCATCCGCCAAGATGTTGACGGAGTCGTACGCGTACGGCGCCCAACCGTTGGGCGCGTTCGGATACGAGGAGGCGAACGTCTTGAGGAGCGGCGCGGCGCCGGGAAAATCCCCGGGCGCGGGCACGCCGACGACCGGACAGCTTTGCGCGGCCGGCAAGCCGGCGGCCGCGATGAATCCGTTGTCGTACGCGCCGTAATCGGCCAGACACTTCACGGGCGTCTTCGCCTCGTATATCGCCTTGGCGATCAATCCTCCCTCGGGGTAATAGGTGTCGACGTAGATCAGATCGGGTTTGGTCGCCGCCACCTTTGCCACGATCGAGGCGTATGTCTTCGCGCCGGGCTGGATCGCCTCCGAAGCGGTGATGCGTACACCCGCCGTCGTGAGTAGTTCCTTCATCTTCACGGCCGCCACCTTGGTATAGGCCTGGGTCGAGTCGAAGATGATCGCGGCGGACTTCGCAGCGAGCCACTTCGATACGGCGTTCGTGGCGACCGGCGCGATCTGGGACGTCATCGGTTGGAGGGTCAAGCCCATCCCCGCGGTTTCGTCCGACGATGTAAGCCTGATCGGCACCAGCCCCGCCTTGAGGTAGCGCGGGAGCGTCTCGAGACCTGCGCCGGAGTTATACGGTCCGACCACACCGTCGAGACCGGATGCGATGGCCGCCTCGGCCGCCTTGTCGGCGACCACCGGGTCGGCCTGGTCGTCGATCGGGACGATCTCGACGTGCTTGCCGAGGACCCCGCCGCGGGCGTTGAGGCGCGTGGCGGCCATACGCGCACCGTCGAGCATGCCGATGCCCGTCTCCTTTTGGCTGCCGGTCAGCGGCCCTTCCAGTCCGATCCGGATCGTGTCCGCCGCGGTGGTTGTCGTGGTGATACTCGCCGGTTTGGACGACGACGAGCACGCGACGAGGGCCACAGGCCCGACGACGAGAAGGCCCGCGGCGGCGATTGCGTGTCGCATGAGTCTCATTGACGCTCCCCCGAACGATTCAGCACAGTTCTACATCCGCCAGGCCACCGGCATGCAAGCGAGTGCCTCGCGATCCTCCTGGTTCGGCGGTGGGTGACGCGCACGCCGGTGCCAACATCGACCGGGCCGTCGTAGCGACGCAGAGCGCGCGAAACTCTGCGGCGGTGACGCGGGAGAACCTGGCTGAGACCATCCGCCTGCAGGGCACCGGTTTCGACGCGCTCGGATGTCCGTTCTACCGCGCGTTGAGCACGGAGCTTGCGCACGACCTGGCGACCGATGGCCCGGTCACACGCGCCATTCACAGCGCCGCTCGAGATCTTGGACCGGCGCGCGTGCGACCGCGATCCCATCGACGCCACCAGCCCGAAGGGCGCACTGACACTGCTCTCGTACGTGTGGCCCGAGCCGGCCGAACGCTTCACCCGAGCCCGGGACGCCATCGCGAAGGCAACGCGCGTTCCGGTGAGGATCGACCGTGCCGACGTGCGCGACTGGCTGCCGGCGCAGCTCCGCGACCCGCACCCCGGTACGGCGCTCGTCGTGTTCCACTCCGTGTTCTGGCAGTACCTCGACGCCGACACGCAGGCCAGGCTGCGCGCACACCTCGCGGACGCCGGCCGCGAGGCGACACGCGACGCGCCTCTCGCGTGGCTACGGCTCGAGCCGCACGTCGAGAGCTACGTGCCCGCCGAGCTCCGTCTCACCATGTGGGACGGCTCCCACACCACCGGCCGCGAGCGTCTGCTCGCGACCACCGGCTTCCACGGCGGCCCCGGCGACTGGATCGCCGACGCCTGACCCGGGTGCGCGTGTCGTTCGTGTCCCCAGCACAATTCTTGCCAACAGTTCGCAAGGAAACCGCTGTCCGACAGGCACAATTTTTGCCAACAGTTCGCAATGAAACCGCTGTCCCACGGGGACAATTCTTGCCAACAGTTGGCAAGGAAGTCGTGGCGTCGAGGGACTAGTAACCGCCGTATGCAGTTGTTGGCGGGGTGGTGACGACCGGCGGCGTAGCGGCCTTGGTCCCCGCCTCGACGACGTGCCACACGCCCCCGAAGCTCGAGATGCCCTCGCCGTTGGTATCGCCGGGCGCCTTGTCGATCGAGAAGCGGTACAACCGCGCGCCGTTCTCGGTGACCTGTCGGCCTCCGTCGGCAGAGGCGGTTCCCAGACCGGTCACACCCGACGCGCCCAACGCCGTCATCATGTCCGACGGCAGCAGCAGGGGTGGCCAAAACGATGCGCACTGACCCGTGCAGGGAACCTGCTTCCCGCCGTTCGTCAATGTATAGAGCGTCATGCCTTTCCCGTCGACGAGCACGGAGCCGAGCTTCGCCGTGTTCGCGGTCATCACCACCGGAGTCGACGACGTTTCGGTCTTCTTCGTCGTCGGCGTTGGTGCTGACGTCGTGGTCGGCACCGACGGCTGCGCGGCGGGCGTGACACTCGTCTTCGACGATCCGCAGGCCGCGAGGGTGATCAACGCCGAGAGGCCGAGCGCTTGCATCTTCATTTGCATCCCTCGAGATTACGGATCGAGAGGGTCGGGAGTTCACGCGACCTCGTGCAAACCTCGGCCCGCTCAGCCGGCTGAGCCGCGTCTCTGGCGCCGGCGGTCGCGCGAGCCGTTGCGGCGCGGCGCGGCCGTCTCGGGCCGCCGCGTCGAATGCCGGGCCGGGCGCGTGTCCGTTCGCCTCGGCGCAGTCGTGGGCTCCGGCTTCACCGGCGCCCGACCGATGCGTTCGAGCGCGCCGACGAGTCCGATGTCCTTCTGCAGGCGACGAACGTCGCGGACCAACGCGTCGGACACGAGCGTCACCACGACGCCGGATGCTCCCGCCCGCCCGGTACGACCGGATCGGTGCAGGTACGCCTTCGCGTCCTCGGCAAGATCGAAGTGCACGACGCACGCGACGCCGTCGACGTGGATACCGCGCGCCGCGACATCGGTCGCGACGAGCGCGTCGACATTGCCTTGTTTGAACGACTGCAGCGCGCGATCGCGCTGGCCCTGCGAGCGACCACCATGGATCGACGCGGCCGACACGCCTGCGGCCGACAGTTGTTTGACGAGCCGATCGGCACCGTGACGCGTCCGGCAGAACACGATCGTCGAGCCGTGCTTGTTGATCAACGTCGCGGTGTGGCGCGGGCGTTCGGTCGCCTCGATGTGCCAGAACGCGTGCGTCGACGCGTCGAGGTCGGGCTCGATCTCGCCGACCTCGTGGCGCGCCGGGTCGTGCTGATACTCACGCGCGAGCGCGGCGATGTCGCCGTCGAGCGTCGCCGAGAAGAGATACGTCTGACGATTCTCCGAGACGAGGTCGAGCAGCTTGCGCACCTGCGGCAGGAAGCCCATGTCGGCCATACGGTCGGCCTCATCGACCACCACGATCTCGACACCGTCGAGCTCGACGGCGTGACGCTCGACGAGATCGATCAGACGGCCGGGACACGCGACCAGAACGTCGACACCACGACGCAGCTCACGACACTGTGCCTCGTAGCCCACACCGCCGTAGACCGAGATGACCCGACGGCCGCGCGTCTTCGCCAGCGGCAACAGCTCGCGTTGGATCTGCGCGGCCAGCTCGCGCGTCGGCGCGAGGACGAGCGCGCCCGGCCGCAGCCGGCGCGCACGCGGCACGCGCTCGATCATCGGGATACCGAACGCGAGCGTCTTGCCCGAGCCGGTCGGGGCCCGGCCCGAGATGTCGCGCCCGGCGAGGGCGTCGGGGATGGCCGCCGCCTGGATGGGGAACGGCTCGGTGATTCCACGCTTGGTGAGCGCGTCTATGAGGTCGGCGGACACGCCGAGATCGGCAAAGCTGATTGACACAGTGCTCCTGATTCGAACGGCACCGCGCACGAAAGGTTCGATGTTCGCGAAGTCGCCGGGGAGCGATCTCACGCTCGCTACGGTCCACGCTGATGTCAGCGGACGGACCCGGCGGTGCGGTGTAAGCAGCCACCCTACCCGACCGGACACGCTTCGCCGGACCGCCGGTACACTCCCGGGCGATGCAGGGCGAGGAAATGCGCCGGGTGGTGCTCGTCAACTTTCCGTTGCGCGTCGCCCGCCGGGCGTATCAGCATCGTGAAGCGTTGCTGCGAGAGTTCGCGATCATCACCTTCGGAGGCGGCGAGCAGGCCGACGTTCCCAAACGGCTGCTCGACATCGCGAAGCTCCTCGACGAGCGGTATTCCGGACTCAATCCGGCGGCCGACGGAGTGCTCGACGCGGCCGTGCGGCGCAACGTCGACCACGTCGATCTCGAGCTGATGGTTCCGACGCGCATCAAAGGCGACACCCTCGACCTCACGCGCTTGCTCCTCGAAGCCGACGAGTACTGCCGCAACGGCGGGTTGCTCTCGCTCTCACCGTCCGAGGAGATGCGCTCGTTCTGGAGCTGGTTCCTGCGCGAGTTCGTCCGCCAGGCCGACGGGGAAGCACCCCGTCCGTGGCGCGACGTTCCCGCCGAAGGCTGAGCCCGGCGCGCGAACTGCACCGTACGCTGTCGAGATGCGTATCCAGCCCGTCGTCCTCGTGCACGGACTCGGCTCGTCGTTCGAGCATGGGTGGCGCGCAACGGGTTGGGTCGACCTGCTCGACGACGCGCACCGGAAGGTGATTCCGGTCGACCTCCTCGGGCACGGAACCTCCGACGCGCCGCACGACCCTGCCAAGTACGCGCACCTCGACGCGGCGCTCGAGCTCGCGCTACCGGACGACACCGTCGATGCGATCGGCTTCTCACTCGGCGCGCAGCTGCTGTTGCGCATCGCGGCGCGCACGCCCGAGCGCTTCGGCCGTCTCGTGTTGATCGGCGCGGGCGAGAACGTGTTCCGAAACGACGACACGCAGCCGCTCGCCGAGATCTTCGAGCGCGGTATCGAGCCCGACGACATCTCGGCTCGAGTGTTCGTGCAGCTCGCGCGCAGCGCGGGCAACGACCCGCGGGCGATCGCCGCGTGCCTGCGCCGTCCGTCCGACGCCTTCACGCCGGACGACGCGGCCCGCGTGACGTGTCCGACGCTGGTCATCATCGGCGATCGCGATTTCGCCGGGCCGCCCGAGCCGCTGGTCGACGCCCTGCCCGACGCGCAGCTCGTCGTTCTGCGTGGCATCGACCATTTCCGCACCCCGAGCGAGTTCGACTGCATCGACGCCGCGCTGGAATTCGTCGAAGCCGTGCCGCCGCCCGCTTAGATCCCCAGCAGGCGCTGCCGCACCGGTTCGGGGATGAAGAACCACTCGTGCGCGTCGATGTCGTAGAGGCGGGTCTCGATCTCCGCGCGCCGCCGCACGACGCGCGGGTCGAGTTGCTTCGACGCGATGCCGAAGGTCCAGAACGCGCCGGGATAGGTGGCGATCGCGGCCCACAACAATTCGGTGTGACGGAAACGGTTCGAGAGCGTTGTGAAGCATTTGCGCACGACTTCCGGGTGGAAGTGGATCGACTCGGTCTGGGCGACGACGATGCCGTCGCCGCGCAGCGATTGCTCGCAAAGTGCGTAGAACTCGTCCTCGAACAGCCGGGCCGCGGGGCCGATGGGGTCGGTGAGGTCGACCATGATCACGTCGAGCTCGCCGCGCAGCTCCGCGATCGACTCGAACGCGTCGCTCGGCCTGACCTCGACGCGCGGGTCGGCCAGCGTCTGACGCGCCACCTCGTAGTGCTTGCGCGCGACCTGCACGACCTCCTCGTCGAGCTCGAGGAGATAGACGCGCTCGATCCCCGGATGCTTCAAGACCTCGGCGACGAGGTGCACGTCGCCTCCGCCGACCACGGCGACATCACGTGGGTTCGGGTGCGAGAACAGCGCGGGGTGCGCCAGCATCTCGTGGTAGACGTACGTGTCGAGGTCGGTCATCTGCACGATGCCGTCGAGCGCGAGCACCCGACCGAGCCTCGGCGACTCGAAGAGCACCACTTCTTGGAATTCGGTGCGCCTCTGCTCGAGCACGACGGTCATGTCGTACGACGCGTGCGAGGCGCTGCCCGGCTCGAACTCCTCGAACCGCCGCGCGGCGAGCTCGGGCCGCACGCCCCGGCACAGGAAGCGCACGTCGACCTGCTCGGCCTCGAAGGAGTCGCGCAGCACGCCGATGATGGCTTCCATGTCGACGTGTTGGCCGCACGTGAACAAGTCGGCGGCCACATAGCCGAGCTCCGGCCAGGTGTGGATCGCGAGGTGGCTCTCGGCGATGACCGCGACACCCGAGACACCGTGGGGCGAGAACCTGTGCACGAACACGTCGATGAGCGTGACCTGGCCCGCCACCGCGGCGGCGCGCAGCGCGTGCTCGGCGCGCTCGACGGAATCGAGGTTCGATGCGCCCCAGAACTCACAAACGGCGTGCCGGCCGATCCCGGTTGCGTCCAAAGGTAACCTCCGCCGAGCCTGCGAAAGGCGTGACGCTACAAGTCGTCCGTCGGGCTCCGGGCACCGGACAGGTGAACATTCTCGGAAGGGTCGAGGCGCCGACCTCTACAATGACGGTCCCCGGTCGGGCTCGCTTCGACCGGGACGCGCATGGTGGTTGTAGCTCAGTTGGTTAGAGCGTCGGCTTGTGGTGCCGAAGGTCGCGGGTTCGAGACCCGTCAGCCACCCTCAGGGGCCGCGCAGAATCGCTTCGAGCGCGGGCACCAGGACGGGATACCGGAACGGGAAGTCGAGGGCGACGAGCCGAGCCGGCAGTACCCGCTGGCTTGCGAGCAACAACGAGTCGACGAGCTCTTTCCCGTAGCGCAGTTTCAGCGGCAACATCGGCGTGGGCAACAACGTCGGGCGTCGCACAACGACGCCGAGCGCGTGGGCGAACTCGGCGTTCGTCACCGGATTGGGCGCGGTGAGGTCGACCGGACCGCGCACGCGCTCGTCGACGATCGCGGCGCGCAACGCGGCGATCTCGTCGTCGAGCGCGATCCAGCTCATCCACTGCTTGCCGGAACCCTGCCGGCCGCCGAGACCGAGCCGGAACGGCAAGAGCATCTTTTGCAACGCGCCGCCGTGGCTCGCGAGCACGATGCCGGTACGGACGTTGACCGTGCGAACACCCGCATCGCTCGCCGGGCGGGTTTCGGCTTCCCACGCTTTGCAGACGCCCGCAAGGAAGCCCTCGCCGGGTGGGCTGTCCTCGGTGAGCACCTCGTCACCGCGGTCTCCGTAGTACCCGACTGCCGAGGCCGAGACGAGGACGCGCGGCTTGCGCTCGCGGCTCGCCACCGCGGCCGCGAGCAACGCGGTGCCCTTCGTACGGCTCTCGAGGATGCGTCGTTTCTGCTCGACGGTCCACCGGCGCTCGCCGATGCCTTCACCTGCGAGGTGGACGACCGCGTCGACCCCTTCCAGCGCCGGCGCGTCGATGCGGCCCGCATCCGGATCCCAACCGATCTCGTCGCCTCCGCTGATCCCGCCGCGTGCGAACTGCAGCACCCGGTGGCCGTCGGCCCGAAGCGACGCGGCGAGCGCCGAACCCAAGAGGCCACGCGCGCCGGTGATCGCTACGTCCACCTCCGAGAATGTACGGGCTCGCGGGGTACGATGTGCGGTCCTTGCGCCCCTAGCTCAATTGGTTAGAGCATCAGACTCTTAATCTGCAGGTTCCGGGTTCGAGTCCCGGGGGGCGTACCACTTGACCAGCGCAAACGAGAGCTGAGCTGGTCAGCCGATGAGGTCTATCCGCAGATTGCAAACCACGTGCAAACCGCTTGGCCCTCGCCAGACCTTCGTCCGTGTGCGGAATCGAAGATGCACGTCGCCGTCGAGCGAAAGATCGCGAGTTATGGGGCGAACGTCCCCAGCGTGAGATCGAAACTGTCGTTACGCTGCGAACGTGGTGGCGGCCGCTGTTGAGAGCGCGATGACTGCGCTCTTCCTGTTGCTGCTCCTGCTCGGGCTGTGCTTCTTGCCATCCATCGTGGCCGTCCGCCGCGGCGTTCGGAACGTCGGTTCCGTGATCGTCATCAACTTTCTGCTCGGCTGGACGCTCATAGGGTGGGTTGTCGCGTTCGCCCTGGCGGCGCGGTCGGTGGACTGAACGGCGCCGCTGCGCTGAGGACGAGCCGATGCAGAACGATGCTCCTATGTTTGTCAAGGGGCTTCCGACGGTGCTGGCAGACCAGTGATGGGCCACTCGGGTGAGGGCGAGCTCTTATCAGGCCACGCGGTGTCGGCGGTTGGTTGGGATGGCGGCCGACGTATCGATCGAAGGACAACCGATGTCGGTGTCGGGCAGATATTGGGTCAGGCCGCCATCCCAGAACTTGATCAGCTGCGCGGGAGCAGTTGGTAGGTCTCGCGAGCGACGTAGCGTTTCAGGACGCGCATGATCTCGCGTTTGGTGAGGCCTTCTTCGGTGCGTCGTTCGACGTAGGCGCGGGTGCGGCGGTCGCTGCCCATGCGGGTGAACACGATCCGCCACAGCGCATGGTTCGCTTGGCGGTTCCCGGCCCGGCTGAGTCGGTGCCGGTGGTGTTTGCCGGACGATACGGGCAGTGGTGCGACGCCGCACAGGTGCGCCCACGCGGCTTCGTTGCGGATCCGTTCGGGGTTGTCGCCCGCGGCGACCAACAAGATCGCGGCGGTATCGACACCAACGCCGTGACACGCGAGCAGCGCCGGTGCGGTGACCGTGACGAGCTCGGCGAGGACGACCTCGAGTTCGTGCATGTCGTCGTCGATCGCGAGGCAGCGGCGGCCGAGGGTCCGCATCGCGAGTTTCGTCGCATGCAACACCGGCTCACCGCCGGGTCGGGGACGGAGCGCGGCGGCTTGGCGGGCGAGGTGCGCTTTGGGAACGTCACGGAACTGTTCCCGCAGCGCATCAGGGCTCGTGAAGCCGAGGTGGCGGATCTGGTTCAAGCAGCGGGCGCGGGCTTGTCGACCGGAACGTTGCGCGATCAGCAGCGCCCGGATCGCTTCCACGTTCCCGTCGGCGGACTTCGCGATGCCCGACGCCCGGCCCGACAACGCGGCCCGGGCCGCTTCGATCGCGTCGACCGGATCCGACTTGCCGAACATACGGCGGACCTGCCGGTTCGTGCGATCAACCTCGATCACGACCAGCCCACACGATCGCAGATAGCGGGAAAGGCCCGCGCCATACGCGCCGGTGCCCTCCACACCCACGCGGGCGATCGGACCCAACGCGCGCAACCACGCGTGCAGCGCAACGAACCCGGCGGTGGTCGCCGGGAACGACTCGACGCCCAGCACGCCACCGTTCGCGTCGAGCGCAGCGCAGACGTGGTTGTCGAGGTGCGTGTCGACTCCACCCACGTTCGGGCGCGACGAATCTACGATGTTCATTGCCATCCCTTCTGTCTTCAACGGTTGAGGGGCGGCACGCACGTCCCGGGAAGGAGACCGTGTCGAGCAGGCTGCGCTAACAGCCGGCTCGGTCACCCTCCGGAACGGGGCGTGCCCAATTCCAGCACCATCCGATCGACACGCACTCCAAGCAAACAAGTACTTCGACAGGTCAGATCAAACGGCGCCCACCGCCATCGACGACACCGACCCAACCCGAGCCGAGAACCGCGAACAACGGCGAACCCAGTCTCACTGGCAGTTATGTACGTCCGAGTCTCTCGCCACGCGTAACATTCAGGCCGCTTCCCGGGTCTTCTCGAGCCCATCGAGGATCAGGTCGAGCCCGAACCCGAACTCGTCGCCGTAGTCATAGCCCGGCTGGAGGATGTGCTCGACGGTGAACTCGGTGAGGTGGGGGTACTCGTCGGCGGGGACCCGCGCCATCATCATCTGAGCCACCTCGGCCGTCTCCTCCTCGGTGTCGCCCAAGGGCAAGGTGGCCTCCTGTAACGCGAACCCGTAGATGTAGCTGTCGAGGGCGGAGAACGCGTGGGCCGTCAGCGCGACCGAGAAGCCTGCCGCCCGGAGGGTCCCGATAACCGCATCGTGGTGGCGCAGCGTCGCCGGGCCCGGTGAGGTCCGGGTCGACATCAGGACGATCGCCCACGGATGGCGCCCCAGCGCCTGGCGGGCGGACTGCGCCCGCTCACGCATCGCCGTCTTCCAGTCGGCTCCGCCCACCGGCAGGTCGATCTCGCTGAAGACCAGGTCGACCATCCAGTCGAGGAGCTCGTCCTTGTTGGCCACGTGGTTGTACAGCGACATCGCCTCCACCCCGAGGACATCGCCGAGCCTGCGCATGCTCAGCGATGCGATCCCGTGCTCGTCGGCGAGGGCGACCGCCGCCAGCAGCACCCTTTCCCTGCCCAAAGGACTCCGGGGCTTCGTGGCTGGCTTGGTCTTCGGTGCCATCTACTTCCTTCCAGGTCAACACTCTTGACTACTTCCTTACACTGTAAGCCTACGCTGAACTTACGACGTAAGCCAACAAGCTAAGGAGCGACCATGAGGACAGCGACGCTCGACCAGCCAACGGCGCCAGGGACCGCCAAGTCCTCGGCGACGGCACCGACCATGCCGACTGGACCGGTCACGACATCAACCAGGAAGACAGCCGTTCTTGTTGGACTGCTCTTCCTCGCCGCCACGTTCACCTTCGCCATCGGTAGCGCGCGCATCCACTCGTTCTTCTCGAACGCGTCCTCGCACAACAGCACCCTCACCGCGGGCGTGCTCCTTGTGGGCTGCCATGGCCTGGCCGACGCTGCGAACGGTCTGGTTATGCGCCATATCCTGGCGCCACGCACACCGATTCGCTCACAGGCCTACCTCGTCCTGAGGGCGGCGGAGTGCCTCACGGTCGTGGCAATAGGCGTGTACTTCCTGACAAGCCAAACTCGCTGGGACGCATACGTGCTACCCGTCTACGCCCTCTCCGGTGCCGCCGGCCTCGTCCTTTCGTCTGCCTTGCTCACGTCGCGGATCGTGCCGAGGAACCTATCCATGCTCGGTGTCATCGGCTATCCGGTCTTCCTCGTGGGAAGCATCCTGGCCATGTTCAGCGTGACACAGGGCGCCGGGACGGTCGCGTTGGTCCCGGGCGGCCTCTTCGAGCTGATCCTCCCGATCTGGCTCTTCGCCAAAGGGTTCGCCTCCCATCAGATCGACGCATCATGACAACGGAAGCGCACAGCCGCCCGACCGACACGAGGCGAGTGACGACCGGGGGACGGCGAGGGAGGCCATCGTCGACGACGAACACGGAACCGCACCCGTAGACCTGATCCGACTCGACGATTCGCAAGGCCAGCACCACTGCGCGAGTGGGACTCCTCCTCATGTCGGTGCTCTAGGCCTTTGGATACCTCGTCGCCGTCAAAGGGCTCGCCGTTCCGGGGAATGCCGCACGGACAGCCAAGAAACCTCGTCGACCACGAGGGCCCGTTGTCGTTAGCGTGCTTCCCACATAGCGGCTGGCGAACCGGAGGCACTGTGCGATGAAGGTCTGCGTCGTCGGGGCCTCGGGGAAGACCGGAAAGTACATCGTGCAGCACGCGCTCGACCGCGGCTATGAGGTGGTCGGCGTATGCCGTGAACAGAGCGTCCCGAAACTCGACGAGTTCGCGGGCCGCATAACCGTCGTACCCGGGGCGACGGACGACCGCAAGGTCATCGAGCAAGCGGTAGCCGGGTGCGACGGTGTGATCACCGTGCTCGTGCCGCGAGGTGTCCACGGGTACTCCCGCCAAACGGCTCAGGCGGTGCTCGACCTCGCCCCGCCGGGCGCTCGCCTCATTTTCTCCAGCG
>JBBQTI010000006.1:0-114116 GCA_038213435.1 Acidimicrobiia bacterium
CCGCCAACGACGGCGGCATCAACAACAACTGATCGCGATCGCCCGCCACGAAGTTGTAGGCCATGATCCATGATCACATCGCGCGCCAAAGCCAGGCGCGATAGTCAAGATTCGTGCGACAGCCTCCTCGGGCGCTGTTATTGCGAGCGCCGAAGCCCGCCCTGGCCCGTCGTCGTCGTGGAAGCCACGCGCTAATAACCGCGCCAGCGAGGTGCCGCGACGGATGTCGCGCCGCACTTTCACCGCTGTACTCCCGAGCCCAGATCGGCAGTTCGGTGCGTGCAACCTGCCTCGCTGGACAGGTTCCTGCTCGCGTTCGCGAGCGTCCTCTACCGGCACTTCGGGGATGTCTTCGCGGACTTGAAGGGCGCGCGTTAGGGGCGCGCGTTTACCCAGGTGATCAGCACCTATTAGCGAGCGCACGTCGATGCGCGAGTGTCAGTTGGTGCGACCACGAGTGGCACGTCCGGGGCCACAGGTTTGGCCGCACGTCCGCCTGCGGTTCGGCGCGCACGCGCGACCCTCGGTCGGTGGCGGGTACACCGAGCGGGCTTCGTCGGCGGACGTGCCCGGTCGGTCGTAGCGAAGAGCGATTACGGATCTGCCGAGAGGACGGCGAATACGTCCCATTCGCCGGTAACGCCTTGGAAGGAACGCCGGCCTTGTGACTGGAGCTGGATCGTGGAGCCGACGACCAGGTCTCTTATGGTTTGTGATACGAGCACCTGGCCGGGTTCGGTGCGGGCAGCGAGCTGCGTTGCGATGTCCAGTGCGATGCCACGGGCGCCGTCGTCGGTCAGTTGGCACTCACCGCTGTGGACGGCCACTCCGAGCTTCGGTTCGTGGTTTGTGGTCTCGGAGATGAGCGTGAGTGCGCAGCGGATGGCCCGGGCGGGACCGTCGAAGGCCGCCAGGCCGAGTTCCCGAAGCGGGCGGCCGTGGCAGCGTTCGATGATGGTGTCGATCGCGGCGTCGCGGCGCTTGGCAGGTTGTTGTGGGGCGACGGCGAGGATGGTTGCGAGAATTCGATCAAACGGTTTGCGCAATGAATGTTTCGATCTCATTTGTGATGTCGTCGATCACGTCGGAAAGCCAGATCAGGTGGATGTCGCTGTCCAGTTCGACAAGGGTGGCGCCGGGGATCAGATCTCTGCTCAGCCGGGCAGCTTCCACAGGGACGTTCTGATCCCGCGCGGCGTGCACGATGAGCGTCGGGGCAGTGATCGTGGGAAGTGCGTGTCGTACGTCGATCTCCGCCAGCGCGCGCAAGAAGGCGGCCGCCGCGCTGGGGCTCGCGGAGGTCGTTTGGCAGCGAGCCCAGTACTCGAGCGCGATTGGGTCATTGGCGCGGCTCGGCGCGAGCAGGGAGATGCCGAAGTCGGTCCCCCAGTTGGCCTCCCATTCTGAGATGAATGATTCGACGACGGCGCGGTCGAAGCCGAGGTCGTAGCCGTCGCCGTTGAGGAATCGGGCGGAACCGCCGTACAGGATCAGTGCCCGCGTCCGCTCGGGGTGCCCGGCCGCGAACAGCATCGCGGTGGATGCCCCGGCCGAGATCCCGAGGATCACGGCCTGCTGCGAGCCTGCGGCGTCGAGCACGCTGCGCGAGTCCTCGACCCACTGCTCCACGTCGATGTTCGCCGGGCGGTCGGAAAGACCCATGCCCCGCTTGTCGAACAGGATGAGCCGGCTGAATGACGCCAGCCGTCGGACGAGTCGATCGGTGGGAGCGTCCCACCACATGTCGAGGTGCGAGACGAAGCCGGGGATAGCGAGCACGTCGATCGGTCCGTCCCCCACGATCTGGTACGCGACGTGCACGCCGTCTCGGCCGACTGCGTAGCGGACCGGCGACCGAAGCAATGGCGGTTCAGGGCCTGTGGATGCACGATCGTGGGAAAGTCCGTCGAGGGATAAGTCCTGGCCGAGCACGGCTTGCTCGAGACGCCGGAGCTCTCCGCCCGGTTCCAGACCCAGCTCGTCACGTAGCAGCCGTCGCGCGCGCTGATAGGCGGCGAGAGCGTCGGCCTGACGACCGCTTCCGTACAACGCGACGATGAGATGCCCCCACAGCCGTTCGCGGAACGGATGCTCGCGCACCAACGCCTCGAGCTCTCCCACGAGCTCTGCATGGCAACCAGCAGCAAGATCAGCCGCTAGGCGTGCCTCAAGCGCGGTCAGGTACTCCTCCCGCAGGCGCACCGCCTCAGCGGCAAGGCCGGTGTGCGACCCGACGCCCGCGAAGGGGTCGCCCCGCCATAGCACCACCGCCTCACCCAGCTTCTCGCGTGCCCGCGGTGTCGATCCCTTCCTGAGCGCATCGTCGCCCTCGCGAACCAGGCGCCGGAACCGGCCGACATCGACGTCGTCGACCGCGACGCGCAGCACATAGCCGGATGCCTCTGTGGCGACAACGTCGGAGCCCAACGCCCGACGAATATTCGATACGTAGGTCTGGAGCGTCTTGCGGGCGCTGGCCGGAGGGGCACCTCCCCACAGCGCATCGATGAGCGCGTCGGTACCCACGACCAAACCGGGACTCAACGCGAGGGCAGCGAGCTGCGACCGCTCCTTCGCGGCGCCCAAGACGACCTCGCCCGACCCGCCCTCGACCCTGAACGGCCCGAGCAGGCTGACACGCACGAACCCAACGTTACGAGGTTCGCCTCGACCGCCGCTCGACCCGGCCCCGACCGGGGCCCGACCGACGAGTGGTTCGCTCATCGCTGGACGCGACACCACGCGCCGAACAACGGAGGTGACCATGCCACGTTTCGTCGTCCAACGAACGTTCCCCGACGGTCTGGCGATCCCGACCACGCACGAAGGGGCCATGTCGTGCCTCGCCGTGATCGAAAACAACGCCGAGGAGGCCGTCACCTGGGTGACTTCCTACGTCAGCGTCGACACAGCGAAGACGTATTGCGTCTACGACGGTCCGAGCCCCGACTCGATCCAACGGGCCGCGACCGCCAACGGATTACCAGTCGACTCCATCACCGAGGTGCGTGTACTCGACCCGTACTTCTACACCGGACCGACGTCATGAACGCCGAACCCCGACAGTCGGGGTCGTCGCAGAAGGAGACGAACATGAAACGACCTGCAAGTGCGGTACCCACAACGGACGGGATCATCGTCATGCGCAAAGTCATCTCTCTTGTTGCCTTGGTCGGCTTGATCGCAGCGCTGAGTACAGGCGTCGCGTTCGGGGCCGCCAAAGGTACCAATCGACCAGTGACAGGCACGAGCGCATCGACCTCGACAATCAACCTCGCCACGGGGACGTTCACCGGTAACGGGACCAGTCAGTTGTCCCACTTCGGGACGACCACCTTCCACAACGACGGCACGTTCACCCTCACGGGTCCGGACACGTTCAGCCTTGTGGGGACAGACACCGAAGTGGCTGCGAATGGCGACAAGTTGTTCTCGACCTTCACGGTGACCGGGACGTTGTCCACCGGTAACAGCTCGGGCGTCTTCACGGCCACCGGCGGCACCGGTCGCTTCGTTGACGCCAGCGGGACGTTCACGATCGCCGCCACGAGCACAATTGTTTCGATCGTCGGGACAACCATCACGAGCAGCGACACCAACACGATCAACGGGCGAATCAGCTACTAGAGAATTCTCGGGGAGCCCGGCGTCAGACCGATGCCGGGCTCCCCAAATAATCGGGTCTCGGTGGTCTCGCCAAGATCATTTGAAACACTCGTCCTGCGCAGACGCGCTGTTTCGGCAGCCACGATTGGCTGTGCAAAGCCGTGGCGGTGCTCACGGTCGGTGCATCGTTGATTTCGTGGGTGCCATGGCCGGCGAAGTCGAGTATGCCGAATGGCGCAGTGACCTTCGGCAAGACCGGCGTCGAACCCGCCAATGACGACGCAGCCGTTACTTGAGTCGAGACGTTCCACGACGTTCGAAGGGCACCGAGCACAACGCAGCCAATCGAGCCGTGTCGCCCAACGTGAGGCGTCAGCTGACGACGATGGTCAACGCGCGGTCGCGTCGGCACCGCGACCCGAACCGCCACTGCTCGAGGCTCGAGGCACTCCCGCCACATTCGAGGTTCCAACCGAGGTGCCCCATACCGCCGGGTAGGTGGCGCGCTATTCGGCTCGACAGCCGCGCCTGCTTGCTATCGCGAGCGCGTACCGATTGCCCGCTCGGGCGCTGTTATTGCGAGCGCCGAAGCCCGCCCTGGCCCGTCGTCGTCGTGGAAGCGACATGCAGCGGCGGCGCTCGGATCACCGCGAACGACGGCGCGCGCTTCGGCCGCGACGTCTATGCGCTGCCGGGTTCGCGTCGCAATCCGGCCGCGGCCGGCTGCAACGCGCTCCTACTCGACGGCGCGAAACCACTCCTCGATCCGGCCGACGTGCTGTTCGCCATCGGCCGCGGGGGAACAGCCGTTGGCGGTTGGTCGGCTGCGCCACCACCCGTCGACCCCGACCAGCGGGCCGTGCTGCGGGCCCTGGCGGGCGAACCCGCCACGATCGACGAGATCGAACGACGCGTGGGCTTCCCGGCCGACCGGCTCGGTTCCGCCCTGCGCGCCCTCGAAGTCGGCGGACATATCGTCCGTAAGCGGGGCCTGTGGTGGCCTCGTTGAGTCAACTCTCGGCTCGGAGCGCCGAAAAAGATCTGTGGAGCTCTCCCAGTGCCCGTACGACCACACGGCGATTGCCGCCGAGGTCTGCTCAGGCGGATCCGTCGTGTTGACCTGCCCGGCCTGCGAGGCCGCTTGGGAATGGCACGGTGCGTGGCTGCGGCGGCTGCGGGAGCCGGATCGCGAGAAGATGCGCCGCGCCCGGACAAATACCAAGCCCAGCGAGTCCACGACCTAGCGATCGCCCCCAATCGGTAAGTGTCGGGAGGCAGTGAGTGTCGGGAGGCAGTGAGCGTCGGAAGCCGGGTTCCCGCCGAGCAGCGAACGGGGCCCGAGCGGCGCGCCCAGAGCGGGCGTTTTCGTAGTCGGTTCGCCGGCTCGCCTACTCGCCGGTGAAACGTGGCTCGCGCTTCTCGACGAACGCGAGCATCGCCTCCGCGGTGTCGCTCGGCGAGAACATCAGCGCCTGGGCCACGTCCTCGAACTCGATTGCCTCCGCCATCGTGTGACTCGAACCATCGTTCAGCTGGCGCTTGATGACCGCGAGCTGCAGCGGCGGCATCGCCGCGAGCCGGATCGCCAGCGCGCCGACCTCCATGTAGAGGCGATCGTGCGGAACGACATGATTCACGAGACCGATGCGTTCGGCTTCCGCCGCGTCGATGATGTCGGCCAGGAACGCGAGCTCTTTCGCCCGATGCAGTCCCTCCAATCTGGGCAGGAGCCACGAGCCGCCGAAGTCGAGCGCGAGACCGCGTCTGGCGAAGATCTCGGTGAAGCGCGCCCGATCGGATGCCAAGATCAGATCGCAGCCGAGCGCGAGATTGCATCCGGCACCCGCCGCGACGCCGTTCACTGCCGCGATGGTGGGCAGGGGGAGCTCGTGGAGCCGCAATGCGGCGCGGCCGACCATGCGCATCGACGCCACGGACGCCCCCGCTCCGGTCGGCGCATCGCCGGCCGCGGCCGCGGTGAGATCGGCGCCCGAGCAGAACGCGTCACCGGCACCGGTGATCACGAGGACACGATCGTCGCGACGGGTCGCGAGGTCGTCGAAGATCTCAGCCAGCCCCCGCCACATCTCTCCCGTGATGGCGTTCTTGCGTTCCGGCCGGTCGATCGTGAGCGTCACCACCCCGCCGGCCCGTTCGACGCGCAAGCCGTCCAAGTCGCCCTCATCCCTCACGTCTCGTCATGTGGGCCGACCCGCCCGCCGGCGGCGATACCGTAACCGTCGCATGAGCACGCACGGGTGGACGGAGCCTGACGACGGTGTCGACGTACGACACGTACAGCCGTACGAAGCAGACAAGACCTACCGCTGCCCCGGCTGCGACCACGAGATCGGGCCCGGTGTCGGCCACGAGGTCGTGGTTCCTCGTGAGCACCCCGAGGAGCGACGCCACTGGCACAGCGGTTGCTGGCACCGCGCCGCGCGTCAGCGCGAGCGTGCGTCGTCTCACCCGGTCCGTCGCCCGTCTCGCCCACGCAAACGCTGACCCGTCAGAACGCGGCTTCGAGCACGTCGACGATCCACGCGCCGCGCCCGTCGGGTCTCACCGACGCGACGTCGAACCGCAACACGTCGGCGCGCGCCTCGTTGTCAGCCAGCCAGCGGACCGCGAGCTTTCGCAGCCGTGTCTGTTTGCGCCACGTCACCGCTTCCGCGGGCGTCCCGAAGGCATCGCCCCGCCTGGTCTTCACCTCGCAGAACACGATCGTCGCGTCGCGCCGGGCGACGAGGTCGATCTCCCCTTCTCGCACCCGCCAGTTCCGAACGAGCAGCGAGTACCCAGCCGCGGCGTACCACTGCGCGACCGCGTCTTCTCCCGACGCCCCGACCGCGCGCCGCGCATCGGTCATCTAGAGCTCCTTGCCGGGAAGCTCCTCGATGTTCACGTCTCGGAACGTGACGACGTGGACGTCGGCGACGAACCGGGTCGGCCGGTACATGTCCCACACCCATGCGTCTCGTAGCTGCAGCTCGAAGTAGGTGCGGCCGTTGTCCTGTTTGGCGTCGAGCTTCACGTCGTTCGCGAGGTAGAAGCGGCGCTCGGTCTCGACGACGTACTGGAACATCGGCAACACATCGCGGTACTCGCGATAGAGCTGTAGCTCGATCTCCGTCTCGTACCGTTCGAGGTCCTCGGCGCTCATCGGAGCCAGTGTACGACCGGCCCCACGGCACCCTTGGCGGCCCGAAGCGCCCTGCACAGATCGGGTCAGAACCGCTTTTCTTTGACCTTTGCGGCCTTTCCGATCCGATCGCGCAGGTAGTACAGCTTGGCCCGGCGGACGTCGCCCCCAGTGATGACCTCGATGCGGGCGATGATCGGCGAATGCACCGGAAAGGTGCGCTCCACGCCGACGCCGAAGCTGATCTTTCGGACCGAGAACGTCTCCCGGGCACCACCGCCTTGGCGGCGGATCACCACACCCTGGAATACCTGGACCCGCTCTCGGTTGCCTTCGACGACGCGGACGTGCACCTTCAGGGTGTCTCCGGGGCCGAAATCGGGCACGTCGTCGCGCAGGCCGGCGCGGTCGACAAGATCGGTGCGGTGCATGAGGGGCTCTCCCGTGGAGGCGCGCGCCCTGGCGAGCGCGACCAGAGATGCTAGCGGGGCGCCAAGTCGTCGGGGAATTCGTCGTCCGGGAACTCGGCCAGCAGGGCCTCCTCGGCCGGCGCAAGGGGAAACGTGACGAGATCCGGCCGGCGCGCGAGGGTCCGGCGCAGCGCTTGCGCATCGCGCCACCGAGCGACGCGCGCGTGATCGCCCGAGCGCAGCACCGCGGGCACAGCCAAACCGCGGAACTCGGCCGGACGCGTGTACTGCGGGTACTCGAGCCGGCCATCCGTGAACGACTCCTCCGCCGCCGACGCCTCGTTTCCCATTACGCCGGGAAGCAGGCGTGCCACCGTCTCGATGACGACGAGCGCGGCGCCCTCGCCGCCCGCGAGGACGAAATCACCGATGGAGAGCTCGCCGTCGCAGAGGTGATCGGGGACGCGCTGGTCGACGCCCTCGTACCGCCCGCAGATCAGGGAGAACCCGCCACCGGTCGAGAGCTCTCGCGCCAGTTCCTGGTCGAACCGGCGACCGCTGGCCGACAACAGCAGCAATGGCCGCGCCGGCTGTACCGCCTCGACCGCCGCGAACATCGGCTCCGGCATCATCACCATCCCCGCACCACCCCCGAACGGCTCGTCGTCCACGCTCCGATATCGGTCGGCCGTGAACGCGCGCAGGTCGTGTAGTCGCACATCGAGCAGGCCCGCCGTGCGCGCGCGTCCGAGAAGCGATACCTGTAACGGCGGCCGGAGATACTCGGGGAAGATCGAGAAGACGTCGATGCGCATGGTTCAGGTCAGAGGTCGAACAGTCCTTCCGGGGCGTCGACGACAACCACGCCGGACGCAAACGAAACGACGAACACCATCGGGACGAGCCCGCCGCCGTCGAGCACCAGAAGATCGTGCGCGGGGTTCGCTTCGACCGCCACCACGTGCCCGAGGGACACGCCGGAACGGTCGCGCACCTCGGATCCGATGAGCTCGTGAACCCAGAGCTCTCCCTCGGGCGGTTCCGCCAGCTGCTCGGCCTCCACAAGCTTGTTGCGCAGCGCGTCGGCCGCGTCGCGGTCTTCGACGCCTTCGAAGCGTACGACGAAGCGGTGCTGATTGCGGCGTGCCGACGCAATCGCGTACGCGCGACCGTCGATCCACAATGTGGAACCAGGCGCGAACCGTTCCGGGATATTGCTGACGGGCGTCACCGACACCTCACCGCGCAGACCGTGCGCACGTCCGATGCGTCCCACCTCGAGGCGGGTGCCTCGGCCCACACTCGTTCCGGCCCCGTCACTCGGTGGGCGTGTCTCACCCACGAGGCTCGCCTCTTCCCGATCGGAGCCGATTACTCCGCGACGTCGACCGTGACGCGAACGTTTTCTGTTGCGCCCGCCGCGCGCGCGACCTGTCGCACCGCTTGAATGACGCGACCGCGCTTGCCGATGATGCGACCGAGGTCGCCCGGACTCGCGTGCACGAGCAATGTGACGTTGTCACCGCGCTCGTTCGCGTCGACAAAGACTCCGTCGGGATCGTCGACGAGGTGGCGGGCGATGTGCTCGACCGAAGCGCGGGCTCGCGCCCCGACCACGCGGTTCCCTTCGGGTGCGACGTCGTCGTCCTCGAAGCCGTCATCCTCTTCGAAGTCGTCGTCCTCGAAATCGTCGTCGTCCTCGTCGCTCATGCTTGCGTCTGCACTGTGTCGTCGGCGGGCGCAGCGGTAGCCGCGGGCGGCTCGGCGACGGGCGCTTCCTTCACGGACTTCGGCTTGGATTTCGGCTTCGGCCGCGAGACCGCGCCCTTGCCGTTTGCCTCCTGGTACGCATCCCACACGCCGGCGATCTGGAGGATCTTCGCCGCGCTCTCGGTGGGCTGGGCGCCGGCGTTGAGCCAGTGCAGCGCGCGCTCGCTGTCGATGGTCACGAGCGACGGCTCCTGACGCGGCGCGTACTGGCCGAGGATCTCGAGAAAGCGGCCGTCACGAGGACTACGGGCATCGGCAACGACGACGCGATACGTCGGCTGTTTCTTCTTGCCGACGCGCATCAGGCGGATCTTGACAGCCAAACGAGACTCCTCTTCCAGAACGGCGGAGGGAGTCTAGGTCACCGGCCCGGGAAACCCGGAAGACCGCTCGTGGGCATCCTCGGTCCCTTCCCGTTCCCCTTGCCGATCTTGGCTCGCTTGCCCTTACGGGTCAGGCCGCCCATTCCCTTCATCATCTGCTGCACCTGTTTGAACTGCTTGAGCAGATTGTTGATCTCGCTGGTCGAAGTACCGCTCCCCTGCGCGATCCTGAGGCGCCGCGAGCCGTTGATGAGCTCCGGGCGTCGACGCTCCTCCGGCGTCATCGACCGGATGATCGCCTCGATGCGCGCGATCTCCTTGTCGTCGATCTCCGCGTTGCGGACCTCCTTCGGCACGCCCGGCAGCATCCCGAGCACGCCCTGGAGCGGTCCCATGCGTTTGATCTGCTGCATCTGCTCGAGGAAGTCCTCGAGCGTCAGCCGGCCGCTCTGCACCAGCTCCTCGGCCTTGCGTTTCTCGTCCTCCTCGAAGGTCGCTTCCACCTTCTCGATGAGGGTCATCACGTCGCCCATACCGAGAATGCGGCTGGCCATGCGGTCTGGATGGAACGGCTCGAACTCGTCGAGCTTCTCGCCGGTACCGGCGAACAGGATCGGCTTGCCGACCACCTCCTTCACCGAGAGCGCAGCGCCACCGCGGGCGTCGCCATCGATCTTGGTGAGTATGACGCCGTCGAGACCGACCGCCTCGTTGAAGGCCTCGGCGACGTTCACCGCTTCTTGTCCCGTCATCGCGTCGACGACGAGGAGCGTGTTGTGCGGCTCGACCGCGGCGTCGATGGCGCGGAGCTCGTCCATCAGCTCGGTGTCGATCTGCAATCGACCCGCGGTGTCGACGATCACGAAGTTGCGACCGAGGCGTTGCGCCTCGGCGATCGCGCCGCGCGCGACGCGCACGGGATCTGTCGCCTCGCTGTAGAAGGGTACGTCGACACGACCGGCGAGCACGCGCAGCTGCTCGACCGCGGCCGGGCGCTGCAAGTCGGCGCCGACCAGGAGCGGGTGCAGGCCCTGCGACTTCAGCAGCCGCGCGAGCTTCGCCGCCGCGGTCGTCTTGCCCGAGCCCTGGAGGTCGGCGAGCATCAGGACGGTCGGCGGCTTCGGGCTCATCGTGAGCTTGCCGGTGGTGCCGCCGAGCGTCGTCACCAACTCCTCGTGCACGATCTTGATGAGCTGTTGGCCCGGATCGAGCGCCTTCGCCACCTCGGCGCCGATCGCGCGCTCCTTCACCCGACCGATGAACGACTTCACGACGCGGACGTTGACGTCGGCTTCGAGGAGCGCGAGCCGGATCTCGCGCGAGATCTCGTCGACGTCGCGTTCGGTCAGCCGACCGCGGCTGCGGAGCTTGGAAAAGATGCCGTCGAGACGATCACTCAGCGCGTCGAACACAAGCCAGGAAGGATAGTGCCGCCCGCAAACGGCTAGTCGTCAGAGAACAGGGCCGAAGCGAATTCGTGCGGATCGAACTCGATGAGGTCGCCCACGCCCTCGCCGACACCGACGATCTTCACCGGGATGCCGAGCTCCGCCTGGATCGCGATGACGATTCCGCCCTTGGCCGTCCCGTCGAGCTTGGTCAGCGCGATGCCCGTCACGTCGACGGCGTCCGCGAACTGCTTCGCCTGCACCAGCCCGTTCTGCCCGGTCGACGCGTCGATCACGAGGAGCACCTCCTTGAGGGCACCCGGCGTGCGATCGACGATGCGCCGCAGCTTCTTCAACTCTTCCATCAGGTTCGTCTTCGTGTGCAATCGCCCGGCGGTGTCGACGAGGACGAGATCGGCGCCCCGACCCGCGGCCGCGGCCATCGCGTCGAAGATGACGGAGCCGGGATCGGCCCCTTCTTGCCCGCGCACCAGCTCGCCGCCGGTTCGCTCGGCCCAAAGTTGCAGCTGATCGGCGGCGGCGGCACGGAACGTGTCGCCCGCCGCGAGCACGACCCGATGGCCATCACCGACGCGTTGCGACGCCAACTTGCCGATCGTCGTCGTCTTGCCGACGCCGTTCACGCCGACGAACATCCAGACGTTCGGCTCGTCGGCCAGCATGTGCAGCGCGCGATCGCCGGCATCTCCTGCAAGGAGCCCAACGACCTCGTCCCGCAACAACGCGATCAATCCGTCGGGGTCGGTAACCGACTCCTGCTTGGCCCGGGAGCGCAGCGCGTCGAGCAGGCGGGTCGTGGTGACCATGCCGACGTCGGCCAACAGCAACGACTCTTCGAGCTCGTCCCAGGTCTCGTCGTCGATCTTGTGGCCGCGCATGCGACCGAACGCGCCCGAGAACGTGCCGCGGGTACGGACGAGGCGGTCGCGCAGCCGCGGTCGCTCGACGACCTCGGGTTCAGGTGGCGCCGCGACTTCGACCTCGGGCGCGCGCAACAGCTCCTCGAGCTCTTGGACGCTCGGAGTCGCCACATCAGCCTGCGCCGGATGCTCTGCCGGCGTTCGAGGCTGTCCCACGACCGGCGGGCCCGACGGTTCGCCCGCTACGCCACCGCGACGTTTCGCTCGCATCGTTACCCGAACCGCCGCGACCACACCCGCCGAGACGAGCACGAGCGCGACAACGACGACGACAATCAGGGCGACCATGCCCGGAGGCTACCCAGGCGCTCGAGCTCGCCGACTACTGGCTCGCCGACTCCTGGGTCGCCGATTCCTGCGTCGTGTCGTCGAAGTTCAGATCACGCATGCGTTGCGTCACGACTCGACTCGACCCGCCGGGAGGCATGGAGACGCCGTACAACACGTCGGCGGCCTCCATGGTTCGCTTCTGGTGCGACACGACGAGCAGCTGGGCCTCGCCGCGGAACTCGTGCAGTAGATCGAGGAACCGGTGGAGGTTCACGTCGTCGAGCGCGGCCTCGACCTCGTCCATCAGGTAGAAGGGTGACGGCCGCGCCCGGAACACCGCGAACAGGTAGGCAAGGGCGCACAGCGAGCGCTCCCCGCCCGATAGCAGCGACAGCCGGCGCACCATCTTGCCGGAAGGTCGCGCCTCCATCTCGATGCCGGTGTCGAGCAGGTCGTCCGGTTGGGTGAGCACGAGCCGACCCGAGCCGCCCGGGAACAGCATCGAGAACAGCTCCGAGAAGTTGCGCGCGACGTCGGTGAACGCGGCGTCGAACACGCGCACGATCTCTTCGTCGACCGATTTGATGACGCGCGCCAGCTCACGCCGCGTGCTGCGCACGTCGTCGAGTTGTTGCTGCAGGAACTCGTGGCGTTCCAGCAGCGCCTCGTACTCGGTCAGCGCGAGCGGGTTGACGGGCCCCATCAGCCGCAGTTCTCGCTCCAGCTCGCGGGCGCGGCCGGGCAGGGTGATTCCGTCGGGAGCGTCGGGCTGGGGCGCGGCGATCGCGGCGTCGGGCTCGCAATCGAAGTCGCGCCGCACCTGCTCCACCGCTTGCTCGAGCCGCAGGCGGATCTCGGCCTCCTCCACCTCGAGCTTTCCCGCCCGCTCGCGCAGATCGGTCAACCGCTTCTCGGCCTCGGAGCGACGGTCCCGCAGCCCGTCGAGGCGACGACCGGCCTCGCGCGCGGCTTCCGATTGTTGCCGACGACGGGTACGCAGGCGCTCGGCCAGCGCCTCGATCGCACCGGTGCGCGACCCGAGCCGTTCCGCGATCTCCGCGATCGCCCCCCGGCGCTGCTCGAGTGCGGCGCGTCTGGCGCGAGCACGCGCTTCTTCGTCGGGCCGAACGGCGAGCCGGGCCTCGACCTCGGCGAGTCGCGCCGCGAGTATCGTGCGGCGCTCCTCGATTGCGGCGCCTCGCAGCTCGTAGTCACGGCGCAATGCCGCGGCCTGCGAGCGAAGGCGCTCCAACTCGGCATCTCGCGCGCGTGCCTCGTCACGTTGTTGCTCGGCGGCCGCGAGACGTGCGCGGGCGTTCGACTCCGCAACCGGTCCGGCCGCGCGCGTTCTTTCCAGCTCGTCGGCGCGTGCGCAGAGCGAGATCCGGCGCGCGGCGAGGGTCGCCGCGCCGACCTCGACCTCACGCCGCAGTTGCGCAGCGCGCGCGGTGAGCTGCTCGAGCTCGACGCGCCGGCGTCGTTCGTCCTCCGTCGCGCGTAGCTCGGCTTGTCTCGCAGCGGCGAGACGCCGGCGGGCGATCTCGACCTCGCCTTCGGCCGCGCCGCCCGCGACCTCGGCCTCGCCGGCGCGGGCAGTGGCGTCGGCCAGCGCGGCCGGCGTCACGATCGACGACCCCGCCGGGCCGGCGCGCCACGCGGTCGGCCCACCGAAGCGATCTCCGTCGCGCGTCACCGCGACCACTCCCTGGTTCGCGATGGCGACGTCGAGCGCGTGCTCCCATCCGCCGTCGACAAGCACGAACTGCGCGAAGAGCCGGGCGAGCACCGAATCGAGTCCCGGGAGCACGCCGCGCACGGAGGCGCCGAGCGGGTGCGTCCCCGCGGGCGCGAACGAGATCTGCATACCCATCGCGCGACCCTCGGCCACGAGCAATAAGGCCTGGCGATCGCCGCGCTTCAGGCGTTCGACCGCGGCGCGTGCCGCGTGATCGCCGTCGACGACGATCGCCTTCAGCGCGTCGCCCAGCGCCGCCGCGACCGCGATCTCGCAACCCTCGTCGATCTCGAGCAGGTCGACGAGGGGGCCGAGCACGCCCTCGAGGGAGGCGATGTCGTCACCGCCCGCAGCCGCATGGGCATCATCGAGCGCCAGCGAGAGCATCTCGGCGCGCGCCCGCCAGCGCGTCGTATCGCTCTCGGCGCGACGAAGCGTTGCGTCGGCCTCGTGCAGCGCGTCCTCGGCCGCGGCAAGCTCTCGCGCCTCCGCGGTGCGGTCGGGTGACATGCCGACCTGGGCTTCCACCTCGGCCCGCGCGCGATCGGCTTCGGCCTGCGCGACGTGGGCCTCGCGGGTGCGCGGCTCGAGCGCCGCGCGGTCTTCGTCGACGCGGCCGATCTCCGCGCGCGCGTGCGCGAGCTCGATCTCGATCGTGGAGCCGCTCGAGATCAAATGGCCGAGTTCCTGGGCCGCCCGCTGGAATTCGCCTTCGGCGACAGTTACCGACACGACTCCGAGCGCGTCGACCTGCGCCTCGGCCGCCTCCATCTCGACGCGTGCCGGCGCGAGCGCGTTGAAGTCGGCTTCGACTCGCGCGAGCTGCGCACGCACGTTCGCGGCCTCCGCGACGAGCGACTCGATGACCCCCTCGTCGGCGACCGACGCCAACTCGCGGTCGAGGCTACGGCCGCGCTCGGTCACGAGGTTCACGAGTCCCCGGCCGCGCTCCCGCAATGCCTCGGTTCTGGCGAGTACGTCGGCGACGTCATCGTCTCCCGGCACCGCGAGCGCATGCTCGGCGTCGAGCACCTCCGCGTCGAGCGCGCGCAGCTCGACCCGAACGTCCTGCTCTCGCTGCGCGAGGTCGCGGCGCGCGTCCACACGCTTGCGCTCCCGACCGCGCAGCTGCTCGATCTCACGTCCCGACAGGTGCAGACGGATCGCGTGCAGCTCGGCGGCGAGACCGTCGTGACGGCGCGCAGCATCGGCCTGGCGCTCGAGCGGTCGCAGTTGCCGGCGCACTTCGCGCAGGAGGTCGGTCAGTCGCAGGAGATTGCCTTCGGTCGCCTCGAGCCGGCGCTGCGCCTTTTCCTTGCGTTTGCGGAACTTGAGGATCCCCGCGGCCTCTTCGATGATGGCCCGCCGGTCCTCCGGCCGTGCGTTGAGCACGGCGGCGAGCTGGCCCTGCCCGACGATCACGTGCTGCTGGCGGCCGATACCGGTGTCCGAGAGCAGCTCCTGGATATCGAGCAACCGGCACTGGACACCGTTGAGCAGGTAATCGGACTCACCCGTGCGGAAGAGGATCCGCGTGATGGTGACCTCGGTGAACTCGATCGGCAGCAGGTGAGCGGTGTTGTCGATCGTCAGCGAGACCTCGGCGCGTCCCAGCGCCGGACGGTCGGCAGTGCCCGCGAAGATGACATCGTCCATCTTGGTGCCGCGCAGCGCCCGGGCGCCCTGCGCGCCCAGCACCCACGCCACCGAATCGACGATGTTCGACTTCCCCGACCCGTTGGGGCCGACGACGACGCATACGCCGGGCTCGAAGTCGAGTGTGGTCTTGTCCGCGAAGGACTTGAAGCCTTTCAACGTCAACGACTTGAGGAACAACCCGACCCCCTCTCCGAGCGCCGATCGTAGGGGGCCCGCCGCCGGACCCGGCGGACCTCTACCTCAGGGTGATGCATCAGAGAATACGAAACCGCTGGTCGCCGATCGCCTGGACCACAGTCGTCTCGGTCGCGTCCACTCGGGCCCGCGGCGGGCCGGTGCCAAACCACGCGACCACCCGGTCGACTGACGTCTTCGGACCTTCGAACTCGGCCTCCACCGCGCCGTCACTGCGATTGCGGACCCAACCCACCACGCCTTCCGCCCGCGCCCGTTCCCGGCACGCGTCGCGGAACCACACGCCTTGCACACGCCCGGTTGCCACGACCCGCACGCGGATCGGACGCGCCGGGACGGGCGGTTCGCTCACACCTGACATGCCTCGCAGAAGAACGTGGAGCGATTGGCGAAGCGCGCCCGGTGCACCACGCGGCGACAGCGCGGGCAGGCCAGCCCCTCGCGGTCGTACACCTGATGGCGGTGCTGGTACTCGCCGGGCCGGCCGAACAGGTCGACGTATTGCTCGTCGGCGAGCGACGAGCCCCGGTACTTCACCGCGTCCTGCAGCGTCTCGAAGATCGCGCGATAGAGGCGCCGGATCTCCTGCTGCGAGAGCGCGTCGCTCATTCGGTCCCACTTCAGTCCGGCCTGGAAGAGGATCTCGTCGCTGTACACGTTGCCGATGCCCGCGATGAACTTCTGATCCATCAGCAAGGACTTGAGCCGCGCGTGCTTGTCGGCGAGCATCCGCCCGAACAGGTCCCAAGAGATCGCGGTCTCGAGCGGATCCAGCCCGAGGTGCGCGAGCTCGTCGACCTGCTCCTCCAGCTCGTCGTACTTGGTCACGAACATTTCGCCGAACGTGCGCGGGTCGACGAAGCGAAGGAGCCCACCCTGGGTGAAGTGGATCACGACGTGGGTGTGCTTCGGAGCCTTCTCGCGCGCCGACTTCGCGCGCAGCAGCTGACCGGACATCCCGAGGTGCACGATCAATGCCTCCGGTCCGTCGAGTCGCATCACGAGATACTTCCCCCGCCGCAGCACCGCGACGATCTTGCGACCCTCGAGCAGCGCGATGAATTCCTTCTTGTTCTTGTGCCGACGCACCGACCGCGTCCCGGTGACCTCGACGCTCTTGATCTTCTTCCCGACCACCTCCTTTTCGAGATCGCGGCGCAAGACCTCGACCTCAGGTAGCTCCGGCATGGTCGCCCCCCTGCCCGTCCGCCTCGTCTTGCAGACGCGTCCATGCGACCCACGCGGCGGACTGCTCAGCTTGCTTCTTCGAACGGCCGTCGCCCTCGCCGTACACATGATCGGCCACGTAGACCAGCGCGAAAAACTTCTTGGCATGATCCGGGCCCTCGTCACGGACGACGTACCGGGGACGCCCGAGGGAACAGGCCGCGGTGGCCTCTTGCAGGCGGGTCTTGTAGTCGCGGCCGCCCGGGCCGGCCGCGGCGGCGGCGATCCGCTCCGAGAGACAGCGCAGGACCAGGTCGCGGGCGACACCGAAGCCCTGATCGAGATAGACCGCCGCGACCACCGCTTCGAACGCATCGGCAAGGATCGACGGCTTCCCGCGGCCGCCCGCGGCGTCCTCACCCTTGCCGAGGAGGAGATGCGCACCGAGGTCGAGCTCGAGCGCGAGCTCCGCGAGCACGCGCGCGTTCACGACTCCCGCGCGCACCTCCGAGAGTTGGCCTTCGGGAAGCTCGGGAAAATGCTCGAAGACGTAGTGCGTCACGACGAGCCCGAGGACGGAGTCGCCGAGGAACTCGAGCCGTTCGTTCGATTCCGGTTCGCCGTTCTCGGCGCACCAGGAACGATGGGCGAGCGATCGCAGCAACACAGTGCGATCGTCGAAGCGAACGCCGATGCTCGCCTCGAGCGTGTCGAGGCCGTCGAAGGACGCGAGCTGACTCACGAGCGCCTCGCCGATCCGAGCCCGGCCAGCGCGCACTCCACCGCATCGCGTACCGTGCGCAACTCCACGAGATCGTCGTCGTCGATCGAGAAGCCGACGGTCCGCTCACCCAGCTCCGAGATCACGCCTTCCACGAGATCGATCACGGCGAAGTCGTCGGCATCGAGGTCTTCGCGCAGCCGGGTGTCGAGGGTGACCGTGTCGGGATCGACGCCGAGGATCTCGACGAGCTGGTCGCGCACGACCCGCTCCACGTCGTCGCCGCCGACCGGGCCGCGATGGCTGTGCGTCTCAGCGGGCACCGGTTCTCCCACCCTCGCCGAGGGCTCCGACCGCCTCGCGTAGCTTCGCAACCACGTCGGCGCGCACACAGTCGCGCGCCACCCGCACCGCGTTCACGATCGCGGTCGCCGACGACGACCCGTGCGAGATCACGCACACACCGTCGACGCCCAGCAACATTCCGCCGCCTGTGTTGTCGGGCACGAGCGCCGCCGCCGCCTGGAGCAGCCGGAGCTTCAGCGCCTCGGCCGCGTCGGCCCAGGGCGACCCGGGCTCGTCGACGACGCCGAACACCAGGCCGGCCAGACCCATTACCGCGCCTTCCATGGTCTTCAAGGTGACGTTGCCGGTGAAGCCGTCGGTGACGATGACGTCGGCGCTCCGCCGCATCAGGTCGCGGCCCTCGACGTTGCCGACGAAACCCTTTACCTCGGCGAACAGGTCGGACGCGCGCTTCCGCAACGCATCGCCCTTCCCCGGCTCCTCACCGTTGGACAGCAGGGCGATCGTCGGTTCGCGCACGCCGAGCCGGACGCGCGCATACGCGCGGGCGAGCTCGGCCCACTCCACGAGCCATTCTGGGTCGGGGTCGACGGTCGCGCCCCCGTCGACGAGCAACTGGATGCGGTCCTCTCCGATCACGGGGATCGGGATCGCGATGGCCGGCCGGTGCACGCCCCGGATCCGCCCGAACCGCAACAGCGCGGCCGCCATCGTCGCACCGGTGTTGCCGGCGCCGACCATCGCGGCGGCGCGTCCGTCGCGGACGGCCTCGGCCGCGCGCACGATCGAGGAGTCCTTCTTCGCCCGGACCGCCGACGCGGGCTCCTCGTCCATGGCGATGACTTCCGACGCGGCGAGGAGCTCCACGCGCGGTGGCGTCTGTTTGTCGGGCAAATTTCCGCACAACACGTCCGGCGGGCCGACGAGCAACACGTCGACGTCGCACTCCTCGACGGCCTGCAGCGCGCCCGCGACGATCTCCCCAGGCGCGCGGTCGCCGCCCATCGCGTCGATCGCGATCACCGGCGGCATGGGTCGCTCCCGGCTACTCGACGTCGAGGACCTGACGGCCTCGGTACCAGCCACAGTTGCCGCACACCCGGTGAGGAAGCCGCGACGCGCCGCAGTTCGGGCACAGCGAATGCGCCGGGGGTGCGAGGCGCATGTTCGCGGACTTGCGCGAACGGGTCGCGGAGCGGCTCGTCTTGCGCTTCGGGACGGCCATGGTTTCGTAGCTCCTCGTAATCGTGACGTCGAGATACTGAGATATTGAACGTGAGGTCGGAGTGTCTAGAGGTCGAGCGAGCGGAGCGCCGCCCAACGGGGGTCGGGAACGGTCGGGTCGCAGTCGCAGGTCTCGAGGTTGTGGTCGACACCGCAATCCGAGCACAACCCCCGACACTCGGGCCGGCAAAGCGGCACCGCCGGGAGCTCCAGCAGGAGCGCGTCGCGGATCAGTGGCTCGAGGTCGACCACGTCGTCGTCGGAGAGCAGGTACGTCTCGCCCTCGAGCGGTTGGCGCTCGTACAGCTCGCCGACCCGCACCGCGAGGTCGCCGCCGACCGGGACGAGGCACCGGCTGCAGGCGGCGTCCCAGGGCGCGGTGATCGTTCCCCGCACGACCATGCCCTCGGACACCCGTTCCATGGTGAGATCCACCGCGATCGGCCGGCCGGACGTCACCTCGGCGCCCGGGCCCCGCACGTCGTCGAGGACGCCCTCGAGCTGGACCGTCCGGGACGCGCCGGGACGTCGCAGCAGATTGGCGACGGGGATGCGGAAGGCGCTGGTGGTCGACATGGGCAATCGCTTCGGAGGCCGTTCGGAGGACCCTTGGGAATCGTCTGGGAGAACGCCGGACTGACCGGCTGGTCCGGCGCGGGGAATGTACCGCCTGCGCACAGTGGGCGCGTGGGATCGTAGCAGGTCAACCCCTCTTTCTCGACGTCAGAGACCCGTCAGAGAAAGGCTGTTCAGAACGGAACGGCGCTCAGAGATCGTCCTGGTCGAAGAAGCCGGCCTCGTCGGCGTCGGACTCGTTCACCACCGGCGAGGGCGCGTGCACCTGCAATCGCTCCCGCCCCTTCTGCACAGTCTGCATCGTGCGATCGAGAACGACCTCGAACGCGGCGAGCTTGCGGTCGACATAGTCCTCGGCCTCGTGCCTGATCGCCGCCGCGCGACGCTCGGCGTCCTCCACGATCTCCTCGCTGGTCCGACTCGCCTCGCGGACGAGCTCGTTCTTCTCGACCATCCGCTCGGCCCGCACCCGCGCGGCGTCGATCAGACGTTCCGCTTCGTGCGCGGCCCGCTCGACCACCTGGTCGCGCTCCTTCAGGAGCCATCGGGCCTCCCGCAGCTCCTCGGGAAGGCCTTCGATCGCGTCCTGCAGGATCGCGCCGAACTCGTCGCGATTGATCGACACCGACGCCGACATCGGCAGCTTCCGCGCGGCCTCGAGGATGTCCCGGAGCTGTTCGAGGAGCGCGGCCGAGTCGGGGATCTTCTCCGGTTCGTCTTCGAGCACCTTCACGCCTCCTGAGAGCGGAACGTCTCGACGAGCCGGTCGTTGACGTTCTTGGGCACCATGCCGGACACGTCCCCGCCGAAACGCGCGACCTCCCGCACGAGGCTCGACGACAGGAAGGAATGCTGCGGGCTCGTCGACAGGAAGAAGGTGTCGATCCCTGACAGGCGCTGGTTCATCTGCGCCATCTGCAGCTCCTGGTCGAAGTCCGAGACCGCGCGCAGACCCTTGACGATGGCGTCGACGCCGTGGTCACGGGCGAAATCGACGAGCAGCCCCTTGAAGAACTCGATGCGGATGTTGGTCAGATGCTGGGTCGCTTCCTTGAGCATCTGCTGGCGGTCCTCGAGGCTGAACAACGACGCCGTCTTCTGCGGGTTGCGGATCACGGCGACGATCACCTCGTCGAAATGCCGGGACGAGCGTTCGATGATGTCGAGGTGCCCGAGGGTCACCGGATCGAACGATCCCGGGCAGAGAGCGATCGCCACGCAGTCTCCCCAGTCAAGTCATGGAAGCAGGAAGGTCAAAAGCGTATCGCCGAAAGTCCGTTCCCACCTGTTCGAGAGCCCCGGCGGCACGATGACGGGATGGCGCCGTGGCCGTTCGACGCTCACGATCGCGCCGAGCGAGAGCCAGCCGGGTACCAGAAGCGACGCCAACAGATCGGTGATCTCGGGGTCGGGAGTGTCATACGGCGGATCGACGAACACGAGGTCGAACGGCGCGACGGGCGGCGGCCCGCCGGCCAGGAAACGGCCAACGTCCCGAGCGACGACGTCGACCGGCACCCCGACCGCGGTCTCGTCGGTGAGCACCTGCAGGTTGGCCTCTATGGCCGCCAACGCGGCGCGGTCCCGCTCTACGAGGACGGCTGCGGAAGCGCCGCGCGAAAGCGCCTCGATCGCGAGCGCGCCGGTGCCGGCGTAGAGATCGAGCACCGTCGCGTCATCGAGTGCGCCGCGGGCGTCGAGCGCGGAGAACATGGCTTCGCGCGCCATGTCCTTCGTAGGTCGCACCTGATCGCCAAGAGGTGCGACCAGCCGCCGGCCCCGGGCGCGCCCCGCGATCACCCGCAACCCGCGCGAGCCCCGTGCTTTGCTCACGACTTGAACAAGAAGTCGACCGCGTCGCCCAGCAGCTCGTGGACCTCGTCCCGCAGCTGCGTATGGGCGCCGAGCTCCGGATCGCGATCGAGGATCTCCTCCGCGACGCCGCGCGCCTGGATCACGACCGCCTCGTCGCGGGGGATCCGTCCGAGCTTGAGGTCGCTGAAGCCCGCCTGGCGTTCGCCGAACACCTCACCGGAGCCACGGATCTCGAGATCCTTCTCCGCGAGCGCGAAGCCGTCGGTGCTCTCGGCCATGGCGGCCAGCCGTTGCTCGCCGTCGACGGTACTCGGGTCCGCGAACAAGAAGCAGTACGACCGGTCGCCACCGCGCCCGACCCGACCGCGGAGCTGATGCAATTGGGAGAGCCCGAACCGGTCGGCGTCCTCGACGATCATCACCGTGGCGTTGGCGACGTCGACTCCGACCTCGATCACCGTCGTCGCGACCAGAACGTCGAGCTCGCCCGCGCGATAGGCGCGCATCACGGCTTCCTTCTCCTTGGACGGCATCTGCCCGTGCAGCAGCCCGACGCGCATGTCGTGCAGCTCCTCGGCCTGCAGCCGCTCGTACTCCGCGGTGGCGGCCTTGGCCTCGACCTTGCCCTTGTCCTCTACCAGCGGGCACACGACGTACGCCTGGTGGCCTACCGCGACCTCTGCTCGGAGCGCGTCCCACGCCGCCGCCTGCGCGAGCGGGCTCGGGTCGACCAGTGTCGTCTCGATCGGCGTCCGCCCGGGCGGCAGCTCGCGTAGCTCCGACTTGTCGAGATCGCCGTACACGAGCATCGCCGCCGTGCGGGGGATCGGGGTGGCGGTCATGACGAGGACGTCGGGCTGGTCGCCCTTGCCGCGCAGGAGCGCGCGCTGCTCCACCCCGAAGCGGTGTTGCTCGTCGACGACCGCGAGCCCGAGGCGGGAGAAGCTCGCGTCGCCGTAGAGCAACGCGTGCGTGCCGAGAAGGATGTCGATATCTCCCGACTCGAGTCCCGCGGTGATTCGCCGCCGCTCGGCCGCGGTGGTGCGGTTGGTCAGGAGCGCGACCCGTACCGGTCGGTCGGCGAGCAAGGTTCCCTCGGCCGGAACCGACAGCCCCTCGAGGAGCTGAAGCGAACCGAGGTAGTGCTGCTCCGCGAGCACTTCGGTCGGCGCCATGAACGCGCCCTGATACCCACCCTGGACCGCGACGAGCAGCGCGGCGAGGGCCACCACGGTCTTGCCCGAACCGACGTCACCTTGGAGGAGCCGATGCATCGGCGCGGGCCCTGCCAGGTCGTGGGTGATCTCGTCGAGGGCGCGCTGCTGATCGCCGGTGAGCTCGAACGGCAGCCCGGCGACGAACGCGGCGACGAGCGAACCGTCGACCCGGTGGCGGATGCCCGATTCCTCGGCTTCGAACGCGCGCTTGCGGGCGACGAGGCCCACCTGCATCCGCATGAACTCGTCGAAGATCAAGCGACGCTTGGCCGCGCCGAGCTCAGCCATCGACTCCGGACGGTGGATCGCGCGCAGCGCGGTACCGCGATCGAGCAGGTCACAGCGGTCGAGAACGGCTTCGTCGAGCGGGTCCGCGAAGCCGCGCACCCGGCACTTCGCGAGCGCGTCCGACACCATCCCCCGCAGCTGCCAGGTGAACACCTCCGCCTTGCCCGACTGCGGGTAGACCGGGACGATCACGCCGGTCTTCTCGTTGGCGACGCCGGCGCGGCCGACGACGTCGACGACCGGGTTCGTCATCTGACGCTTCCCGCGGTACACGTCGAGCTTGCCGAAGAACGACGCCTCGGTACCGACGCTCAGTTGCTTCTCCCGCCACGCCTGGTTGAAGAACGTGATCGTCAGCATCGACGTTCCGTCGTGGACGACGGCTTCGACGAGCGCACGGCCCTGACGCGTCCTCCGGCCGTGAATCGAGCGCACCTCGGCGAAGACGGTGGCCTCCTCGCCTACTGCGAGCGCGGCGATGTCGGTCTTCTTCGTCCGATCGACCCATCGGCGCGGATAGTGCTGCAACAGGTCGAGGACACTGCGCAGTTCCATGTCGGCGAGACGCGATTCGAGCGCGGCCCCCACGCCCTTCAATCGCTCGAGCGGGATCTCGCGCAGATCAGCCAGTGTCAGCGGCGGATCACCGGTCGGCACGCGCCGATCACTCCACGCCCACGAGATAGGGATACAGGGGCTGCCCACCGTCGTGGAACTCGACCTCGAGGTGCGGGAACGCGTACTCGATGTGTTCCCGGATGCGTTCGGTCTCGTTGGCGGCCGCGTCGCAGCCCACCAGTACCGTCACGATCTCGCTGTCGTCGTCGACGAGCTCCTCGAGGAGCTTGCGGACCGCGTCTGCGGCCGAGGAGGCAGATCCGACCACACCGTCGCGTCCAAGCGCGAGCCAGTCGCCTCGTCGAACCCGCCCACCTTCGACCGAGGCATCGCGGACGGCCTGCGTCACCTCGCCGGTCCGAACGCGCCCGAGGGCACCCTGCATCGAATGCGTGTTGCCGTCGACGGTCGCGTTCGGGTCGTACTCGACCAGGGCGGCGAGGGCCTCGGGGACGCTGTGCGTGGGGATCACGGCGACCTGTTTCTCGCTCAACGCGTCGACCTGCTCGGCGACGGGGACGATGTTCTTGTTATTGGGCAGAACGATTACCGCGTCGGCCTTGCACAGTTCGACCGCCTCGAGGATCTGCGCAGTCGACGGATTCATCGACTGGCCGCCGGCGACGACCTGTTGCACGCCGAGGCTCGTGAGCAGACGGCGAATTCCGTCGCCGACGCCGACCGCGACGACGGCCGTCGTGACGACGGGCTGAGCGACGCGGTCGCCGAGGTCGGCGAGCACGTCGGCCTCGCGCACCCACCGTTCCTCTTCGACCTGCTCGACGAGATCGGTGACGCGGATCTTGTGCGGCCTCCCGGCGTCGATGCCGGCTTCCACCGCGCCGCCGACGTCGTTGGTGTGAATATGGCAGTTCCACACACCGTCGCCGCCGACCACGACGATCGAGTCACCGATCGCGCTCCAGGCGTCCCGGAAGCTCGGGATCATCTCGTCGGACGCGTCGAGGAGGTACATCACCTCATACCGCAGGCTCGAGAGATCGTCGCCGGCCAGATGCGCCGCGACGGAGGCGGGAGTCGTGACCACCTCGGGCTCGGGGATCGCGCGACCGGACACGACCTCCAACAGCGCGGCGAGCAACAAGGTGAACCCCTTACCGCCCGCGTCCACGACCCCGGCGTCGCGCAACGCGAGGAGGAGTTCCGGCGTGCGTTCCACAGCTTCGCAAGAGGCGTCGAACGCGCACTCGAGCACGGTCGCGAGCGTCGGGTCGCCATCGAGCGCCTCGACCGCCTCGGCCGCGGCCCGCGCCACCGTGAGGATCGTGCCCTCGACGGGGCGCATGACCGCCTCGTACGCGGCGTCGCTGGCGCGCCGCAGGCCCGAGCGCAGATCGACCCCGCGCACAGCATCGAGGGCGCCGAAGCCTTCCACGAGCCCGCGCAGGATCTGCGATGTGATGACCCCGGAATTTCCCCGCGCGCCCATCAGCGAGCCCCTGCTCACCGCGTGGCACACCTCGGCCATCGAGTCCGCGGTCCGCAGCTCAGAGCTCACCGACTCGAGCGTCAGCGCCATGTTCGTACCGGTGTCGCCGTCGGGCACCGGGTAGACGTTGAGCCGGTTCAGCTCCTCTTGGTGCGCGCGCAGTGCATCACGGAATCGGAGCACCGCTTGGCGCAGATCTGCGGCGGACAAGCAGGTCAGCGTCGGCATCGAGGGTCAGAGTACCGGGGTGCTACCCTCTTCGTGCTCTAGCGACGATCGACTCAGAAGGTGCTCCGACGATGTCCTCTGTTTGCGACGTGTGCGCCAAGAAGCCGATCTTCGGCATGAGCCTCAGCCACTCGCACCGTCGCACCAAGCGCCGCTGGAATCCCAACATCCAGCGGGTCCGGGCGATCGTCAACGGCGCGCCCAAGCGCGTCAACGTATGCACTTCGTGCCTCAAGGCGGGCAAGATCGTCAAGGCCTAGCCCCGGCCCGACCCGTTGCGCCTGGAGCGGCCATGCAAGGCACCGTGAAGATGTTCGACCCCGCGACCCGCGAGGGAATCGTCGTGCTCGACACGGACCGATCCGAGTTCGTACTCGCGAGCGACGCGCTGGCGGGTTCCCTGTTTCGGATGCTGCGCCAGGGCCAACGAATCATCTTCGACCTCGACGCCTCGGGCCGCGCGACGCACGTGCGGACCGGCTCGGAACCCGATCTCGGCATCCCCACCGCCGAGATCTGATCGCGGTTCAGCGCTCGCGTCGATATCGGGTGCCGTGTCCCGTCACGAGCGCGACGAAACCGAGCAACACGACCGCGCCGACGAACGCGACGAACATCGAGCGCAATCCGAAGTCGCCGATCCCGTTGTCGCCCGCGGCATTGAACAGCATGCCGCCGATCAGGCCGCCGACGATGCCGACCACGACGGTGCCGAGGCATCCGAGGTTCCAGCCGCCGCCGGTGACCGCCCGCGCCACGGCACCGGCAACGAATCCGACGATGATCCAACCGAGCAGGCCCACGGAGCGTCCTACTCGGCGAGGCGCTTGGCGAGGGCGTCGAGCTCGTCGTGCAGCGCAGTCGGCAGGTGGTCGGCGAACACGGCGTAGTGCTCCTCGATCAACGGGAGCTCCGCGCGCCACTCGTCGTCGTCGACCGACAGCAGCTCTGCGATCGCGCCCGGCGCGAGCTGCAGGCCGTCAGTCGGCAACGCGTCGGCCGTGGGAAGGCGGCCGATCGCGGTGTCGCGCGCGGCGGCCGCGTTCGAACAGCGGTCGAACACCCAGGCGAGCACCCGGCTGTTCTCGCCGTATCCGGGCCAGAGGAACCTGCCTTCGGCGTCCTTGCGGAACCAGTTGACGTAGAACAGCCGGGGCAGCTTCTCGTCGCTTGCCGACTCTCCCACGCGCAGCCAGTGCGCGAAGTAGTCGCCCATGTTGTAACCACAGAACGGCAACATCGCGAACGGGTCGCGCCGGAGGTTGCCCACCGCGCCCGTCGCCGCCGCCGTCGTCTCGGAACCCATGATCGAGCCCAGGAAAACGCCGTGCCGCCAGTTGTAGGCCTCGGTCACGAGGGGCACGGTGCTCCGGCGGCGGCCGCCGAAGAGGATCGCCGAGATCGGAACGCCGTTCGGGTCCTCCCATTCGGGTGCGACGCACGGCACTTGTGCGAGTGGTGCGGTGAAGCGGCTGTTCGGATGGGCCGCCGGCACGCTGGAGTCGGGCGTCCAGTCGTTGCCCTTCCAGTCGTGGCAGTGCGCGGGCGCCTCGGGCGTCAGACCTTCCCACCAGACATCGCGACCGTCGGTGAGGGCGACGTTCGTGAAGACGGTGTTGCGCGTGAGCGCGGCGACCGCGTTCGCGTTCGTGTCGGGTCCCGTACCCGGAGCGACACCGAACATCCCGTACTCGGGATTGATCGCGTAGAGCCGGCCGCCGCCGCCGAACTTCATCCAGCAGATGTCATCGCCGATGGTCTCGGCCTTCCAGCCCGGGAGCGTCGGCACGAGCATCGCGAGGTTCGTCTTGCCGCACGCGCTCGGGAACGCGGCCGCGATATAGCGCACCTCACCCGCCGGGTTCGTGAGCTTGAGTATCAACATGTGCTCGGCCAGCCAACCTTCGTCGCGCGCCATGACGCTCGCGATGCGAAGGGCGAAGCACTTCTTCCCCAAGAGCGCGTTGCCGCCATAGCCCGAGCCGTACGACCAGATCTCGCGGGACTCGGGGAAGTGGACGATGTACTTCTGCTCGTTGTTGCACGGCCACGGCACGTCGGCCTGCCCGGGCTCGAGCGGCATTCCGACCGAATGGATACAGGGCACGAAGTCGCCGTCGGCGCCGAGCACGTCGAGCGCGCCGCGGCCCATCCGGGTCATCGTGCGCATGCTCACCGCGACGTACCCGGAATCGGTGAGCTCGACGCCGATGTGCGCGATCCGCGAGCCGAGTGGCCCCATCGAGAACGGCACCACGTACAGCGTCCGCCCGCGCATCGCGCCCGAGAACAACGCCGACACCTCGGCTCGCATCTCGTCGGGTGCGCGCCAATGATTGGTCGGGCCGGCGTCGATCTCGCGCTCGCTGCAGATGAAGGTGCGGTCCTCGACCCGGGCGACGTCGCCGGGGTCGCTACGGGCGTAGAAGCTGTTCGGGCGCTCGACCGGGTCGAGCGGCGTGAAGGTGCCCGACTCGACGAGCTCTCGGCACAAGCGCTCGTACTCCTCCTGGGACCCGTCGCACCAGTGAACGCGGTCGGGCTGGAGAATCGCCGTCCAGCGCTCCACCCATTCGAGCAACTTACGGTGTGTGGTCGGCGCGGACGGGGGCGTGGAAGCCATAGACGTGCAAGGGTAGGCCCGAGCGTCGCCGCCGCGTAAACCCGCGTGGTTCGAAATGATTGCTACAAGTGGACGACCGGGCACGTCAGCGTGCGCGTGATCCCGTCGACGAGCTGAACCTGGGACACGACCATCCGCCCGAGCTCGTCGATCGAGCCGGCCTCGGCCCGCAAGATGACGTCGTACGGCCCGGTCACGTCGTCGGCCTGCACCACACCGGCGAGCTCCCGGCAGGCGTTGACGACCGAAGAAGCCTTGCCGACCTCGGTCTGAATGAGGATGTACGCACTGACGGCCACGGCGGTCTCCCTCGTAGGGTGTGGGAGGAATCGTACCGATCTACCGCTGGCGTCCTCGGCGCCCCTTCCGGCGTTGCGCCCGCGCGATTGCGAGGTCGATGAGACGGTCGAGGAGCTCGGCGTAGGGCACCCCGGAGACCTCCCAGAGCCGCGGGTACATGGAGATCGGTGTGAACCCGGGGATCGTGTTGAGCTCGTTGACGAGGAAAGCGCCGTCGTCCCGGAGGAAGAAGTCGACCCGGGCCATCGCCTCGCCGCGACAGGCCTCGAACGCCCGAATTGCCAGGTGTTGCACCTCGGCGGTCCGATCGGGCGACAACGGCGCGGGTGCGCGCAGCTCGGCCTTCCCGTCCTCGTACTTGTCCGCATAGTCGTAGAAGTCGGCGGCCGGAACGACCTCGCCCGGGAGCGACGCCAACGCCGGATCGTCGCCGAGGATGCCCACCTCGATCTCCCGGCCCCGCACCATCTCCTCCGCGAGCACCCATTCGTCGAATGTCAGGGCGTACGCGATCGCTTCCCGCAGCTCGGAGCGCGTGCGCGCCTTGCGCACGCCCACCGACGACCCCATGTTCGCCGGCTTCACGAAACACGGAAACGCGAGCTCGGCCTCGGCGCGACGAATGAACTCGTCGATGTTCTGCCCATCGCGCAACGTCAGGGCGCGCGCGGTCTCGAGGCCCGCGCCCGCGAACATCCGCTTCATCGCAATCTTGTCCATCGCGATCGCCGACCCGAGCACGCCCGCGCCGACATAGGGCAGTCCGGCCAGCTCGAGCACCCCCTGCACGGTGCCGTCTTCGCCGTACGGGCCGTGCAGCAAGGGGATCACGACGTCGACCTCACTCGTCCGGGACGCGCTCGGTACCGGCACGAGATCGCCTTCGACCGCGAACGACGTCGGGAGCGCGTCGCGCCCCGCGGCCAGCATCCGCTGCGCCTCGCCCGCGAGCAACCAACGACCGTCGGTCGTGATCCCGACCGGGACGACGTCGTACTTGCGCGGATCGAGCGCCCGGGCGACCGCGACCGCGGTCACCCGCGAGACGTCGTGCTCGGCCGACTGTCCCCCGAAGAGCAGCATGACTCGGCGGCGCGGCGAGGACACAGGCGCATTCTGACTCACATCACCTGAAGAACCGCGCGAATCCCGAGTCCCATGATGAAGAGCCCGCCCAGACCGTAGGCCAGCTCCATCCAGCCACGGGCTTGCCAGACGTAGCGATACGAGTAGAGCAACCCGACGGTGATGAACGCGACGAAGCCGTAGAACATGTGAAAGCGGGGTGGCTCGTAGTGCTGCACGCTGACGAGGAGCACGCCGAGCAGAACCTGGACCATCATCATCGATTCCGCGACGATCGTCGGCCACCACAGCCAACGCGTCCGCCAGCGCGGCCAGCGCCACGCGCCGAGTGTGTAGCCACCCGCGAGGAAGTTCGCGACGATCGCGCTGTAGCCCCAGATGCGATGGACGTCGAACAGCACTAGAGCGCTTGGTCGTCGGAAGCTACGAACGCCGACTCCCCGCCGCGTAGCAGGTTCTTCAGCACCTTGCCCGCGGGATTGCGCGGGAGCGGCTCGTCGCGGAGCTCCACGTACTCGGGCACCTTGAAGTCCGCGAGGTGCTCACGGCAGAAGGCGCGCAGATCTTCCGAGGTTGCCTCGGAGCCAGGTCGGAGTTGTACGACGGCTTTCACCTCTTCACCGAGCGTCTTGTGCGCGACGCCGACGACCGCGGCGTCGACCACGTCGGGATGGTCGAACAACACGTTTTCGATCTCGACGCAGTACACGTTCTCGCCCGCGCGGATGATCATGTCCTTCGCCCGGTCGACCAGATAGAGGAAACCGTCGGGATCGAGGTATCCGATGTCGCCGCTGTGGAACCAGCCGTCGGTGAAGGCGGCGGCGTTCGCGTCGGGCCGACGCCAATACCCGTGGGCCATCACCGTCGGACCCTTGATCCAGATCTCGCCCCGCTCACCGGCCGCGGTGTCGCGACCTTCCTCGTCGACGACTCGTAGTTCGACCGTCGGTGCGGCGCGCCCGACCGACCCGGGATGCGCGAAGTAGTCGTCGCCGCCGTGCGCGGTTGCGACCGACGCCGTCTCGGTCAATCCGTACGCGGTCGTCAGCGTCTGGCGCATGTGCGGGAACACCCGCTCGATGCGTTCGATGAGCTCGGGTGCCGCGGGCGCCCCGCCGTACGACGCCCGCTTGACCGACGTGAGGTCGTACCGGTCGAGGTTCGGCGATTCGAGGATGCGCCACATGACCGTGGGAACACCACCGATCGACGTGACCCGCTCTCGCTCGATCGTTTGCATCGCGACATCGGGATCGAAACGACCGACCGGCATCAGCACGACCTTGCCCCCGGTCGCGTACGCGAGCGTCATGGTCGACAGACAACCGGTCACATGGAAGAGCGGCACGACGAGCAGGGAGCACGACTGGAGACCGGCTTCGGCTTCGGGTGGAGGCGTCCCCCGCATGGCCTGGGCGACGCCCATCGCGATGATGTTCTGGACGTTCGCGATCGCCTGGCGATGCGTAACGGTCGCGCCTTTCGGTTTTCCAGTCGTTCCCGACGTGTAGAGGATCGCGAGGATGTCGTCCTCGTCGATGGGCGACTCGGGCATCCCGGGATCGCCCGGATCGGCGATCAGCTCTGCGAACGAGCGTGCGCCGGCGTCGGCCGGGCCGCCGATGACGAAGGCGTGCCGCAACGCCGGCAATGACGGCAATCGGTCGCGCACGAGCGCAATGCGGCGGGCGTCGCCGATGAGCACCTTGGCTTCGGAGTCGCCGAGCCCGAACTCGAGCTCCTCCGCCTTCCACCACGCGTTGAGTGGCACGAGCGTGGCGCCGAGGACGGCGCATGCCCACCACGTGATCACCCACTCGGGCACGTTCGCCGATACGAGGGCGACCCGGTCGCCGCGCTGCACACCGAGCTGCTTGAGTGCGCGCGCCAGCACCCGCGAGATGCGATCGTGCTCGCCATAGGTGAACCGCCGGTCTTCCTGCACGACCCAGTCGAGGTCGGCGCGCGCCGCGTTCTGGGCCATCAGCTCGCGTAGGGAACGCATGCGATGCTTGTAGACCTGCATCGGATGGCCCACGACGTCGTCGACGACGATCTCGAATGCGCCCCCCGAGCCCGTGAGTCGTGCGATCGGATCGATCGCCGTCACGCGTACTCCTCTTGGACGACATCGAAGGCGAGCAGGTCGCTCCCCGTGCTGACGGGCCCCCGCTGGGCGTGTTGGGCATGACCCTGGCCGAACGCCTGGCTGTTGAGCCAACGCTCGAAGTCCTCGGTCGAGCGCCAACGCGTATAGACGTAGAACACATCCTTCCCGTCGGTCGGGCGCAGGAGCTCGAACGCCTCGAACCCCTCCATCTTGGAGACCTCGCCGGCGCGGTGCGCGAACCGCTCGACCAGCTCGTCGGCTCGTTCGGGCGGCACGGTGATGGCATTGATGCGAACTACAGACATGGTCGCATTCTCGCGGCCGCGTCCCCCGGGCGCCCAGTCGGGCCCGGGATGCCCGTCGCTAGCCTTCCGGCTGCTCGCGCAAGAAGAGCTCGATCTCGGATACCAGGTCGTCGGCCGTCGCGCCCTGCTCACGATCGATGCGGTCGACGACCTCCCGCACCTCTGGTCGGGTCGCGAGCCCGGCATCGACGCGCGCCGCGTACGCGTCGCAGCGTGCGTCGAGTGGACGCAGGTCGAGCTCGAGCCTCCCGAGCTCGGCCAGTCGTCGCAGCAACGCGCGGACCGCAGGCGGCGACGGCGAACCCGAGACGTACTGCGGAACCTGGGCCCAGAGACCGGCGCTGCGTACGCCCGCGTCTCCGAGCGCGCGTTGCACGATCGTCTGCAGCCCGGTCGGTCCGCCGTATGCAAACCGGAGCGGCGCGATCTCCTGCGCGAGCGAATGATGTGTCGCAGTGGCGAGGACGGGAACGGGTCGTCGATGCGACACGAGCGAAGGCATTCCCGCAACGGTGTACGCGTCGTGGACGCGCAACGTTCGCGCGACGTCGACGACCGCCGCCGACACCGTCGGCCACTGCAACGAAGGCTCCGGTCCGGAGACGAGGACGACGTCGCGCCCCAGCCGTCCGGAGACGAAGCTGATCGCAGGCCATTCGATGACACGATCGCCGCTTTCGGACCAGTGCGCGTTGGGACGGGTCTGCTGGAGATCCATGTGATCCGTGAGATCGATCGACGCGAAGTCGTCGGCATCGACCAGCTGCTCACGAATTGCACTCATCGTTCCGGCACCGGCGACACCGGCGTCGACCCAGCCCGAGAGCGCGACGATCATCATCGGCTCTCGCAGTTGCGGCCATCGCTCGACGCTCAGCACCCATGCATCGTACGGCGATTGGCGACTAGGTTCCGCGGACGCATGCGACTTCGCATCTTCACGGAGCCCCAGCAAGGCGCGACCTACGACGAACTGCTCGCGGTCGCGCAGGGAGCCGAGCGGCTCGGCTTCGACGCGTTCTTCCGCTCCGATCACTACCAGAGGATCGGCGAAGGCGCGCCCGGACCGGGTTCGACCGACGCCTGGATGACGCTCGCCGCGATCGGCCGGGAGACCACACGCATCCGGCTCGGCACACTCGTCACGCCCGTGACGTTCCGGTTTCCCGGCCCGCTCGCGATCCAGGTCGCGCAGGCCGATGCGATGAGCGGCGGGCGCGTCGAGCTCGGGCTCGGAGCGGGTTGGTACGACGGAGAGCACGCCGCGTACGCGATCCCGTTCCCGGCGACCGCGGATCGCTTCGCGATGCTCGAGGAGCAGCTCGAGATCGTCACCGGTCTGTGGAAGACCCCAGTCGGCGAGCAGTATTCGTTCACCGGCAAACACCATTCGGTCGTCGCTTCGCCTGCGTTACCGAAGCCCGTTCAGCTACCCCGTCCGCCGATCATCATCGGAGGATGGGGCACCAAGCGAACGCCGCGACTGGCCGCGCGCTTCGCCGACGAGTTCAACCTCCCGTTCGCGCCGGTGTCGTATTTCCGCGAGGGTTGCGACCACGTGCGCGCGGCGTGCGACGCGATCGGGCGCGATCCCGCCACGATGAAATTCACCGTCGCGACCGTCGTCTGTGCCGGACGCGACGAAGCCGAGTTCCGCCGGCGCGCCGGCGCGAGTGGCCAGGACCCCGATCGCGCGCGCGCCGACGCGGCGGCGGGCACACCCGACGAGGTCGTGGAGCGCATCCACGAGTACGGGCGCGCGGGCGCCGAGACCGTCTACCTCCAGTACCACACGCTCGACGAACCCGATCATCTCGAACTGATCGGAACGGAGGTCATGGCGAAGGTCGGAGTCGCGTCGTGACGCCGGGAGACGACAGCGCAGCGACCGGAGGGAGCGGAGCGTGGAGTCGACCCGATGATTAGCTTCGGCGTGCACACCGGGCTGCAGCACACGTCGATCGACGAGCTGCAGACGTTGTGGCGGCGTATCGAGGAGCTCGGTTTCGACTGGATCTCGATCTGGGACCACTTCTACGCGGCCGACGCGTCCGGCGATCCGCACTGTCTCGAGGCGATCACCGCGCACACGGCGCTGGCGGCGACGACGGAACGCGTAACCTGCGGTTCGCTCGTGTACTCCGCGGGATATCGCCATCCCGCCGTACTCGCGAACGCGATGGCGACCCTCGACCAGGTCGCGCGCGGACGCACGGTGCTCGGCCTCGGCGGTGGTTGGTTGAAGGGCGAATACGACGCATACGGATTGCGCTACGGAACTCCCGGCGAACGGCTGCGCATGCTCGAGGAGTACGTGCAATGCGTACGCGGGTTGCTGACCCGGGAACGCACCACCTTCGACGGCGAGTTCTTCCACATGCACGACGCGCAGTGCGAGCCCAAGCCGGTGCAGCCGCGGCTGCCGATCTGGATCGGCGGCGGCGGCGAAAAAGTCACGTTGCGCATCGCGGCCCAGCACGCCGACGGTTGGAACGTACCGTTCATCCCGCCCGAGGTGTGGGCGCACAAGGCGAATGTGCTCGACAGGCACTGCGAACGACTCGGACGCGACCCTTCCGAGATCACCAAGTCGGTGAACGTCGGAATGGCGTTCACCGAGGAGGACCTTCGGCGCCAGTTCGGCGCGATCGCCGACGCGGTGAAGCCCGGGGTGCTCTCCGGCAGTGTGCAGGAGATGATCGGCAAGGTCGGCGCGTACGTCGATGCCGGCGCCACGTACGTGATCCTCGCGATGCGCGCACCGTTCGATCGGGACGGCCTCGAGCGATTCGCGGCCGAGGTCGTCCCGGCCGTGCGGGGCTGATCTCGATGGGGCTCGACGATCTCGTTCACGACGCGATCCCCGTCAACCAACCGTACGCGGGGCTGGTCGCCGAGGCGTACGACGTGTGGATGCCGCCGAGTGGCGACGATCCCGACGTCGAGGTCTACCGGCGGTGGATCGAACGCGGCGCCGGGCCGGCGCTGGAGCTCGGATGCGGAAACGGGCGACTGCTGGTCGGCTACGCACGTGAAGGGCTCGACGTCGAAGGCGTCGACTCGTCGGCCGACATGCTCGCGATCTGCGCGGCCCACGGGCGCGAGGCCGGGCTCGACCTCGCGCTGCACCACGCCGATTGGCTCGCGCTCGACCTCGGCCGCACCTACGCGACCATCTACAACCCCGCGGGGTCATTCGCGCTGATCGGCGGCGACGACGACGCCCGCACCGCGCTCGCAGCCTGGCGCCGTCACCTCCGGCCCGGCGGTCAACTCTTGATCGCGATGAGTGTGCCGACGGCCGATCTCGACGCGCAGTACGAGTGGCGCGTGCGTCGTAGCGGGACCCGGCCGAGCGACGGCGTGACGTTCATGGTGCACGAGGCAGTGCGAATCGACGCCGAAGCGCAGACCGAGCACGTGCTGAACCGGCACGAGCTGTGGTCGGCGGGCGGCGAGCTCATCACGACGTACGTACGCCGCCACCGGTTGCGCTGGTGGACTCGTGAGCACCTCGAGGGAATGCTCCGCACCTGCGACTACGTCGACGTGCGCTCGCACGGCGGAGGCGACGGTTTCATCACTGTCGGCCGTTCGGCGTGACGCGAGCCACCGCGATCACGCTCCCGCCGTCGGTGTGCGCAAGTATTGCGAGATGCCGGAACCCGCAGGCGAGCTGCGCTTCGATCCGCTGACCCGCGAGTGGGTGAACATCGTCGGGAGCCGCCAGACACGGCCGAACCTCCCGGTCACCGGATGTCCGTTCTGCGTCGGCGGTCTCGAAGCGCCGGATCCGTACGACGTGCGCTGGTTCGCCAATCGTTGGCCGGCGTACGCGCCGGGCGACCCGATCGACACCGTCGCGGCGGAAGCCGCCGGAGCCACGCGAGTTCCCGCGGTCGGCGCCTGTGAGGTCGTGCTGTTCTCGCCCGACCACGAGGAATCGCTCTCGACGCTCACGATCGGGCAGGTGCGCAAGGTGGTCGACCTCTGGGCCTCGAGAACGCTCTCGCTGCTCGCCCGGCCCGAGATCGAGTACGTGCTCGTGTTCGAGAACCGCGGACGCGAGGTCGGTGCCACCATCGACCACCCGCACGGCCAGATCTACGGCTACGGATTCATCCCGCCCGCGCCGGCACGCGAGGCCGCCGTTGCCCGTGCCCACGGTTGCGCCGTCTGTTCCGAGGTGGCATCCGAGCTCGCCTCGGGGGCGAGGATCGTCACGACACGCGGCGACTGGGTCGCATGGGTCCCCTACGCGTCGGGCCATGCGTACGGGATGCGCATCGCGCCGCGCGCACACCGCCAGTCGATCCCCGCGCTCGACGACGCTTCCCGCGACGATCTCGCCGCGGTGCTCATCGACGCGCTCGGGCGCTGCGACCGGTTGTGGCCTCCGCTCGATCCGGCGTACCGGTTCCCGTATCTGCTGTGGTTCCACCAGGCGCCGGCGGGCGGTGGCGACGAATGGCCCCTCCACGCGCACGTCGCTCCACCGCTGCGCGCTCCCGGTGTCGCGCGCTACATCGCATCGGCTGAGGTCGGCGGCGGCACGCTGTCGAACCCCGTCGTTCCCGAGGCCGCCGCGCGTGCATTGCGCGACGCGTGAAGCCGTCACCGACGTTCCGCGCGCCCGGTCGCGTAAATCTGATCGGTGGGCAGGTCGACTACCACGAGGGCTGGGTGGTCTCGATGGCGATCAACCGCGACGTACGGGTGCGCGCGACGACGCGCGACGACGGTCGCGTGATCGCTCGTTCTGCCGCCTTCGACGGCTCCGTCGACGTCGCCGCCGACGGGAGCGACGATCCGCCGGAAACCCGGCCCGAGTGGGGCCGCGCGATTGCGGGCGTCACTCGCGTCCTCGCCGAGCTCGGCCGCGCGCCGGTCGGGGTCGAGCTCGCGATCTCGTCGACCGTGCCGGTCGGCGCGGGGCTGTCGTCGAGCGCGGCGGTCGAGGTCGCGTGCGCGCTCGCGTTGTCGGATGTGGCGGGGTTCGCGCTGCACGGCGGCGAGCTCGCGCGCGGGGCGCAACGGGCGGAGCACCTCGCAACCGGCGTACCGTGCGGCATCCAGGATCCGATGACGTCGGTGTGCGGGCGCGCCGGCCACGCGGTCTTCCTCGACTGCCGCACGCTCGACGTCGAACACCTCCCGCTGCCACCGGAGTTGTCCGTGCTCGTCGTCCACTCGGGCGTGCCGCGCACGCTCGAGGGCTCGCCGTACGCGCAGCGACGCGCCGAGAGCGAGGCCGTCGCCGCCGGGCTCGGACTCCGGGTGCTGCGCGACGCGACGCTCGACCAGGTGCGCGAGATCCCGCGCGGCCGTCATGCCGTCACGGAGATGCAGCGAGTGCGCGCGTTCGCGAAGGCGCTGCGGGGGCGAGACCTCGACGCGCTCGGTCCGCTGATGCTCGCGAGCCACGCGTCGTCGCGCGACGACATGGAGGTGTCGATCCCCGAGCTCGACGCGCTCGTGGAGTGCCTCGTCGAAGCCGGCGCGCACGGCGCGCGCGTCACCGGCGCAGGATTCGGCGGGTGCGTGGTCGCACTCGGCCCGGTGGAGTCGACCAGCGCGATCGCCGACCGCGCGACGGAGCAGTACCGCGCCCGTACCGGTCTCGAGCCGACCGCTTGGGTCGTGCGCGGGTCCGCAGGTGCGAGCCGGGCCGGGTAGCGCCGTCGTGATCGTCGTGCGCGCACCGGGACGCGTCAACCTGATCGGAGACCACACCGACTATCAGGACGGCCTCTGCCTGCCGATGGCCATCGACCGCGAGGTCGTCGTCAACGCGCGTCGACGAGTCGACGGGTCGGTCGTGGCGCGATCGGACGCGATCGAGGGTCTCGTGGAGTTGCCGGCCGATGGCAGCACCGAACCGGCGTACGCGAAACCGCGCTGGGGCCGCTCGATCGCGGCAGTCCTGCGCGGCCTCGCCGAACGGGGTCGGGCACCGATCGGTTTCGACGCGGAGGTCACGTCAACCGTGCCGGTCGGCTCGGGGTTGTCGTCGAGCGCGGCGTTCACCGTCGCCGTCACGATTGCGGCCGCCGAGATCGGCGGACTGGCGCTCAACGGAAGGGCCCTCGCGCTCGCTGCGCAAACGGCCGAACAGCAGGCGACCGGCCTCCCCTGCGGCGTGATGGACCAGATGGCATCAGTGTTCGGACGCGCCGATCACGCGCTGCTTCTCGACTGTCGGAGTCTCGCGATCGAGACGATCCCGCTCCCGGCGTCGGTCGCGGTTGCGATCGTCCACACCGGCCTCGCCCGGCGGCTCGAGGACAGCGCGTACGCCGCGCGGCGCACCGCATGTGAAGCGGCCGCCGCGCGTCTCGGCGCGGCAACGCTCCGAGACGCCACCCTCGACCAGGTCGAGGACGATCCGTTCGCCCGCCACGTCGTGTCGGAGAATGAACGCGTGCGTGCGTTCGTCGACGCGTTGCGCGCCGGCGATCTCGATCGTTGCGGCCGCCTCATGGACGCAAGCCACGCATCGCTGCGCGACGACTTCCGCGTGTCGACCCCCGAGCTCGACGCGCTCGTCGGCTCGCTCGTAGACGCGGGTGCGTACGGCGCGCGGTTGACCGGCGCGGGATTCGGCGGGTGCGTCGTCGGTCTGGTCGCGGCCGGCGGGGTCGACGACATCGTCGCGCGCGCCGGCGCGCGCTACCGTCTCACCACCGGGCTGACGCCGGTACCGCTGGTGGTGAGCGCCGTCGACGGAGCCGGCCTCGTCACCTAACGGAGGAACACGTGCCGAGCATCTTCAGCAAGATCATCGCAGGTGAGCTGCCCGGCAAGTTCGTGTGGAAGGACGAGCGCGTGGTCGCATTCCTGTCGATCGCGCCGATGATGCCCGGACACACTCTCGTCGTGCCCCGCGACGAGATCGACCACTGGATCGATCTCGATCCCGCGCTCGCCGCGCATCTGTTCACCGTCGCACAACACGTCGGCCGGGCTCAGGATCTCGAATGGAAGCCTCGGCGCATCGGGCTGTTGATCGTGGGTGAAGAGGTGCCGCACACGCATCTGCACGTGGTGCCGATCAACCATCCCGACGAGCTGACGTTCGCGCACGCCGACCCGTCACCTGATCTCGACGCGCTCGATCACGCGGCGGTTCGGCTGCGCGTGCGCCTGCGCGAGCTCGGCTGCACCGAGGTGCCCGAGTAAGCGCCAGAGCTAACGGCCGTACTGCTCGTCGACCGCGCAGGCGAACGCGCGGTGCACGCGCGTGAGCTCGACCTCACCGTCGACTACGGACGGCCTCGAGCCGATCCATCGGAGCTCGCCGATCAGCACGAGCGCGCCGTACGCGACGAGAGCACCGCCCGCCAGCACCAGAACGGCCGGTCCTGCGCCGGTGACCGCGGCGACCAACGCGGCCGCGCCCGCGACGAGGAGCACCCATGTGACGCGAGTCAACCGGCGTCTCGCCCGGGCGCGCGCCGGCTCCAACGGCACGATCACCGCGATCTTGCGTCCGGTTGGCCACAACGGCCGCTGCTCCGGCCGCAACACGATGGCAACCGGGTTCGCGCACGCCTGGCCAGTCTTGACCGACAGCGCCGGGAGATCGCCGCGCTCCAGGTCGTCGATCCTCACGCGCACACGCGCCATCACTGCGCACTTTGCAGGCGTTCGGCGGCAGCCGGTGTTCGAATCCCCCACCAAAACAGGTCGCGGCCGTCGACAAACGTCGCGCGCAGTCCCGGCACGGTCTCACGAAGCTCGAGCGCGTGCCGCTCCGCGAACGCGTACGGCTCGCTCGGTAACAGGACGACGTCCGGCGCACGCGCCGCGACCTCGGCGAGCGACACCTCCGGATACCGATCGACGGAATCGACGAAGATGTTCGCAATCCCCGCGTGCGCGAGCAGGGACGAGCCGTAGGTGTCGGCCGCGAGCGACATCCATGGACGCCGCCAGATCGGAATGAACGCAGACAGGCGTTCCGGCGTACGCGTCCGCGACTGCCACGCGTCCCACGCGTCGAACGTTTCCGGCGGCTGGACACCGATCGCCATCGCGAGCGCGCACACCGCGGGCCCCACATCGCTGACGGAGCGGGGCGACATCGAGTGCAGAGCCAGGCCGCGTGCAACGAGCGCGTCCGCGTCCTCGAGCCGGTTCTCCTCGTCGTTGACGATCACGAGGTCGGGTGCGAGCGCGGCGACCGCGTCGGCGTCGACGTTCTTCGTCCCGCCAACCGTCGGCACACCCGCGAGATCGCAGAAGCGAGTGCAGCCGACCGGCCGGATACCGAGCGCGACGAGCGTCTCCGTCGCGCTCGGCACCAGCGAGACGACTCTCGCAAGCCTCACATGCGCTCGAGCAACTGCGCCTTCTTCGTCTCGAACTCCGCGGCCGTGATGACGCCGCGGTCGCGCAGGTCCGCGAGCTGCTGCAATTGTTCCGGCACGGTCGGCGGCGCAGGTGCCGATGGAGCAAAAGCCGGCGCGGGATTCGACCAGCTCGCGCGCTTCTTCGCGTTCACCTCCATCTGGCGGTACAACTCTTGTTGCACGCCGTCCGGATGCCACACGTCGTCGAAGTGCGACTGGCCGTCCCGGCCCGCGGACTCGATGTCGAGATCGCCCGCGCCGATGATCCGCTCCCAGACTCCCTGGTGGAAGTTGATGTTGTTGATACGTTCCATCGGGATCTCGACCCCGCGCTTCGCGATCACGCCCGTGCGGTAGATCACGCGATCGTCGGTCACCACGAAGTGCGTGAAATTCCATTCGAGGTATTTGAGGCCGAGCCAGCCCGCCCAAACCACGGCCACGATCCCCCACAGGGCATTCAGCCATTTGTTGCCGACGGACAGGACGAGCACGAGCGCGACGAACAGCGGTATCCCGGTCGCGATGTGCTTCGAGAAGAACCACCAGTGTGGGCGGAGGTCGAGCGCGACCTCCTCGCCGTCGTTCAGCAGTTTCTTGGGGTACGGCACACCGAAATTCTATGCGCGCCCGGACCGGCGGAGGCCGGATCCGTCGACGCCCGACGGCGCCTGCGAGAAGCCGGGGACGTCATCGCCGTCGTACGGTTCGAGATCGACCGCGATCAAGAAGCCGCGAGCCCGTTCGGCCTGGGGAAACCGGTCGACGATCGCGTCGTGCGCCGGACCGTGGCTCGGCACGACGAGATGCGCGAGCTCATGTACGAGCACGTAGTCGAGCACCCACGACGGGTACGCCGCGAGCCGCGACGAAACCCGGACCGCACCATCCTCCGGCGTACAGGAACCCCAACGCTGACGCATGTTGTCGACCCAGCGCACGCTTTGCGGGCGGGGCAGGTGGTAGTCGCGCGCGAGTCGACGGGCGCGCGCCGCGACGTCGATCGCCGACGAGTCGGTGCGCCGCCGCATGCGTTCGGCCAGCTCCTGCGCCGTCACCTGCGCTTCGTCGATCGACATCCAGCGCGGGAACGAAACCCGCAGCCGATCACCGACCAGCACGGCCTCGACGTGCTTGCGTCGGGGCGTTCCACGCACGAGCTCGATCTCCATTCCCCCCATCTATACCGCGTCCGCACGACCGAGCGCAGCGCGCCGTGTAAATGCTTCGCGAACTCCACGCGGCGAGACGAGGCAAGACGACTCGACACGAGGCGAGACGACCCGAGCCGACTCGAGACGCGCCGACCCAAATTCTGCTTGACGCTCGCGCGGCGCGGTCGTAGTGTCCGCCATTACCGGTTCGCCGATGCGTCGGACTCCAAGCTCGTTTACGGGCGTGGAACGGACGTACGTGCGGGCCGGGGCGTGCGCCGACCTTCGGGGAGGCGTACGGAACGGCAAACCGGCCGGCGGGCGCCTGCGAGGGCATGCCTACCGACTGGGCGCCGCAGGTCGGGCCCCGAGGAGATCGGAGCTGCCAACGCAGCGAAGACTACTCGGGGCCCTTCCGCGTCATCCGTGCGCGCCGTCACACCGGCTGTGTACGGTCCCGAGCATGCGCGACGCGCTGCTCCACGACCTCGATCCGCTCCAGCACGACGCGGTCACATCCGACGCCGCGCCTCTTGCGATCATCGCCCCGGCCGGCTCGGGCAAAACGAGAGTGCTCACCCGCCGCATCGCGTACGGGGCTCGTGAGGGGCGCGTCGTCGCTCGCCACGTGCTCGCCGTCACGTTCACCCGCAAGGCCGCGGGCGAGCTCGTCTCCCGCATCGGTCGTCTCGGAGTCGACGGCCGGATCACGGCGGGCACCTTCCATGCGATCGCTCTCGCTCAGCTGCGGCGCCATGCGGCCGAGCGCAACCGCGAGGCGCCGCGCGTGCTCGATCACAAGGCGCGCCTGCTCGGACCGATCGTGGGTGGACGGGGCCCGGCCTCCACGGTGGCCGTCGCCGACGTGGCCGCCGAGATCGAGTGGGCGAAGGCGCGTCTCGTCTCGCCCGACGGCTACGCGGCGGCTGCCGACGCGGCGGGGCGACGCACCCCCCGAGGGGCCGGCGAGGTGTCGCGCCTTTACGCGGGTTACGAAGCGGAGAAGCGCCGACGGCACCTGGTCGACTTCGACGACGTGCTGAGCCGATGCGCGGAGGCGATCTCGCGCGACGAGGAGTTCGCCGCCGGACAGAGGTGGCGCTTCCGCCATCTGTTCGTCGACGAGTTCCAGGACGCCACGCCCCTGCAGTTGCGACTCCTGCGCGCCTGGCTGGGCGAATCGAAAGATCTGACGGTGGTCGGCGACCCCGCCCAGGCGATCTACGGCTTCACCGGCGCCGACGCCGGTCCGCTGATCACATTCGAACACACCTTTCCGGGAAGCAAGGCGATCGCGCTGGCCCGCAACTACCGGAGCACACCGGCCGTCGTGGCGCTCGCCGAGGTCGCCCTTGGCTCATCGGCCGGCGGTTCCCGACGCGGTCCCGAGGCTGTCCGACCCCACGGCGCACCGCCGACGATCACGGGTTACGACGACGACGCGGCGGAGGCGAGCGCGGTCGCGGCTGCGTGCGAGCAGACGCACGCGTACGGAGTGCCGTGGCACCGCATGGCCGTCCTGTTCCGCACCAACGCCCAGTCGTCGCGCTTCGAGACCGCATTCACCCGCCGCGGCGTGCCCTTCCGTATCGGCGAGGGACAGCGCTTCGCGACCCGGCCTCCGGTGGCCGCCCTCCTCGACCGGCTCCGAGACTCCGAGCGGAAGCTGCCCGGCCGCCCGTTCGCGCACCACCTGGCCGACCTCGCCTCCGACGACGAGGCGATCGAGTCCGACGAGGCTCGGACGCATCGCGACGCGCTGCTCGATCTCGGGCGTGATTACGTCGAGGCGGCCGGCGGAGTCGGCGCCGTCGGCGAGTTCGCGATCTGGCTCGACACCGCCACGCGTGGGGGCGCTGCGGCTCGAAGCTCGAGCGGAGCCCACGGCGTCGACCTGGTCACGTTCCACCGCGCCAAGGGGCTCGAGTGGACCGTGGTGTTCGTCACGGGACTCGAACGGGGGTTGGTGCCGATCTCCTGGTCGACATCGGACGCTGCGAAGGACGAGGAGCGTCGGCTGCTGCACGTGGCCTTGAGCCGTGCCGAGGACGAGCTGCACTGCTCGTGGGCTCGGGCTCGCTTCGCGGGCACCCGCCGAACGTCGCGCGAACCCTCGCCGTGGCTCGGGCTCCTCGAGAACGAGGCCAACCATGCGCCTCACGGGTTGCTGCAAGGGCGACGCGCGCCCCGCGAGCACCTCGCAGAGCTGCGCGCAACCCTGAACGACACATCACCGCCGAGCCCGCCGCCGAACCGCGCCCATCGCCTGCACCATTGACGCGTCGAGGCCGGCGGGCAACGATGGGCAAACACCGACCAGCGAGTCGCGGGAGGTCGTCATGGGGTCGAAGTCATGAGGACGACGGCATGAGGACGACGGCATGAGATCGACGCTGCCACTGTTCCCTACCGACGACGGTTGGCCGTATCCCGATGCGGCCACGCGCGAGTTCGCCGCCGATGCACCCGATCTGGACGCGCTCGAGCTGCTCGGACCGCACACCTTCGACACGCTGACCCCCGAGGAGCACGACGCGTTGCGGTTCCGTTTCGGTTTAAACGGAGGCGACGCGCTCTCGATGAAGGAGATCGCGCCACTGCTCGGCTGCAGCCGCGCCAAGGCCGGCGAGCTCGTCGGCCGTGCGATCGACAAGTTGCGCGTTCAGCTCCTCCGAGAATAAGCGCGGTGGCACCGGGTCGTCGCGTGCTTCGACCGTCGATCTGAACGACGAGCTACCGCTGTAACCTCAGTCGAATGCACGAGTTCGACGCCGCGACGCAGGCGCTCGCGGACCGCGTCCTCGAGCTGTTGCGCGCGTTGGCGGCCCTCGACCCCACTCCCCTCAACGGAACGATCCAACCTTCCGAGCTCCCCGCCCTCGTCCGCCCGATGATCGACGAGAAGGGGAACGATCCGGCGACGGTGCTGGAGTACTTCACCTCCGTGCTCGCACCGGCGGTGATCCGAGCCGACAGCCCCCGGTTTCTCGCCTGGATCCCCTCCGCGCCCACGAAAGCATCGATGCTGTTCGACGCGGTCGTGTCTCTCGCGTCCGTGAGCGGCGTCTCGTGGATCGAATCGGCCGGTGCGATCTCGGCCGAGAACGAGGCGCTGCGGTTCATCGCCGACCTCGCCGGCATGCCCGCGTCGGCCGGTGGGACATTCGTGCAAGGCGGCTCGGCCGCGAACCTCTCCGCGCTGGCGGTTGCACGCGACAGAGGGCGCCGACGTCTGGGCGACAACCGCGGGCGTGTGCGGTTCGCAATCACCGTCGACACTCATTCGTCCGTGCGAAACACGATGCACCTCCTCGATGTCGCTCCGCTCCTCGTACCCCTCGTCGACGACCGCCTGACCGGCGACGCGCTCGCGGACGCGCTCGACGCGTGCGACGACCCCGCGTCGGTGTGCGCGGTCGTGGCGAACGCGGGTAGCACCAACGCGGGACTCGTCGACGATCTCGCCGGCATCGCCCGCATCTGCGACGATCGCACGCTGTGGATGCACGTCGACGCCGCGTACGGCGGTGGCGCGCTTCTCGCACCATCCGCGCGAGGACAGTTCGCAGGCATAGAGCGGTCCGATTCGCTCGTCATCGACCCGCACAAGTGGCTCTACGCGCCGCTCGACTGCGCGGCGCTGCTCTACCGCGAACCGGGCCTCGCCCGTTCCGTCCACGGCCAGCACGCGGCGTATCTCGACTCGGTCAACGAGCAAACCGGCGGATGGAACCCCGGCGACTACGCCTACCAGCTGACGAGGCGAGCGCGTGGGCTGCCGTTCTGGTTCTCGCTCGCGGTCCACGGCGCCGACGCGTACCGGGCCGCGGTCGAGCACGTGCTCGAAACCACACGTGGCGCCGCGGCCCGCATCCGGTCACTCCCCCACCTCGAGCTCCTGCGCGAACCCGAGCTCTCGATCGTGCTGTTCCGGCGCTTGGGCTGGGACGCCGCGCAATACGCAGGGTGGTCCGAACAGCTGATGCACGACCACGGGGCGCTCGTGGTCCCGACGCGCTGGCACGACGAGACGGTGGCACGGCTCGCCTTCCTGCATCCGGACACCACCCTCGAAATCGTCGACGAGGTCCTCGCGACAACCCGCTAGGTGTCGCTGCATCACGGCTCGACGACCACCTGATCGCCGATATGGACGCGCCCGGGCTCGAGCACGGTGGCATAGACGCGACTCCAGCCGGGATGGGTGTCGTGCAGGATCCGGCGGAAGTCCCGGTCGATGAACCACGGGGCGTTCTTGGCGCACGGCGTCGCGTACGACGACAACTCGATCTTCAGGTCGTCGCCGATCGACATCACCGCGCCGGGGCGCAGGACAGCCCAGTCGATGCCCTCCACCGTGATGTTCTCGCCTGCCGCACCGGGGTAGATCGGATGGCCTTCGGCCCGGAGCGCCTCGATCACGTCCTTGCTGTAGAGGCACAGTGCCTGGAACCCGCGGCCATGGTGAATTCGGTCGTTGTGACGATCACCGGTCATGCCCGCGACCGTGACCTCCGCTTCCGCAACCGGATCCTTCGGCACCCCCCCACCGCCGATGCTGAGCTGGGCAACCGAGCCGGTCTGGGTGGGAACGCCGTCACCGAGACGAGCGCGGATGCGGCCGACATCGTGGAGGTGGTGGAGAATCTCGTGCAACGCGTGCCGCACGATCCAACGCTGATCGACCATACCAAGGGTCAGCCGCGCGGAGCAGTCCCACTGTTGAGGCTCCAAACCGAGCAGAACGGTGAACAGCCCGGCGCTCTCCGCCTCCATGGCCGCGACCGTGGCATCGAAGTCGTCGAACCACTTCACCTCAGGATCCATCGGTCGAGTTCCGGTGGTGCTCAGATCGAGCCCGAGGTCACCAACCGCCGCGTCGACCACGAACCGCCAGATCCACATCGCGGCGCGCACGTGATCGACGTACTCGAGGATCGACCACGATTCGGCGACCGGCCGGGTGTTCGCCACGTCGAGGTCGACACCATCGAGCACCGCCCGATAGAGCCCGCCGGTCACCAAATAGACACCGACCGCCTGCTCGTCGGTGTATAGATCCCACCGGAACCCGCAATCGTCGCAGTTCTCGATCGGTGCGGTCTCGAGCTCGCTCATCGCCACCGTTCCAGCCGCTCCGCGCCGTCGGTTATCCCCACTTCTTGTCCATGTCCTTGCCGGTCACCGGCTGCTGGTCGCTCGGGTAGCGGCCCTTGATGAGAACGGTGATCCAGCCCGGGCTGATGTCGGTCGGCGGCGACTCCCACACCGTGAGCTCCCAGTCGTACGCGGGCGCCCACGCGAACGTCATTCCGAAGGGTTCCTCACGCTCGAGGTTCCGGTGCACCACCGCGCGCTGCGCCTCGATGATCGTGGGAGGTTCTCCCTTGAGGAGGTTGGCAATCTTCGTCGGGTCGGCGCCGACTACGGAGCCGCCCTCCAGCGCGCCACTGAGTATCTCGTCGGCCACGCCCACCATCTCGTTGACGGTCTGTCCGGGACGGAAGAGATTGAGGAGGTTGACGCGGTCTCTCCGAAGGTACTCAGGGTCTCCGAACATCTTGTTGAGGAAGCCGAGCGCGACCTGCATTCCTGGCATGATTTCCCTCTCCGTTTGACTGTGCTTGCTGGCTCTGCGTGTTCGCGGCACCGTGTGAAGGCCGCTCGTCATCAAGGGCTGAGGTAAGGGCTGAGGTCTCCATGGATCTCGTCGAGCTGCGCCACGGTGAAGGTGACGATCTCGTCGAATGTCATCGCGCCACCGCGCGTCGCGGCGCGCTCGTACGCGTCCGGATCGAGAGCCGCCCGAAGCGCCCGGGGCGGCTTCGTCCGTGTGATACGGGCCGGGCCATACCCCGAGATGACCGCCGCGGGTTGCGCGTAGCCGAAATGCGCGAGGACCTCGACACCGCATGACAGCGCGAAGAGCACCGCACGCCGGTAACCAATCTGGTAGCTGTGCGCGACGGCCTCCCGCAGCAGCTCGAGCGCCGCGTCGCGCTCATCCTTCCCCGCACGCAGCCGCGCGGCCTGCGCAAGCGCGCCGTCGAACACACTGTCGCTGGCCCCCGCGCGTGTGAGGGCGATGCACTCGTCGAGTGCTGCCAGGGCAGCATCGGGGTCGGGCGACGCCACGGCCCAGCTGTATGCGTAGAGCGCGTCGGCAAGTGCCGACGGGTTGCCGAGCCGACGCGCGAGACCGACAGCTTCTTCGGCCTTGGCGCGCGCGGCGGGCTTGATGTTCCAGGTCTCAAGGAGCGCCAACCGCGTCTGAAGAGATGTGCGACTGTACAAATCGCCACCGGCGACATCCATCGCGTGAACCGCGTCGGTGATGAGCCGAAGCGCCTCCTCGACTTCCGAGCAATAGGCGTTGACCATCGCCAGCGCGATATGACCGCATGCAGGAGCGGGACAATCCGGTGGAAAGCCCTCGTGCACCGCCTCGACCGCGAAGGAACGCGCCGCTTTCAGATCGTCGCGGCCGAGCGCTTCCTGCGCGGCCGCGGCGAGCACGGCGTAGCGCAGTCCGGAGGCGACCCCTGAGGTTCGCGACACCGCGCGCTCGGCCCAGGCGCCGATGCCCGCCGATCGGTCGAGGTACGACTCGCGGGCCAGCGCGGCGACGATACGAATCGCGAGCCCGGCGTCGCTCTCATCGCGAACGAGCGCCCAACTCACTGCGGCTCGGAGGTTGTCGAGCTCCGAGCGGATCCGCCGCCGCCAGCGCACCTCGTCCGGGCTCGTCACGGAACGACCGGCCAGTTCCGCGAAGGTCGCGTAGTGCTGCGCGTGACGGCGCTTCCAAGGATGCGCGTCGTCGAGGCGCTCCAGTGCGTAGTCGCGCAGCGTCTCCAGCATCCGGTAGCGGGTCGTGGCGTCGTCGTGCTCCTCGGCCACGACCATGGACCGGGCGACCAGGCTCGCGACCGCGTTCAGGACATCTGATTGTTCGATGCCCTCCGCGGCCACCACGGCTTCGGCCGCGGCGAGGTCGAAGCCACCGACGAATACGCCCAAGCGTGCGAACACGAGTCGATCCGGGGTCTCGAGCAGCGAGTAGGACCAGTCGACCGCGGCCGCCAGCGTTTGATGACGCTCCGCGCCCGCGCGCCCGCCGCCGATGAGCAGCCGAAACCGCTCGTCGAGACGAGCAAGGATCTCCGCCGGACTCATTGCGACGACACGCGCCGCGGCCAACTCGATCGCCAGGGGAATGCCGTCGAGACGACAGCAGAGCTCGGCCACCGTCGCGGCATTCCGGGGCTCGAGCAGGAATCCCGCTCGCACAGATGCCGCCCGCTCCGTGAACAGGCGTACCGCGGCACGCTCGGCGATCGCTCCGTAATCTCCGGTGGGATCGGGGAGCGGCAGCGTTCCGAGTGCGAAGGACCGCTCGCCTGTCACCCCTAACGCCTCGCGGCTCGTTGCGAGGATGCGCACATCGAACGCGTCTCGCAGAATCGCGCCGACGAGCCGCGCGGCGGCAAAGATCAAATGCTCGCAGTTGTCCAGGATCAAGAGGAGCTGCTTGGTGGCCAGAAAGCCGACGATGCTCCCCTCGAGCGAGACATCTGGGCGCGGCTGTACGCCGAGTGTCGCAGCGACGAGTTGCAGCAGGCTCTCGCCGTCGCTCGCGCCCGCGAGCTCGCATATCCATGCACCGTCCGCGTAGCGCGGCTGCAACTCCGCCGCGACCTGAATCGACAGGCGCGTCTTGCCGATGCCGCCGGGACCCGTAAGTGTCACGAGCCGATGCTCAACGAGTGACGCAACGACGCTCTTGAACTCCTCGTCGCGGCCGATGAACGACGTGACCTGACGCGGGAGATTGCCGGCGAACTCGTCGAGCGATCGCAACTTGGGGAACTCACGCCGCAGACCAGGCGCGGTCACCTGAAAGACACGTACCGGTCGCAACAGATCGCGGAACCGATGCTCACCCAGGTCGATCAGATCGAGCTCGGTCGCCAGATCATTGCGTACCGCCTGTTCGGTCGCGTGCGAGACAACGATCTGGCCGGCGTGCGCGGCGGACATCAGTCGCGCGGCGCGGTTCAGCGCCGCGCCGTAGTAGTCGCGGGAGCGGTTCTCGGCTTCTCCAGTGTGCAGACCCATCCGCACCCGGAGCGGCCCGGTCTCGCTCCATATCTCGAAGCCGAGCGAGCGCTGCGCCAGAACCGCCCCGTCCAACGCCTCGTGCGCGGTCGCGAACACGGCGAGCACCCCGTCGCCGGTGGTTTTGACCACGTGCCCGCCGCACGACTCGACCGCCCCGCGCAGCAGGTCGTCATGCCGGGCAAGCGCGGCCTTCATCGCCTCCGGATGGTCCTCCCACAGGCGCGTCGAACCTTCCAGGTCAGTGAAGAGAAACGTCACTGTCCCCGTCGGCAGATCGACCGCATCGTCGGTCACGTCGAGAGTGTCGCATCACTGGCTCGGGGTGGCCACGAATCGCTGAGAACACCTACGCCGTGGAGCGCTGAACGGCTGTCAAAGCGCGCCGCCATGGCGAAAGATGACCTGTGGTTCGCACCTGAGCCACGCGAGGAGCTGAGTCCCGATCAATGGCCCGCGGCTTTCGCCTTACTGTCGGGTGAAGCGTGGGTGAACCGCGTGCAATGCGGGCGATCGAGCGGAGAACGGTCGGTATCGCCACATTCGGCGGCCGACGCTTCGGCGAGTTCTCCGGCGGACTCTCCAACGAAGCAGTGACGCCATCCGACGATTGCATACCGCTCATCTGAATGCCGCTCATCTGAATGCCGCTCATCGGCCACTGCACGCGCCCCACAGGCCGCGCCCCGCAGCCCGCGCTTCGAGCTCGGCCTGCAACATCGCGCGCGCGTGCACGCCGTTGGGCGGGATGATCAGCAGACGGGCGAATCCCAGCCGGAGCAGCTCGTCGTCGTAGCGGGCGCCGCCGACGTACGCGTACGCGAGGAGGCGGCCGTACTTGTCACGGGCCTCGGCGTCAGTCTCGAGGGCTACCCGAGTGCCGGGCGCGAGCCGCGCCTTCGTGTGGGCGCTCGCCTCCGGGCCGTAACACTGCACCGGTTTGCGCGGATCGACCGTCTCGGGCGTGTCGGCTCCGAGGATGCGCACCGTCTCGGTGCGGTCCGAGACCTCGACGACGATGGTGTCGCCATCGACCACGTGCACGACGGTTGCGTCGAATCTCTCCGCGACCCGACTGCCGGACCACCAGCCCCACCCGGCGCTCCCGAGCAGGGCGACGGCGAGCGTCGCGCACGCGGCCCGGGAACGAGCCATGCCCGCAACGTATCAACCAGGTACGACACATCAAACCGATGCAACACGCGCCCGGATGACTCCGACGACCGGCACAAACCCCGACGACGTGTCACGGATCCGATCGCCGCCGTCCGAGGTCGCTCACGAGGGCGGTCAGCTGCGCGGTCGGCTCGATGCCGAGCTCGGACTTCAGCATTGTGCGATACCGGTTGAAGCCTTCGAGGGCTTCCATCTGGTTTCCCTCGGCCAGGAACACCTTGATGAGCGCACCGTGCGCACTTTCTCGAAGCGGCTCCGCGCGTATGGCCGCGAGCGCGGCGATCACGGCTTCGGCCCACCGACCTTTCAACGTGAGATGCGCGGCCATGGCTTCGAGCGCGTGCAACCGGAGCTGGTGCCATTCCTCGTTCTCGGTCACGACCCAGTCGTCGTACCAGCCGGGCAACAGGTCAACCGATAGCGACGCGACCGCCGCCGCCGTCTCGTCGCTGGGGAGAATCTCATTCGAGGGATCGAGCAAGCGGTGCGCCAGTGCCCTCGACTCGCGAATGTCGACGCGCACATCTGGATGCGGACCGAGGTCGAGATCCTCGACGATGACGGCGGCGCTCGCGGTGGGTTTGAGCCGCCAAAGCGCGGAACGCAGGCTGCTCGCCGCGTCCTGCTGCGGGGCCCCGGGCCACAGCGTGGAGGCGACGAGGTGGCGGGTCGCGGGCCGGTCCCGGAGCGCGAGAAACGCGAGCAGCTTGCGCGAACCGCTCGGCAGCGCGAGGGCGCGGTCGCCGGCGCGGAACGTGAACGTGTCGAGAACCGACACCATCAGCTCCCGACCCGGACCGTCGACGACCGAGACGTCGGTCACCCGAGTTCGCCCGCCGTCGAAGAACGGGCGGGAGCGGCGATGCGTGTCGCCTGCTCGGCGACCGACCCACAGTGCACCCACCCATCGTCCACGGAGCACGTCGCGCTCGCGTGACGCGTGCGTTACACCACTGTCCGCGACTTTCTGGGTTAGCGAGGCAGGAAGTCGAGCAGCAGCGCGTTCACCCGATCGGGCGCCTCCCACTGCATCCAGTGCCCCGGGCCCTCCACGCGCTCGTAGCGAAACGAGTTCGCGCAGTACTCGGACGAGCCGCTCATCTGTTCCTCGAGCAATGCGAAGTCGCCGCTGCTCCACAAACCCATCGTGGGCGCCTGCACCGGCGGGAGCTCGAGGGGCGGATCGATCAATGCCTGCGGCGGGATGTTGGCGCGGTACCAGTCGAGGCCCGGTGTCAACGACTTGTCGCGCTGCAGATCGGAGATGACCGCGTCGGTGTCGGGATGCTGCGACCACTCGCGGAAGTTCGCCCAGTCGTTCATCGTGAGCCATTGCTCGGCGATGTCGCGGAACTGGAACAGCAGCATGTACCACGACTTCTCCCGCTGCAACATGCCCATGCCCGAGAACGCCGTCGGATGACCGACTGACAGCGCGACGAGATGATCGACGCGTTCGGGCGCGAACGCGGCCGTCGCCCAGGCAACGGCCGAGCCCCAGTCGTGCCCGACGACGTGGGCGCGCTCGAGGCCGAGGTGGTCGAGGATCGCGGTGACGTCGATCGCCAGGAACGGGATGGAGTACGCCTCGACCTCGACCGGCTTGTCGCTGGCCCCGTAGCCGCGCTGGTCGGGCACGATCACCTGGAAGCCGGCGTCGACCAGCGCCGGTACCTGCTTCGACCACAATCGTTTCGTGTCGGGAAAGCCGTGCAACAACACGACCGGTCGGCCCTCACCCTCGACCTGCACGTCGAGTGTGACACCACTGGAATCGATGCGCATCTCGTCCCCCGTCGATCAACCGGCCACGACGGCCAACAACTCTTCGCGTGTCGGTGCCAACGACGGATCGTCGCGCCAATTCGCGCCGAGCTCCATCACCTTCTCGAAGACTCCCGGCTCCGCGAGTATCTCGTCGGGGTTGGCGATGACGCCGACGATCTTGAGCATCGAGCGGAACAGCTCCGGATCCTTGGACGACGCGGACTGCAGCGCCTGACCGATCTCCCACGCCGGGTCGCCTGGGTCGTACGTCTTGCCCTCGATGCCCGCATCGATCTCGGCGAGGCGGTGACGGTCGAAGTCGAGGGTTGCGCGGTAGTAGGGCTCGACGGTGGCATCCGTGACCTCGTGCCAGCGCTGCGCCAGCTCCACGGGGAAGTCGATCGACGCCACCCGCAGCAGGTCGCGCAGTGCGACCGCGTGCATCATCCCGATCGAGGCGCCGCGCCCGAGCGACGGGTTGGTGCACGCCCACGAGTCGGCGACCGCGAGCACACCGGTCGCGACCGGCGAGCCGTCGACGACGAAGGAACGGTGACGGTCCTCGATCTTCGCCATGATCGCGACCTCGTCATCGAGGGGCTCGCCGTCGACCCAGTGCGCGACCAGCGGGAACGATCGCCACGTGCGCATCCACGTCTCGACGTCTTTCAAGCCGCGCACCGCCGCGTCCTTCGCGCTCGCGATGATGCCGAGTCCCCAGGTGCCGTTGTCGGCCGGAAGCGTGAGCGTCGACACCGTTCCCCACGGCGTCAGGAGTCCGCACATCAGCGGCGGGATCGAACCGTCGGACGAGCGGAAATGACGGCCGTAGTACATGAAGCCCGAGTCCTCGAGCTCTTCTTCGGGGGCCCGCGCACCGATCGCGGTCAACATCGCGGGCAGGGACGAACGACGACCGGCGGCGTCGATGACCAGATCAGCGTGGAGCTCCTCACCGGCATCGGTGTGTACCCCGACGACGTGCGGCACGCCGCTGGTCATCTCGCCGTCGGTGAGCAGCGCCGCTGCCACCGACCCGCGTCGCACCTCGAGCCCGGGCGTGTGCGCGGCTGCAGCCGCGAGCGCGGCCTCCATCACGGGGCGGCGCGCCGAGAGCATCTCGAACTGGTTGTCGGCGTCGCGAAAACCGCCGATCACCTCGTCTGGAACGAGCCGCATCGGGTTGTAGCGGATCGCGCCCCACTCCTCCGCCGCCGCGACGGCGTCCGGCAGCTCGGCCTCGAGCAAGCGGCGAAAGCGCGGCAGGAACATGTGGATCATGCGGAATTGGTTGACGCCGCGCCGCTCCCACCCGTTCCACGCGTCGCCGGCGGTCGTCGGCGGACCGGCGGCGTCGCGTTCCAGGACCGTGACGTGGTGGTCGTCGCGAGCGAGGAGCATCCCGCTGACCAGTCCACCGACACCGCCGCCGATCACGACGATCCGCGCCATCGCGCACCCCCTTCGAATCGCGCGACCTTACCCTGGAACACTTTCGCCGTTCCCGCCCTATGACCGAATTGGAAGCCGCCCACGACTAGGGTCGTCCGTCATGCACGTGCTGCGCGTCGTACGCGTGCTGCTCCCCGTCCTGATCGTGGCCGCCGTCGTGGGCGCCGGAGCGTCGGTGTTGAGCGCGCGTCCCGATCTCCAGAAGGCGAAAAGCAACGTCGACACATCGTGGTCGTCGCTGTCGGGACGGCTCGATCACCGTTACGACCTCCTGTCGGTCATCGACGACAAGCTGCGACCGATCCCCGGGCCGATACGAACGCTCGTCGGCGACGTCGACGGCACCCTGGCGCGCTGGCACGACGTCCGCGCCCACTCCGCCCTCGCCACCCAAGTGGTGGCCGCGAATGACGTCGAAGGGCTCGCCCGCCGGCTCGTCGCCACCGCGGCCGCTTCGCCGCGGCTGCGGAACAACGCGACGGTGTTGTCGGCGCTCGCCAAGTTCCTCGCCGATCCGTCGCGCCCCGAGGCGCTCACCTTCAACCAGAAGGTTTCGACCTACGAGCACGAACGGCGAGGGCCCGTGCGGTCCGTCGTCGCATCGGTACTCGGCGACGGCGAGATCCCGGTGCTCGACACGACGGCGACGACATCCTCCGCCTCGACGGCGACTACGTCGTCGTGACTGTCACACCTCGTGGTTAAGGTCGACCCATGGTGATCGCAGTGGTTTTCGGCCTCGTGGGCGCGTGTCTGCTCGGATGTGTCGCGGGCGCGGTGGTCGTGTGGACGGCCCAGAGCCGGCGCGGGTTCGATGTGCCGCGACCGCCCGACTCGAGCGAGCTCCTCTCCCGCCTGCTCGACGCCAACCGGGCGTTGCTCGAGCAGGAACGATTGCGGGCCACTTCGGAGCTCGACGGTAAGAAGGGTCTGATCGACCAGCAACTCGTGTCGATGACAGGGGAGCTCGGCAAGGTCAGCGACCTCGTGCGCACGCTCGAGCACGATCGCCACAAGGCGTTCGGCGAGCTCACGAACGAGCTCCGACGTCAACACGAGGGGTTGAACACACTCTCGGAACACACCCATCAGTTGCGCGAGGCGCTCGCCAGCTCGCGGGTGCGTGGCCAATGGGGCGAACGCATGGCGGAAGACGTGCTGCAGCTCGCCGGTTTCCTCGAAGGCGTCAATTATCGCAAGCAGGCGACACTCGCCGGTGCGGGCCGGCCCGACTACACGTTCCTCCTTCCCAACGGGCTCGTCATGCACATGGACGTCAAGTTCCCGCTCGACAACTACGTCCGCCACCTCGAGGCCACGAACGACGTCGAGCGCACACGGACGCGCGACCAGTTCTTGCGCGACGTTCGCGATCGCGTCAAGGAGCTCACCACGCGCGGCTACCTCGACGCGGCCGACGAGACGGTCGACTGCCTCCTCCTGTTCATCCCGAACGAACAGGTGTACGCGTTCGTCCAGGAGAACGACCGCGACGCGATCGACGACGCCATGCGGCACAAGATCGTCTTGTGCTCGCCGCTCACGTTGTACGCAGTGCTCGCGGTGGTGCGACAGGCGGTCGACAACTTCCGCCTCGAGCGCACGTCCAACGAGATCCTGGGGCTGCTGCGCGACTTCTCGCTGCAATGGGAGAAGTACTCGACACAACTCGATCGGGTCCAACAACGGTTCGACGGCGTGGCCAAGGAGTACACCGCGCTCATGACGACGCGCCACCGCGCGTTGCAACGACCGCTCGACAAGATCGACTCGTTGCGCCTCGGCGAGCCGGCCCTCGTCGATCCCGACATCGTGCCCCTCGCGCTCGAAGCCTGACGCGGTCGATCGCTAGCGTTAGCCGCCATGACGCGGGTCGCGGTGTTGGGCGGTGGCCAGCTTGGTCGGATGCTCGGGCTGGCGGGAATACCCCTCGGATGCTCTTTCGCGTTCCTGGATCCCGTCGAAGGCGCGCCGGGCGCCGCAGTCGGCGAGCTGGTCGTCGGAGGGCTGGACGATATCGAGGCCGCGCGCCGCGTCGCCGTTGGTGCGGCGGTCGTCACCTACGAATGGGAAGGCGTTCCGGCGGCGACGGCGCGCGCGCTCGAGTCGCTCGTGCCCGTCTGCCCGCCGGCGCGAGCGCTCGACGTGTCGCAGGACCGCGTCGTCGAGAAACAGACGCTGCGGTCGCTCGGGATCGCGACGGCTGCGTTTCAGGCCGTCGACTCGCTCGCCGACCTGCGCACCGCCGTCGACGCGATCGGTTTGCCCGCGGTGCTGAAGACCCGGCGGGGAGGCTACGACGGAAAGGGGCAGGTCGTTCTCGGGGAGCCGGCCGAGCTCTATGCCGCCTGGACGCGGCTCGGCAATGTGCAGTGCATCCTCGAAGCACTCATCGCCTTCGAGCGCGAGCTCTCGATCCTGGCCGTGCGCGGCCGCGACGGCGAGATCGCGTGCTGGCCGGCCGTCGAGAACCACCACCGCGACGGCATCCTGCGGCTCACGCGCGCGCCCGCGCCCGATCTCGACGAAGCGCTCCAGAACCGCGCGGAGGCGTCGATCCGCCCCCTGCTCGACGCGCTCGACTACGTCGGTGTGTGCTGCGTCGAGTTGTTCGACGTCGGCGGCAACCTGATGGCGAACGAGATCGCACCCCGAGTGCACAACTCCGGGCACTGGACGATCGAAGGCGCGGAGACGAGCCAGTTCGAGAACCACGTGCGCGCGATCCTCGGCCTTCCCCTCGGCTCGACGGCCGCACGCGGGGTGAGCGCAATGGTGAACTGCATCGGCGCGATGCCTGATCGCGACGCGGTCCTGCGCACGCCGGGCGCGCACCTGCACGACTACGGCAAGACCGCGCGCCCTGGGCGCAAGGTCGGCCACGTCACCGTGACCGCATCGGACGCCGAACGGCTCGAGGCCCGGCTCGCGCGTGTCCGCGAGCTATGCGACTGCGCCGGTCTCTCGTAATTTCGTGATGTCGGCGCTCGCAATCCCCCACCCCGCCAGAGCCTCGTCGGTGTGCTGGCCCGGCCAGGGCGCCGAACGCTGCACCTCGCCCGCGGTGCGCGAGAAGCGGGGCGCGGGAGCCGGCTGCGGCACACCGTCGCGTTCGATGATGGTCCGACGCGCCTTGATGTGCGCGTCGTTCGTCGCCTCGCTCATCGTGAGCACGGGCGCGTAACAGGCGTCGCTCCCCAGGAGCACGTCGTCCCATTCGGCGCGCGTCCTGGTCTTGAACAGCTCGGTGAACCGCGTCCGGAGGGTGTCCCAACCGCTCGGGTCCATCTGCGCGGGGAGCTCCTCGCCCTCCAGGCCGAGCCGCCGCAGCAGCTCCGCGTAGAACTGCGGCTCGAGCGAGCCGAGCGAGACGAACTTGCCGTCCGACGTCTCGTAGGTGTCGTAGAAGGGCGCTCCAGTATCGAGGACGTTGGTGCCGTGCTGCTCCTTCCACACGCCGAGCTGCTTCAGCCCCCACATCATCGACATGAGGCTCGCGGCGCCGTCGACCATCGCGACGTCGATCACCTGGCCCTGGCCGGAGCGTTGTGCTTCGAGGACACCGCAAACGATGCCGAAGGCCATGAACATGCCGCCGCCGCCGAAGTCACCGACGAGGTTGATCGGCGGCGTCGGCTTGCTGTCGGCGCGCCCGAAATGCGCGAGCGCGCCCGCCAGCGCGATGTAGTTGATGTCGTGGCCCGCGGCCTGCGCCATCGGACCGTCCTGGCCCCAACCCGTCATGCGCCCGTAGACGAGGCTCGGTTTGCGAGCGAGGCAGACGTCGGGGCCCAGGCCGAGCCGCTCGGTGACGCCCGGGCGGAAGCCCTCGAACAGCGCGTCGGCGCCCTCGACCAGCCGCAGCACCAGCTCCACGCCTTCGGGGTTCTTCAGATCGACGCCGACCGAGCGGCGCCCGCGGTACAGCGGCTCGAGGTTCGGCTTGTCGAACGTTGCCGGGTTGACCTGCTGCGCGCGGTCGATGCGAACGACGTCGGCACCCATGTCGGAGAGCAACATGCCGGCGAACGGCCCCGGCCCGATACCCGCCAGTTCGACGATCTTGACTCCTGCGAGCGGTCCCATGGGCTCAACCTACGCGCGGCGAACCGACATCCGCATACCGGAGTAGCGAGACGACGGCGCCGCGACCGCAGGGAGCGGAGCGCGGAGTCGACCCCGAAAATAGCCAGACGGCACGAGGCCCTCGGCGTCGGTGTGGGTCGGCTCTGCCGAGCTCGTCACGCTCAGACCACTACGCGAGCGATCCAAGAAGCGTGCAAGCTCAGCCCTTCTGGAGTTCTCCAGTCAACGTTCCACTTATCGGGCCACTGAAGGTGCCGTTCCAAACGCCCGACAGGACAATGGTGCCAGTCACATGACGGAACACCCGCGTCCCTTGGTGAAGCATGAGTGTGAGGTCGAGGCTGGCGTTCGGGGTTGCGCCGCTAGTGCTCCCGGTAGCAGTACCCGTGAGGGTTGCGTCGTGCGGCGTGGTCAGGCTGAAGGTCCCGGAGTATTGGAACGGGAACGGCAGCGTTCCGCCTACGGTCACGCACGTATCAATGTGGAACGCGCCCGAGCCACCGTCAGCCTGGTAGGACCCGTCGAATACCTGGTGAATGAGGGAACACTTCCCGTCGGTGAACGAGAAGGATTGCGTCCCGCTGAAAGGACCGGTGACCTCACGGTTGAGGACGCCAGCGTTCGACGCCGCAGCAGGCAGAGCCCCCGCGACCAGGCCGGTTGTCACAACCGCCAAGACAACCAGGAGCTGTCGTCGCATGGTTCCCCCCGTTCGTCATCTCCAAGGTCTACAGCACTCGTCGCGCCGGTCAATGGGCGCTCCGGATGTCGGGTCAGAAGTTCAACTTCAGTGAGAGCGATGCGCTGACCTGCCCCGCCATCGCGCACACCCGATCCGACCTTGCCCGTTTACCGATGGCACGCGTTGGGCCGCGTTGGTCGTCGCGTGACGTTTCGCGGACTTTTCGCGGACTGCAATATGCGGCCCGGTCTTGTCGACTTGACCCGATGGACCGGACCGCTTCGCGTCTACGGCGCGACGGATCGCGTCTGGGCCGTTGTTCTACGGACACCGCGTCGGACGCGGCCACTGCATTTACCTTCGCTGGGTACGGTCCTTTGGGCCGCGTCGGGGTTGCGCCGGCCCGCGCGGCAACCAAGCAATCAAGCACGTTCTCGACGAGATCGCCGCGCCACTCCTGCAACGTCACGGTCTCGGCTACGAAACCGTCAGTGCGCTGCTCTGCGCGGCCGGCGACAACCCCGAATCGCCGGCGTCGCGCTCACGATCGGCCTCGCCGCGGTTTGGCAAGTCGTCTTCAGCTCCGATTCGCCGCCCGCGGCATCGAGCACGGCGCAACAACAACACGAGCGCGCAACGAGCCTGCTCCGCACGGTCGTCGGCGGCGGGCGCACCCTGTTCGCGCCGCACCGTTCCTTCACCCGGGTTTCGCCGTCGGCACTACGGGCGCGCTCGCACAACACACCGATCGTCGCGCCGGCGACGAAGGCGCACACGGGCGAGGTCTCGATGCGAGTGACGAGCGCCTCCGTTCTCACCCTGGCGACGCCCGCCGACGCCCAACGGTGCGTGTTCGCGCGCGATGAGCCGAAGAGAACGGGAACCGAGTTCGTGACGGTTCGAACGGCCGATTGCCGCGCCGCGTCCGCGCCCGCCAGGGGATGGAGCTCGCGATGACCGCGTGCCCCGCGTGTGGGCAGAACGCTCGGCCGCTCTGGCCGACGTGCCGGTCCTGCGGCGCCCTCCTCATGGCGCGCCCGGCGCCGTTCGCGCTCGAAGGTACGACGGTCACCGTGGCGGCACCCTCGACGCCGGAGGAGTACTTCGCGCCGGCGGTGCTGCACCCGACTGCGCAGCTGCTGCCCGCGGCCCCGGCGTACGCCAACCTCTCGACCGCGAGCTCGGGCGAGAGCGCACGGGCCGCGGGGAGATGGTTCGCGCTGATCGGCATGGTGGGCGTCGCAGCGGTCGCGACCGTGTGGTTCACGTTCGGACCCGGCACAGGCGCGCCGCACCCGGCGGTCGCGCTCGCGCCGCGCGCGCCGACCGCGGGTCTGCCGACGAGCCTGGAAGCCGTCGTCCGCATCGGCGCGGAGTCGACGCGGCGCAACGCGCTGCAAACCGTCGAGCAGGTGGGCAACGGTGACATCGTCTCGCTCGCGAAGATGCAACCCAACTACAGGTGGCTCGGCGGCAATGAGCGTTCGACCGGCTCGCACGTCGTCTCGGTCGTGCAGAACGGGGGCGTCGTCACGATCGCCGTCGCCGCGTCGAACCACGACGTCTGCGCGTTCGGGCAGTGGTGGCCGGGCGCGGCGCCGCAATACGTCACGATGGCGCACGAGCCGTCGTGCGCGCCGGCAGATGCGCCCGAGACGGGCTGGTCGAGCGAGGCCGGCGGCGCTGCATCCGACCTGCCGGAGGACAACGGCTGAGCCGCTAGCGTCGCTCTTGTGACGAGAACGCCGAAAGCGGCGCCGTGAGCGCGTTCGACGACGTGCGCGTGTGGGAAGCGCGCGGCCACCGGCTGGTGGTCGATGGCCGGTCGGTATGGGTGCTCGACGTTCCCGCCATCGACGACGGCGCGGACGACCCCTTGCTCGTGCTGCACGGCTTCCCGTCGTGCTCGTTCGACTGGCGCAACGTCCTCGACGCGCTGCGCGCGCGTCGGCGGGTGATCGCAGTCGACTTCCTCGGCTTCGGACTCTCGGACAAGCCCGATCTGCGGTACGGCATGCGCCTCCAGGCCGACGTCGTCGAGGCAGTCGCGCGCGAACTCGGCCTTACCGCGGTCGCGTTGCTCACCCACGACATGGGCGACACGGTCGGCGGCGAGTTGCTGGCGCGCAGCCTCGAGGGAACATTGCCGTTCGCGGTGACGCGCCGCGTGCTCACCAACGGCAGCATCTACATCGACATGGCACACCTCACCACCGGGCAACAGCTGTTGCTCTCGCTCGACGACGCACCGACGGACCTCGTGCAGGCGGACGGCTTCAAGGCCGGCCTGGCCGGAACCTTCTCGCCCAAGAGCGCGGTCGGTGACGACGAGCTCGACGCGCAATGGCTGCTGGCCGAGCGCAACGACGGCCACCGGCTCCTCGCGCGCACGATTCGCTACATCGAAGACCGGCGCGCCGAAGAACGGCGCTTCACCGGCGCCATCGAGACCCACCCCTCGCCGCTCGCGGTCGTGTGGGGCGCCGATGATCCGATCGCCGTGGTCGCGATGACCGCCGAATTGAGCCGCGCCCGCCCCGATGCGGCGGTGACGATCCTCGACGGCGTCGGCCACTATCCGATGATCGAGGCTCCCGAGCGGTTCGCGGCAGCAGTCACCGCCGCCCTCTGACCCCGAAGTCCACCAACAGTTCGCCACCAACAGTTCGGCAGTCGGGCGCAGCTAACACCTGCAACACGTTCTAGGTTCGCGCTACGGTCCGGCTCGGGATCGGCGGGGCGCGCGGGTGCGGCCTCCGCGCTCCGCAAGGGAGTCGTCATGACCGGAAGCCGAGCCGCCGAGACCGCCGCTCGAAAGAAGCGGCTCATCGCGGCCGCGGTGGCTCTTGCCGCCGAAGGAGGCTACGACGCGGTCCAGATGCGTGATGTCGCGGCGCGCGCCGAGGTCGCTCTGGGAACGCTGTACCGGCACTACGCATCAAAGGATCAGCTGCTGCTCGCGGCGATGGCCCAACAGGCCGCGACCCTGCGCGAGCGGCTCGTGCAACGACCACCGAACGGCGACACGCCCGCGGCGCGGGTTTCCGCCGTGCTCAAGCGTGCGTCGCGCGCGCTCGAGCGCGCGCCCCTCGTCACCAAGGCGATGCTCGCGGCCATGTCGTCCTCCGAGGCGGCCGCAGTCCCGTTGAAGCACGAGATCCACTCGACGTTGCGCGCGATCATTGCCGATGTCGTCGACGGTGACGGACACTGCACGACCTTCGGCGATCTCGACGGCATCGTCCGCGTGCTCGGGTCGGTGTGGTTCGCGGAGCTCACCTACTGGAGCAACGGCTTGGACCCTTCGTCGTCGATGGGCGACAACCTCGCGTCTGCCGCCGAGCTTCTCCTCGCCTGAGACCGGTTCACACGGCCGGAGCGTTCATCCGGGCACGCACCTCACCGAGCACCGCCGCGTTGGCGGGGTCGCTCGCGTCGACGGGACCGAGGATGATCCACGCGGCGCCGGCGCCGACATACGGCCGCAGTCGATTGGCGAGCGCGGCTGCGCCCTCTTCGAGGGGGCGCGCCAAGCCGCCCCACGTGAGCGTCGCGTGGGGCGAGATCTCGCGCACGAGCGCCGCCTGCTGCGCGAATCGCTCGGGCTCCGTACCCCAGGAGTTCCAGCCGTCGGCGATCGCGACGATCTCGCGCACCTGCGCGGCGCGTCCGCCGACCCACACCGGAAAGTCGCCCCCCGCCGCCGCGCGCACCGCCTCGTGCAGCGCGTTGACCCGGTCGACCATCGAGCCGAACGCGAGCCCGAAGGCCTCGCCTTCGGCTCGGCTCAGGGAATCGCCCGCGCCGATCGCGGCAATCAGGCGACCGCCGCTCACGCGCTGCGCAGTGGCGAATGAGTTCGCGAGCGTGGCGGGTGGTCGCAACGTCGCGCGCGCGACGAGCGTGCCCACGTGCACCCGTTCGGTTTCGGCTGCGACCGCGCCGAGCAGCGCGAAGCACTCGAGCGCCGGTCGGCGGTTCGGCGGGTCGCCGCGCCAGAGATGGTCGTACACGAACACGCCGTCGAGCTCGGCCGCCTCGGCCGCCCGCGCCACATTGATCGGGATCTCGGGATCGTCGACGAACGACGGGAGCGCCTGCCCGATCCGAACGGTCATGCCGGCAGGCTCCGGGCGAGCACGGCCGCGCCGACGGCCCCGGCTCGCTCCCCCAGCTGCGCGGGGACGATCGCGACGGGTGGTCGGTAGTCGACGCCCTCGACGTGCCGGCCGAACGCCTCGCGCACCGGGCCGAAGAGCAACGGGCCGAGCTCGACGAGGCCGCCGGCGATCACGATGCATTCGGGATCGAGGATGTTCGCGAGACCTGAGAGTCCGAGCGCGACGCTCTCCGCGTACTCGACGAGGAGCGAACGTGCGTCGGCGTCGCCGCGGGCCGCGGCGACGCCGACGTGGGTGCCCGTGACCGCGCTCGGATCGCCGCCGGCGGCCGCCACCAATGCCTCGCCGCCGACCGTCGCGACCAGCTCGCGGGCCATCCGGCCGAGCGCGGTCCCCGATGCGATCGACTCCCAGTGGCCGCGCTCACCGCATGCGCACACCGGGCCATCGGGATCGACGGTGAAGTGCCCGATCTCCGCGCCGAAGTTGTGCGCGCCCCGGTACATCCGGCCGTCGAGGAGCAAACCTCCGCCGATGCCGGTGCCGAGTGTCACGAGCAGCACGTGGCGGCGGCCCACCGCGGCGCCGTAGGTCACCTCCCCCAGCGTCGCGACCGCCGCGTCGTTGTCGACCGCGACGGAATGCCCCGTCGCGGCCGCGAGTGCGTCGCGCAACGGCGCCTCTCGGATGTTCGGCAGGTTCGGGGCGTATCGCACGACGCCCGTTCGGTCGACGAGCCCGGCCGCGCCCACCCCGATCGGCGCACCGGCCGCTGCGAGTCGGTTCACGATCGAAGCACCGGTCGCGACCAGCGCGTCGAGCCCGGCGTGCGGTGAAGCCAGACGCTCCTCGCGCAGCACCGTGCCGTCGTCGGCGAGGAGCACGCCGAGCACTTTGGTGCCGCCGATGTCGAGACCGATCGTCGGGACCATGAGAGCTACGACGGGTCTGCGTCGATGTCGATGTGATGCACGCGTCCCTCGCGCGGCTCGGTTCTCCCGACCCGGGACGTCGGCCCCGCACCCCGTTGCGACTCGACGAACTCGTCCGCCGCGTCGAGCACGCTGCGCATCGCGCGGAGCATCTCGTGCGCCGCGTTCCACAGGTGGTCGAGCGTGTCGCCGTCGCCAGGTGCGCCGGGCGGACCCTGCTCCATCAGACGAACTCGACGACGAGGCGGTCGTCGACGAAGCGCGCACCCGCCACTTCACGACGAACGAGACTGTCGGGCAGCACGAGCGCTCGCCGGTGCGGCCCGACCGTCAGCACGAGCTCGTCACCGGTGCGGCCGAGCTGCACGTCGTCGCGCTCGGTGAACGGAAGCTGCACCGAAAGCAGCAGCGCGTCGCCCGAGGCGTCGACCTGGAACGGCTCGGTGCGGGAGAGTCGCCCCGCGACGTCGGTGTTGCCGTAGAGGTTCTTGGCGAAGATCGACAACGCCGGCATGCCGACGACTTCCTCGTTGGCGAGCTCGGCCGCGAGCAGCGGCAGTGGTGCGAACGCGTCGGCGATCACGTCGAGGTGCGCCGATTGCGTCACCCGCCACTGCGCCAGCCAGGGATGGTCGAGCTCGGGCGGCAAGATGCGGTTCGCGATCACCGCGTCGACGTGGTAGCCGAACAACGAAAGGTATGTGAACGTTCGGCGCGCCTCGGCCACGACGAGACGCTCGGGATTGACGACGAGTCGCGCGCTCGTGATGTCACCGTCGGTCAGGAGCTCGCGCACGCCGTCGAGGCGGTCATAGAAGCGGCGAATCGCATCGAACACGCCATCGGCGGCGATCGGAACCCCCGACACGCGCTGCAGGATCGGCCGGGCAAGGCGCGTCAACCGGCGCTGGGTGTCGAACATCCGCTCCATGTACCAACCGAGAACGTCGGGCAGCGAAAGCAGCCGGATCGTCTCGGCGGTCGGCGCGCAGTCGACGACGACGAGGTCGTAGTCGCTGCTGGTAGCGAACTCCTTGATGTCGGCGAGTGCGAATACCTCGTCGAGTCCGGGGATCACCGCGAGCTCCTCGGCTTCGACCGCGCCGGCGCCGGCCCAGTCGAGCACGTCGACCAGATACGCACGGACGTCGTCCCAGGCTTCCTCGAACCGGACCCGCGCGTTCAGCTGTTGGCCGAAGAGCCGATCTGCGATCGCCGTCGGGCGGTCACCGAGTGGCGCGTCGAATGCGTCCGCGAGCGAGTGCGCCGGATCGGTCGAGCACACGATCGTCCGCAGGCCGTGCTCGGCAGCCCGCGTCGCGGTTGCCGCGGCGACCGTCGTCTTGCCGACGCCGCCTTTGCCCGTGAACAAGAGAATGCGCATCAGGCGGCGAGGCTACCGCCGGGGTCGTCAAGCGACGGCCTCTACCTGCTTTTTCAATTCTTTCAGGGCACTGCCCATGATCAGACCCGCGGCGCGGCGCTTGACGAGCCCCGGCAGAGGCACGGCCAGCTCGACTGCGAGCTCATAGTTCACGCGCGTCGACGCCGGACCGTCCGGCTCGAACCGGTAGCTGCCGTCGAGGCGGCGCAGCATGTCGCCCTCGACGAACTTCCACGAGAACGCGCGCGGCGCCTCCGAGTAATCGTATTCGAGCACGTAGCGGATGCTCTTGCCGAGCGCGGCGGCCCGGTATTCGACGCGCCGGCCGCGGCCTTCCTCGTCTCGTTCGAGGATGCGCACGTCCTTCACGTCGCGCACCCACTCCGAGTACGACTCGAAGTCGGTCGCGACGTCCCAACAGCGATCGGACGAGGCCTCGATGCGAATGCGCTCGTTCGCGGTCTCGGTCATCGGCACGCTCCTTTCACGACGGTTTGCCGGCGCGCCGGGTAGACGCCGTGTCGCGCGCCCCAGAGCGCCGCGCAGCCCAACTGAAACATCGGTACGAGCACGCTGAACGGGTTTGCCCACGCGGTCGCCAGCGCGACGACGACGCAAACGCCCGTCGCTCCGAGCAACCGACCGCGTTGCTCCTTCGGCGCCGAAGACGTGAGGAATACCCACGAGCTCACTGCGATGTCGTCGCCGCGTGCGGACCGGACGAGCGCGAGCCCGAAGGCGTAGATCCAGATCGGCAGCGACGCGAGGAACAGGGCGACGCTGACGACCGTCGCGGGCGTGTTCAGCGCGTGCAAGCCGGCCGCGTCGACGATCGCGATGATCGCGAAGACGCCGAGCGTCGACCACGACGCGACGACAATCGCCTTCCCGGTCACCGGGCCAATGTACCGGGAAGGACAAATCGCTGCGGAAAACCATGGTCACCGAGGGAGGATCGCGGCGACCGAGAAGTCGCCCCGGGCGAGCGTCAACAAGGGGGTGACGAGTCGATCGTACGAATACTCGCCGACGGCACGATCACGGGCGGCTCGCCCCATGCGGGAACGTCGCAGCGGATCGTCACACAACTCGCCGAGCGCCGACCGTACTGCGCCGACGTCACGCGGTTCGACGATGTATCCCGTCTCCCCTGCGACCACCGATTCGTGCGCGCCCCCGCTGCGCCCCGCGACGGCCGGCACCGCGCATGCGGCCGCTTCGAGAAACACGATGCCGAATCCCTCGGCCTCGATTCCGCCCCAGCGGTCGCGACAGCACATCGCGAACACGTCGGCGCACCCGTAGAGGCTCGGGAGATCGACCTCGGGCACGCGGCCGAGAAAGCGGACGTTCTCCCCGTTCCCGCGCGCGCGTCGTTGCCGGCGCGCACGTCGTTCCAGGCGCGCCCGGTCGCGACCTGAGCCCCCGATCGCGAGCTGCACTCCCGCCATTCCGGCGACCGCGTCGATGACGACGTCGAAGCCCTTGCGGGGAACGAGCCGGGAGAGGCCGAGCACGAGGGGTCGGGTCGGATCGAGTCCGAGGCGCGTGCGGGTCGCGGATCGTTCTTCGTCGTCGAGCGGGCGGAACCGTACGGCGTCGACACCCGGCGGCACGAGCACTCCGCGCAGCTCGCTGCCTGCCGCGCGCATCGCCCGGCGCGCCGGGTAGCCGCCGGCGGCGACGACCGCGGCCGCGCCGCGCAGGATGCGGCGCCCGCGCCCCCGGAGCCCCGGGATGCTCGCGGGAACGTTGATCTCGGCGCCGTGCGCGACCACGACGTACGGCGCACTCCGTAATCGTGGTCCGATCAGGCCGAGAGGCAGCATCGGATCGAGGAAGACGACGTCGGCCCCCACCTCGAGCGCGAGCGCGTCGACGTCACGGGTCAGCGCCGTCGAAGGGAGCAGGACCTTCTGCCGCGCACGCACGACGCGGAACTTCTGGTGCGCGTCCCAGGTGGCCGCGCCGACACGAGGGGTCGTGAACACGGTCGTCTCGTCGGGCGGGAGTCGCCGCCACAGCTCGTACAGGTACGACTGGATGCCGCCGAGCTTCGGTGGAAAGTCGTTCGTTACCAGGAGGCTCGGCATCGCCGCGGATGCTAGGAGCTTCGGGCGCGCAACAGGACCAGCCCGAGTGCGGCCGCGACGGCGCCCGTCGTGAACGCGCCGCGATTGCCGGACACTGCGACGACGGCACCGCAGATGAACGCGCCGACCCCTTGCGACGCGTCGAAGAACGATGAGAACGTGCCCACCACTGATGCACGGTCGGCGTCGCCGACACCGACGAGCGCGAGCAGCAACAGGGCCGGATACATCAACGACATGCCTGCAGCCAGGATGGCCGTTCCCACGACCAGCCCGGCCACGGTCGGCCACGCGGCGACGACGCCGATCCCGACTGCGGCCAGCCCGAGCGCCATCGCGCCCGCGTCGCGCCCACCGAGCCGGTCGGGCACACGCGCGCCGACGATCCGCACGACGAGGATCAAGATCCCGTAGAGCAAGAAGATCGGTCCGGAGTCGATGTCGAGCTGGTGCGTCGCGTAGAGCGGCATGAACGCGCTGAACCCGGCGAGCGGGATGAGCCCGAGGAACAGCACGGTGCCGGGCTTGATGGCCGCGCGGTGCAGCAGGTGCTTCGACGCCGGTTCGGTGATCTCGCGGGGAACCTCGACGGTGAACACGCCCACGAGCGCGGCCGCGAGCGCCAGCGACGCGGAGACGACAAACGTGAGCTCGTAGCGCGACGTGCCACGCAGGTACTCGCCGAGCGCGGGACCGAACGACAGCCCGCCGTATACGGCGACCGACCAATACGAGACCGCCTCCCCCCGACGCTCGACCGGCGACAGGTCGGTGATCATCGTCGCCGCACCGACGAAGAAGCCCGCCTCGCCGAACCCCGTGACGACGCGCATGAAAACGAGCCACCAGAGCGCGTGCACCACGCCGTACACCACGGTCGACGCGGCCACGATCAACGCGCCCCCGATGATCAGCACCCGCCGTCCGACCCGGTCGCCGACTCGCCCGGCGTAGGTTCGCAGCGCGATCGCACCGACCGCGAACGCGCCGACCGCGACGCCAACCGCGAAGCTGCCGGCACCCAGGGAGTCCTCCACATAATGCGGGAGCACCGGGGTGAGCATCGCGAGGGCCAGGAAATAGCAGAGCCCACACGTCACCACGACGAGGAAGCGCGGCGTCAGCAATCGTGCCGGCGCGGCGACGGGATCCGTCATCGGCGAGCCGTCATCGATCTGCGAGCTTCACGGCGTCGTCCCACGATCCGCGTTCGGCGATGATCCGGCGATATTGCATAACGAAGCGCGGCCGGTTGAAGCCGAGCGCGCCGAGCAGCCGACCGCCGCGGCCGAACAACGCCACGAACTGCCGCTCCTCGAGCGTTCCGTGCGCGACGTGAACGTCGGCATCGGGCGAGACCACGCCGACCGTTTGAATCTTGCGGTCATACTGGTCGGACCACACGAACGGCACCGGCGCGAACGGTTCGTCGTGGCCGAGCAGCCGGCGCGCCGCGTGCACGCCCTGTTCGGTCGCGTTCGTCCAGTGCTCGAGCCGCATCCGTCGGCCGTCGAACAGCGGGTTGGGCCAGCGCGCCACGTCGCCGGCGGCGACGATTCCCGGTGCCGCCGCGCACGTCTCGTCGCAGACCACGCCGTCGTCGATCGTGAGCTCCGATCCCTTGAGCCACGCGGTCTCCGGCACGACGCCGACGCCCACGACCACGACATCGGCCGCGATGACCGAACCGTCACCGAGAAGAACGCCGCGAACCCGGCCCGCGCCGTCGCCCTCGATCGCTTCGACCTGCACGCCCGTGCGCAGGTCGACACCGTGGTCGCGGTGGATCGCGGCGAGCACCGCGCCGAGCTCGGGCCCGAGTCCGCGCACCATCGGCTGCGGCAACATCTCCAGCACCGTCACGTCGAGGTGTCGAGCCCGACACGTCGCAGCGATCTCCGAGCCGATGAACCCGGCACCGATCACGACGACCTTCGGTCGCGCGTCGAGCAACTCCCGCAACGCGAGCGCGTCATCGAGTGTTCGTAGGGTGAACAATCCCGCGAGGTTGGGCTGGTTCGCGAGCCGACGCGGGGTGGCTCCGGTCGCAATCACCAACCCGTCGAACGCCACGCGTTCGCCGTCGTGCAGCTCGACCTCGCGCGCGCGGGTGTCGAGCGCGACTGCACGCGCGTCGAGACGCCAATCGAGGTCGAGATCGTCGACACCTTGCTTGCGCAGAACCAGCTGCTCGGGTTCCCAGTCGCCGCGCAAGAACTCCTTGGACAGCGGCGGACGGTCGTACGGCAGGTGCGCTTCGGCGCCGATCGCGACGATGCGGCCGTCGAAGCCCTCGCGCCGGAACGTCTCCGCGGCGCGCAGTCCGGCGAGCGAGGTCCCGACGATCGCCACGGTCCGCATGCCCCGTCGAACCTACCAACTGGCCGGAATCCTGACGTGGCCGTCATACTTACGGCCGCTCGCCTGCCCCCTTCGTGGAGCCGATGCATGGCCAAGTCGTTGCCGTCCGCTTCCCGGTGGTCGTCCGGTTCACCCGACGTCGACGTGTCCGGGCGCGCGCTGCGCATGCGCGACGTCGACATCGACGCGTTCCTCCACCCCAAGACCATCGCCCTGATCGGCGCGTCGGATCAGTCGGCGAAACCCAACACCGCGATGACGCGCAAGTTCGCGCAGTGGTCGCAGCAGAACGGCGCGACGTTCTATCCCGTGCACCCAGAGCGCGAGTCGGTGCTCGGCCATCCTTGCTTCAAGTCGGTGTTCGACATCCCCGGCGACATCGACCTCGCGATCATCCTCACCGGTCGCGCCGAGGAGTCGTTCGAGGAGGTGCTGCGGCGCAAGGCCAAGTTCGCGGTGATCTTCGCGGCCGGATTCTCCGAGATCGGCGAAGAGGGCAAGAAGCGCGAACGCCGCCTCGAGGAGCTCGTACACACCGGCGATGTGAGGCTGCTCGGGCCGAACACGAACCTCAACGCGTTCGAGGAGTTCCGAGATGATCTCGAGGGTCCGTCGATCGCGCTGATCACGCAATCCGGCCACCAGGGGCGTCCCATTTTCCAGGGGCAAGAGGTCGGCATCCGGCTCACGCACTGGGCGCCCACGGGCAACGAGGTCGACCTCGAGTTCGCCGACTTCGCCCGGCATTTCGCCGACCAACCCGAGGTCGGTGCGATCGCGTGTTACATCGAGGGCTTCAAGGACGGCCGCACGCTGATGCTGGCGGCCGACCACGCCGCGCAGCTGCGCAAGCCGATCGTCATGGTGAAGGTCGGCAAGACCGCAGCGGGCCGGTCGATGGCGCAGTCGCACACCGGGCACCTGACCGGTTCCGACGCCGTGACCTCGGCGGTATTTCGCCAGTTCGGCGTCACACGCGTCGACGGACTCGACGAGCTGCTCGAGGTGTCGATGGCGTTCGCGCGCACGCGTCCACCGGAGCCTCCGGAGTGGACGAGCTCGACGAGGGAGCCGGGCGTGTGCGTATACGCGATCTCGGGCGGCACCGGCGCGCACATGGCCGACGTTCTCGCCGACGCCGGCATGCTGCTGCCCGATCTCACGAAGGAATCGCAGCGGCAACTCCACGACGGGCTCATACCGTCGTACCTGCGCGTCTCGAATCCCGTCGACTGTGGTGGTCCGCCCGTCGCCGACGCTCGCGGCCGCAAGATCCTCGACGTGATCCTCGCCGACGAGAACGTCGACATCCTCGTGATCCCGATCACCGGCGCAGTCGTGACGTTCAGCGAGCCGTTCACGCGCGACATCATCGAAGCCGCGAAGAGTACGGCGAAGCCGGTCTTCGTCGTGTGGGGTGCGCCCGCCGGAACCGACGACACGTACTACAAGCGTCTGCTCGACGGCGATCTGCCGGTGTTCCGGACGTTCCACAACTGCGTAGCCGCAGTGAAGAGCTACGCCGACTACTGGACATTCTCCGCGCGCTACCGCTCTCCGTTCGACCACGCGCCTCGCGAGCCGTTGCCCGCCGCCCGCAAGGCCCGCGCGCTCCTCGACGCACTTGAGCCGGGTGAGGCGCTGTCGGAGTGGGGCTCGAAGAAGCTCATCCGCGCCTACGGCATCAAGACGTCGAAGGACGAGCTCTGCGCAACGGCTTCCGACGCGGTGCGCGCGGCCAAGAAGATCGGATTCCCGGTAGTGATGAAGGTGTCGTCGCCCGATTTGCTGCACAAGACCGATGTCGGCGTCGTGAAGGTCGGCGTCTCATCGGCGGCCGAGGTGCGCGCCGCGCACGACGAGCTCCTGCGCAAGGCAACGAAGGCCGATCGCCGCGCCCGCATCGACGGCGTGATGGTGTGCGAGACGGTGTCGGGAGGCGTCGACATGCTCATCGGCACCTCGACCGACCAGCTGTTCGGGCCGGTCGTCACCGTCGGGCTCGGCGGAATCTTCGTCGAGGTGTTCGGCGACGTGACCTTCCGGGTTCCACCCTTCGACGACGACGAAGCGCGCCGCGCCCTCGCGGAGCTGAAGGGCTTCACGCTGTTGAAAGGCGTTCGGGGTCAACCTCCCGTCGACGTCGACGCGCTGGTCGATACGGTGATGAAGGTGCAGAGACTCGCCCTGGATCTCGCCGACGACATCCGCGAGCTCGACATCAATCCTCTCGTAATTCGGCCCCGCGGCGCGGTGGCACTCGACGCTTTGGTGGTGAAGCAATGAGTAAAGCTGCAGGCGAGACGGCGAACGGGTCCGAGGAGCTGCTGACCCGGCTCGAGAACGGCGTGCTGTGGTTGACGATCAACCGGGCCGACAAGGGCAACGCGATCCCCTACTACGTGCGCGACGCGCTCATCGACGCGTTCCGCAACGCGCACTTGGATCTCGGAGTGCGTGCCGTTGTGCTGACCGCCGTGGGCGACCGGCATTTCTGCACGGGCGCCGATCTCTCGGTTCCGCAGCCGGCGCGCGGTTCGCGGCCGGCCGAAGCTCCCGAGCGTCCGGTCGGCTCGGCGGTCAGCATGATGCGCGCCGGTTTCCAGCAACTGATGACCGCGATCCAGGACTGCGAGAAGCCCGTCGTCGTCTCCTTGAACGGCACCGCGGCCGGCGGCGGATCGATGCTCGTACTCGCAGCCGATCTCGTGATCGCGGCCGACAACGCGAAGCTCATTCAGGTGTTCGTCCGTCGGGGCTTGATCCCCGACGCCGGGGTCGCGTACCTCTTGCCGCGCGTCATCGGCATGCACAAGGCGAAAGAGCTCGTTTTCTTCGGTGACGACCTCTCGGCCGCCGACGCCGCGCAGCTCGGCATCGTCAACAAGGTCGTGCCCGCCGCCGAGTTGCCGGACGCGACGAAGGAGTGGGCCGAGCGACTCGCGAGTGGTCCGACGAAGGCCATTGGATGGTCGAAGAAGCTCCTGCACGACGCGTCGGAGCTGGCGCGCCGTGATCTGCTCGAGGAAGAGGCGATGCTCGTCGAGCTCAACAGTTCGACCGAGGACTCGAAGGAAGGTGTCGCAGCGTTCCGCGAGCGCCGGCCGCCCGAATGGAAGGGCTGGTGAGCCGGTGCCCCGTCAACCGTCGACCGGCCTGATCAGGAGCAAGACCGCGGTCGCCGGCATCGGCCAGACCGCGTTCGGCAAAGGCCTGGCCGACACCGAGCTCTCGCTCGCGTGCCAGGCGATCTCGAGCGCGCTCGACGACGCGGGCATCGATCCGTCGGAGGTCGACGGCGTCGCGTCGTACACGATGGAGCCGAATCGTGAGGTCGACGTCGCGCGCAGCGTCGGCCTCGGCGACATCACGTGGTTCTCCCAGGTCGGGTACGGCGGCGGCGCCGGCTGCGCGGTCGTCGGCCAAGCGGCGATGGCCGTCGCGACCGGTCAGTGCACCGTCGCGATCGCGTGGCGTGCCCGTAAGCGCGCCGACCCGACGAGCCGTCCGTGGGCGCAAGCGCAGGCTCGGCTCGCCGACAGCAGCCAGTGGACGCGGCCGTTCGGCGTGATCCGGCCCGTCGACGAGATCGCGCTGCTCACCCGCCGTTACATGCACGAATACGGAGGCACGCGCGACCACCTCGCCAACGTCGCGCTCGCATTCCGCAAGCACGCCGCTCGCAATCCGGCATCGACCATGGGTCACAAGCCCATGACGCGCGGCGACTACATGAACGCCCGCTGGATCTCGGAGCCGTTGTGTCTCTTCGACAACTGTCTGGAGACCGACGGTGCGCTGGCGGTCGTGGTCGTCTCCGCGGAACGCGCACGCGACCTGAAGCACCCGCCCGCGTACATCCACGCGTTCGCGCAGGGCTTGCCGCCACAGCATCAAACCATGACGAATTACTTCACTGACGATCCCCTGCGCGGCCCGGCCTGGACCGCGGCCGGGCGCATGTGGGAGATGGCCGAGGCGACACCGGCGGACGTCAAGGTCGCACAGCTGTACGACGCGTTCAGCCCGCTGATCATCTTGTCGTTGGAGGGCTACGGGTTCTGCGCGCGGGGTGAGGGCGGGCCGTTCACCGACGACGGCAATATCGAATGGCCGAACGGACGCTTGCCGGTCAACACGTCGGGCGGCGGAATGTCGGAGGCGTACGTGCACGGCTTCAATCTCATCCTCGAAGGTGCCCGCCAGATCCGCGGCACGTCGACCGCGCAGGTCGAAGGTGCAGACGTTTCTCTCGTCACGAGCGGCGAGGGAGTCCCGACGTCCGCGATCTTGTTCACGAAGGACGGATGAGCGATGGAGACGGGATGGCTGTTGCCCGACCTCGCCGATCCGACGTCGAGCGAATTCTGGCTGGGTTGCGCGCGCGGCGAGCTGCTCGTCCAAGCGTGCGGGGCGTGCGGGACGCGGCGGATGCCTCCGCGTCCGATGTGCCCTCGCTGCCGATCGACCGACGCGAGATGGGAAGCCACCTCGGGACGCGGCCGCATCTGGTCGTTCATCGTCCCGCACCCGCCACTCCTGCCGGCGTTCGGCGCGGTCGCACCGTACAACGCCATCGTCGTCGAGCTCGATGAAGCTCCGACGATCCGGTTCGTCGGAAACCTCGTGGCGGCGGCCGACGGTGAGATCAACGAGATCGACCCATCCACGATCACGATCGGCGAGCCGGTACGCGTCGTGTTCCACCAGATCGAGGACGTGACGCTCCCCCGGTGGGTCCGGGCCTGATCGTTCGGCCCGGACCATGCCGGCGGGACGCTCAGGCGCTCGGGGCAGGTGCGCCGGGCGGCGCCTGACCGTGAGGTCCGGCTCCGAAGCCTTGCTCCGTCGACGTGACCTTGAAGCTCGCGTCGATCTTCAACGTCACCTGCGTGCCGTCCGCCTTCGTGATGTGGGCTTCGTACGGCGAACCGGCCGAGTCGGTCTCGACGCGGATGACCGTCGCGCCGGGAACCGCGGCGAGCGCCGCGGCCTTGACCTTCGCCGCGTTCGTACCGGTGAGGAGCGTCTCGTCCGGTCCGTGCGACACGGTCGCCGGATCGGCCGCTTGTGTGCCGGAAGATGCCGTGGACGAGGCGGCCGTCGTCGACGACGAGCCGGTCGTCGCCGCGCTCGCGATCCCGGCTCCGCCGATCGCCGCGCCGACGGCGGCCGCGCTGACGATCAGCCACGTTCGCCCTCGCTTGGCGGCGGGCTTCGATCCCGGTGTCGGTTCGGTTGTGAGTTCGGACTGCATCATTGCTCCTTCAGTTGGGGGATGCCTCGGAGGTTCTCCGAAGCAACCCCCACGCTGCGCCGCCGGTCATGGAACGAACGCACAGCCGGGTAAGCGCCGCTGAAGAAGTCGCGGCACCGAAGAAATGATCGCGGTTCAGGCGCGCGCGGCGCCCGGACGCGTGTCGGCCCCGACCACGAGGGTCGGGGCCGATCGCTCGGTCGACCGCGGCGGGGGTCCGCGGTCGACCCTGTTCTCGTTTCGGTCCTGGTTCGGTTCAGGCTGCCTTGCGGGCGTCATCGAGCGCATCGTCGTGGCGCTCGTGGCGGAGCGCGCCGAGGGTTCGCTCCCAGCGCAGCTGAGAGACCAGCCACGAGATCGCCTGGACCCTGGCCTCGACTGGGGTTGCGTGCGTGTGCATGACCAAGCTCCTCTCGGGCGCGTTCCGTAGCGGCCTCGAGCTGCTACCTTCACCACCAACGAAGTAGCTGCTTGGCGAGCAGCTACTCCCGGTGGAGGAACACTGCGAGTGTATACTCTCAGTGTTGCTGCTGTCAAATCAGGGGATCCCGAACGTGGCCGAATCCCGGTGGCGCATCGACGAGCTCGCCCACCAGGCCGGCGTCACCGTCGACACGATCCGGTATTACGCCCGCGAGGGCCTGCTCGCCGCCCCCGAGCGATCCGGCCGCCACAAGCTTTACGGGTCGGCGCATCTCGAGCGCCTGGGCAGGATCCGTGACCTCCAGGGTCAGCGGTTCTCCCTCGCCGCGATCAGGGCCCTCCTCAACGCCGACCGCCCCGGCATCGAGGATCTGCTCGTCTCGCAAGGGCACAGTTACACCCTCGCGGAGCTCGTCTCCCGTTCCGGCCTCGACGCCGGGCTGATCGCGCGCCTGCGCGACATCGGGCTCCTCGCCGAGCCGGAGGCACTCGGGCACGAGGTGTACGACGACCGCGATCTGGCTCTGCTGCACGCGGTTGTCGAGCTGCGCGAGATCGGCATGACCGAAGACATCCTCGTCGAGCTCGGCGCCATATACGTGCGTCACTTCCGCGCCCTCCAAGCCGACGTTCACGCAATGCTCGCAGGCGACGGTCGCGCCTGGGATCACGACGAGCTGGTCGCGATCCAACGTCGGCTGACGGCGAACTCGCAGCGCATGATCCCGGCCGTCGACCGCGTGTTGAACTACGTGCACCAGCGCACGATCCAACGGCTCACGCTCGACGCCGTGCGGACCGCGCATGAGACGCATACCGGCGTCGGCGGTGTTCGCCTCGACGACGCGTCTTCGTAGTCGTCCCAGTCCTCGTCGGCAGGTCCTCGTTGTGCAGGTCCCAGATCCGGCCGCGTTCCCGCCGGTGATCAGCGCGCGCTCGGTCTCGTTGATTCCGCCCATCGACGATCTGGTATCTCGCCATTGCGATACCGTCCTTTGCTGACGTCCGTGTCAGTTTCTTCGGAGGGGGTGCCGATGGCGCAGCGGCTGCTGGCAGGTCTGCGCGTCGTCGATCTGGGCGGCGAGCCATCGGCTCGCGCGGCGCGGGTGCTCGCCGACCTGGGCGCCGCTGTGGTCCGCGTCGTTCCGCCCGCGGGCGACCTACTGCGCGCCCGGGTGGCCCGGGCGTGGAATGCGGGCAAGCAGGTCGTCGCGCTCGCCGGCGACCATCCCGACCTGGACGCGCTCCTCGCGTCCGCCGACGTCGTCTTCGACTCGCCGGGCACGGCAGGGACGCACCAACTCGACCCTGCACGCGCCGCCGGCGCCCCGTGGGTGAGCATCACACCGTTCGGCCTCGACGGGCCACGCGGCGCGTGGCGCGCGTCCGACCTCGGCGTGATGGCCTCCAGCGGGAACATGTACTGCACCGGCGATCCCGATCGGGCCCCGGTGCGCTGCACCGAACCGGCGGCGTATGCGCATACGGCCGGCGAAGCCGCGTTCGCGGCCTTGAGCGCGTTGTGGAGCGGGGTGCCGCAGCGGGTCGACGTTTCGATGCAGGAGGTTGTGCTCGTCGCGAACATGGTCGCTCCCGCGAACTTCCCGAAGAGCGGCAACCGCGGCAGCCGACGCGGCGCGAACATCGGCCGCACGCGCGAGATCTGGCCCGCGCTCGACGGCTTCGTGTCATTCGGGCTCCGTGGGGGCAAAGCACGCGTCGCGAGCCTCGAGACCATCACGAAGCTCGTCATCGAAGACGGCATTCCCGCCGACGCACTCACTCGCCAAGACTGGGACACGTTCAATCAGAACACCGCGAGCGACGCGGAGCTCGACGCGATCGCGACGGCGGTCGCCGCGTACTTCTCCCGTCACACGATGCAAGAGCTCTACGACATCGCGTGCAAGACCAACCTCATGCTCGCACCCGCGAACTCTCCGAGGGAGATCTACGCGTCGGCCCAGCTGGCTTCCCGGGAGTTCTTCGGACCCGTCGACGACGTCGAGCGGTTCCCCCGGTCGTTCGTCGTGGTGCGCTCCGCCGACGGCGTCGCCGCCCCGGTGCGACCTGAATCGTTCGAGGCCGAAACCGGCGCGCAACCGGCGTACCCGCGGGCCACACCCCGTTCGGCGGGAAGCAAGGCTTGGGCCGGAGTGCGCATTCTCGAGTTCGGGGCCGGCGCGGCCGGACCGATCGCGACGCGGTACTTCTCCGAGAACGGCGCCATCGTGCTGCGAATCGAGTCGCGGACCCGGCCCGACTTCCTGCGCGCGATGGCGCTCGCGCTCCCCGACAACCCTCACGGCCTCGAGGGCGCGCCGATGTACGACGGCCTCAACGTCGGCAAGCGCAACCTCACGCTCAACCTGAAGCAGCCGGCCGCGGTCGAGCTCGTGCGCCGGCTCGTCGTCGAGTGGGCCGATGCGGTCGCCGAGAACTTCGCACCGCGCGCGATGAAGAGCTTCGGACTCGATTACGACAGCCTCGCCGCGATCAAGCCGGATCTCGTCATGATGAGCGCGTGTCTGAACGGCCAAACCGGTCCGCACAAGGATTACCCCGGCTTCGGCGGCCAGGGATCGGCGCTCGCGGGCTATAACACGCTCACCGGCTGGCCCGACCGCGAGCCGGTCGGGCCGTACGGCACGATCACCGACTCGCTCGCGCCCCGCTACGTCGCCGCCGCGCTCGCCGCGGGCCTCCATTACCGGCGTCGTACCGGCCACGGCGTCTACCTCGATCTGTCGCAGGTCGAGTCCGCGATCTGGACGCTGGCGCCCTGGCTGCTCGACTACGAGATCGACGGCGTCATCCACTTGCGCGACGGCAACAACCATCGCGATGCGCCCCTGCACGGCGCGTTCCCGTGCCTCGACGAGGAGGGTATCGGCGACCGGTGGGTCACGATCGCGTGCTGGACCGACGACGAGCTGGCGCGGCTACGGTCGATCGCCGGCGCCGACGTCGAGGCGTGGACACGCGCGCGCACACGATCTCGCGTCGCCGAGCAATTGCAGGCGGCCGGGATCGAAGCGGTTCCGGTCCAGGACTTCGGTGACCTGCACGACGATCCGCAGCTCGCATACCGCGGTCATTTCGAGCCGCACGTGCACCCGTTTCTCGGTCCGGGTCTGTACGAACGAAACGGCTTTCGTCTCGCTGCGTGTCCGGGCGGCTACGACCGGGCGGGTCCGACGCTCGGCCAGGACAACGACTGGTCGCTCGGCGAGGTGCTCGGCCTGAGCGACGCCGAGATCGACGCATTGCGGGCGACGGGCGCGGTGGAGTGAGCTAGGCGCGTGCAGGTACGCCGCGCGGCTCAGGACGATCGAGGCTGGATCGCCGAGATGGTCATCGGTGCGTTCGCGTCGACCAGGGTCGTCTCGCGCGGGCGAGTGCACGACGACGCCGCGATGCTCGACGGTTTCGTCGTCGAGAACGACGGTCGTCCGGTCGGGTGCGCGCTCTGGCACGAGTTCGACGGTGACGCCGAGCTCGTCGTGATCGTCACGACCTACCGCGGCGCGGGTGCCGGAACCGCGCTCCTCGACGCGGTCGTCGACTACGCACGCGCACACGGATGGAAGCGCCTGTGGCTGATCACGACCAACGACAACACCGACGCGCTCCGCCTCTACCAGCGGGCCGGTTGGGACTGGGTCGGCTGGCACCGGGACGCCGTGACCGAGGCGCGGTCCTTGAAGCCCGAGCTGTCCGAGAACGGTGCACACGGCATCCCGATCCGCCACGAGATCGAGCTCGAATACCCGCTCTGACACGCACGTCGTCGCGCGCGCCGACGGTGCGGCACCCTCAATGCTGCCGGTAGTACGCGCGCTCGGGGTGGCGGACCTTCTCGACGAGGATGAACACGTTGTTCCACGGGTCGGCGAACCACGTGGTGCGCACACCCGCCACGTCGGCGACGCCTTCGACGAGGAACGAGACGCCCTTCGCCTCGAGCGCGGCGCGCAGCGCGACGACGTCGTCGCACAACAGGCCGACGTGGGTGAAACCGAGCCGCGTGACATCGGTCGGCGACGGCGAGCCGGTCGTGACCGACGGGTACTCGATCACCTCGATCACGCGATCGGTGCGGTCGTCGACGCCGACGATCGCGGCCTTCACCACGACCGGCATCGGCAGGAGCTCCCCCATGTCGCGCGATATCGCCTCACCCTCCATCCGGTACGGCGGTGACAAGATCACCAGGCCCAACACGTCGCGGTACCACGTGACCGCGGCGTCGACGTCGGCAACGTGCACCGCGGTGTGTGCAAGACCGGTGATCACGAGAACGAGCGCAACATCCCGCGCACCCACTGCGCGTTGTCGGTGCCGTTCCAGCCCGCGAGCATCCCTTCGCCCAGGTCGTCGCACCCGTAACGCAACGGTACGTCGTCGTCGCAGATCGCGTCGACGATCCGGCGCGCGGCCTCGCCGGCGGGAGTGTACGACTCGCGGATGCCCTGACGACGTTCCCACATGCGCTCGGCGAGCTCGCGGTACTCCGCGTGGTCGACTGCGGCCGGGGGCCGGTCGGACGCCGCGAGCATCTCGGTCTCGATCGGTCCGGGCATGATCTCGATCACTCGGATCCCGAACTGCGCGACCTCAGCCGCGAGCGACTCGCCTATCGCGGTGACCGCCGCCTTCGACGCGCGATACGTGCCGAGGAAGGGCACCGGCGCAAGTGTCGACGACGACGTGATGTTGCAGATCACTCCTCCACCGGCGGCGCGCATGATCGGCACCGCGCGTTTCGTCACTTCGACGAGCCCGAACACGTTCGTCGCGAACAGGCGTTGCCACGACTCGAGCGGCATGTACTCGACGGGGAGGTTGTCGCTCTCGACGCCCGCGTTGTTGACGAGCACGCGCAAGCCGTCGGGGAGCGCGATGCTCGACGGGTCGGTGACGTCGAGCCGCTCGACCCGAATCCTCGCTGGCCCCAACCCCGGACCTGCAAGCCCCAAACCTGCAAGGTCGTCGCCGTCGGCGGTATTTCTCATCGATGCGACGACGTCGAAGCCACGCGCGGCAAGCTCTCTCGCGACCGCGCGCCCGATACCGCGACTCGCACCGGTCACCACCGCAGTGCCCGTGGGTTCCATGCGCGATAGCGTGCCACGTCTCGCGATGGACCTGCGCTTCACCGCCGATCAGGAACGCTTTCGCGCCGAGGCGCGGACTTGGCTCACCGATCGTCTCGACGGTCGGTTCGCGGTTGTGCGCGGGCGCGGCGGCCCGGGCGACGAGCACGAGCTGTTCGCAGAACGCCTCGAGTGGGAACAAGAGCTCGGTCGCGATGGATGGATCGGATTGGGCTGGCCGGCCGAGTACGGCGGCCGGGGCGCGACACTGCTCGAACAGGTGATCTTCTACGAGGAGTACGCCCGCGCCGGTGGGCCGGGACGTGTCGGCATCGTCGGCGAAGGTTTGCTCGGCCCGACGATCGTGCACTTCGGCGACGACGCGCAGAAACGCCGGGTCCTGCCGGGAATCCTGCGCGGCACCGAGATCTGGTGCCAGGGCTACTCGGAGCCCGACGCCGGCTCCGATCTCGCGAACGTGCAGACCCGCGCCGACCTCGACGGCGATGAGTGGGTGATCCACGGCCAGAAGGTGTGGACGTCGCTCGCGCACTGGGCCCAGTGGATCTTCGTGATCGCGCGCACCGACCGCGCCGCGCCCAAGCACAAGGGTTTGTCGTACCTCCTCGTTCCGATGCATCAGCCCGGACGCATCGAGATCCGCCCGATCGTGCAGATCACCGGCCACAGCGAGTTCAACGAGACGTTCTTCGACGGTGCGCGCACCGCGGCCGAGAATGTCGTCGGCGAGGTGAACGCGGGGTGGCGGGTTGCGATGGGGACACTTGCCTTCGAGCGCGGCGCGTCGACGCTGGGCCAGCAGCTCTCGTTCGAGAGCGAGCTCGTCACCATCACCGACCTGGCACGCGCCGGCGGCCTCGCGAACGATCCGGTGTTTCGCCAGCGCCTCGCCGACGCGTGGATCACCCTTCGGGTAATGAGGTTCCACGCGCTGCGCACGCTGCCGATGCTCGAGCACGGCACGGTCGATCCGGCCACGGCGATCCACAAGCTGCTGTGGGCGTCGTTCCACCGCGGCTTGGGCGAGCTCGCAGTCGACGCGCTCGGTATTAAGGCGATCGCCTCCGAAGACGGCGACGACCGCTTGACCCGTCTCTTCCTCTACTCGCGCGCCGACACCATCTACGGCGGTTCGAACCAGATCCAGCGCAATGTGATCGGCGAGCAGGCCCTGGGTTTGCCGAAGGAGCCAAGATGACGAACTCTCCCGCTCCCCCTCCCCCCGCGCCCAAACTCCCGTCGTATCCATCCGGGCGCGGTCTGCTCGCCGGGAAGACGGTGCTGGTCACGGCCGCGGCCGGAACCGGGATCGGGTTCGCGACCGCGAAACGCGCGGTCGAGGAGGGCGCGCGCGTCGTCGTCAGCGACATTCACGAACGCCGGCTGCGGGAGGCGGCCGAGCAACTGGGTGCGGGCGCGCACGCCGTGCTCGGCAATGTCACCGTCGAGGACGACGTGCAACGTCTCGTCGCGGAAGCGGTCGACTTCGGCGGCGGGCAACTCGACGTGCTCGTGAACAACGCCGGCCTCGGCGGAACCGCCACGCTCGCGGAGATGACCGACGAGCAGTGGTTCTCGGTCATCGACGTGACACTCACCGGCACGATGCGGATGACGCGCGCCGCGCTGCGGCACATGGCCGTGAGGGGCACGGGCGCGATCGTGAACAACGCATCCGTCGTGGGGTGGCGGGCCCAGGAGGGGCAGGCGCACTACGCGGCCGCGAAGGCGGGCGTCATGGCGTTGACGCGGTGCGCCGCGATCGAAGGCGCCCTGAACAACGTGCGGGTCAACGCGGTGGCGCCGTCGCTCGCGATGCACCCGCATCTCGCCAAGGTGACGACGGACGAGCTGCTCGCCGAGCTCGAGACGCGCGAAGCCTTCGGGCGGGCCGCCGAGCCGTGGGAGGTCGCGAACGTGATCATCTTCCTCGCGAGCGACCTTGCGTCCTACATGACCGGCGAGATCGTCTCCGTCAGCAGCCAGCACCCGTGAGCAGGTCGGACGCTTGCCGCGAGCCCGGCGGGAGCTTGCGCCGGGCGGCGTCGTTCGCCGCCGACTGCAGCAGCGCGTTCACCGGAGCCGCGACCCCGTGCCTCCGCGCGAGCAGCGCGATCTCGCCGTTCAAGTAGTCGGTCTCGAGCGAGCCCGTCCCCCGCCGCAGGCTCTGCCAGGTGGAGCCACCGCCCCGGGCGAGGCGGGGCGTCAGGCGCTCGCCGCGTCGTTCGCGATCCTCCTCCTTCGAAGCGAAGTCGATGCCCGCCGCGCGCAACACCGCCGCGCCTTCGCGCCGGACGAGCCGGCCGAGCGCCGTCGCGTCGTCACCCGGTGCGCACAGCGCTTCCACGACGTTGGCAAGGTTCATGAGCAGCTTCGCGTACTTCCACCGCATGACATCGGGCCGCGGGATCGATTCGAACGTCGCGCCCGACAGCGCAGCCGCCACCGCGAGCGCCGTGGGGTCGAGTCCGGTCGGATAGCGGCCGATGTCGAGCAGGCCGGTGACGGGCGCCGACGACGCGGCGACGAGCCCGGGCTCGACGTGCTCCGCGGGCAGCATCACGCAGATCGCGTAGACATGCTCGAAACGTCGCAACGCGATGCGCTCGTTCTCCACGCCGTTCTGCACGCACACCACAGGCACCGCGGAGCCGACGGCCGCCGCGAGCGCGCCGAACGCACCGGTCGAGTCCTGCGACTTCGTGGTCACGAGGACGACGTCGTCGACGCGCCAATCGATGCGCGCGGGATCGTCGACGACCGGGATCGGGAGCGTCACCCGGCGGTCGGGATCGACGAGCCGGAGGCCGTTGTCGCGCACGGCCTCGAAGTGCGCGCCGCGGGCGATCGCGATGACCTCGTTGCCGTGCTCGAACAAGCGCGCCGCGATCACTCCGCCCACCGCCCCGGCACCGAAGACGACGATACGCATCAGTCGCGCACGGTCCCTTTCGCCGCGTCGATGTACGCGGGTCGTTCGCCGCCGCCGTGCACGAGCACGTTGGCGCCGGAGACGTAGCGGGCCAGCGGCGATGCGAGGAAGAGGCAGACGTCGGCGACGTCGGTGGGGTCGGCCATCCGACCGAGGGGCACCGTCGCCCCGACCGCCTCGATCCCCTCGACACCTCCGTAGAAGAGGTGCGCCTGCTCGGTGACGACGAGACCCACGACCACGGCGTTGACCCTCACCTTGGGCGCGTACTCCACCGCCATCGTCTGCGTCGCGTTCAGCAAGCCCGCCTTCGCGGCGCCGTAGGCGAGCGCATCCGGCGACGGGCGGACACCGCTCACGCTCGCGATGTTGACGATCGTCCCGCCCTGCTCCTGGCCCTGCATCGCCGCGTTTGCCCGCTGTGCGAACACGATCGGCGCGGTCAGGTTCAACGCGATGATCCCGGCGCTGAAGCGAGGCGACGCGGTCGCCGAATCCGCGGGTGGCGATCCACCGGCGTTGTTCACGAGGACGTCGATGCCCTGGAACCGTCGCGTGCAGTCCGCTATCACCGCGTCGATCTGTTCAGGCTCGCGGACATCGGCGGCAACGAAGGCGACTCCGGCAGGAAGCGAGTCCGGCTCGTTGCGACAGCAGACGAGAACGTGCGCGCCGGCCTCCGCGAAGCGTTGCGCGATTCCGCGTCCGATCCCGCGACAACCACCCGTGACGATCACCGCCTGACCGTCGAAGCGAAGTTCGTCCATCGGCCGAGCATTCTGGCACTCCTGCGCCGATCGCCTGAAACGCACCACCGAGAATCGCGTCGTTGGACATCATGCGCGGCGATCCGTCATCGCACGCTCACCTACGGTTCGCGTCGAGTTCGCGGTCACGATCGAGATCAGCCCGTGGTCGACGCTCGACACGCAGCTGCTCCTACGGCCCCAGGCGAGAAATCCGTACCGTTGGTCGGGACGACGAATGCGACGCTATTTCGCGCACGCCCACCGCCGGGTCGACGACCTCACCCAGCTTCTCTGGTCGACGACTCCCCCGACCGGGACCAAACCCGTCGAACCGACAACACGGCCGTCTGACCGGTCGGCCGTCTGACCGGCCCGAACCTCACCCACACGATTTCTCGGCATCGGCGGTTCGTCACCGGAATACCATCTGCCACCCGTCAGAATCGAGCGGCAGTGGTTCCGGACAAACGCGTCACCGTCGACGAGATCGCCGCCGAGGTCGGCGACGGCATGACCGTCGGCATCGGGGGTTGGGGCTCGCGGCGCAAGCCGATGGCCCTGGTGCGCGCGCTGTGCCGGTCGTCGGCGAAGGATCTCCGCGTCGTCTCGTACGGCGGCCCCGACGTCGGGCTGTTGTGTCGCGCGGGCAAAGTTCGCGAGGTCGTCTACGCGTTCGTCTCGCTCGACTCCGTCGCGCTCGAGCCGCACTTTCGCAATGCTCGCCAATCGGGCTCCGTCACCACGATGGAGCTCGACGAGGGCATGTTCCTCCTCGGGTTGCAGGCCGCGGCCTGGCGCGTTCCCTTCCTGCCGACCCGAGTCGGCCTCGGCTCCGACGTGATGCGCTTCAGCCCGTCGCTGCGCACGATCCGGTCGCCCTACGACGACGGTGAGGAGCTCGTGGCGATGCCCGCCTTGCACCTCGACGTCGCGCTGATCCACATGCACCGCGGCGACCGCGGCGGCACGGGGCAGTACTTGAACGTCGACCCCTACTTCGACGACCTCATGTGCATGGCCGCGACGCGCCGGTTCATGAGCGTCGAGCGCATCGTCGACACCGCCGAGTTCCTCGCAGCCGGACCGGTACAGTCGATTCGCATCAACCGGCTGATGACCGACGGCGTCGTCGAGACACCTCGCGGGGCGCACTTCACCGAGTGCGTTCCCGACTACCCGCGCGACGAAGCATTCCAGCGCGCGTATACGGCGTCGGCCAAGTCCGACGAGGCATGGGACGAGTTCCGCGCCCGTTACATCGACGTCGGCGAAGCCGACTACCAGCGCGCCGTGCAGGGATGAGAGACGGACCGCCGACCCGGGCCGAGGTATGCGCGGCCGCGATCGCCGACTGCTTCGCGCACGACGGCGAGATCCTGGCCAACCCGATCGGCACGCTCCCGGTGATCGGCGGTCGTCTCGCCAAAGCGACGGTCGCACCCGAGCTCGTGATGACCGACGGCGAGGCGCTCCTCGTCGAGAACATCGTGCCGATCGGCGTCGAGCGGCCGGAGAAGGTCGTCGCGGGTTGGAACCCTTACCGCACGATGTTCGACGTCGTGTGGTCGGGGCGGCGCCACGTGATGATGGGCGCGAGCCAGATCGACAAGTGGGGCAATCAGAATTTCGCGTTCATCGGTGCACACGACGCTCCGCGCACGCAGTTGCTCGGCATGCGCGGCGCGCCCGGCAATACGATCAACGACACGACGTCCTACTGGGTCCCAATGCACACGTCACGGGTCTTCGTGCCGGCCGTCGACGTCGTCAGCGGCGTCGGCTACGACCGGGCGCGCGATCTCGGACCCGTCGCCGGTCGGTTTCATCATCTCGGCCACGTCGTCACGAATCTCTGCGTGCTCGACTTCGAGACCGCCGAGAACCGCATGCGGCTGCGCTCGGTGCACCCCGGCGTGGCGATCGACGAGGTCGTCGCGGCGACCGGCTTCGAGCTCGCGATCGAAGGCGCGGTGCCGACCTCGCGCCTGCCCACCGACGACGAGCTGCACTGGATACGGGATGTCATCGACCCCAACGGCCTCGGCGAGGAAGAGGTCCCGAACCCGTGACGGGCCCCGGCGCGCTGCGCACGCCGATCTGCGACCTCTTTCGCGTCGACGTACCAATCGTCCAGACGGGGATGGGGTGGGTCGCCGGACCTCGCCTCGTCAGCGCGACGGCGGACGCGGGCGCGCTCGGAATACTCGCCTCCGCGACCATGACGTACGAGCAGCTCGAAGCCGCGATCCGCGAAGTGAAGTCGCGCACCGACCGCCCGTTCGGCGTGAACCTGCGCGCCGACGCCGAAGATGCCGCCCGGCGCGTCGCGTTACTGGTGCGGGAGCACGTGCAGGTCGCCTCGTTCGCGCTCGCGCCCAACGAGCGGCAGATCAAGACGTTGAAGGACGCGGGCGTGCGCGTGGTGCCGTCGATCGGTGCCCGCCGGCACGCAGAGAAGGTCGCGGCCTGGGGCGTCGATGCGGTGATCGTCCAAGGCGGCGAGGGTGGCGGCCATACGGGCGCGGTCGCGACCACGCTCCTCCTGCCCCAAGTCGTCGACGCCGTCGACCTCCCCGTGATCGCCGCCGGCGGTTTCTTCGACGGCCGTGGGCTCGTCGCCGCGCTCGCGTACGGCGCCGCCGGCATCGCGATGGGAACGCGCTTCCTCCTCAGCCGCGAGAGCACCGTGCCGGATTCGGTGAAGCGCTATTACCTCGAGCGCACAGTTGCCGACACCGTCGTGACCACGCGTATCGACGGCGTACCCCACCGCGTGCTCCGTACCGAGTTCGTGGACGAGTTGGAGAAGGCCAACTCTGTCAGCTCCTACACACGCGCGGTGCGTAACGCGTTCGCATTCAAGAAGATGTCCGAGGTGACGTGGCGCGGCATGTTGCGTGAGGGCCTCGCGATGAAGCGCGAGGGCGACCTGAAGTGGTCGCAGGTCATCTTGGCCGCGAACACGCCGATGCTGTTACGCGCCGGGCTCGTCGAAGGCCGCCTCGACGCGGGCGTGCTCTCGAGTGGACAGGTCGCAGGAGTGATCGACGACATCCCGAGCGTGGCGGAGTTGATCGCGCGCATCACGAGCGAGGCGGAGCAGACGTTGAAGCATCTGGGAGAGCTGGCGTGAGCAAGGCTCGGCTTCCCGCCGTCGAGAACTGGTTCACGACCGACGAGTCGACGCCCGCGCTGCTCGGCGCGCGCGGCGTGGAGTCGGGCTCCTACTTCTGGCCTACCGCCGTGGCCGTTTCGGGGAACCCCGGTTCGCCGGGCGAGGAACTGCTGCCGGTCGAGCTGTCGCGCACCGGGACGCTGTGGTCGTGGACGACGAACCACTACGCGCCGCCGGAGCCCTATGTCGCGCCCGACCCGTTCGTGCCGTACACCGTGTGCGCGGTCGAGCTCGGCCGCGAGCAGATGGTCGTGCTCGGCCAGCTCGCGACCGGCGCCGACCCGGCCCAGCTCGAGGTGGGAATGGAGATGGAGCTCGTGCTCGGCCCCCTCTACGAAGACGACGAGCACGAGTACGTGGTCTGGCAATGGGCACCGTTGAGGAACACGCCGTGAGCGAGCACGACATCGCCATCATCGGCGCCGGGATGCACCCGTGGGGCAAGTGGGGTCGCAACTTCGTGGAGTACGGCGTCGTCGCCGCCCGGGCCGCGCTCGCAGACGCCGGCGTCGCCTGGTCCGAGATCCAGTTCGTCTCCGGCGCCGACACAATGCGCAACGGCTACCCCGGCTCTGTCGCGGGCGCGACGTTCGCGCAGGCGCTCGGCTGGAACGGCGCGCAGGTCGCGTCGTCGTACGCGGCCTGCGCGTCGGGCGTCACCGCTCTCGCGACCGCACGGGCCCAGATCCTCGCCGGGTTCTGTGACGTCGCGCTGGTGATCGGCGCCGACACCACACCGAAAGGTTTCCTCGCGCCCAACAAGGGTGAGCGGGGCGACGATCCCGACTGGTTGCGCTTCCGGCTGCTCGGCGCGACGAACCCGACCTTCTTCGGCCTGTACGCGCGGCGCCGGATGGAGCTGTTCGGCGCCACCCGCGACGACTTCGCGCGCGTGAAGGTCAAGAACGCCAGGCACGGCGTTGCCAACCCCTACGCGCGCTACAAGAAAGAGGTGTCGGTCGACGACGTCCTCGACGCACCGATCGTCTCCGATCCGCTCGGTCTCCTCGACATCTGCGCCACCAGCGACGGCGCGGCGGCGCTCGTCGTCTCCTCGCTCGATTACGCGCGCCGCCACGGCTCCGCCGACGCCGTGCGCGTGCGCGTGCGCGTGCGCGGAATCTCGACGGTCACGCCGAGCTACCCGCAGACGACGATCGAGCTCCCGAACTTCGCGACCGACAGCGCGGCCGGTGCCGGCGCCGCGCCCCGGCACGGGTTCAAGGAATCGATCGCCGCACGCGCCTACGAGGAGGCCGGTCTCGGGCCCGACGACCTCGATTGTGCGGAGGTCTACGACCTCTCGACCGCGATGGAGCTCGACTGGTACGAGCAGATCGGACTCTGCGCGCCCGGCGAGGCGGAGAAGCTCTTGCGTGACGGCACAACGACGCTCGGCGGCCGCGTCCCCGTGAACCCGAGTGGCGGCCTCGCGTGCTTCGGTGAAGCCGTTCCCGCGCAAGCGATCGCCCAAGTGTGCGAGCTGACGTGGCAGCTACGCGGCGGCGCCGGTGGTCGCCAGGTCGAAGGCGCACGCATCGGACTGTCGATCAATCAGGGCCTCTTCGGCCACGGCTCCGCAGTAATTGTCAGCCGCTGAGTTCCGAACTCTTGGAGGGTGTCATGCGTCGAGTGGCGATGGTTGTTGCGGGTGTCCTGGTTCTCGCGGGCTGCAACGTGCGCCTGAGCACCGACCCGTTCACCAACACCACGAGTCAGCACCGCACCCAAGTCGAACCCGACACCTTTTCGTTCGGATCGACCATCGTGTCGACGTTCCAGTCCGGTCGTTTCTTCGACGGCGGAGCGTCCGACATCGGGTGGGCGACCTCCACCGACGGAGGCAGCAATTGGACCCACGGCTTTCTTCCCGGATCACCAAGTATCAAGGCGCAGGTCCCTACGACCGTGTCAGCGATCCGTCGGTCGCCTACGACCGCCGTCACAACGTGTGGCTCATCTCCTCGCTGGCGCTCTTCGAGTCTCCCGATCCCGCGGGCGTGGTGGTGAGCCGATCGTCCGACGGTCTCACCTGGGGGAAACCGGCCCTCGTCGCGGGTGGCACAGCGCTGGACAAGAACTGGACGGTCTGCGACAACGCGCAAGGGAGCGCGTTCTACGGCCACTGTTACACCGAATATGACGACTCCGGCAGCGGCGACCAAATGCACCTGTCGACGTCTACCGATGGCGGGCTCACCTGGGCGCCGTCGACCGTTCCGGTGGCGCGCGGACTCGGCGGTCAACCGCTCGTGCAGCCGAACGGCACGGTCATCGTGCCGTACTTCACCCTGACGGGAACCCTCGCGGCGCTCCGCTCGACGAACGGTGGCACGAGCTACACCGGCCCCTTCACCATCGCTTCGCGGACCTCACACACTGTCGCCGGTAGCTTGCGCGCGCTGTCGTTGCCCTCCGCGGAGATCGACGGGTCCGGCAAGGTTTACGTCGTCTGGGCCGATTGCCGTTTCCGAACGGGTTGCCCAAACGCCCCCAACGACATCGTGATGAAGACCTCGCTCAACGGCACCACGTGGTCAACAGTCACACGCGTGCCGATCGATGCGACGAATAGCACCGTCGACCACTTCACTCCCGGCCTCGGCGTGGACAGCACGACGTCGGGGAGCTCCGCGCACTTGGCCCTCGCGTACTACTACTACCCGGATGCGAACTGCACGAGCGCAACCTGTCAGCTCGACGTGGGGGTCGTCAGCTCGACCAACGGGGGAACCACTTGGAGCGCGCCCCAACAGCTCGGGGGTCCGATGTCGCTGAGCTGGCTCGCGAAAACGAGCCAAGGCGCCATGGTCGGCGACTACATCTCGACATCGTTCTCGGGCGGCAAGGCCTTCCCTGCCTTCGCCCTCGCCAACGCGCCGAGCAACGGCGTCCTCGACGAGGCCACCTACACGGTCGCCGGCGGGGTCACCGTTTCCGGCGGCAATGCAAACTCACACACTGACCACGCACTCACTCCACATGTCGAGCAGTCGGCGACACCAGTCCTGACACGCCATTGAGCGTCGGTGAATTTCGGAGTCTCGGCGATCACTCGAGCTCGATGCGCCGCGCTACGGAAGAGGTGCGCACGGCCGGCTTACCCGGGACGGGCCGATCGGGAGCAAGCACGATCAGGCCACTGAGCATCTCGAGAAGTTCGTTCGTTCGTTTCTGTTCGGCGATCAGCCGGTCCAGCCGATCGTTCGTTTCGCGGAGGCTGGTCGCGAGTTGGCGAGCGATTCCTTCCTCCGTGAGGACTTTGCCCATGGTCACGACAATACGGCGCCGAGTGCAGTGCTTTGCGGCGATGCGCGCGTGAGTTACACGAGTGGCGCGTGGGGCTGCAGTCGTGTCACGACACGTGAGCGCGCGGACGCGGTTTGCGCTCCGTGACTTCGGCCGTGGGGTTGCCGAATCTTCTCGCCTTCATGCATCTTCTTGGCGGTCATGCGCTCAGGCCCGGGCGCGCCCGGCGCTCAGGCCCGGGCGCGCCCGGCGCTCGGGCCCTTCACGTTCCGCGCGGCGTCATCCCCGCCGCGACGTAGATCGCGTCGAGCACGCGCATGTTGGCGATCGAGTCGGCGGGCGGGGTCAGTGTCGGTTCGCCCCGAAGCACCGCCGCGCAGAACGCCTCGAGTTGGTACTCGTAGGTCGGCCGGCGCGAGAAACGCTCGGTGCGGGCGTTGCCACCGCTCTTCACGCGCATGCGGTGCCACAGTTGTGGTGAGGTCGGGTTGATCACATGCAACTCACCCCGGTCGCCGACCACTCGGGCGTACGTCTGGATGAACCATCTCGACCACATCGAACACGTGATGCGTCCGGTATGGCCGCCCGGGAACGTCAACTCCGCGCGCATCGCGCGATCGATGTCGGGGCTGTGCAACTTCGCGTGGGCCGAGCGGACGTCGGGCTCCTCGCATCCGAGCAGGCGTGCCATGTGCACCGTATAGGTACCCACATCCATGGTCGCACCACCCGCGAGATCGTATTGATAGCGGATGTCGGAGAACTTCGGGAACGGGAAGCACAGCGCGGTCTCGACCCGCCGGAGCGCGCCCAGCTCGTCACTCTCGACGATTTCGCGCATGCGGTGCGCGAGCGGGTGATACCGATAGTGGAAGGCCTCCATCACGACGAGGCCGGTGCGGGCCGCGACCGCGGCGACGTCTTCGGCCTCCTTCGCGTTCGCGGTGAACGGCTTCTCGCACAGCACGTGCTTGCCCGCTTCCAACGCGGCGATCGTCCACTCCGCGTGCAGCCCATTGGGGAGTGGGTTGTAAACCGCGTCGAGCTCGGGATCGGCGACGAGCGCCGCGTACGAGTCGCGCACGTTCGGGATACCGTGCTTCGACGCGAAGGCGTCGGCGCGGCTGCGATTCCGGGCCGCCACCGCTGCGATCTCGGCTTCAGTGATGTTGCGGGCGGGCTTGATCACAGCCGACGGCGCGATGCGGGCCGCGCCGAGGATTCCGATCCGAACTGCGCCCATCAACCTCACTGTAAGGTCGGCCCGCGGACGTCCGCAACGCACACAGACGGCCATGGCGCGACGTGCCGCCGCGCCATGGCCGCGTGCTGCGGGCGGTACGACCGCCCCCGTCCTTCTCGGTCAGAAGGTGCCGGTGAGATTCTTCGAGATACCGCTGGTGGTATCCGTCACCGAGACGTTCGTGTATACGACTGTCATCGGAGGTGTGCAATCGGGTTGGAACGTCGCGGTCAAGGTGAGGCTGAACTCGGCCTTGCCGTTCTGTACCGGGAAGTCGCCGGAGGCCGACACGCTCTGCTTGTTCGTGGCCTTGGGATGATGGTCGCCAGGATTGATGCATTGAGCCGTGGCGTTGACCACGATGTGCACCTGGCTCTCGTCACCGAGTCCGGCCTCTTTTCCGGACACGGTAAGTGTGTTGCCGTCGCGAGTCGCGGTGACAGTGTTGCTTACGAAGTGAGGGCTGCCCGCGAACGCGGGTTGAGTGCCGATCCCATACGCAAACACACTGGCGAGACACGCGAGAACTGCGATGCGTCGCATGAATCATCGTCCTTCCATAAACGAGTGAAGCATCGCCGGTCTCCCAGCCCCCCGGCAGCGTCTTATGAGAAACGCCTTGACAAGATGGCGACGCTACGTGGGCCCTGTAAAGGCGTTCGCGCAAGGTGCGGCAGGTCGATCACGCTACGTAGCCGATTGCACGACAAGTGAACTGGTGAGATCGCCCGATGCGTACGAAGGCGGTGATAAATCTCGCTACCCGTTGAAGGCGGATTCCGTGAGCGCGAGTGGGTTGTATATCTGGCGGTTGTGATTCTGCGCTGCTGATACGGGTTGCCCGGGCGCTTCGAAGAAAAGGGTGTCGCGCCCCTGGAAGAAGTTTGTGTAGCCCTGGTGCGGATCGGTCCCGGCAATGCTGCTCGTGATCCAAGTGCCGCTCGCGCCATAGGAGAACTTGTCGCCGGTGCACTGCGTCACCGGGTTCGGCGTGGTCGCGTTGTCGTAGTAGTAGTTCGTTTTGCTGAGGCCGCTGATGTTCGTGTTCACGCGTTCGACGTGGGTCAGCGAACCTTGCGGGCCGTCGACCTTCTCCCAATTGGGAGCGCCGCTCGCGGGCGAGTCGGGCAAGCCGTCGACATCGACGCCGCCGAGGTTGCGCGAATTGACGTAGCGCATGCCCGACGCGGCCGGGCTGTAATCCCAGAAATCCATGATGCTCGGGATGGGATGGACGCGCAGGTCGGTGATGATGTCTTCCCGCCGGTCGTAGAACAGGTGCGTACGCTCCGTGTACGGGCCGCTGTTCGCGCCGATGTAGCTGCGGATCGCGCGTACCGGGCCCACGATGTTCGCGATGAACGCGCCTTCGCCACTGTCGAACGTGTCTTCCGATCGTGCGCATTCCCCGGGCGCGAACAATGCCTTGTGGCGATCGACGATATCGACGCGCGTCGCCGCGCCGGCCTTCAGCACGATCAGGTCGTCGAGCCAACGGTCGCCGAAATGCCTCCTGTAGGAAGCTGTCGACACAACAGAGTTCTCGGGATTCGGACCTGTGCTGAATCCGTAAGTGGACTTGTAATCACCGGAGAGCAGTCGGAACGTGTAGCCGACATAGTGGCGGCCCGCGCCCGGCGTCAACGTCGTTCCCGAACGGCGGAACAGGTAGAAATACGCGGTTGCGCCCGTGAGCGGATCGTCCGCCTGCACCCGCACGCCACTGTTGTGCAACACCCCGGCCGGCTCACTGAAGGCCGAGGGGGTTTGCGCACCCATGTCGCGTGCCATGATCGCGATCTCGTCGAGGCCGCCCAGCGCTCCACTGCCCGCGCCTGCATACGTCGTCGGATCCGCATACACGACGACGTTGACGGGGTCCGTCGTGTTGGCCGCTTGCCCGTACACGGTGTTCAGTTCGACGCGCTTGCGTTGATCGACCTGTACCGGCACCTGCAGCCAGCCACTCGACCAACGAAACGCCACGATGTCGCCGACCGGTACATTCTTCAGCGACGGCACGAGCGAGGCGGCGACGACGACGGGATCTGCGGGCCGGGACTGGGCGATCGAAGGCACGACTCCCGCGGCGGGACGGGCCACCGATCCAGCGGTCGCGACCACAACGCTCAGCGTCGCGAGGACTCCGCCAATCCTTCGGCCTCGTGTGGTGACTCGCATGCGGTTCCTTCCGGTCGCTCGGCCAGACCCTACCCGTCCGAGGCGTCGGTGGTTGATGTGCGCATCACCTCAGTTCGACATGTCGCGCACTCCATACATCGCGCGTAGGAGCTCGACGACGGACGCGGGCGCCTTCGCCACCGACCCGGCGTCGAACGGCGGCTGCGGGTCGTACTCGATGCCCAGTTGCACGGCCTGCGCGAACTCGTCGCCCGCGATGCGCGCCGCCAACGTGAGCGCCATGTCGATTCCCGCCGACACGCCGGCCGCGGTCATGATCTTGCCCCGCTCCACTACCCGGTGACCCGTCGGGATCGCGCCGTACTCTCTCAGCCGCTCGAGCGACGCCCAATGCGTCGTCGCCTCCTTGCCATCGAGGAGGCGCGCGGCCGCGAGCAGCATCGAACCGGTGCATACCGATGTCGTCCAGGTCGTCGTCGCGTCGATCGCGCGGATCCACGCGAGCAGATCGTCGTCGCCCTCGAGCGCGCGCGTGGCGAACCCGCCGGGCACGACGAGCACGTCGGCGCCCTTGATCTCGTCGAGCGAATAGTCGGCGACCAGCGCGAGAAACGTGTTGTCGGTGCGGATCTCACCGGCGGAGCGGGCGACGAACTTGACCTCTGCTTCGGGCAGGCGCTGCAACACCTCGTAGGGCCCGACGATATCGAGCGCGGTGATGCCGTCGAACAGGAGACAGACGATGTCCACGGAGGCTCCTATACGTTTGAGCTATGCGAGTCGGGAACCCAAGTATGTCCGACGTGGGCCGCCGGATCGCAGTGGTCCTACTGCTTGCAGCAGTCATGGTCGGGCCGGCGGCGTGCAGCAGCAGCGCCGAGCAGGCGACCCCGGCGAACAGCACGACCACCACCTCGACAGCCGCCGCATCGCCCGCGGCATCCACGAGCACCGCGACGACGCCGCCCGCCGCATCTTCTTCCACACCGACGACGATCCCCGGACCACAGACCGGTTGGCCGGGTCCGTCCCTGCGGGCAGATGGCACCGTCCCCGTCGCAGCATTCAACGCGTTTGTCGACACGAGCCGGGCGACATGGAGGCAATCGCCGCTGCGCACCTCCGTCGAGTTCCTGCAACTCGACGACACGACCGCGGTCACCACGACGGTGCGCGTGACGACCAATCCCGATTCGCTCCGCCAGGCCGATGTCGTCGTCACCGCCGACGGGCTGCTCGACGACTCGGTGCGCGGCACGCGATTCGAGGTGCACCTCACACGTCGGAGCGATACGAGCTGGCGGCTCACCTCGGCTCGATGGTCGCAGCAGTGCCAACCCAACCGCGGGCATCAGGACTTCACACCCGCGCTCTGTGTCTGAACGAGCGGCACTCGACGGGCACGACGAGCAGCAGCAGACTTCCTCCCACTTCGCGGCCGCGGGCCGCGAGGCGGAAAGGGGGGAACCGTGAAGAAACGCACGATGCACATCGTGACCGCGGCGATGGTGGTCGCGGCGCTTGGGGTCACCGTGGTGCCGGCGTTCGCCGGCCAGCCGGGGCCGGGTGACAAGCAATGCATCCCGGGTCAGCAGGGCAGCCCGCATCCGGGATTCAAGGCGGGCGTCTGCCCCAACCCGTAGCGGTCAACTACGGCGACATGCACCTGCGCGGGGTCGTACCCGCGCTCGTGCGACATCTCGCGGCGCCAAGGCCAGCTACGATCGCCCGCCGCTCATGGATCTCTCCTTCAGTCCCGACGAGGACGCGTTTCGCGCCGAGTGTCGAGCCTGGCTCGAGACCAACGTGCCGCGCCCGGCGCTGCCGTCGGGCGACACGCGCGGCGGCTTCATCGCGCACCTCGACTGGGAACGCGCGCTCTTCGACGCCCGCCTCGCGGTGGTGTCGTGGCCGCACGAGTTCGGCGGGCGCGATGCGAGTCTCTGGGAATGGCTCATCTTCGAGGAGGAGTACTACCGCGCCGGTGCGCCGCAACGAGTGACGCAGAACGGCATCTTCCTGCTCGCGCCCACGATCTTCGAGTACGGCACGCCCGAGCAGCAGGCGCGCATCCTGCCCAAGATGGCGTCCGGCGAGCAGACGTGGTGCCAGGGCTGGTCGGAGCCGAACGCGGGCAGCGACCTCGCCGGCATCCAGAGCAAGGCGCTTCGCGACCACGCCGCCCGCGGCTGGCGATTGTCGGGGCAGAAGACGTGGACGACGCGCGGCGCGTTTTGCACCCACCTCTTCGGCCTCTTCCGCAGCGACCCCGACGCGGAACGCCATCACGGCCTCACGTACTTCTTGGTCGACCTGGCATCGCCCGGAGTGACGGTGCGCGGCGTCGAACGTCTCGACGGCGACGAAGGATTCGCCGAAGTCTTCCTCGACGACGTCCTCGTTTCCGACGACGACGTGCTCGGCGAGCCGAACCAGGGATGGGCCGTCGCGATGTCGACGACCGGCTCCGAGCGCGGACTCACGCTCCGGTCTCCCGGCCGCTTCCTCGCCACCGCACAGCGATTGATCGACCTGTACCACGCCCGCGGCGACGATCCCGAGGTACGCAATCGGGTCGTCGCCGCGTACCTCGACGCGGAGGCCTATCGCTGGCAGACCTACTGGACCGTCACCCGCGCGGTCGAGGGCGGACGCACCGGCGCGGAGTCGTCGATGGTAAAGGTGTTCTGGTCCGAGCTCGACGTTCGCCTACACGAGCTCGCGCTCGAGCTGTTGGGCGCGCACGCGGAGCTGCTCGACGGTGATACCGGAGTGTGGATGAAGGGCTACGAGTTCGCGCTCGCCGGACCGATCTACGCCGGCACGAACGAGATCCAGCGAAATGTGATCGCGGAGCGCGTGCTGGGAATGCCGAGGCGCTGACCGTGCGGTTCGCGTTCACCGACGACCAGGTGGCGTTTCGCGACGCGGTGCGTGAGCTCCTGGAGAAGGAGTGCTCGCCCGCGCACGTCCGCGACGCTTGGACGAACGCCACCGGACGCATCCCCGGTCTGTGGGACAAGCTCGCCGAGATGGGCGTGGTCGGTCTGCTCGCGCGCGACGAGCGCGGGGGGCTCGGGCTCACGATGGTCGATCTCGTGCTGATCCTCGAGGAGACCGGCCGTTGCGCGGCGCCCGAGCCGCTCGTCGAAACGGCGGCCTTCGGCGTGCCGTTGCTCGACCGAACCGATCTCACGGTCGCGGCCGGGCGTGAGCTCGTACCCTGGGCCGACACGGCCGGCGTCATCGTCACTGCAGCCGGCCGTTTCGAACCCGGCGCGGTCGAGCTCGTCGCGTGTCCGTCGGTCGACGGCGCGCGCCGCATGTTCGAGGTTCGGGGCACACCGACGCCGATCGCCGACGACGCGCTCGCGGCCGCCTTCGACCGCGGAGTCGTCGGTACTGCGGCCCAGCAATGCGGCCTCGCGCAGCGCATGCTCGACATGACGGCCGCGTACGCGAAGGAGCGACGACAGTTCGGGGTCCCGATCGGCTCGTTCCAGGCGGTCAAGCACCACCTTGCGAATGCACGGATCGCCCTCGAGTTCGCCCGTCCGCTCGTCTACCGCGCCGCCGCGACGCTCGATCCCGTGCACGCCAGCATGGCGAAATGCAAAGCCGACGAGGCCGCGCTGGTAACGGCCCGGGCGGCGCTGCAATGCCACGGCGCCATCGGATACACGACCGAGTACGACCTGCACCTCTATATGAAACGCGCGTGGGCGCTGGCGCGCTCGATGGGCGACGCCCCTTTCCATCGCAAAAGGATCGGCGCTGCGATCCTTTAGCATGGCCGCGATGAACGAGGCCTACATCGTCGATGCGGTGCGCACCCCGGTCGGGAAGCGCAACGGGGCGCTCGCGCACGTGCACCCTGCCGATCTCGGCGCGCATTCCATCCGCGCGCTGTTCGATCACGTCGACCTCGATCCCGCCACGGTCGACGACGTCGTGTTCGGGTGTGTCGACACCATCGGTCCGCAAGCCGGCGACATCGCGCGCACGTGCTGGCTCGTCGCCGGGATGCCCGACGAGGTGCCGGGAACCACGGTCGACCGTCAGTGCGGATCGTCGCAGCAGGCTGTTCATTTCGCCGCGCAGGCGGTGATGTCGGGAACGGCCGATCTCGTCGTCGCCGGCGGCGTACAGAACATGAGCGCGATCCCGATCAGCGCCGCCATGCTCGCCGGCGAGCAGTACGGCTTCACGAACCCGTTCAGCGGGTCCCCGGGATGGGAGGCGCGTTACGGCACCCAAGAAGTGTCGCAGTTCCGTAGCGCGGAGATGATCGCCGAGAAGTGGAACATCAGCCGCGACGACATGGAGACATACGCGGTCGAGTCGCACGGGCGCGCGCTACGAGCCCGGGCCGAGGGACGGTTCGCCAAGGAGATCGTGGCACTCGGAGACGCTCGACACGACGAAGGACCGCGCGAGCCGGATCTCGACAAGATCCGGGCGCTTCCCACCCTCGTCCCCGGGGGCCGGCTCACGGCCGCCATGGCCTCGCAGCTGTCGGACGCGTCCGCCGCGCTCCTGATCGCGAGTGCGGATGCGGTGCGCACGCACGCGTTGTCGCCCCGGGCCCGGATCCACCACCTTTCCGTGCGCGGCGCCGACCCGGTGTGGATGCTCACCGCGCCCATTTCCGCCACCGCGCACGCGCTGGGCAAGTCGGGATTGAGACTCGACGACATCGACCTCGTCGAGATCAACGAGGCGTTCGCGTCGGTGGTCATCGCCTGGCAGAAGGAGACGGGCGCCGACATGGCGAAGGTAAACGTCAACGGTGGCGCGATCGCGCTCGGGCACCCATTGGGCGCGACCGGCGCGCGCCTCATGACGACACTGCTCCACGAGTTGGAGCGCACGGGCGGCCGCTACGGCCTTCAGACCATGTGCGAGGGCGGCGGCCAGGCCAACGTCACGATCATCGAGCGTTTGTAGGCGCGCGTGCCCTGAGGCGGCGGCCACCCAGCGCCACGAATACCGGACCACCTACCAACAACTTGAGTGCGACGATCGCGAGAGTGATGTCGCGGCCGAACGTGCTCGCGTCGACGACGACGTGCGCCGGGTTCGCCGGGTCGTAGCGAACGGCGACGGTCGGCCCGAGATTGCTCCCCTCGCCGTGCTGTTGCGGTTCACGGGTACGCACGACCCGTCCGTCGGCGGTGACGAACGAGACGTCGCCGTCGCCCACGCGCACGGCGGTAATCGGACGGAAGCGCGCATGGCGCTGCGCGTCGCGTTGGTGCAGCTGCCAGGTGAGCATTGCCGCGCCGGCACCGAGCAGGGTCACCAACGCGCCCGCGACGAGCGCGGTCCACGCGCGGCGGCGCGTCCAGCGGGTCGGCGGCCCAGCCTCGGATGGCGCCGTCGCGGTGTGCCGATCGTCGCGCTCCGCGACCGGCGCGCGCGGCGGGCCGGACCCATCACGAGTGCGGTCGAACTCGCGGCGCGTGCGGTGGTTCGACAGCACGCCGTACGCGACCACGAGCTCGTTGAATTGCAACGCGGTGTCGGGATCGCTACTCGTATCCGGGTGGAGTTGCTTCGCCCGAGCGCGAAATGCTCGGGCGATCTCGTCACCGGTCGCCGATACATCGACGCCGATCACGGCGTAGTAGTCGGTGCGGACCCGAGCACCCGTCTGCACCGCGCCAAGGTACCCGCGACGTCAGTCGTCAGTGTCAGTCGTCCCTCATTGCGACCGCGTCGGGGTGACATTCGTCTTCGGGACGTAGTCGTCACCCTCGATGACCCGCGCCACGCCGTGGAAGCTCGCCCGCAGCTCCTGCGCGCATGCCGCGCACGGCCCTGCGAAACGCAGCATCGTCTCGGCCCCACAGCGGAGGCACGGCATCGCCTCGGCCGGGAAGGAGTTGGGATCGAAGTGCACGAGTCCGAGGGCCATGCCCGCATCCTCGCGCGTCGCGCGCCGTCAGGAGGCGATCGAGGGAGACATGAACGCGATCGGGACCGTCAGCCCGCAGGCCGCGTGCCGCAGTGTGGCGATCCGACGTCCGGGCTGCGTCGCATCCTTGATCGGGCCCAGCCGGTCGCCGAGCAGTCGCGCACACGCCTCGAGATCGGCGACTGTCGGCGAGAGACCCCACAAGCGCTCGCCGTCACCGTCGATGGGGCCGACGAGCTCGATGATGACGTCGCCCGCCCGGAAGAACGTCTGCGTCCGGCCGTCGCCGAGATCGCGGACCCGTCGCACCTCCAGACCGAGCCGTCCATACGCGCGGATCGTGCGGTCGGGGACATCGGTGAAGACGACCAGATGATCGAGCCCGATCGCGCCGTTCGGGTGTTCGGCGGGCTCCACACCACCGCCGTCACCGAGCTCCCAGCCGGCAATCCATGCTCGCCGATCCCCGTCCGCATGCGTAGGTGCCCGAGCCGACATGCACCATCGGCATCGACGGCGAAGCCGGCTCGCCTCCACGTGTCCGCGTCGCCGGAAAGATCGAGGCCGATGAGCGCCGGCGCACTCAACGGGCCAGCTCGGCGAGCGCGTCGAGCCGCGGCAGCACCCGATCACGCGGACCGCCCGGCAGACGTAGGACGACCTCGTCGATCCCCATCGACTCGTAGTACTCGAGCTTGCCCGGGTCGGGAACGGTGCCGAACGGCACGATGCGCAGCGTCTTCGGATCGCGACCGCGCACCTCGCAGGCGCGCTCGAGATCGGTGAGCGCGGCGCGCACTCCGGCGCCCCCGATCGGGATCCACCCGTCGCCGTACTCGGCCACGTGCGCGAACAATTTCGGACCCGGTGCTCCGCCGATGAGGATCGGCGGACGGCCGGGCCCGGGCTTGGGCCACGACCACGACGGCGAGAGGTGCACGAATTCCCCGTCGAAGGATGCGACGTCGTCACGCCACAGCGACCTCATCGCGAGCACGTGCTCGCGCGCGACGTCGCGCCGGCGCTTCATGTCGACGCCGTGATGCTCGATCTCGTCGGCGTTCCAACCAAAGCCGATGCCGAACACGAAGCGGCCGCCGGACTCCCGATCGAGACTGGCCACCGCCTTCGCGGTCACGATCGGATCGCGCTGCGCGACCAGACAGATCCCCGTTCCGACAACCAGCCGCTCGGTCACCGCGGCGGCCATCGCGAGGGCGACGAACGGATCGAGCGTGCGCTTGTACTCCTCGGCGAGCTCCGCATCGCCGGTCGGCGGTGGGGTCCGCCGACTCGTGGGGATGTGGGTGTGCTCGGGCATGTAGAACGAATACAAGCCCCGCGCCTCGATCTCCCGTGCGAGCTCGACCGGCCCCATCGTTTGGTCGGTCATGAACATCGTCACGCCGAACTTCACCCAAACACCCTTCCTAGTCGCATCGGACCGGAGCCTAGAGCACGCCCGAAGGCTCCGGTCCTGGTTGTTGGGTGCGGCGCATCCTGCCCGCGTGCCAGCCGACGACGACGACGCCCTACCGCCGAGCGACCCTCTGGCAGGTTGGCTGTGGCCCCAGTGGGTTACGTCGGCCAACGGAAGGCGGACGACGTCTGGTGTCCGTGACGTAGGTCCGCATCGAGAGCGCGCCCGCAACTCATGTACGTCGCTCCGAACGCGTGTTCGGTACGATTGCGCGAATGACAGAACTGCTCGGGCGCTGGCAACTTCTCGAACGGATCGATGGCGGCGGCTTTGGGCAGGTTTATCGAGTGATCTTGGCTGACGGCAATGCTGCTGTCGCCAAACTGGTTCCGAAGGATCCCGGTGCAGAGCGCGAGCTGCTGTTCGTTGACCTCGACGGCGTTCGGAACGTCGTCCCGGTCATTGATTTTGGAGAAACAGCGGATTCCTGGGTTCTCGTTATGCCGGAAGCTTCGATGTCGCTCCGCGCCCATCTCGCGTCGGTGGGACTACCCCTCGAAACCCCCGAGGCGGTGCAGATCCTGAACGACGTGTGCGAAGCACTTGCGGACCTGCACGGGCGCGTCGTTCACCGCGACCTGAAGCCGGAAAACGTGCTGCTGCTCGACGGTCAGTGGTGCCTCGCCGACTTCGGTATCTCACGCTACGCGGAGGCGACCACTGCACCTGATACCCGGAAGTACGCCTTCACCGCGGCGTACGCCGCGCCCGAGCAGTGGCGCATGGAGCACGCGACCAACGCCACAGATATATACGCGTTCGGCATCATCGCCTACGAGTTGCTCGGCGGGCAGCGCCCATTCGACGGTACGCCCGAAGAACTGCGCGAGCAGCACCTGCACACCAGACCGCCTTCACTCTCCGGTCCACCTCTCGGTTTGGTGGCAATTGTCGATGAATGCCTGTACAAACCCCAGACAGCGCGGCCGACCGCACCGAACGTGCTGATCCGCTTGCAGAGCGCCGTATCTCCTCCACCGTCGCCTGGTCTGGCGCGACTCCAAGAGGTCAATCGGCGCGTGGGCGCGCAGCAAGCAGCGCGACGAGCCGACGAGTCGCGCGCCCAGTCGGCGGCCGAGCGGAGATCGGAACTTGCGGCGGCGGCGGCCACATCATTCGATCGCATCGCGTCGGCGCTTGTCACCCCGATCACCGATGCAGCACCGTCTGTGACGACTCATGCGGCGAACGGCGGTCACGTTCTCCGTTTGGGAGAAGCTACTTTGAAGATCGGACCAATGAAGCAGACGCCGACCGCGCCGTGGGGCAACTGGGAGGCTCCCCAGTTCGAGGTCGTCGCCCACGCGATCATCGATCTCCGCACTCCGCAGCAGCGCCATCTCGCCTACGAGGGCCGGAGCCACTCGTTGTGGTTCACGGACGCGGTGACGGCGGACAACTTCGCGTGGTACGAGACGGCGTTCATGTTCATTGGCCTGAGTGGCCGAAGCAGCACCCAAGCGCCGTTCGCTCTGGACCCCGGTGTCGAAGCGGCCCAGGCTCTGTGGCGTGGAATGGCGTCGCATCAAATCGCCTGGCCCTTCACCCCGGTGACGATCGGAGGCATGCGCGAGTTCATCGATCGCTGGAGCAACTGGTTCGCACTCGCTGCGAGCGGTGAACTGCAACACCCAACGCAACTACCGGAACGTCAAGGCGACGGCGGCATCCGCAGGTAATCGCGCACTAGAGCAACGGGCGCGAGCCGCGCCTTCGTGTGGGCGCTCGCCTCCGGGCCGTAACACTGCACCGGTTTGCGCGGATCGACCGTCTCGGGCGTATCGGAGAATCGCTACGGACACATAGTCCGCCAGGGGCATGAGCAGGACATTCGGATCCATTCTCGGCTTGCTCACCGTTGGTGAAGGGGGCTGTCGAGGCGAATGCCGAACGGCAGTTCTCTGCGCGTACGCCGCATGGTCGGCATCAGGTCTGTGGGTTAACGTGTACGACGCCGAGCAGTCGGCCTTCCGGCGTCGTGACGAGCATGTGCTTGATGTCGCGCTCTTCCATCCTGGACAGCAGTTCGGCGAGGGGTTCGTGCGCGCGAACCGTGGAGGGACCGGGAATCATGATGTCCTCGGCAACGTCGGAGGGGTCGATGGTTGCGGGGACTATGTCGATGCGTCCGAGCACGATGTGGTCCTCGTTCACGACGACGATCGGGCTTACAGCCCGAACATCGCCGAGGGCCGAGATCGGTTGGTCTGGCGGACACGTGCGAGGGTGGGTGTCTACGGCGTCGATTGCCCGATCACCGCCTCCGCCTGATCGCACCGTGGGTAGTCCCGCGGCCATCCAGTCGACCTTCCCGAGCGCGTAGTCGAAGACGGGAGCGAACCCGAGACGTTCGAGCCGCCACGCGGCTCGCGGGCTCATGTCTCACAAGCCATCCCAGCAGTAGACGATGACCGGCCGCGCACGGTCGAGGGTCGCGGCTGCGCTGGTTACCGACAACGACTTCAGAGGCAGGTGTAGGGCCGCAGGAATGTGCTCCTCGTCGTACTCGGCGCGCGGCAGCACCTCGACAAGTTGCGCGCCGTCGGCGATTAGACGACGTACCTCGTCCCGTCCGATCGTTATGGGCACGACTCAACCTGCGGGAAGATCGCGGCAGCAGCAGTCGGGGTTAGCGCAGCGGACGAGAACGACGCCACGATCGACAACGCAACCGCAGTCGGCACATGCGATCTCCACGCCACAATATTGCCTGCTCTGGCGCTGTTGTGCGAGCGATGCAGCCGGGATGTCCGCGTCCTGGCTTACCGTTGGACAAGGGGACCGTCGACGCGAGCGCCGAACGGCCGCGCGCAAGGTCGGTGCTAGGTCGGTGCTGCGGCGTGTGTCCCGCCGTATGCTCGCCGTTGATACACGTCAGAAAGGGAGGTCGGCGATGGCAACCAATCCGACCCGACGGTCCGCTCTGATGATGGTGTTGAGATCGCGGTCTGGTCGAGTGGTAGTGGCCCCCCGTTGCTATTGGTTCACGGCACCACTGCCGACCACTCCCGATGAAAGGGAGTCCGCTCCGAGTTGTGCGAACACTTCACCGTGTGGGCGATGGACCGCCGCGGCCGCGGCGGGAGTCGGGATACCGACCCGTACCGTCTTGAAGCCGAGTTTGACGACGTGGCCGCGGTCGTGGACTCGATCGGTGCAGACGTCGTGGTACTGGGCCATTCCTACGGCGCGTTGTGCGCTCTGGAGGCGGCGCGACGCACGTCGGGCATCGCCAGGTTGGTCTTGTACGAACCGCCGCTCGGGGGAGCAAGTTCGCCAGAAGAAGCGTGGTTGGCTCGGGCGCAGGAACAGATCGATCGGGGCGAACGCGAAGTCGTACTGGTGTCGTTCATCACAGACATCGTCGGTGTTCCCCCAGAACAGTTGGCCGCAATACGGGAGCTACCCGTGTGGCAAGAGCGCCTGCACGCCGTGCCCACCATCCCACGCGAGTTCCGAGCAGCCGTCGCCTACCAGTTCAACCGCACGTCGGTATCCGAGGTGAAGATCCCAGTCCTGTTGTTACGAGGCTCCGACACGGACTGGTCGGCCGAGCCGACCGCGCTGTTGGAAGAGGCGCTTCCCAACGGCCAGACCACGGTCATGTCCGGGCAACAGCACGTAGCCATGGACACCGGCAAGGAGCAATTCCTTAGCGCCGTATTCGCCTTTCTCGGCGTGCCGCACTAACAGATGCGAACCGGCGCAACGTTCGCCTTCCCACCGAATTCATCGTCGGTCGTGGAAGACGCGAGGACAGGAAGCCCGGCTTCGGTCACTGACGCGGACCTCACATCAAGTCCCGGTATCGCGATTCTGCGAGGAGATCTTCATGCACGCTGACGACATCAAGGCCCGGTTACATGGAGCGCTGCACCGTCACCCGAAGGCGTCCGAAGCTGATGTTGAGGCGATCGCTGTGGTCGTGTTGGCGATCGTGGGTGAACTGACCGCCGAGCTTGCGGTCGTGATTGGCGAACTTGCTGGACGGGTCGTGGCGCTCGAAGCGAACGCGTAGGAGCGTCGCTCAACTCATCCCGAATGTTTCGGCATCACCGCGGGCGAGTTCATCTCCGATGGTACGCCCGACCGCGGCAAGGTCGTCTTTGGTCGCGAGCCCGAGTGTGGTCATCTGTCGCTGCACTTCATCGCGTACAGCCTCTCGCAGCGCCTCAGCGTGTTCGCGCCGTTGCTTGCGGATCTCGGCGTGCCGAGACATGCGAGGGACCATCGCTACGGCGTTCTGCGAGATACCCGAACGGCGCTAGGAATCGTGACGATCGGCCCGATGCGCTCGTTCCAGGTCGCAGCTATGGATCGGGCGGCTGCAGTAGTAGATCACCAGGCCGCCTTCCTTGTATTCGATGTGCAGCCCCGACTCTGGCAGACCGGGAATCTCAAATTGCGCCCGACAGTATGAACACCGCATCGTTCGCACCGCCTACACCGTCGCGCCGATGACCAGGCAACACGCGGATGGGTGCGTCGCCGCGTGGGTTGCCCGGCCATGGCATCCGCAAACGCGTTCGAACGGCGCTCACGGTAGCGGCCACCTGCTGCTTGCCACGTTGAGTGTTCGGATGTCTACTGTCTTTGGGGGGATTGGTGAGTGGGCAATCGTCGGGCGTCGCGTCGGGGCAAGCAGCGACGGGCCGGTTGCCCCTCCCACTCCCTGCTACCCCCTCAACAGAATCGACCCCCGCTTCGTTGCGAGGGCCGGTTCCGGCCTGTGTCCAGACTTGTCACGGTCCCGGTCGCGTTAGACGACCAGAAGATCCATCGAGTTCGTCCTCGCAACGCGAGGCGATCACGCGCGCTTGGTCGTCCGTTTCTTGGCCGAACGCCCGACCTTCTTCGCCGCGTTCTTGACGGCCTTCTTGGCGGCAGCCTTCTTCGTCGCCGTGCGCTTCGGTGTCGCACTCCGCTTGAGCACTGATCTCGTCCTGGTCTTCGTCGGTTTCCTCTTCGCCGCGGTTTTTTTCGTCGCGGTGTGTTTGGATGTCGCGCTCCGCTTGACCGGCGACCTCGTCTTGGCCCTCGCGGGTTTCTTCGTAAGGGCGCGACGCTTCGAGGTCGCGGTGCTTTTCCGTTTCGATGATGTCGAAGCGGACATGGAAGCCCGACTCGTCCCGGCCATGGATACCGATCGGCTTCCGCGGCGTTTGACGACGCTCAAGACACCCGGTCCGGGAACGAAGCTCGTCTCCTGGCCCGTACTCCAACGCACTACGATCATCGAGCCGTTCACCGCCGTCACCACGCCGGACCGTGGCCCGGCCTTCGATGACACTTCGATCTGATCGCCAACCGCTGCCATGCGAGTCCTTCTCCTTAGGCGCGGACGAACTCGCCCGTGTGCTGGTAATGGATCACTCTGTCAATCACGAAATCGAGTTCCACGATCGGCGTCGGAAACATATGTTTCTTGCTCTTCGGGTGCCCGTCGTGAACGTGACAGTCGGTGCCGTGCTGCTGCTCGAACCAGCGTTCAGGATGCTTGTCATAACGGAACACGAAACCCTGCGGGCTGGTGAAGTGATACGAGTACTCGCCGTACTCCCAGGTGCCAGTGCTTTTGATGACTTGGAACTCGATCTTGAGCTTGCTGGTGTCCTCGAACACCACGTAATGGTTGGTCAGTCCGACACCGATGGTGTCGCCTCCCGACACCGTGTACGCCGTGTACTCGAACTCAGGCACCGGTGACGGCACGATCCACCGAGCGCCCGCGTCTTCGACGGTCGCCATGACGCTCTCACGGAGATTGTGATCATCCATCCACGGCTGCAACACGCAACAAACGCTACCCGCGAGTTCGCGCTCAAACGCGGAGAGCGCTAGCCGGGCAATCGGCCGTGCATCCGGAGAGTCGCCATCACCTGAGCGTGACGACGAGCCTCGTCCGTCTCGATCCATCGGGATACCAGCAACCGTCGCGCTCGCCGAAGCGGTCGGCGTCCAGCGCGGTACTCGACCTCCAGCGCGTCCAGGTCCAAACGCTTGACCTTGAGCTCGTAATCGCCCCGCTCCGTCATGGTCGAACCCCACTCTCTCATGACGAGATTCGGATGTTGCGGACCCGTGCTTGAGCGCAACATCGTGCTTGGGTCAGCAGCAAGCCTCCTAGCCGGTAGCACCGCACCTGCCAAAGGACGCGCCTCGCTAACACGCTCGCGCTCCCCGGTGAACTCAGCGGCTCTTCGTAGCCCGCTTCGCTTTCTTCGCGGGGCTCTTCTTCGTCGCCTTCTTCGCGGCCTTCAGGTTCCGTGCCCGCGCGGCCCGAGCCTTGACGAGATTCTTGGCGAGCTTGGCGCGTGCTTCGGGTGACATCGGACGACGCTTCTTCGCGACCTTCTTGACGGCTTTGGTCGCCTTACGGCCCGACGTTGATGCGGTCGGGCGACCGACCGCCGAGGTGACGCTTGACACTTCTACGTCGCCGCCGTGACTGTTGGAAGCGATGATCGCAGCCTGGTACGGGTTCGCGGCTTCGACAATCTCGATGGTTGTTCGGCGGAGTGTGACTCGGTATTTCGGCATTGGTACTGCCCTCCGGGAGCTTGTGCTGAGCGGAACCAAGTAACCGTTGGCGGAGACGGCTGATCGGTTCTTCATCTCAGCAGGTATCCCCGTCGTCGTAAAGGATAAAGGATGCCGGTCCGCGGTAAGTCCCCGACTATCGACCAGGGTCGATTCCAGTCTCCGCGAGTGTGCGGAGCCGTTGTGCCGCGTCGGCAGATTTGAACTCCTGGACGGTGTGCTTTCCGTTGATGGTCGACAAGAGATCCGAGCCGATGCCCTCGCGACTCACTCCATCGGCGATCCAAGCGACTTCGCGACGATGGCGCGCATGTGGCTCTGCATTCGCCACGTAGTAATACGGACCGACAAACTCACCAATCGCGACGACGCCATCCCGTGTCGGAAGAACAACGAAGTGCCCGACGTCGGCATCCCAGGGAAATCGTCGCCAGTAGCCGACGAACTGCCCGATTGCATTGGCCGTTCGATCAGGCATTGTCTCGGTGAGCATCGAGCGGATGCGCTCGGGGTCGCGCACGTCGGTGAGGTCACCGACCTCTTCTCCTCCGATGCTGACGAATCCGTTCGCGATCATCTCCTGTTCAAGGCGCGGATCCTTCCACGCATGGACTCGGTAAGCCCGGACCGCGGGTTCCGACGGACTCCTGACCGGAAGCATCGCCGTGGTTACTCCTTTCAGGTCACCTATCGCCTCGGCGAGGATCTGGAGATGCCGCAGGAGACTCTCTCGGTTGACCGGATCATCGTGAGCGAGCGCGTTTCGCAGGTGACGCGCAACACGCATTGCCTCGTACGCGATCCCGGTGGACTCGGAAACATCTCGGAGTGCAGCATCGTCCATTTCTCTGTGGCCCTGGCGCTTCCGTAGCGTCTCGAACGCGTGGACGAACTGGTAGTTAAATCGCAAGTCGCGGTCGGTGATCATCGCCCGCCTTCTCTAGTCATGCACCTGCTAGGCGAACACACGCTCGCTTATCGAATCGATGGCGCGGTCCCCTGGGCACTCGCAGTGTTCAGCAGTCCTGCGCCGACGAACGCTGACGCCGAGGAAAAGCATCCATATCACCGGCCAACACTCAGCCGCGCCTCACGCATCGTCCTCGTCGTCCAGACCCTCTTCGTCCTCATCGACGTCAACTGTTAGCTGCTCAACGTACTCTCGCCACACTCGGCGCAACGCCTTTCTTGGTGGACCCTTTTCAACGAGGAAGTACCACCACCCGTTCTCATGCTTGCCAGCGATCGCCGCCGCGGCCGCTGACGGTGTCTGATAGATCGCGCCATCGACATCGAGACTCCCATCCGAGAGCACGGTCGCAGTTAGACCCCGTGGATTCCGAATTCGCGCGTACAGCATTTGACCAGCCTCGATAAGTCCCGCGTTGATGAGATCGGCAAGCTCGATGCGCCGCGTTCCCCTCGCCACCTGTTCAGCGAAGACCGAGTGATGTCCGGCGGGAACGGGCCAGATCTCGATGATGGCTTCGGTGAGTCGAGCGGTCCGTTCAGCGATCTTGTCGTCCGTCCAATCGTCGGCAGCGATCTGGAGAAGGTCTCGATTGAGCAAGAGCACATCGCTCTTCTTTATCGCTCCTTGCTTACCATTCTCGCCCAGCCACGGACCGTTCGAGACATGACTGTTCAGTCGGTGCGTGAGCAATGTGAGGTTACCGACCGTGTGGATCAAGCCGTCGCGTTCCAATTCTCCCGCCGTTCCAGCGAAGGGCCAGTGCATTCTCCATTGACGCGGCATGACGTGCTCGATTGTGAGTTGCGCTCTCGGCACCCGTTCCCCGCCGAGCGCCACTTCCTCTCCGACCCACCCACGACAGTGATCTTCGATTGCTTCGAGGACCATGCGTAGCCGACCTCGCCTGAGCCGCCGGTATGCCAAAAGCGAACGGAGTTCGCGCCGAAGCTCATCGTCGTCCGGCCAGTAGCGCGACGCGCCGGGTTGAGCACGGAAGTAGTTCTCGACAATGTCACCGACGATCGCTCGGTCGCCCTTCCGCATCTGCGTGATGAGCTCGGCGATAACCTGGTTGTATGCCTTGGTCGTTGCTCGTACGAGCATGCGACGTACCATCCAACTTTCAGCAGCTTCAAGCGCCTTGATGAGTTGGGGCCTCGGCACTTCCGGTTCGTCGGGATCGAGGAGCCAAAGAATGAACGGCTTGATTACCTCGCTCTCCAGGACGCTCGTTCGGTAGGCGAACAGTTCAACACGATCCAGAGGGCCTGTCTTGGTCTCCGCTCCATCCAGGAACGATCGATACACCGTTGCGGTGCGGTGAACTCGATCGACCAGTCTCGGCATCGGAAGCTCGCTGTCGAACTCTGCGTAACGCTTGAAACGTGAGAACACCTCGCGAGCAACTATCTCCTCGCCTGTCCTTGCGATCAGCCATTGGTTCAGGAAGATCGCGGACCGGGCGTAGCGGACTCGTCCGGAGGCGATCTCGGTCTCCCAAAAGCCGGTCTCGAATTCCTTCCACTGCTGCTCGTATATGGCCTCTACGTCCTCACCGGCTTCCATTAATCGTTGGAAGATAAAGTTCTTGATGAGATCTGCTGCGGTTAGCTGAGCGCCGCGTGCGTTCAGCGTCTCGAAAATTTCTTGGGCGTTCTCGTCCGGGGCGAGATCGATCACGACCACCTGTAGAAGCTCTCGAACCGCACGTTCCAAAGCAGTCGCTCGATCCAGGGCCTCATCCGTACCATTGAGGTCGATCCAGCCACGCGCTTGTTCACCGAAATACTTGTGTGCCAGCACCATGCGCGCCTTCGGCTCGACCAACGTCGAGTAATCGACCGGCGCCTCGGCACTCATCACCGCGTTGAACGCCGCTCGATCTCGGTTGGTCGGCCAGACCTTGTAACGATCCTCGGGACGATCCCAGAACGCCTCTTGGTTGCAGACCAGTGTCTCCACTCGCGACGCTGGCTGCCTTGCTCCCATTGACTCGAACTCTGCGTGCAGAGCATCGAGCATGAGTTGGAGCGTCGTGAGTCGTTGCTGACCATCGATGATCACGCGTTCCTGCATCGAACCGACCGGGTTCTGCACCTGTTGGAGCACAACGGCGCCGAGGAAATGCGGAAACGGCGGACGCTCAGGATTCGCAAGAAGCCTTGTCGCAACACGGGAGATGTCCTGCCACAGCGGCTCCCATTGGTTCTCCTCGTTCCACACATATGGCCGTTGAAACAGTGGAACAATCAACCGCTGCGGCTGCATGAAGACAGACTGGGGGGTACGAACCTGCGTTTCCATTGCTGCCCTCGCTCAGTCCGTTCGATCGTGACGCCGCATGGCGCAACTATAGGTCGGGTCGTTGAGGTCGCGGCGTGCGACTCGACGCGTGAAGGTCGGACAATCGCTCACGGCCTCTACGCCGAGAACGAAGTTCGTGTCGAGCGGCGCTGGCAGCACCGACCGGAGCAGAACTACCTCACCGCCCTGTCGTTCGTCGCCGACGCGCTGCGATGCAGCGGTCAGCGGGGAAACGTTCGGTGGATGTAGTCGTTTGCCTCTCGCGTGTTGAGCTTTTGGCTCATGCTGCTGGTCCGAACGTACAGTTCTTCGGGCTGTCCCTTGCGCTTAATCCAGACCGGAGACGGTGCCTTTGCGACCTCGACCTTCAGGACGAGCCTCTCGTCGTCACGCACGATCCGGTACTCAACCTCCTTACCGAGTGGCATCGGATCTAGACGTTCCGCGATCTTCTGCCCCACTCGTCGTAGGTACTCGTCCTCGCTGTTGTTGCACATCCGTACCTCATGTTGGATGCCGAGTATTCGGCCATCGTCCGCGACCCCGACAAGTACCGTGCCGCCGACGGCATTCGCTAGGGCCGCAATCTGGCGCCAAACGCCAGATCGAGACGGCGCCCGACTACCGAGGTATGCGTCACGTCTTACAGATCCAACAGGAGTCCGTCCATCCCGGCGACCGTCTCTTGCTCGTCGACGACTGGATCGAGCGCGGCAGTCAAGCCTCCGGGGCGCAAGAACTCATCGAAACGTGCGGTGGTGTGCTCGCCGGGATCACGGTCATGGTCGACCAGCTCGCGGAGGAAAGACGCGGAAACCTGCCACCGATCACGAGGCTCGTCACCGGATTTGATCTTCCCGTCTCCTAGCGATGCGGTCGATGGGCGACACGCCATGTCTGCCGTCCGGCACTCGCCCGAACACCGCCGGAGCGGCATCATGCACTCGTGACCGAGATGGCGCATCTTCGCGTCGAGCGTGCGGCTGACGGTTATCGCGATCGGTTTCGGACCTACGCCGTCGTTCTCGACGGTCGGGCGGTCGGTCGAATCAAGCGTGGACAAGCCATCGAGATTGCAGTTTCGCCGGGGGCACACGTCGCGATGCTCAGGATCGATTGGTGTGCGAGCCCACACCTGACGTTCTCGGTGTCGCCGGGTGAGGTCGCGGTACTCGCGTGTCGATCCGGTGGCTCCCTATTGTCGGCCCCATGGCACACATTGTTCGCCCGCGGCCGCTACGTCACGATCGACCGCATCGAGAAGGGCGCCATGTTTCCGTTCGGCGCCGCGGGATCAGTCGTCGGCGTCAGGGAACAAGTCTGCCAGCGCGTCGTGAATCTCAGCGGCGCGCTCGTGCGTGTGCATTGCGCGGAAGTGCGTTCGCTCATCCCGAACGCGGTCCTCGACCAACGCCCGCTCAACCTGCGCCAACCGCCGCTCATGCTCGGCGAGCGCACGTTCTCGATCTGCGCGCCCCACGCCAACCATACGTCGGGGCGGCGCGGACGCAGCAGCGTGACGACGAGAGCGACGATGCCCTCGGGCTCGTGCCAAGGGCTTCGTCATCGGCACTCTGCCGCTGGTTGCGCGGTAGGCCCGGCGCACCAGGTTCGCAAGACCCTCGCCGTGGAGTCGAGCGGTCGCTACCCGCGACTTGACACGGTGGCGCATGGTTGGAGTCGGCGAGGTATCTCTATGAATCGTCGGGAGTCTTCGTCGAAAGGCGCCTCTCCCGAGGGGATGGGTCGCGAGAGATCGCGACTCGACACGCAGCCATCAGGCGGAGAGATGCGCGAACCATGGAACGTTTTCTCACATAACTCTTCGCGACTGGACCTCGCGGTCGTACGTCGGTCGAGGTCCGCGGTCACTTCCGGGGGGAGTGGAGTCGCGGATTTGAGGTCGCCGAGACGACACGCGACGGTTACTGGCTCCGTCGCCTCTCTGATCGGTACCTTCTGCCCGTCGAGTTCTTGGATCAGGATGTTCGTCTCGTGAGGTGACACGCTGTCAGCGCCGCTCGGATCGCGCTATTTGCATCAACGGGCCGTAAGTCTGGACTGGGCCACGGGGCGGGGCGAGCATCGGTATCGGCGAAAGGGGGTCGAGCGTCATGCAGCTCGATAATGGGCGCTATAAGTGCGATTGGTGTGGAGCGGATCTCGATTTGCCGTTCGAGGCCCGCGAGACGATGGCAGTCGTCACCGAACACGACGATGTGGACATTCGCACGATCGTGGTCTATGGCGAAGAACGTCACCGCTGCCATCGGCCAGGCACGCAGGCGCCAAGCTCATCCTGATCGCCGACGTTGGCCGAGCCGCGTGGCTCCCGTTTCACGAAATCGCCACGATGCTCGATACGGTCCTCGGTGCGGCGGAAACAACGATCCTTTCCAACTTTACTTCGCTCCCCAGCACACGCCCACGTCGGCCGCGCTCAAGTCCGGAACAATGCGAGCCTTCGAATGCCACTTCACTGCGGGCCGCACACCGCAAATCGAACTGGCGGATGTCGCGGTCGTCCCCGAGAACGACAACCCGCCCAACACGATGCACGTCAACGTCACCGCGTCTCACGCCGCCAAGCTGGATATTCATCCGATCGTCATTGCGATCAGCAGCGCCTTCGCGGAGTATTTCGATGGGCCGGAACGCGGGCTACTAACGCGATGTCGGCCTCACGGCAAAGTCCGACACACTGGCCGGACGTTTGACTTCGACTGGGGCCGCTAGGCCCAGATCCCCTCACCATTCCTACATTCGACGGGGCCACTTCCCCAGGTCGGAGGTGGATGTGGCCGCGAGTTCCCACATACGCACAGGCGGTGTGGACAAGCATCCCGTCTGTGCACAGGCGGTTGTGGACAAGCATCTTGACCCTTGGCGTAGCGTCGTACGAAGGCCCGGCGGCACGACTGACTCGTGCCGCGCAACTCGCAGCCCTTTGGTGGTTCGCGTTGTCGGACTCGTCACGATGCCCCTTCATTCCGGGGGGCATCGTCGCGTCATACGCGTTACTGGGACTGAATGCTCCGCGTTTCTGGGCGATGTGGCGTCCCACGGGACATCGCCCAGATCGACGGCCATCGTCCCATAGCCCGCTCACCGCGCACGCCAGAAGGGCGCGACCCGGCCCATCGGGCGTAGGCTCCGCTATAGCGGCAGTCGGGGACAATGCGGCGACGAGACGATCGGTACGTTTGCGCGCAGTGCGGGTCGTATAACGGATGTTCATCGCGTCGAGCGCGGTACCGCGCGTCCGGGTCCTGATGATCGAGGGCCGGGAAGTCCACCGTTGCGAGATGCCGACGCCCTACTAACCCCGATCGTTCACGAGAACTCTGTAGCGGTTTCCGATGGAGTTGTGGGCGTGTTGGAGCTCGGTTCTCGGCGGTGCGCACGTCGAGGGCAGCATCGGGTGGGCGGGGAGCGGCTGTCGGGCGGGTTTGGGACGCG
>JBBQTI010000007.1:0-107495 GCA_038213435.1 Acidimicrobiia bacterium
CGCACCGCCATCGGCACCTCGCCGGAATCGGCGGAATCGCCGGAATCGGCGACGACGGCGAGCACGTCGTTGGTCGGGGCGACGTTGAAGTTGGCCGGCAGTTCCGGGCCGCCGTGTTCTGGCGGTTCGAACGAGGCCCCGAAGTAGTTGGCCACCTCCTGCGCTGAATTGGTCGAAACGAAACGTCCACACATGGCCTGAACGGTACCCATATGGGCCCGACACGAACGACGAGCAACAGCGGCGCTAGGTTTCTGATGCTGCGTCAGATTTCGTGACCGAGGAGAATCGCATGACCGAGTTGACCGAGGCGACCGAGCCGACCGACTTGGGCTTCAAGCCCTTCGATGCCGACAACCACTACTACGAGGCGACCGACGCCTTCATCCGCCATCTCCCGAAGCACCGCTCGAAGTTGGTGCAGTGGGCCGACGTCGAGGGCAAGCAGCGGATGATCGTCGACAACAAGCTGTTTCGTTTCATCCCGAACCCGACCTTCGACCCTGTCGCGCGGCCCGGTTGTCTCGACGAGTACTTCCGCGGCAAGCAGGCCGGCGACGACATTCGCGCCGCGTTCGGCGACCTGGAGCCGATCAGTCCCGCGTATCGCGACCCGGCGGCGCGGGTCACGCTCATGGATGCGCAGGGTTTGCAGGGGTGCTTCTTGTTCCCGACGCTCGGCGTGGGCGTCGAGGAAGCGATGTTGCACGACCCCGACGCGCTGCACGACGTGTTCCATGCGTTCAACGAGTGGATGCTCGACGATTGGACGTTCAACTACGCCGACCGCATCTACGCCGCGCCCTACATCGCGCTCCAGGATCCGCGCCGCGCCGAGCAGGAGGTCGAGTACGCGCTCGCGCACGGCGCGCACGTCGTAGTGATGCGCTCGGGGCCGGTGCGCGGTCCCGGCTTCTCGCGCAGTCCCGGCGATCGGGTGTACGACCGCATGTGGGCGCGCATCGCCGAGGCCGGCATCCTGGCCGCGTACCACTCGGGAGACGCCGGCTACAACCGCTATGCCGACGAGTGGGGAGGCGGCGACGACTTCCAGGCGTTCCGCAACGACCCCTTCCGCAGCGTCACCGGTGGGCATCGCCCGATCTACGACACCGTGGCCGCGCTGGCGTGTCACGGCGTGTTCCGCCGGCATCCGAACCTGCGGGTCGCGACCATCGAGAGCGGATCGGAATGGGTCGCGCTGTTGCTGAAGGCATTGAAGAAGTCGTTCGGCCAACTTCCGGGTGCGTACGAGGGAGTCGATCCGGTCGAGCAGGTGCAGGAGCACGTGTGGGTCTCGCCCTACTACGAGGACGATCTCGACGAGTTGCGCAACGAGCTCGGCGCGACCCAGATGATCTTCGGCTCCGACTATCCCCATGCGGAAGGCCTCGCCGATCCGAAGTCGTTCGTCGACGATCTCCCGAATTTCTCGGAGGACGAGATCCGACTCGTGATGCGCGAGAACGGGCTCGCGCTCTCGCAGCCGCGGACCTAGTCGGTTTTCACCGCGACGACGAGGTCGCGCGTGATCGCATGGTCGACGCGATGTTCGAACGACGCGTCGCCGGAGCGCGGCTCGAGGCCGTGTCGACCGAGCAGGTCGACGAGCTCGTCGCGCGCGAGCACTTTGGTGTTCCAGGACAATCCGATCGCGGCGCCGGCTTTCATTGCGCCGATCCAGCCGTCGAGCGCAGCGTCGAGGAGCGCTTCCGGACGTCGCGTGCGCGCGTCGGGTCGGGCGCGGCTGGCGTGCTGCACCCCGTACGGCAGATCGGCGATCACCGCATCGAAGACGGGTTTGCGGAAGTGTTCGCCGGCTTGACACGTATCGTCGTTCACGAGGCGTACGCGTTGTACGTCGTCAGCCTTGTACTCGTGTTTGTCGCGGGCGAAGACCACCTCGAGCCGGCGGCCGACGACCTTCCCGTCGCGTCGCAGCGGCATCGTGTGGACCTGATGCTTGTAACGCTTGTCCTTCAGCCACGTGACGAAGAACGTACGGTACGCGTCGTAGGCGGCACGATCGATCTCGATGCCGTCGACGTCGAAGCCGTAGACGAGACCTTGATTCAGCGACGCTCCGCGCCCGCACACCGGGTCGAGAACGCGTAGCCGGCGGACCGGCCAGTCAGCGGCGTGGGCCGACGCCGCGAGCGTCACGTTGAACAGCAGTTTGGTGAACTGCTCGTTGGTCTTGCCCTTGTAGCGCTGGATCGTCAGGAGATCGTCGTCGAGGTGCGCGACGGGAGTGAGGTCGATGGGAACGAAGCGCCCGTCGTCGGCGATCTGGAACAACGCGAATGCGGACGACAGGTTGGACAGGCGTGCGACGTCGTCGGTCGACATCGTCTCGGCGGCCGAGAAGCGCACGTAGTCGACTCCGCCGATGACCGTCGGCTCCACGGCGTGCAGCGAACCGTTCAACACCCGTTCGTTCAGCACCGAGAGCTCGGCGCGGTTGAGCGCGGCCGCGCCCCTGCTGTAGAGGCGATTTGCTGCGGGTCGAAGGAGCAGTGCGTACGCGGCCATCGCCGGTCAAGGTACTGCCGACGTCGGGAGGCGTCGGCGTGCGTAGGCTCGGTGCGCGTGACCCGCCTCATCTTCCACATCACGACCGCGCCCGAGTGGGAAGCCGCGCGCGGCGTCGGCGAGTACCGCGCGCCGAGCCTGGAAACGGAAGGCTTCATCCATTGCTCGCTGCCGACCCAGGTGAACCACGTCGCCGACTGGTTCTACCGAGACGTTCCCGATCTCGTACTGCTCTGCGTCGACCCGGCCGAGCTGACGAGCGAGTTGCGGTGGGAGCCGTCGTCCGACTCCTTCGCGGGCGAGTTCCCCCACGTGTACGGCCCGATCGCGATCGACGCGGTCGTCGCCGCCCTTTCGTGGGGCCGGGGCGACAACGGCTTCGCCCTCCCCGAGCAGATTCGCGACCTCCTCGACGGCTGACCCACCCTTCTTGCCAACTGTTCGCAAGAAAAACGACGCGTGAGCGTCAATTTGTTTGCGATCTGTTGGCAACAAAAGCGCTAGGCGAGGTCGGGGAGGGCGAGGTCGAGGTTCGCCTCTTCGAGGCCGCCATCGACCTCGAACAGCTTCCCGGTCACGAAGCTGCCGGCAGGCGAGGCGAGGTAGAGCGCGCACAGCGCGATGTCCTCCGGCCGTCCGAGCCGTTTGAGTGGCGTGCGCCGCACCATCTCGTCACGAATCTCGGGATTGTCGAGCACGGTCTCGAGCGCGCTCGTCGCGATCGAGCCGACCGCGATCGCATTGACCCGGACCTTCGGCGCGAGGTCGGCCGCGGTCAACCGCGTCATGTGAGACAGCGCCGCCTTCGCGGTGCCGTATGCGACGAACCCGCGGTCGCGCAGGCGTCCGATCGCGGACGAGATGTTGACGATCGAGCCGGCGCCACTCGCGAGCAGGTGTGGGGTCGAGGCCTTGCTGAGGACGAACGCGGTCGTCACGTTGAAGTGGAACGACCTCTCGAAGAAACCGGGACTCGTGTCGAGGAAGGGCCGCGGCATCGTTCCACCCGCGTTGTTGACGACGACGTCGATCCCACCGAGCTCGGCGACGGTACGAGTGACGATCTCCTGGAGCACGTCGTTGTCGTTGACGTCGGCGGGAATGACGAGCGCTTCGCGGCCGGCGGCGCGCACGTCGGACGCGACGTCGTCGAGCTGGTCCTTCGTGCGCGCGGTCAGCACGATGTTCGCGCCCGCATCGGCGAAGGTCCGGGCGATCGACGCGCCGATGCCACGTCCGGCGCCGGTGACGATCGCGACCTTGCCGTCGAGCCGGAACGCGTCGAGCACGCTCACGCGAGATACCGCGAGATCGACTCGACGATCGCAACCGGCTTGTCGCCGCCCTCGCGCTCCATCGTGATGCGGACCGTTGCCTGCACTCCGCCCGGAACGTCCTTGACGTCGAGGAGCTCACCCCGGGCCCGTACCCGGGAGTTGACGGGCACCGGCGCCGGGAAACGGACCTTGTCGGCGCCGTAGTTGATGCCCATCGAGATGCCGCTGACGTGCACCAGCTGCGCGAGGAAATGGGCCGCCAGTGACATCGTCAGGTAGCCGTGGGCGATGGGGGTACCGAACGGGCCCGCCTTCGCGCGTTCGGTGTCGACGTGGATCCACTGGTTGTCGAGAGTGGCCTCCGCGAACTTGTCGATCTGGTCCTGGGTGATCGTGACCCAATCGGTCACGCCGAGGTCGGCGCCGACCGCGCCGAGCAGGTCTTGGGGCGAAGCAAAGTTCTTGGTCATGGTGGGGACGCTATAAGGGTTCGCGCCGTCGATGCGGACCGCCGAGCGTGCCGAAACGCGATCGCGGCGCACCGGTCACCTACGGTTGCCCCATGGCCCGATCCTCCTCCGGCGACTACTCCGCCGAGCACATTCAGGTGCTCGAGGGACTCGACCCGGTGCGTAAGCGGCCGGGCATGTACATCGGATCCACGGGGCCCACCGGCCTCCATCACCTCGTGTGGGAGGTCGTCGACAACGCCGTCGACGAGGCGATGGCCGGTTCCTGCACGCGCATCGACATCTCGCTGCTCGCCGACGGCGGCGTGCGCGTCACCGACAACGGCCGCGGGATCCCCGTCGACGAACACCCCCAGTACAAGGGCAAGTCGGCCGCCGAGGTCGTGATGACCACGCTGCACGCGGGCGGCAAGTTCGGCGGCGGCGGCTACAAGGTGTCGGGCGGGTTGCACGGCGTGGGCGTGTCAGTGGTGAACGCGCTGTCGTCTCGTGTCGTGCTCGAGGTCGACCGCGGCGGTCGCACCTACCGCCAGGAGTACGCGGCCGAGAAGTCGGGTCGCGGCGCGGTGCGGCCCGGCGTTCCGCAGGGGAAGTTGAAGGCGGTCGCGCAGTCGAAGCGCGGGCACACGGGCACCAGCGTGACCTTCTGGCCCGACCCAGACGTGTTCGACGAGGTCGAGTTCCGCTATGCGACGATCGCCGAGCGGTTACAGGTGATGGCGTTCCTGAACCGCGGTCTCACGATCGCGTTGTCCGACGAACGTCCGGGCCACAAGCAATCCGAGGATTTCGCCTTCGACGGCGGAATCGTCGACTTCGTCCGTCATCTCAACCAGTCGAAGGAGCCGTTGTTCAAGGACGTCGGATTCTTCGGCGACCGCGGCCCCGAAGGTGAGGTCGAGGTCGCGTGGCAATGGAACACCGGCTACCACGAGGGTCTCCACTCGTTCGCGAACGGCATCTCCACGACCGAGGGTGGGATGCACGTCGAAGGCTTCCGGCGCGCGCTGACGCAGGCTGTCAACCGCTACGCCAAGGATCGCAATCTCGTCAAGGGAAAGGACGCGGCCTTCCAAGGCGACGACGTGCGCGAAGGGCTCACTGCGATCGTGTCGGTGCGCCTGACCGATCCGCAGTTCGAAGGGCAGACCAAGGCGAAGCTCGGCAATACCGAGATGCGTACGTTGGTCGAGCGCTGCGCGAACACGCATCTCTCCCGCTGGCTCGAGGAGCACCCGAACCCGGCGAAGACGATCGTGACCAAGGCGGCGAACGCGGCGCGGGCGCGCTCCGCGGCAAAGTCCGCACGCGACCTCACGCGGCGCAAGACCGCGCTCGACGGCGTGGGCATGCCCGACAAGCTCGCCGACTGCGCATCTCGAGACCGCGAGGGCGCGGAGCTGTTCCTGGTGGAGGGCGACTCGGCCGGCGGTTCGGCGCGTGACGCCCGCGACCCGAAGAACCAGGCGATCTTGCCGTTGCGGGGCAAGATCTTGAATGTCGAGCGGGCATCGATGGACAAGGTCGTCGCGAACGCGGAGATCCAGTCGTTGACCGCGGCGATCGGCGGTGGCATCGGCGCCGATTTCGACGTCGCGAAGGTTCGCTACGGGAGAGTGATCATCCTGGCCGACGCCGATGTCGACGGTGGACACATCCGTACCCTGCTCATCACCTTCTTCTACCGGCAGATGACGCCTCTCGTCGAAGCAGGTCGCCTCTACGTCGCGCAGCCACCGCTGTACTCGGTCGAGATCGGCGGGCAGAAGCAATACGTCGCCGACGACGCGGCGCGGCTTCGCTTCACGGAGGAGCACCCGAACCGCCAGTTCGCGTTCGCCCGCTTCAAAGGCCTTGGCGAGATGGACCCGCCCGAGCTGCGCGAGACCTGCATGGATCCCGCAACGCGCCACCTCGTGAAGATCGACGTCGACCAGGCCGCGATCGCCGACGACGTGCTGTCGGTGCTGATGGGCGACGACGTCGACGCGCGTCGCAACTGGATCCAGCGCAACGCCAAAGACGCCCGCTTCCTCGACGTGTAGGAGAACGTGCAATGGCCCGTCGCAGAACGCCGAACCAGCTCACGCTCGAGCCACCGTCGGAGATACCGACGCGCACGCTGCAAGAAGAGGTGGAGGGGGCGTTCCTCGAGTACGCGATGAGCGTCATCGTGCAACGCGCGCTGCCTGACGTCCGCGACGGGTTGAAACCCGTCCACCGCCGCATCCTCTGGGCGATGCACGACGCGAACCTGCGACCCGATCGACCGTTCGTCAAGTGCGCGCGGGTCGTCGGCGAGGTAATGGCCAACTATCACCCCCATGGCGACAGCGCGATCTACGAGGCGCTCGTCCGGATGGGGCAGACGTTCTCGCTCACCGGGCCGTTGATCGACAAGCACGGCAACTTCGGCTCGCCCTCCGATCCGCCCGCCGCGTCGCGCTACACCGAATGCCGCCTGTCGGCGCTCGCGATGGAGCTGCTCGCCGGCATCGACGAGGGGACTGTCGACAGCGAACCGAACTACGACGCGTCGCGTACCGAGCCGGTCGTTCTCCCGGCGCGCTTCCCCAACCTGTTGGTGAACGGCGCGCAGGGCATCGCGGTCGGAATGGCGACGAATATCCCGCCCCACAACCTCGCCGAAGTGTGCAACGCGGCCGTCAAGCTGATCGACAAACCCGACGTCACGCTCTCGGAGCTGATGCGCATCGTAAAGGGACCCGACTTCCCGACCGGCGGCCTCATCATGGGCGACGACGGGATCAAAGACGCGTTCCGCACCGGTCGCGGCACGATCCGTGTGCGCGCGGTCCACGAGATCGAGGAGCTCCCGCGCCGTGGCGGCCAGGCGATCGTGCTCACCGAGGTTCCGTTCCAGACGAGTGTCGACACGATCTCCGGAAAGCTGACCGAGCTCGTGCTCGCCGGCAAAGTCGACGGCGTGCGCGACATCCGCAACGAGTCCGGGCAGGGGAAAACCCGTCTCGTGATCGAGCTTCGTCCCGACACGAACCCGCAGATCGTGTTGAACAACCTCTTCAAGCACACGGCCGCGCAGAGCACCTTCTCCGTCAACATGGTGGCGCTGGTCGACGACGTGCCCCGGACGGTGACGCTCGCCGAGGCGCTCCAGCACTGGCTCGATCATCAAATCGTCGTCGTGACCCGACGAAGCCAGTTCCGCCTGCAGAAGGCCCAGGACCGTCTCCACATCGTCGAGGGCCTGGTGAAGGCGCTCGACCTGATCGACGCAATCGTGAAGGCGATCCGCGAGTCGATGGATCGTGGTGCCGCACGCATCGCGTTGATGGACAAGCGCTTCGGGTTCTCGGAGATACAGGCCAATCACATCCTCGACATGCCGCTCGGGCGCCTGACGCGGCTCGGCCGGGAGGAGCTCGACAAGGAACGCAAAGAGCTCGCGGCGACGGTCAAGCAGTTGCGCGGCATCCTGTCCGAGCGCGACGTGCTGATGAGCGTCATCCGCGACGAGCTGGTCGCGATCCGCGACGCCCACAAGGCGCCGCGCCGGACGCGGATCATGAGTGACGACACGGGCACGCTCGACGTCGTCGCGCTCGTCGAGGACGAGCCCTATGTGGTCACCGTGACCGCGCGTGGCTACGTCCGAGCCGTGCCCGCGCGCACGCGCAAATCTCTCACGGCCAACCCGGGGGAGCGCGACGCGATTGCGCAGGTGATCGACGCCACTGCGCTCTCAGGCCTGCTGTTCTTCACCGACCGTGGGCGCGCGTACCGGGCGACGGTGCACGAGCTGCCGAAGGAGAAGCTGAGCGCCGCGCAGAACCTGTTCCAATTCGGCGACGGAGAGAAGGTCGTGGCGGTGCTCGATGCGCGCATGCACGAGGAGCACCCGAACGTCGTGTTCGTGACCGCGACGGGCGGGGTGAAGCGCACCGCGCTCAGCGAGTTCGCCGAGGCTTCGGGCCGCCAGAACGGCATCGTGGCGATGAAGCTGGCCGCCGAGGAGCGCGTTGTCGCGGTCTTCCCCGGCTGGGACGATTACGAGCTGTTGATCGTCACCGCGAACGGGCAGGCCATCCGGTTCGCGGAGGACGACGTCCGTCCGGTCGGGCGGTCGGCCGGTGGCGTCCGGGGCATCCGCGTGAAGGGCGACGACCGGGCGATCGGTGGGTGCGCGGCCGCCTACGGCGAGCTCGTGGTGATCGCGACCGAGCAGGGATTCGCCAAGCGGACCGAGGTCGACGAGTTCCCGGTGCAGACTCGCGGCGGCTCCGGGCTCAAGGCCGCGAAGATCGACAAGGCGCGGGGCAGGCTGGTCGCGGTAACGGCCGCGGCCGACACCCTCGCGTTCCTCGCCGCCGACGCGTGTCTTGTCGTTCCCGGTCAAGGCGTGCGCGCCGCGTCGCGCGACGGCGGCGGCTCGAAGGTGTGCCCGGCGGGATTGCAGCGAGTCGTCGCCGTCGCCCCGCCCCGCGACGACGCGTGAGGCCTACGGCGCCGGGTTTTCCACGGTCTGCCAGTCGCGGGTCGTGAGATACGTGCGGAAGTGCTCGGCGACGCTGGTTACGTCGTCCATCGTCTTCGGGTGGCGCAGCTCGTACAGCTGTGGGAACCGTTGCATCGAACGGACGAGCTCCCAGAGCGCGACCGCGTCGTCGGCGGTGGGCGCGGGAACGACGACCGGACCGTAGATCGCGTATCCGCGCTCGAGCACGAGCGTCGGTACGCCGTGCGCGCCATAACGGGCTACCGCTTCCTGGTGTTCCTCGCGGACTTCGGCGAGCGTGGAGTCGTCGACGACGGCGCGGTCGACGAACGACGCGTCGAACCCGGCGTCCGCGATCACTCCTGCGTGTATCTCCGGCACGTGGGTCTTCAGACCGTCGAAGAAGAACGCATTGCCGACGGCCGCGTACCAACGATCGAGCGCGTCGTTGCCGAGCTCGCGGCGGATCAGGGCGCCGACCCGCATCTGCCCGAAGCCGAACGACCACGGGCGTTCCCACGGGTGCCGCTTGCCCGCCACGAGATTGACCTCTTCGAGGGAGAAGAACCGCCAGGTGACGGCGAGGTCGCGCTGTCGCCGAACCTCCCGGATCCAAAGCGACGTCTGGAAGGCGTAGGGGCACATGGGGTCGAAGTAGAAGGTCAGCGACTCGGGCACGTCGTGAGTCTCGCTGATCCTCCGCAGCCGCACAACGAATGCCGCGCGCGGAGTACCGTGCGCGCATGACCGAGCCGCTGGTACTCCGCCTGGAAGAGGTGTGGAGCGATGTCGCCGAGCTGGGCGATGGCCTCACCGACGACCAATGGATCATGCCGACCGATTGCCCGGGCTGGTCGGTCTTCGACAACGTCGCGCACATGATCGGCACCGAGCGCATGCTGGCGGGCGAGCAACCGTCGACCTCCGACGCGGCGGCGGACGCGCCGCACGTGCGCAACGACATCGGCAAGACGAACGAGCACTGGATTGCGACGTATCGCGGCTGGGACGGACCGAAACTGCTCGACGAGTTCCGCGCCGTCACTGCGCGCCGACTCGACGCGCTACGCGCGATGAGCACGGCGCAGTGGGACGCGGAAGGTTTCACTCCCGAAGGCCCGGGTCCGTACCGGCAGTTCATGGCCATTCGCGTCTTCGATTGCTGGTATCACGACCAAGACATCCGTGAGGCGATCGACCGTCCGGGCATGCTGGAGGGTCCGGTCGCCGACCTCGCGCTGGCGCGCATCCCGACGAAGGGTCTCGGGTACGTCGTGGGGAAGAAGGCCGGTGCCCCGGCCGGGAGCGTCGTGGTGTTCGACGTCGAGGGATCGCCGGAGATTGTCGCCGCGATCTCGGTGCCACCGGTCGGGCGCGCGGTGTTGCTCGACGACGCGCCGGCCGAGCCGACGGTCCGCATTACGACCGACCGCCGCACGTTCGCGCGTCTCGCGGGCGGACGTTGGACCGGAGTGCACGCCCGCACCCACGGGGTCGTGCGCGTCGAGGGCGACGTCCAGCTCGGGGACCTCGTCGTCGACAACATGGCATTCACGATCTGACTGGTCGACTCACACGGGCTACGGACGCGTTACATCGCACGAAAGACATAGAAGGATCGCCGCGCCGGCCACGCTTGGAAGTGATCGGCAGCCTGTTCGTATAGCTCGAGCTCCACGACTGGCTGACGTTCAAAGCCTGCAGCTTCGAACTGCGCGGTCCACCATGTTGTGTGCGCCCAGATGAGGTGCCCGTGCATCGGATACCCGTCGTCGTCACAGTGAAGAACTCGAAAAGGCCGGTGCGCTGCAATGTCGTCTCGCCATTCGGGGACGTAGACGGGAAACACTTCGCCGAACACCTCGTCGCGACCGTACGCCGGTAAGTTCGCGAAGAGGTTTCCACCGGGTCGCATTCGCCTGTGCAGCGCATCGAGATACCGCTCCAACCGGTTCGGGTTGAGGTGTTCGAAGACGTCGAGCCCAAACACCAAGTCGTAGTCGGACGGCAACTCCAATTCCAACAGGTCGCCGAGCTTGATACGGGCCTGCATGTCGGGTGCGGCGTGTTCGTAGGCCACGCGGCTGATCTCGACGCCGTCGACCTCGATGCCGTGCTCCGCCAGGACCCGTAACACGGTCCCGGATGAACATCCAAGCTCGAGTGCTCGCCGCGGCCGCAGGCTTGCGAGGAGAGAGCCCATGATGCGCTTGTCATCGTCGGGTTCGAGATTCCACACGCCACCGTGCTCGTAATATCCATCGTCGATGATCGCCGTTTCGAGCCAATCGAAGTCGGAAGGATCGCGGACATCGAACGCCCAGAAGGGTCTCGTTCCGGACACGTCGACGGCGAGGCGATAGCGGTCCGGACTTCGCCGCCGCGGTGACGCCGATGCCAAGATGCGCTGTTTGTACTCCGGCGATGTGGCGAAGCTCATCACCACGTCGGCAGGCGACGTTCCTCCTTCCAGCTGACCCACGAAATGTTCGAGACCCGCGGGATCGGCCGGACGGCCAAGCAAGCTGCGATAGCACTCATCAACAAATGCACGCGGATCCGACGCCCGACGCCTCGAGAGCGCGCGGATGAGCCTGCTGGGCACGCGCCAAGCATACGGGCTCTCTGTGCGAGAACGGGCGTCGCGTCGGCGTCCTTTCACGCCTACGATTGATTCCATGCGTGGTGCCACGACTTGTTCTGCGTTCACGATCTGATGCGGATTCGGAGGATCATCGGGATCGTCCTCCTCGCGCTCGGCGGAGTGTGGATCGCGCAGGGGTCGGGCGCGCTGCACGGCTCGTTCATGACCGGCGAGGTTCTCTGGACCGTGATCGGCGTGTCGTCGGCTTGTTCGGCATCGCGCTGTTGATCGGCACCACTCGCGACAGCAGGAGAGCTGCACGCGACGAGAGCTGACTGGTCGTAGTGACGATGCGACGTCGGGGCGTGTACCGTCCGCGCCATGAAAGCTTTGCTCTACGGCGTGCAGCCCGAACCTGTACCGGAGCCCGACACCGACAACCGGCTGCTGCGCAGCCTCGCGCGCACACCGATGAAGCTCGTCGACATGAACGAGCCCGGGTTCTTCCGACCCGATTGGGTGGTGACGCGGCCGCGCCTCACGGGGATCTGTGGGTCGGATTCGAAGCAGGTGTTCATGGACTGGGGCGAGGTGCGCTCGGCCGACAATCCGATGAAGGGGTTCTTTTCACTGCCGCAGGTGCTCGGCCACGAGGTCGTCGCCGACGTCGTCGCGGTCGGTCCCGAGGCGGAGGGTTTGCAAACCGGCGATCGCGTGGTGCTGAACCCGTGGCTCTCCTGCGGCCCACGCGGCGTGTCGCCGATGTGCCCGGCGTGCGAAAACGGTGATTTCAGCCTTTGCTACTCCTTCGACGTCGGACCGATCCCGCCCGGAATCCACATCGGAACGGCACGCGACGTGAACGGCGGTTACGCGCAGGTGATGTCCGCGCACGACTCGCAGCTGTTCAAGGTGCCGGAGAACGTCTCGGACGAGCTCGCGGTGTTCGCCGACCCGTTCGCGGTCTCGCTGCACTCGATCACCCGCCACCCGCCGACGCCGGGCGGAAAGGTGATGGTGTACGGCGCGGGCGCGCTCGGAACGTGCGCGACGGCAATCCTGCGCGCGTTGTACCCCGACGTCGAGGTGCTCGTCGTCGCGCGCTTCGAGGCGCAGGCCGCACTTGCGCGAAAGCTCGGCGCGAAGGTGATCGGGCACACGCCCGCGTCCCAGGTGATCGAAGACGCTGCGGCGTGGTCGGGGGGAATGTTGCGCGCGAGCGACGGGCTCCCGATGGCGTTCCCCGGATTCATCGACGTCGTGTACGACACGATCGGCAAGCAGGAGACGTTCGAGGTCGCCACCCGTGTCCTCAAGGCGCGGGGCACGCTCGTCAAGGCCGGCGTGCACGGGCCGACGTGGTGGGAGGACACGCCGCTGTACTTCAAGGAGATCTCCATGGTCGGCTCGAACGCGTTCGGGTTCGAAGAAGTCGAAGGCGTGCGCCGGCACGGCATCCAGCACTATCTCGATCTCGTGTCGTCGGGCCGGATCGACCTCACCGGCATGCTCACCCACACCTTCCCGCTCGAGAGTTGGCGTGACGCCTTCACCGCGCTCGCCACCCAGGACGATTCAGGCGCGATCAAGGTCGCCTTCGATTATCGGAGCGGGTGATGAGCGACGTCGTGCTCGTCGACATTTCCGAACGAATCGCGGTTGTTACTCTGAACCGCCCCGATCAGCGAAACGCGCTGAATCGCCACGTACGGCGTGAGCTCCCCGCGGCGATAACGCGTTGCGACGCCGACGTCGACGTCGACGTGATGATCTTGACCGGCGCCGATCCGGCGTTCTCGGCGGGTGTCGACCTGAAGGAGTTCGGCGCGGGCGAGGTGCAACAGGGCGAGAGCTTCGGCGCGGTCGCGGAGAGCCGGGATGCTTTCCGCGGCGCGCTGCCGCCCCACACGAAGCCGTTGATCGGCGCCGTCAACGGGGTCGCGGTGACCGGCGGTTTCGAGATCGCGCTCAACTGCGACTTCATCATCGCCTCCGATCGAGCCCGCTTCGCCGACACACACGCGCGCGTCGGAGTGATGCCGGGCTGGGGTCTCACGGTGCTGCTCGCGCAGCGCATCGGCGTGGCGCGCGCCAAGCAGATGAGTTTCACCGGCAACTATCTCGACGCGGGGACTGCGTACGAGTGGTCACTCGTGAACGAAGTGGTTCCGCACGAAGAGCTCTTGCCGTACTGCCGGAAGCTCGCGGCTGACATCGTGTCGAACGACCAGCTCGGGGTACGCCGCATGCTGCGCACCTACAACGAGGTGACGGGCACGACGATCGACGAAGGTTGGGAGATCGAGGCGCGTGTGAGCCGAGAATGGGAGGGTCCCGGGTTCGACCCCGCGAGCATCGAGTCTCGACGCATGAAGATCGTGGAACGAGGCCGCAGCCAGATCAACGGCTGACCCGGGTTACATTTCTTGCCAACTGTTGGCTGCAAAACCGACGCGTGACGCACACTTTTCTTGCCAACTGTTGGCAGGGAAATTGTGTGCAGTGATCAGGGGGTGGTGACGATCTCGGGTTCGGCGTCGGTGATGCGGAGGACGTCTTGACGGAGGCTCGAGTCGTCTCGACTCTCGATTGCCGCCATGAGCCCGGGTGCGAGGACCAAGTGGTCGGGCCACGCTTCGACTCCGCGGCCGACGCCGTGGACGATGGCTCCCCGCCGGCGGAGGTCGGCGACGGCCGCGCCCGGGACGCACGCGGCCACGATCTCGTTCCATCTCGTCGGCGCCGGTTGTTCCCGCGACGGCGAGCCGATGACGTAGGCGCGCGTGAGGGATGCCTCCCAGCCGTCGCGTAAGGCGCCGGCGCGCACCACGACTCGTTCGCCGTCGGCGAGCGCTCGATCCGGCGGCAACCACGTGGACGTGCCCGCGTCGAACGGGGCCACGACGGCTTCGAATGCCGGCGTTGTCACGCCCTGCGACGCGAACGCAGCCGCACAGATGCCCCGCAGCTCGCGGGGACGTACCTCGGGACGGAGCGCAGCGATCATCGCTGCGAACCCCACCCCGGCCACAACTGCCGCACGCTCGACACCGGCCGTCTTCTCGGGATGGGGAATGCTCCAAAGCTCCGCGAACATCGGTCCGGCGTCGGCGACCTCGGCATCGGGCATCGCGCGCGTGACCAGCGTGCTTCCCATCGGCGTCATCCCATCGACTGCGACCCGTCGCGCGTCGCGTACACCGTCGATCGCGATCAGCGCCGCGAGGAGCTTCTCCGGATTCCACGTGACCCCGAAGAGACGCTCCACCCGGAAGCCGGGCGGGACGACGGCGTCGGTGTTCGCAAGAACGTGCACGGCCGTGGTTCGCCGGACGACCACGCAACCGGGCGCGAACGGCCGGGTTCCGGCCAACCACAGTCGCGAAGCATCCGAGACGGTGCGAGCGTTCGCTTCCCTCCCGAGCAGCAGCACGTCGACGCCGTCGCGCGCCATCAGATCGAGACACGCCGCGAGCCGGCTCACGGGGCCGCGCCCTCGTCGAGCTCGACGCGCGCCGAGAGCGGGCGGTAGCCGTCTCGAGTCACCGCGACGATCTCCTCCGAACGATGGCCGGCGCGGCCGTCGTCCCAGACGACGGGTTCGAACACGAGCACCATGCCGGGTTGCAGCGTCAGCGTGGCGTCGAACGCGTCGCCGAGATCGGTGCCCACGAACGGCATCTCGGCGCTGTCGGTGCCGATCCCGTGGGCCAGGTAGAAGTACGAGAGCCAGGGACGCCGGCCATGAACGCCACCGGCCGCCTCGACGAGGTCGGCGGCCGTCGCGCCGGGCTCGACCCGCTCCAACACGCGGTCGACGATCGCCCGCCAGCGCGCGAACTGATCGCGTTCGGTGTCGTCCGGTTCGCGCCCGACGATCCAGGTCGCGCCGAAATCCGACGCGTAGCCATGCAGGTTGATGCCGGTGTCGAGCCACATCACGTCGCCTGCGCGCAGCGCTGCAGAGCCGGTCGGGATCGGGAAGACCGGTTCGCCCGTGACGCTGTACGGACCGGACGCCACCGAGCGCGGCATCACCTGGAACACCGGGTCGACGGTGTTCGCGGTCGCGCCGAGCTCGGCGATCGCGCGCAGGAACGCGCCCGAGAGATCGGTGGCGCGCGCGCCCGGGACTGCGAGCGGTCGGACAACCTGCATCGCCTGCTCGTTCACCTCTTGCGCCCGCCGAATGCATTCGAGCTCGTCCGGCGTCTTCGTGAGCTTTGCCGGCGCGAGCACCGCGCTCGCGTCGACGACGTCACGCGGCCGAAGTGCGTCCCATAGTGGGAACGGCGCGTCGTCGATCGCCGACCGGCCTCCGGCGATCATGCCGGCGAGCTCGCTCGCGCCCGCCGCGGTCTCGACCGCGATCGCGCGGTGCAGGAACTCGTCCGGCAGGTCGTCCGGCGCGCCCTCCGGGAAGTCGGTGTAGAGACGCGACCAGGGCGCGCCGCGTTCGAGCACCGCAACTGCGCGCCACAACGAGGCCCGTACGTGATCGGCGGCCGGTACGCGCGCGCCCGACGCGTACGAGACATTCTGCTGCCCGCAGAGCACGAGTGTGTCGACGCCGGCGTCCTCCATCGCGGTGTCGAGCTTCGCGATGCGGTCGCAGCGCAGGCGCGCGAGGTCGAGCGCGCAAACGGGTTCGGTCATGCCTTCGCCGGCGCTTGACGTTCGGAGGTTTGGAGATAGACGGCGACGCGCGAGATCAGGCCGTCGGAGACGTCGAACAGAACGGTCTCGTCGGTGTGCAGCCGGCCGTCGCCGTCGTCGACTGTTTCGCTCAGCTCGACCGCGACGCGATTGCCGTCGGCGATCATGCCGGCGATCACGAGCTCGTAGCCCGACAGCGCGCTGATGGTGTTCTGCAGGAATTCGGCGTACTCCGTTCGACCGCGGAACCCGTCGCGGTAGGGCCCGATGCGCTCGACGTCGGAAGCGAGGCACGCGGTCAGCTCGTCCCAGCCGGCTGTGCCGAGACTGTCGAGATATCGCTGCACGACATCTCGCGCGAATGCCTCGTCGAGGAGCCGGCGCGCGCCCGGCCCGAGCGGCACGTGAGCAATCTGGGCCCGGCCGGCGCCGCTCATCTTGTGCGCGGTCTTGGTGATCACGCCGGACAGCTTCGCCGGATCGAGCCGGGCCGCGATCTCGACGAGCTGGGTTTCGAGGAACACGAGACAAAGTGCGTCCTCGAGCCCTTGCACGTCGTCGTTCTCGCCCGCGCGGGCCAGTCCGTCCTTGCGTACGATCGCCTGAACGCGAGCGATCGTCGGCTCGTCGTAGCCCGCGTCGGCGAGTACGAGCCCGAGCTCCTTTGCGTGCTGCGCGTGCAGGTCTTTTCGCCAACGCAGGTAGGCCGCGCGCCCGGGCGGGTAGGTCGAGCGCGGAACCGTCCAGCGGCGGAAGTGATGTCCGCGGGCGGCGAGAAGCAGCGCCTCGTCGGCGTCCGGTCGGAGGCGCAGGACCCACTCGGTGACGAGATCGGCGTGAACGATCTCCTTCGGACCGGTGCGGTCGCGCACCGTGACGACTGTGGGATCCGCGGCGTTCGCGTCGTCGATCGCGGCGAGGGCGGCGCGTAATCGGGCGGACGGGGCCATCCGCCGCAGCCTACGCAGCCGTCGGAACGGACGCAGCCGTCGGAACGGACGCGGCCGTCAGTCGAGGTGCGACACGAACCAGTCGAGCGCCCGCCGCCAGGCATCGGCGGCGTCGTCGGGTCGGTACTCGGCGCGCTGATCGCAATGGAAGCCGTGACCGGCGCCCGGGTAACGCACGATTTCGGTGTCGACCTCGGCGACGCGCAGCGCCTCGCGCAGCTGTTCGACGTCGTCGACGGGAATCGAGGCGTCGTCGTCGCCGAACAGGCCGAGCCACGGCGTCTGCAGCGACGGGCTCTCACCGACCAACGGCGGGAACTGCGCAAACCGGCCCGTGACGATGCCACCGCCGTAGAAGCCGACGGCGGCGCCGAGTGCACGCCGGAGCGCGACCAGAAACGAGATCCGTCCGCCGAAGCAGAAGCCGACGACGCCGATTCGGGTGTCGGCGTGGCCCGCGGCGCGCAAATGTGCGAGGGCCGCGTCGACATCGGTGAGGACGGCGTCGTCGCCGGACACGTCCTTGAAGTACTCCATCACCTTCTCGAAGTTGCCGTACTCGACGACGGAGCCGGGGCCCGAACGATGGAAAAGATCCGGCGCGACCGCGTGATAGCCCGCGGCCGCGGCGCGCCGGGTCACGTCTTCGATGTACGGGTTGACGCCGAAGGCTTCCTGGACGACGACGATCGCGCCCCGCGCCTCCCCCGGTGGTCTCGCCTCGTAGATGCGCATCGGGCCGTCGGCGGTGTCGACGGTGACGTCCCGCCCGGAAATGTTCGCGTCGCTCATCTCCCGGAAGCTAGCGCCGTGAGCGCGCGTTCGAGGAAGGCGCCACTCTTCGGGTTGCCGATCGACGGGTCAGTTGGCCTTGATCAGCCGGACGCACAACATCCTCGAGAGGTTGAGGAGCAGCTTGGCGGCCACGGTGGGGTCTTCGGCGATCATCTTGCGCAATGCGCGTTCGCTGAGGCTCAGGATGCGGGTGTGCTCGGTCGCGGCGTCGACATCGAACGCGCGGGGTCGTTCCAACAGGAACGCCATCTCGCCGAATGCGTCTCCTGTGCTCAGCACGCCGACCACTCGATTGTCATCGAGGACTTTGAGGGTGCCGTCCAGGACACGAAGATGTTGCGGGCGGCACCGCCGCGTTTCAGGACGCGGTCGCCTTTCGCGCATGCGATGACGGTGCTGCGGGCGATACAGCGTTGGGCTTCGCCGTCGGTGAACCCGTCGAACGCCGAGATCCCTTGCGCGTGGAGCTCGTCCAGAGTACGGCGAACCTCGCTCCCAAACTCCTTCGGCGCGCTGAGGGACTGGCTGCGGACCGAACCACCGCGGGCGAGCACCCGTTCGACGCAGCCGGGCGGCCCATTCGGCGCGGTCACGTGACCCACGCCGCGGAGCGCTTCGACATCGGGGATGAACGCGAGCAGCGGGATCAGGTAGCCGGCGGAAGGACTGTTGATGTTGTGCTCGGCATACGGTCGTTGCCCCATGCCGAGATACAACGACAGAAGATGCGGTTCGCAACAGCCGAAGACGAGCCGCAGGCCGCGGCTGTCGATGAACGGCCGACTGTGCTGCATCATCTCGTCGAGCACGCCGGTGCCGCGGTAGGCGGGTAACACGCTGTTGCGTTCTCCCACCGCCATCAACGCCGGCGGGATTTCCTCGAGAATCGGCGCCAGCTGGTACTGCTCGATCTGTCGGGCCGAGAAGCCCTCACCACTCCGCGAACCTCCGACTCGCGCGGTCGGCGACCTCGCGGTAACGGCCCAGCTCCTCCACGTACACCGCGTAGCGCAGGCGCTGCACCGCCTCGACCTCCTCGACGGAGACCGCACGGACGAAGTCGAATCCCATGTCAGAGCGGTTCGGTACCGTCGTCTACCGGGACGAGCTCACCGTTGTGCACGTCGAAGATGAACCCGCCGACGTCGAGGTCGCGCGGCAGCAGCGGGCACGATTTGATCAGCTCGATGTCGTCGTGCAGCGTCGCCCGCTGATCGGTGCTGGTCAGGAAGTCCCAACCCGTGGCATCACAGCCGCGCATCGTGCTGATACGAGCGCGAATTTCATCGTCGGTCGAGCCGACCATGGCGCAGTCGGTGTGTTGGACGACGCAGACGCGCGTCACGCCGAGCAGGTTCACCGCGATCGCCAGGGAGCGAAGCGCGTCGGTGGTCACCCGCGCGCCCGCGTTGCGGATGATCTTCGCGTCGCCGGCGCGCAGCCCGAGCAGCGCGAGGGGATCGATGCGTGAGTCGATGCAGGTGAGTACGGCGAGGCCCTTCGCCGCCGCGCCCGTAACGCTTGGGTCGTGGAACTCCGTTCGATAGTGCCGGTTGGCGGCGAGCAGGTCGTCGAACATCGTCCGTTCTTCTAGCAGGTGCAGGGCCGAGAGATCTGCCGTCGTGCGCTACGGTGCCGCCGTCAGTGTCCACGGGAGGAACACATGAGCTTCCGGGTTGTCGTCGACTTCGACAAGTGCGAGAGCAACGCGTTGTGCATGGCCGCCGCGCCCGAGGTGTTCGAGGTCCGTGACGACGACTTCTTGTACCTGCTCCAGGAGGAACCGCCCGACGACCTGCGCGCCAAGTGCGAGGAAGCGGTCCGGGTCTGCCCGAAGCAGGCGATCTCGATCGTCGACGCTTCCTGAGGGCGCGCGGTGCCCGGCATGGAGGGGATGGCCACGCTCGTCACCGGCGGCGGCAGTGGCATCGGGTTCGGCTGCGCGCGGCGGTTCGCCGAGGATGGAGCGCACGTGACGATCGCGGGCCGCACCCAGGCGCGCCTCGCGGAAGCGGTGAAGCAGATCTCGGCCGCGGCCGCGCCCGGTGTCACCGCTCAGTACGTCGTGTGCGATGTCACCGACGAGGCCGACGTCGTGCGCGCGGTGGCCGCGGCGGCCGCGCCGACCGGCAAGCTCGACGTGCTCTTCGCGTGCGCGGGTGGCTCGTTGCACGGTGGCCCGATCATGGCGTCGGATGCTGCCGGCTGGCGCGCGACGGTCGACCTGAACCTGGTGGGCACGTTCCTCTGCATCAAGCACGCGGCTCCGGCGATGATGCACGGCGGCGGCTCGATCGTGGGTATGTCGTCGATCGCGGGTCACACGACGCACCGATTCATGAGCGCGTACTGTGCGAGCAAAGCAGGGATCGAGATGCTCGTGAAGTGCGCGGCGGACGAGCTGGGTGAGCACAACATTCGCGTCAACGCGGTCCAGCCGGGCATCGTCGACACCGAGCTCGTGAGCTTCATCACGGCGGGCGGACCGATCCTCGACAGTTACCACGCGAACATGCCGGTCGCGCGTGTTGGCACCGTCGACGACATCGCTGCGGCGGTGCGCTATCTCGCCGGCCCGGAGTCGACGTGGGTCACCGGTCAGATGTTGGGGATCGACGGCGGCCATCAACTCCGGTGCGGGCCCGACTACGGTTCCGTGCTGGGCGGTTGAACGGTGGACTTCGAGGAAACCGAAGAGGAGCGCGCGTTCCGGGTCGAGGTGCGGGCCTGGCTCGACGCTCATGCGACGCGGCGGGTTGCCGGGGAACGGTCCGACCACTCGTACATGCCGGGTGACGGCAGCCCCGAGGCCGACGCCGCCCACGTGGGCGCGTGCAAGGAGTGGCAGCGCGTCCTCTACGAGGGTGGATGGGCAGGGATCACGTGGCCGGTCGACGCGGGAGGGCGCGGCGGACCGGGATGGCAACAGCGCATCTTCAACGAAGAGCAATCGCACTACAGCGTGGCCGTCGGTGTCTTCGCCGTGGGGATCGGCATGGCCGGGCCCACGATCATCGTGTGGGGTACACCCGAGCAGCAGGAGCGCTTCCTGCCCGCGATGTTGCGCGGCGACGACGTTTGGTGCCAGCTGTTCTCCGAACCGGGCGCGGGCTCCGACCTCGCGGGTTTGCGGACGCGCGCCGAGCGTGACGGCGATGAGTGGACCGCCAACGGTCAGAAGGTGTGGACGTCGGGCGCGCACTACAGCGACTGGGGCCTGCTGCTGGTGCGCAGTGATCCCGACGCGCCGAAGCACAAGGGCATCACGGCCTTCCTGCTCGATATGCGCACGCCGGGAATCGACGTGCGGCCGCTGCGCCAGATCACCGGCGCGTCGCATTTCAACGAGGTGTTCCTCACCGACGTCCGCATTCCCGACTCGATGCGCGTCGGTCCGCTGGGCGGTGGCTGGCGGGTCGCGAACACGATGCTCTCGAACGAGCGGGCGTTGATCGGCAGCGGTGGGCGGGTCGGCTTCCGGGATCTGGTCTCACTCGCGCAGCGTTGCGGTGGGAGTGAGGATCCGGTGCTGCGTCAGGAGCTCGCCCGCAGCTACACACGGTTGCAGCTCATCAAGTGGCTCGGCTGGCGGGCGCGCAGCCGCAAGGACCAGGGCCTCGGTCCGGAGGCCTCGGTCGTCAAGCTCGCCGCGTCGCGCGAGCTCGAGCACGACGGAAACCTGGTGATGACTCTGCAGGGCGCGGAGTCGATGCTGTATGACGACGACGCCATCCAGGACGGCTATTGGCAGCAGCAGTTTCTCGGACAATGGAGCAGCCGACTCGGCGGCGGCACCGAGCAGATCCAGCGCAATGTGATCGGGGAGCGGGTGCTCGGGCTACCGAGCGAGCCGCGGCCCGGCAAGGACACGCCCTTCCGCGAGCTCCCGAGCTAGGGAGACGACAGCGCAGCGACCGGAGGGGAGCGGAGCGTGGAGTCGACCCGGAAGTAGGGAGACGACCGCGCAGCGACCGAAGGGGGGCGGAGCGTGCAGCTCGACGAGTTCCAGGATTTGATGGCCCGCACCTTCGGTGCGCGCGACCGCAGCCGCGGCATCGACGCGACCGTCGCCTGGCTCGCGGAGGAGCTCGGCGAGCTGGCGCGGGCCGTCCGCAAGGGCAGCCGCGACGAGCAGCTCCACGAAATCGGCGATGTCCTCGCCTGGCTGGCGTCACTGACCGATCAGCTCGGGCTGTCGCTCGACGGCGCGGCTGCCCGCTACCGGTCGGGCTGCCCGCGCTGTCGCGCGCTCCCGTGCTCGTGTCCGTGACCCGCGCTAGATCGCGACGCGCGCGGGCGGACGGTACCCTCGCCCGGAGGTCGTGCGCACGCCTTTCGGGAGGATCGACCGGTGCGAATCATCGTTGTGGGCGGCGGGACCGCGGGACTCGGCACCGCGCTCGCGTGCGCGCGCGACGGGCACGAGGTCACGGTGCTCGAACGTGACGACACTCCGATGCCGACCGACGCAAACGCCGCGTTCGAGTGGGTGCGCACCGGCGCGCCACAGGTGCGCCATTCGCACGCCTTCCTCGCGCGCCTGCGTAACCTGCTGCGCGAGCGCGCCCCCGACGTGCTCGACGCGCTCCTTGCCGCGGGTGCGTCGGAGATCGCGTTCACCGAGCACCTGCCCCCGACCCTCACCGATCGATTGCCGCGTCCGGGTGACGATGAGCTCGTGGCGCTTGCGTGCCGGCGTACCACGTTCGAATGGGTTCTGCAGAGGCTCGTGCTCGATGAGCCGGGCGTCGAGCTGCGTCATGGTGTCACGGCCGGCGAACTCGTCGCGCATTCGGGAGGGGTCCCGCTCGTCGTCGGCGTCGACGGAAGTCGGGCCGATCTGGTGGTCGACGCCCGCGGTCCGCGCTCGTCATCCGACGCTTGGCTCTCGGCGATCGCGGCGCCGCCGGCTCACGAGGAGCTCCACGAGAGCGGCATCATCTACTTCTCGCGGTTTTACCGGGTCCACGGCGGCGTCGAGGCGCCGCCGTACGTCGGGCCGACCGCGGCCGATCTCGGCTATCTCAAGTACGCCATCTTCCTGGGTGACAACCGGACCTTTTCGATCACCTACGCGATCGAAAGTCATGACGAAGAGATGCGGCGCGCCCTCGCCGCGCCCGATGGCTTCGAAACCGTCGCCCGGTCGCTCGTCGCCACCGCGCCCTGGCGCGTCGACGGTGTCGCCGATCCGATCACCGGTGTGCACGTCATGGCAGGGCTGCGCAACCGGTACCGACCTCTCGTCGACGGCGAGGGCGAGCCGCTCGTGCACGGATTCGTCGCGGTGGGCGACGCGTCGGTGTGCACGAATCCGCTCTACGGACGCGGCTGCAGCCTCGCGTTCGTGCACGCGTTCGGCCTGGCCGATTCGCTGCGCGAGCACGCCGGCGATCTCGACGGACTCGGCCGTGCGTTCGCCGAGTTCACCGAACGCGAACTGGTGCCGTGGTTCCGTTCGGCCGTTTTGCAGGATGCGCAGGCTCGTGCGCTGCACGAGGAGCTGCCGCCCGAAGACCCGCGCGCCTTCATGCAGGCCGTGTTCCGTGAGGGACTCCTCCCGGCGATGCGCACGTCGCCCGTCGTGTTCCGGGCGTTTCTGCGGTGGTTCAACCTCTTGGCCACTCCCGACGCGCTCATGGCCGATCCCGAGATCGTGGGCGAGGTTCTCGCCGCCTACGACGACCGGCACAACCGTCCCGGACCACCGGTCCTCGGCCCCGACCGCGAGACGCTGCTGCTCGATCTCGCCTGACGGGCTCCGTCGCGCTCAGTAAGCCAGAAGGGCGCGTAGATCGCGTTCGATGTCGGCGACCTGAGGGAGGATCGCGTTCTCGAGCGACGGCTCGTACGCGCAGAACGTGTCGGTCGCGGCCAGGCGCCAAACCGGCGCGTCGAGGTCCTCGAAGCACTCGTCGGCGACGAACGCGGCGACCTCCGCGCCGAAGCCGCACGTGAGGGTGTCCTCGTGCAGGACGAGCACCCGACCAGTCTTGTGTACCGACTCGGCCACGATGTCGCGGTCCCACGGCGCGATGGTTCGCAGGTCGATGATCTCGACACCGGCGTCATCGTCCAACGCCTTGGCGGCGAGCTGGGCGCGGTGCACGGTTGCGCCCCACGTCACGACGGTTGCACGATCGCCGCGCGTGACGTACGCGCCTTTGCCGAAGGGCAGCATCCAATCCTCGGGCGGCATCGGATCGCGGTTGTAGCCCTGTCGGTACAGATGCTTGTGCTCGAGGAAGAGCACCGGATCGTCGCAACGAAACGCGGTGCGCAACAACCCGGCCGCGTCGCGAGCCCGCGAGGGAAAGGCGATCAGCAGCCCGGGTGTGTGGGCGAAGATCGATTCGCCCGACTGGCTGTGGTACAGCGCGCCGCCCTGGAGGTATCCGCCGATCGGGATGCGCACGACCATCGGGCATGTGAACGCGCCGTTCGAACGCCAGCGTGTCGTCGCGGCCTCCGACCGCAGCTGATTCATCGCGGGCCACACGTAGTCGAAGAACTGGATCTCGGCGCACGGCCGGAGTCCGCGCATCGCCTGTCCGACCGCGCGGCCGATGACGTTCGCCTCCGCCAACGGCGTGTTGAAACATCGGGCATCCCCGAACGCTCGTTGGAGGCCGAACGTGATGCCGAACACTCCGCCCTTGCCGGGCACTTCGTCGATGACATGCGGATCGGCATCGGCCACGTCTTCGCCGAAGACGCGTATTCGTTCGTCGCGTGCCATCTGCTCGTGCAACGTGAGGCGGATCGTCTCGCCGAACGTGACGACCTCGACGGGCGTGTCGACGCGCGATCCGTCGATCGCGTGCGGGACCGGCTCTCCCGGGTCGACCTGCACCGGCAGGGGCCCGAACACGTGATCCATCACCGACGCGGGAGCGGGTCGTGGCAGGGCGAGTGCGGCCTCGGCCGCCGCGCGTACCGTCTCCTTCGCTTCCGTCCGCATCTGTTCTGCGGTCTCGACGGTCAACGCGCCTGACGCGAGCAGGCGCTGCTCGAGTCGCGTGATCGGGTCGTGCTCGCGTTCGTCGTCGAGCTCCTCGGCCGCGCGGTACTTCTTCTGGTCGTCGGAGAGCGAGTGCGAGTAGGGACGGGTGACGAGCGCGTGCACCAGGCATGGGCCCGCGCCCGCTCGCACGTGCGCGATCGCGTTCGCCCCCTTGCTGCGGACCTCGAAGTAGTCGCAGCCGTCGATGTTCACGACGTGGAGCCCGCGAATGCCGCGCACCATCTCCGAGATCGGCGCCGGATGCTGATCGGTCGACCGCACCGAGATCGCGTAACCGTTGTCGGCGACGACGAACAACACCGGGAGATGGAGACGAGTGGCGGTGTTGAGCGATTCCCAGAACTCGCCCTCTGAGGTCGCGCCCTCGCCGAGCGACACGTAGGTCAATTCGTCGCCGTGCGCGGTGCAGCCCGGCAGGTGCGGGCGCCGCCCTATGTAGCGCGCCGCCTCCGCGCAGCCGACCGCGGGCAGGCACTGGCTCCCCGTCACGGACGTCTGGCTCACGATGTTGAGCCGGGCCGATCCCCAATGACAGGGCATCTGCCGGCCCCCTGATGCGGGGTCGGCGGCGGCCCCGACCGCCTGCATCAACATCTCGAGCGGCGTGACCCCGAGCGCCAACGCGAGCGCGCGATCGCGGTAGTAGGGGAAGAACCAGTCGTAGCCGGCGCGCAGCGAGCGCGCGAGGCCGAGCAGCAACGCCTCGTGTCCCGCGCCCGAGATCTGGAAGAACGCGCGGTTCTGCTGGCGGAGCGCGATCTCACGGTCGTCGCAGAAGCGAGATACGAGCGCGAGGCGGAAGTCGTCGAGCGCTTCGTCGAGGTTTGCGCTGAGCGATCGGTCGAGTGCGGCGTCGTGCACTGCTCGGCAGTGTACGGCCTAGTCTGGGTCGCGGTGACGCAGTCCGTGCCCCTCCCTTGGCGCCGGCGCGCCGCGCGCGATACCGGTCGCTTCCTCTCGCCCGCGGTGCGGAATCTTGCGGGTGAGCTCGACGTCGATGCGGCGTCCTTGCTCGGCCGGGGTACGGGTGGTCGCGTGACGCGCGCGGACGTCGTCGCGGCGGCCGGTGCTCCCGGGAGCGTTCGCGACGAGGTTGTGCCGTTCGACAACGTCCGGCGCCGGACCGCGATCGGGCTCCTCGCGTCCAAGCGCGCGATCCCTCACGCGCTCGTGGTGGTTGCGGCCGACTATGGCGCGATCGGACTCGCGCGCCGCGCCGGAGGTCTGACCGCGTTGCCGTTCGTGGCCCGGGCCGTCGTCGATGCGCTCCGCGAATTTCCGCTGATGAACGCGACCACTGCCGAGGACGGGTTGTCCGTCGTGACCCACCGGGCCGTAAACCTCGGGATCGCGGTCGACCTCGACTTCCACGGCCTCGTCGTGCCGGTGGTGCACGGCGCCGACGGTCTCCGCCTGCGCGCCCTCGCCGCCGCGATCCGCGACGTCGCCGGGCGCGCCCGGGCCCGGCAACTCGTGCCCGACGATCTCGCGGGCGGAACGTTCACGATCACCAACCCCGGTGCGTCGGGCACGTGGATCTCGTTCCCCGTCATCAATCGGCCCCAGGTCGGGATCCTCGCGACCGACGGCGTCTCCAAGCGGGTGGTCGCCGGTGACGACGGCCGCGTCGGTATCGCGCCGGTCGGTCATCTGTGCTGTGCGTTCGACCATCGCGCGCTCGACGGCGCGTACGCGGGCGCGTTTCTCCGGCGCGTCCGCGACATCGTCGAAACGCGCGACTGGCTCAGCGAACTTTGACCGCCAGCCGCGCCGGGTCCTCGACGTCGGTCGGTTTGCACCCGGGCGGTCCGGTGACGGGATCACAGCGGGCGGGAGTGCCGCCCGGGATGCGGACCACGTAACCGTTGCCGATCGTCGGGTCCGGCTGCTCGTAGTCGGTGCTCACCAGCTGCGCGCCACCATTCAGGGCCGCTCGCTCCATGTGCGTGTCGTTCGCCCGAGCGGCAAACGTGTCGGCGTCGGCCCGCGTGCGTACGATCATGTGCGCCGCCAGCGCCGACTTGATCCGGGTCGCGTCGGCGATCGGGTCGTTCAACTTCGCGTACGCGGCATCGTCTCGACCCGGCGACGACGGCGTGAAGAGCAGACGCCCACGCAGCGACGGGTGGCCGATCAGGTAGGCGTCGCGGAACGATTCGTTGTCGAGCGTGAAGTAGACCTTGCCGCGTACGCGGTCGAGCGTCGGCCAGCCGTGCGAGCGGACTGCCTCTCCCAACGTCGGAGCGTTGCCGCGCACGTCGTCGGGGGTGACGATCTGGTCGCGGGTGAACACTGAGAGGATCTCGCGCTCGAACGCGGCGAACATCGGTTCGGTCACGCGATCGTCCTTCATCTCGACGTGGATGTCGAACGGCACATGAGCCGGGTGCGCATCCGACCACGTGCGAACGAGCCGAATGCACGAGACGAACGTGAGACAGGTCGAGTTCGTGTCGACATCGGCCTGGTGGATGACCTTGTAACCGGGCGTGCGCATCACCGGTTCGTCAGGCAGGCGCACCCCCACCTGGATCGGAAACGACGGCCGGGCGAACTTGCCGCCCCTCGGATCGGACCAGACGTCGAGCTCGATCTGGCGTACGCCGAGCGCGAATTGGCGGGGCAGTGGCGCGTGCGCGTAGTCAAGGCTCATCGCGAGCCCCGCGTTCCCGCCATTGCGCAGCGCGGCGAGCACCTGGGGATACGGCCGGCCGTGGTAACTGTTGTGCGACCCGAGCACCTGTATCTGATCGAGACGCAAGGTGCGGTCGAGTCGATACCCGGGAACCGACGTGGTCGTCGAGACCGGCGCGATCGCTTGGTGCCCGGCGCCACCACTACTGCACGCCGGCGCGACGAGAGCAACGAGACAAACCGCGATCGACATGTGGCGCCACACGCTTCGGAGCATAGGATCTCGGCCGTGCACGCGCCTCCCGGCGAGTCGCGAGTCACGAGGCACGAGTACCGAAGAAAGGAGAAGCGGTCGCGGTGAGGGTGCGCGTCGATCCCGATCTGTGTGTCGGTCACGGCCGCTGCTACGTGCTGGCGCCTGACGTGTTCGCGGCCGACGACTTCGGACACTGCGAGATCGTCGCACCCGAGGTCGACGGCGCACTTGCCGACCAAGCGCGGATCGGCGCCGAGAACTGCCCCGAACGAGCCATCTCCTTGGAGGATTGACGAATGAGCGACGTGCTGCAGTACGAGGGCAAGCGCGTCATCGTGACGGGCGCGGCGTCGGGGATGGGCGCGGCGACCGCGCAGATCCTCGTCGATCTCGGTGCGGAGGTGCACGCCATCGATATCAAGAAGCCCGAGGTGACGGGGTTGGCCAGCTTCAGCCACTGCGACCTCCGCGACCCGGCGCAGATCGACGAGACGGTCGCCAAGATCGGCAAGATCGTGAACGCGCTGTTCAATTGCGCCGGTCTGCCGAACACGTTTCCCGAGCTCGACGTGATGCTCGTCAACTTCTGCGGGCTTCGTCAGGTGACCGAGTCGGTGATCCCGCTCATGATCGAGGGCTCGTCGATCGCGAGCATCGCGTCGACCGCGGGGATCGGTTGGATGCAGAACATGGAGTTGCTTTTCGGTCTCGTGCTTACTCCCGACTTCGCCGCGGCGCGTGCGTGGTGCGAGGAGCACCCGAAGGAACTGGCGAACGCGTACGGGCTTTCGAAGGAAGCGATCAACGCGTACACGGCGTTTCGTTCGTTCAACCTCGCGAAGGACCGGATCCGCATCAACTGCGTGAACCCGGGTCCGACCGACACGCCGATGATGCCGGAGTTCGAGAAGGCCGTCGGCAAGAAGTACATGGACGACTTCCCGGTGCCCCTCGGTCGCCATGCGGTTGCAGATGAGCAGGCCTGGCCGATGGTGTTCCTCAACAGTCCGCGTTCGTCGTTCGTCACGGGCCTGCAGTTCGACTGCGACGGCGGCTTCAAGGGGGGCTTGTTCACGGGCCAGATCGACCCAACGGTCCTGATGCCGCAAGGCAACGACTCCGCCTGACCCGTACATTGCCGGCCCGGGCGCCGAGCCGAATAGCCTCTCGTCGCATGACCGACGCGCCGAGAAGTGACTGGACGATCGACGAGGTGCAGGCGCTCTTCGAGCTGCCGCTCATGGGATTGATCCGCCGGGCCGGCGGCGTGCACGAGCAGTTCCACGATGTCGACGTCGTGCAGGTGAACCAGCTGCTGTCGATCAAGACCGGTGCTTGCCCCGAGGACTGCGGCTACTGCTCGCAGTCGGCGCGTCACGACACCGGTGTCAAGGCGCAGCCTCTCATGGCCGTCGACGAGGTCGTGCGCACGGCCAAGCGAGCCAAGGCCCAAGGCGTCACCCGGTTCTGCATGGGTGCCGCATGGCGCGACGTGAAGGACAACGCGCAATTCGACCGGGTGCTCGAAATGGTGCGCCAGGTCAACGATCTGGGACTCGAGGTGTGTGCGACGCTCGGCATGCTGACGGCCGACCAGGCGCGCCGGCTGGAGGAAGCAGGCCTCTACGCTTACAACCACAACCTCGACACCTCACCCGAGTACTACGACTCGGTGATCACGACCCGCACCTACCAGGACCGCCTGGACACGATCGACAACCTGCGCACGACGAGCATCACGGTGTGCTGCGGCGGGATAATCGGGATGGGCGAATCGGTCGCCGACCGGATCTCGTTCCTGCACCGGTTGGCGACTCTCGACCCCCACCCGGAGTCGGTGCCGATCAATATGTTGTCGCGCGTGCCGGGTACCCCCCTCGAGAACGCGGACGACGTCGAGATCCACGAGACCGTCCGCATGATCGCCGCCGCGCGAGTGCTCATGCCTACCTCTGTGGTTCGCATCGCCGCGGGCCGGCACCTGATGAGCTTCTCCGATCAGGCGCTCTGTTTCCTTGCCGGCGCCAACTCGATCTTCTCGAGCGAGCGCAACATGATGCTCACCGCGACGACGCCGTGTGCCGACCACGCGAGCGACCGCTCGATGCTGGCGACGATGGGGTTGCGACCCCGGGTCCTCGAGCCCAGCGACCGGTGAACCGTTCCAGTTTCTCAGGCCGTCACGCGCCGCCGTGCGCGGTGTCGCAGAGGCGGGTCTGTCCGTCGGGCACCTGGCCGGCACCGACACCCTCGAGGGCGGCGAACGGTCCACACTGATTCGGCACGACCCAGACGTGCAGCATCGGGGTGTTGCCGGCTTTCGACGACCCCGGCGCGCACTGGCCGTTGACGGCGGTAAGGCCCGACAGCGTCTTTTGCACCGGGTCGTTCGTCAGACAGAGATCGGCGTGCACGTGCCACTGTGTGAGCGCGCCGCCGACGTCGGGCGCGTCGGTGAAGCGGCTGCCGAACGGCAGCATGAACATCGCGGCGGCGATTTGCTGCGTGCCGTTCTTCACCTCGTAGACCAGTGACTCGGGTCGCGTCGGGTCGAGGATGTGGCCGTCGTCGACGGTGGCCCAATTGATGAAGTGCTCGTCGCCGGTGATGCGGTCGCCGATCGAGCGGTACCCGGCCGCCATCGCGTCGGCCGGGTAGGTGAACTTGCGGAGGTCGACGATCGTCGAGCGGACCAACTGCTCGGCGCGGCGCTGCTCGGCCGGAGTGACGCCGGGGGTTCCCGCGAGGTCGATCGGCTTCGTCGGGTCGTAGGGCTTTGGTTTCGCGACCGTCGTCGAGGTGGTCGAGGTCGCCTTCGTCGTCGACGAGGCGGCGGGTGGGGGCGCGCTGGATTGATGCCCGCCCGACGATCCGCCGCACGCGCTCAGCACGAGCGCGAGCGCAAGCGACCCAATCGCGAACGGCCTGATACCAACCCGAGCCCCCGACTTCCGCATCCGCACAGACTACTCAGCGAATGTGTGGGCGTTACTGCGCCGGAAGTGGCTCAGTTCGAATCTGGCTCGACCGATATTGCATGTACGGTCCGATCCACGCAACCGAGGAGTATCGCCATGATCGAGGTAGTCGCCTTACTGCTCATCGTGGCCGGGTTCGTGCTGTGGGACCGGAGGTCGCCGACGAGTGCCTCACCCGACACGCGCATGATCCGGATCGGTGTAGTCCTCGCGGCTATCGGTGCGGTGTTCAGCTTCATCGCCTGGTGGGCGATCGTGCCAGTGGTCGTGCTGCTCGTCGGCGCGACGATGATCGTGGTGGGACGCCACCGGGTTGTTTCCGCGGCGTAGCGCCCAGCTCGCAGCAACCGCAGAGGCGGGCCGCTCGTCGTCCAGAAGTTCTGCGAGCTGAGTGACTGACCACGAGTGCCGCTCGATCCCCGCCGCCATCGCCGGGGGTTCCACCTACTGCGGCAGCGCTCGGAGGAATCCGGCGGCCAGCGGGGCCGCGACGCGCCCGCCCACACCGCCGTCCTCGACGATTACCGCGAACGCGAGGTCGCCTCGGAACCCGATGAACCACGCGTGCGTACGGGGTGGGTTGGCATTGCCGAACTCGGCCGTGCCGGTCTTGCCGAACGAGTTGGCCGGCAGGCCCGCTCCGGCCGCGGTGCCACCCGGACGCACGACACTCGCCATGAACGATTTCAGCGTCGAGTCGACGCGCGGGTCGAGCGGGGCGACGCCCGGAGGGGCGGCCGGTGCCGGCTGGGTGACGAGTGCCGGTGCCCGCCACCGCCCATACGCGACGGTCGCCGCGACCGACGCCATCTGCACTGGGCTCGCGAGTATGCGTCCCTGTCCGATCGCCGATGCGGCGCGCTCGGCACGATCGCTCGGCTTCGGGTACGAACCGCCGGCCGCCTCGATACCGAGCGACCAATGCGCGTTGAACCCGAACAAGGTTGCCGCGTTCGCGAGCGCGTCCGCGGGGAGGGGATCGGCCAGACCGATGAACGCGTTGTTGCACGAGATCGCGAACGCGCTCGCGAGGTCGAGCGAGCCGGAGGATTCGCCTTCGAAGTTCGCGAAGGTACGACCGTCGACGGTGATCGTCGGTGGACAAGGTGCCGGAGTGGACCCCGTGTCACCGGCGGCGAGCAGGGCCGCCGATGTGATGACCTTGAAGGTCGAACCCGGCGGGTACGTGCCCGAAAGTGCGCGATTGAATCCACCGTCGGGCTTCGAGACCACTGCTCGGATCGCGCCCGTCGACGGGTCGATTGCAACCAGCGCCGCGTTGTTGCGGACGCCGGCGAGCGCTGCTTCCGCGGCCCTCTGAGTCGAGGGATCGATCGTGAGCCGCACCGGTTGCCCCGGCTTGCCCGCGAAGCGCTTGAGCTTGCGTACGGTCGCGCCCTTGCGTTCGACGATCACGACGTCGGTGCTCGGCGATCCGGAGAGCCGCTTCTCGTAGACGGATTCCAGACCGGAGAGCCCGACTCGATCGCCGACCGCGTCGGGCGGGCCGCGCTGGTGGAGCCGTTCGGCCGTTATGCCGCCGCCGCTGCCGAGTATCGCCGCGCCGAGCGCGGCGTCGACCGCGACCACGCCCTGGGCGTCCCGGAAGATGATCCCGTTGATCGGCACCAGCTGATCGTGGATGCGTTGGTAGCGCTCCGCGGGAAGCCGTGAGACCGTGGCTACCGGGAGGAAGTAGAACGGCCGCACGCCGGGTGCGTGCAGCACCTTGTCGATCTCCGCCGGGTCGACGCCGAGCAACGACTTCATACCGAACTTCACGGCCGCGAGATCGGCCGGGGACTTGATGTGATCGGGTTCGAGGCCGACCTGCACGATTGCCTCGTCGCCGACGAGCACGCTGCCGTCGCTGGCGAGGATCGGCGCGCGCGCGGGCCAGACTCGATCGACCGTCAAGTGCTGGCCGGCGCCCAGACCCGGGAAGAGATCGGTCGGATTCCACTTGATGAGCCAGCCCGCCTTCGAGTGGACGAGCGCGAGCGCGCCGTCCCACTCGATCGCGCCGAGGCCCTTGAGCGCGACCTTCGCGTGATACCTCGCGCTCGCGTCGGTCGCGGTGCCGGAAAGGGCCGTTCGCGTGTACGTCGCCGAGCTACCGGGAACCGCCTGCACCAGGCCCGACACCGCGGCGGCGAGGTCGGTGGGCGGCGAGTCGAGGAGCGTGGCCATGTCGGCCGGGTCGTTGCGGGCCCACGCGTGCAGGAAGGTGTCGACCTCGCGGCTCGGGAGCGTGACCTTGTCCGTGTGGGTCTTCGCGACGACGACGCCCACGATGCTGCCGGCGACGACGAGGAGCGCCGCAAAGAAGACGAGAGCGCGCTTCATCGGCCGCCAGTCTGGCCCAGGGGAGCCCGCCGTCGGTGGCGCGCCGCCCTCGGGATGCCGGAAGTGGGGCGTCGTTCGACACGTCACGGCTCAGAGGACGAAGATGGAACACGTTCTATCCCCGTGACCATGCGGTCGAGTAGTGGCGGAGGCCAGATGTACGTCGGGTTGAGCAAGGAGCAGGAGGCGCTGCGCGACGAGCTGCGCGCGTACTACGACGGCCTGCTGACGTCCGAGGTCGAGGACGACCTGCGCAAGGGTGAGGGTGTCGGCCGGGTTTCGAAGGACGTCTGGAAGCAGATGTGTCGCGACGGCTGGGCGGGCGTCGGGTGGCCGAAGGAGTGGGGGGGCCGCGGCATGACCCCGATCGAGCAGTTCGTGTTCTTCGACGAGTCGATGCGCGCGGGTGCACCGGTGCCGATGCTCACGATCAATTCCGTCGCGCCGACCATCATGCGGTATGGATCCGAAGAACAGAAGAACTTCTACGTCGACAAGATCCTCAAGGGCGAGATCCATTTCGCGATCGGCTACACCGAGTCCGACGCCGGCACCGACCTCGCGTCGCTGAAGACTCGCGCGGTGCGCGACGGCGACGAGTACGTCATAAACGGCCAGAAGGTCTTCACGAGTCTTGCGAGCGGCGCCGACTACATCTGGCTCGCGGTGCGCACGAGCCAGGAGGCCAAGAAGCACAAGGGCATCTCGATCATCATCGTGCCCACCGACACGCCCGGGTTCTCGTACAAGAAGATCGAGAACTTCGGCGACACCAACACGAACATCACCTACTACGAGGACGTTCGGGTTCCGGCCGGCAACCTCGTTGGCGGGGAAAACCAGGGTTGGTCCCTCATCACGAACCAGCTGAACCACGAACGCGTGACGTTGTGCTCGTCGGGTGTCGTGGAGCGCCAGCTCGACGACGTCCGCAAATGGGCGCAGGACACGAAGCTCGCAGACGGCCGGCGCGTGATCGACCAGGAATGGGTGCAGGTCAACCTTGCGCGCGTTCACGCCAAGCTCGAGTTCCTGAAGCTCGCGAACTGGCGGGTCGCGTGGCTCGCGCAGAACGGCGAGGCGTTGAATCCGGCCGACGCATCGTCGATCAAGGTGTACGGCACCGAGTTCTACATGGAAGCCGCGCGCCTCTTGATGGAGATCATGCGCGACCAGGCACCGATCGCAGGCAAGTCGCCCGGCGCCGTGGTGCGGGGCCGGGTCGAGCGCATGCTGCGCGGCATGCACATCCTGACCTTCGGCGGCGGCACCAACGAGATGCAGCGAGACCTGATCGCGATCTTCGGGCTCAACATGCCCGGAAGCCCGCGCTGAGCCCTTACGACGGTATTTGGGGAGACGAACCATGGATTTCGCACTTTCCGAGGAACAGCAGGAGCTCGCCGGTCTCGCCGCGCGCATCCTCGAGGACCGGATGACGTTGCAGCACCTGAAGGAGCGCGACCGGTCCGACGACTGGTACGACCTCGACACGTGGCGCGAGTTCGCGAAGGCGAACCTGCTCGGTATTGCTCTGCCGGAGACCGTCGGCGGCCTCGGTTTCGGCTTCCTCGATGTGTGCATGGTGTTGCGTGAGGTCGGGCGCCACGTCGCGCCCCTCCCGATGATCCCGACCCTCGTCAGCGCGGCGCTGCCGATCGCCCGCTTCGGCACCGACGCGCAGCGCGCGGTGCTGTCGAAGGTCGTCGCGGGCGATCTGCTCCTCACCGCCGCGCTCGTCGAGTACGGCAGCGAGCCGGAGCGACCGGCGACGACCGCGACGCGCGAAGGCGACGGCTGGCGGCTCGACGGGTTGAAGGGGAGTGTCCCGGGCGCCGCCGCGGCCGAGCTCGTCGTGGTCCCGGCGCGCGTCGACGACGGTGTCGGTGTGTTCCTCGTCCCCACCAACGCGACCGGCGTGACGCTGGAACGCCAGGAGATCATGAACCACGAGCCGTTGTTCGAGCTTCGGCTCGACGGCGTGCGCGTCGGTGATGACGCGCGGCTCGGAACACCCGAGCAGGGCGGCGAGATCCTCGCGTTCGCGCTCAACCGCACAATGGTCGCGTCGTGTGCCGTCGTCTCCGGTGTCGCCGACAAGGCGCTTCGGCTCACCGCGCACTACACGACGGAGCGCAAGCAGTTCGACCGCCAGATCGGAACGTTCCAGGCCGTCGGGCAGCGCATGGCCGACTGCTACATCGACAACCAGGCGATCGAGCTCACGATGCTGCAGGCGGCGACCCACCTCGACGAAGGGCGTGACGACCCGCTCGAGGTCGCGACCGCCAAGTTCTGGGCCGCCGACGGTGGAAACCGGATCGGCCACGCCGCCCTGCACATCCACGGCGGGATCAGCATCGACGTCGATTTCCCGATCCACCGCTACTTCCTGTGGCTGAAGCGCTACGAGTTCTCGCTCGGCTCGGCCACGCCGGAGCTACTCCGGATCGGCGAGGTCCTCGCGGACACGCCCGTCCCCCATTGAGGGGGCGTCAGTCGCGCGCGGCACGCAGAAGCCTTTCCACCGGCGCGATGTCGAACGGTGGGCCGACCATCACGATCAGGTGGTCGGCACCCGCGTCGAGGTACGCAGGCCAGGCGTCGACCTCGCTGGCATTGATGGCGACGGTGCGCTCGATCTGACCCGGCTTGCGTTCGAGTCGCGCGCACCAATCGTCGAGCACGCGGTTCTTCTGTGCGAAGCTCTCCGCCGGTCCGAAGGTGTTCCATGCATCGGCATACTCCGCGACGAGCCGCAACGTCACCTTCTCGCCGCTCCCGCCGATGAGGATGGGGAGCCGGCCGCGCGGCGGCGGTTCCAGGCGGCTGAGGCGGTCCATCACGATCGGCAGATCGCGCCTCAGGTCGCGCAACCGTGAGGCCGCGGAGCCGAACTCGTAGCCGTACTCGCGGTAGTCGCGGTCGAACCATCCCGAGCCGATGCCCAGCACGAATCGACCGTCGCTGATGTGGTCGATCGTGCGAGCCATATCGGCCAGCAGGTGCGGATTGCGGTACGAGTTGCACGTTACGAGGGCGCCGAGCTGCGCATGACGAGTGTCGGCAGCCATCGCGGCGAGCAATGTGTACGCCTCGAAGTGTGCGGCATCGGGATCGCCGTAGAGCGGATAGAAGTGGTCCCAGAGCCAAATGCTGTCGACCTCGAGCGCGTCGGCGGAGTTCCACGCGGCGCGCAGGTGTTCGACGGTCGTTGCTTGGGGATGGAGCTGCACACCGACCTTGAATCGAGCCATTGCGCCGACGCTACCGGTCTTCCAGCTCGATACGGCGCCCGCCGTCGCGCATCCTGAGCGCGGCGTTGCCGTGCAGCAGTCGTTGGAGTGGCTCGCCGACGAGATCCGCCCGCCAGCCCGTGGCGAGGCGGCTCGGACGATCCTGCAACATCTGCGTGAGCTCGGCGCGGGTTGCGAGCAGCGACGGGTCGAGATCCAGCTCGGACGCGCGTTGCGCGAGCCACGCGCCCAGCACCGTTACCGCGGGTGCGAGCGACCGATCGATTCGGTCGGATTCGGGGAGAAGCAATTTCGACGACGGGAGCTCGATGCCCGCGGTAACCGCGTCGAGCAGATCCTTGGCGGTGTGATCCCGGAGCCGGCCGTCGATCCCGCGGATGCCCGTGAGGTCTTCGCGGCTGCGCGGCGGACGCTGCACGACACCTGCCAGGGCGAGGTCGGAGAGCACGTAGCGCGAGGGCACGTCGAGGGCCTCGGCTGTCCGCTCGCGCCACGCCGCGACCTTCTGCGCGACGCCGCGCCCGTTCCCGCGCAGCTGGCGCGCCCCCTTGATCCGCCACCACGCGGTCTCGGGCTCGGGCCGCGTCCGGATGCGCTGCCTCCGCTCCTCGCACTCGTCGGTGGCCCACTCGAGCCGGCCCATCGCCTCGAGCCGCCGCACGAGCTCGTCGTGCAACGGCAGCAGATGCTCCACGTCGGCTGCGGCGTACACCCGTTGCTCGGCGCGCAACGGACGGCGCGTCCAATCGGTGAGTCGGTCGCCTTTGGTGAGCCTGGTTCCGAGCAGCTTCTCGACAGTCGCCGCCAACGATGGAGTCCCCATGCCGATGAATCCGGCGGCGACCTGCGTGTCGAACAGCTGGGACGGCGCGCACCCACACGCGCGCTCGAGGATCGTCAGATCCTGATCGGCCGCGTGCGCGACCATGCAGCCTTCTCCCGCGAGGAGGGTTCCGAGGGGAGCGGGGTCGACGGTCAGCGGATCGACCAACGCGACGCCGTCGATCCATGCGATCTGGATCAGCGCCAGATGCGGCCAATAGGAACGCTCCCCGTGGAACTCGGTGTCGAGCGCGTAGAGCGGCTCGTCGGCGAGCGTCCGGACGAGCTCGGCCAGCTCGGCGGGAGCATCGATCCAGAGAAGTTCCACGGCGCAAGCATGCCGCGCGCGCCGGGTCAGGCGCGGATTTGCCGTCGCCTCTGACGGGGCGGGCGACGCATCCGGGCTTACCGCAGTTCGGTTCGGACCGTCGCGAGTTGCTCGAACGACCGCAACACCGGGTCCTGGTCGTCGGCGAGGTGGCGGACGATGATGTCGGTACAACCCGATGCCCGCAGATCCGCGAACGCGTCGGTTACGCGGCCCGGTCCGCCGATTACGACCGCCGAGGGGTCGAAACCGCGGTATCCACGCGCGACGATCGGGTCCGCGACGGCGGCCGCCTGCTCGTCGGTAGCGGCGAGGTGGACGTCGCGGCGCACGGCGATCCGGGTTGGCTCGCGGCCGTGACGAACGCAGGCATCCCGGTAGCTCTGCACGAGTGCATCGACCTCGGCCGGTGTCGCTTCGGGGCCGATCAGGAAGGCGTCACCCAGACGGGCCGCGCGATCGACGGCGCGCGGAGCCGCGGCACCGATCCATACCTCGAGCGGCTCCGGTGGGACCGGCGCGATCTGGGCCCGGTCGATCTTCCACGGTCCGTCGGGTACGGTCACCGACTCACCGCGGCACAACGTGCGCACGATCTCGAGCGCGGCCTCGAAGCGCGTCGCGCGCTCGCGCGACGAGGTGTCGAATGCGCGGAACTGCTCGTCGCCCGCGCCGACGGCGCACTGCATGATGAAGGGTCCACGGGCGATCGCGGCGAGCGTGCCGATCTGTTCCGCGACCAGTACCGGATGCCACAAGGGCAGCAGGAACAGCGCTCCCGCCGGGCGCCCGTCCCACTCGGCGAGCAGGCGACCGAGGATGGGGACGTTTTGGTAGTAGGGAACCGGGACGTTGTGGTGGTCGCCGACGAAGAGGCTGTCGAGGCCCGCCTCGGCCGCGGCCTTCGCCCGCTCGATCATCCACTTGGCGCCGACGCGCGCGTCCATCGGTGCGTACCCGCTCCGCAACGAAACGCCGATTTCCATCCTTGCAGCCTCGCGCGAAGATGCACCCATGGCGACTCTCGATCGCGACCTCGTGGCCCTGGCAGAACGCCGCGCCGAGCTGCGCGCAAAGTTCCTGCGTCCCCCCGACTCACGCGCCGCGTCGAACGGCGGCGGAGTACATCACCTCGCATTGATCTGTGCGGATCCCGAGCGAACGATTTCCTTCTACCAGGACGTGCTCGGCTTCCCGCTCGTCGAGCTGTTCGAGAACCGCGACTACGAAGGCTCGTCCCACTTCTTCTTCGACATCGGCGCGGGCAACATGCTCGCGTTCTTCGACTTCCCCGGCCTCGGCCTCGAGCCGGTTCCGGAAGGCCTCGGCGGCGTGCAGCACGTTGCCATCTCGGTGACACCCGCGACGTTCGAGCTGCTGAAGGGCAGGCTCGAGGGCGCGGGCGTGGCGTATATCGGGCCCGACCGCGGGATCAAGGAGTCGGTGTACTTCAAGGATCCCGACGGCATCCAGGTCGAGCTGATCCGCCAGCCGCTGATGGAGGTGCCGGAGAGCGCGCCGCAAGGCGGCTGACCCGACGTATCGAGCTCCGCTCCCTCCGGTCGCTGCGCTGTCGTCTCGCTACTCCTGGGTCGACTCCAAGCTCCGCTCCCTCGGGTCGCTGCGCTGTCGTCTCGCTACTCCTGGGTCGACTCCACGCTCCGCTCCCTCGGGTCGCTGCGCTGTCGTCTCGCTACTCCTGGGTCGACTCCACGCTCCGCTCCCTCCGGTCGCTGCGCTGTCGTCTCGCTACTCCTGGGTCGACTCCACGCTCCGCTCCCTCCGGTCGCTGCGCTGTCGTCTCGCTAACCGAGCTCCACCAACCACTCGAGGTGCGCGTCGGTGAGCCACGTCTGCAGGTGCAGGCTCAGGCGCGAGAGCTCGTCGAACATCAGGAGCAGTCCGAAGGCGCCGATGACCGCGGCGGACCCGCCGACGATGACCGAGAAGTGGCGCCTCACCCAGCCGAGCGCGCCGCCGAGCCGGCCGAGGAGCAGGCCGGTGAGCAGGAACGGCAGGCCGAGGCCGAGCGAGTAGACCGCGAGCAACGTTCCACCGGCCCACACGCGATGCTGGTTCGCCGCGATGCCGAGGATCGAGCCGAGGATCGGACCGATGCACGGCGACCAGCCGAAGCCGAACGCCACCCCCGCGATCGCGGGCGCAGCGTCGCCGAAGCGACCGAGCCGAGGATGAAAGCGCTTCTCCTGGTACAGCCACGGCGCGTGCAGGAACAGGGAGCCGAGGAGGAACAGCGCCATCGCCAACATCAGCGTGCCTGACAGGCGCGTGAGGAGGCTCTGGTGATCTCGCAACTGCCGGCCGAGGGCGGTGGCCGACAATCCCCACGCGACGAACACCGTGCCGAATCCGGCGACGAACCACGCGGTCGTGGCGACGATGCGCCGAGCGTGTACCCGCGACTGGTCTTGCAGCTCGGCGAGATCGAGACCGGACACCATCGAGAGATAGCCCGGCACGAGGGGCAGCACGCACGGCGAGAGGAACGAGACGACTCCGCCGCCGAATGCGGCGAGATACGCGAGCACGTTGACGTCGCCGATGCGAGTTCCGAGTGCGACGATCGCAATCACGGGTTCCCGATCACGAGAACATTGTGGGCGATCGCCTCCTCAGCGGGCGCACCCGGCGCTCACCTCCTGCACCGTCTCGGGTCGGTGCATAGGCTCCGAACGGGTTTCTCCGGAACGACCGAAAGGTGTCTCGTGACACGCGTGCAGGAGCTTTTCGACTTGTCGGGCCAGGTCGCGGTGCTGACCGGCGTAGCGAGCGGGATCGGCAAAGCGTCTGCGCACATGCTCTCGGCCGCCGGCGCGACGATCGTGGGCGGCGACATCGACGAGGCCGGGGCCCAGGCCACCGTCGACGAGATCAGTCTCGAGGGCGGCACCGCGCGTGCGCAACGGGTCGACGTCACGAAACGCGCCGACGTCGACGCCCTGGTCGACGGGGCCCGAGCCGACTTCGGTCGCGTCGACATCATGGGCAACATCGCCGGCATCCCGCACAACAAGATGGTCGCCGAGTGCACAGACGAGGAGTTCGAACGGATCCTGGCGATCAACCTGAAGAGTGTCTTCTATGGATGCCAGGCGGCGATCCGCCACATGATTCCGCAGGGCTCGGGCAACATCGTCAACATCTCCTCGGGCGCGATCGACACGCCCGCGCCGACGCTGGCGTGCTACGGCATGACGAAGGCTGCCGTGGCGATGCTCACCAAGACGCTGGCGACGGAGGTCGGTCGCAACGGAATCCGGGTGAACGCGATCGCGCCGGGAATGATCCTCACCAACTTCTCGCGGCACAACTTCACCGACGCCGACGGCAACATCGTGCCCGAGAAGCTCGAGCAGTATCACAAGCGCGCCGGCGCGATGGCGCCCCTCGGGCGCGCGGGCGAGGCCGAGGATGTCGCCCGCGCGTTCTTGTACCTCGTCTCGGAGGCCGCCGCGTTCGTGACCGGTCAAATCGAGCGACCCAATGGTGGCGTGTCGATGCCCTGGTAGTTCCGGACCGGGTGAATCAGACGGAGCCGCCGCGACTGGTCGTACGCGGCGCGCGCCGCACGCGGACGTGTGACTCGACCGGCGGGCCGATGCGCGTCCCCGTGCGGTAGCGGCCGTCGACCACCGGCAGGCCACCGCTGCGCATCGCGCTGGCCCGCTGGCGATGCCGCGCGAGCCGCAGCATACGTTGCCGCTTCACCGCTCGCCGTCGGAACCCGATCACCACCGCCAGCAAGAGAATCAACACGATGGCGATGTTGCGCGTTCGCAGGAGTCCGGGCGATCGATGCGTGCTGCTCGTCGGAGCGGTCCGCAGGTGCTTGCTCGCAGTCGCCGCGAGCGGTGGCGACTCGAGAACGGGGACTACCTCCGGAACGGTGACGGCGGTCGGTGTCGCGGAGTTGACGGAGGTGCCGAGCTTCGCGAACGCGGCCTGGTCGGCGGCTCGGGCCGCGCAGCGCGAAACCGCGACCGCCGGCAAGGTCTGACCGGTCCCTGGCGCGTCGGGTGCGGTCGCGAACCCGGCGTCGAGCAGCGACGCGGCCTCCTGGTAGCCGGCGTCGGGGGCGCCGAGGATGACAGCGATCAGTGTGCGTCCGTTACGTGTCGCCGCCGCGACCAACGCGTGCTGCGAGCGGTTGGTGAAGCCGGTCTTGAAGCCGATCGCCCCCGCGTAGTCGTAGCCCCCACCCGGCAACATCTTGTTGTGGTTGATCAGATGGTGTTGCACGCCCGAGGGATCGACGAATGAGTACTCGTGCAGGGCCGCCCATTTCGCGATCTCGGGCACCGTGAGCGCGTTGCGCGTCGCGATTGCGAGATCGTACGCGCTCATGACCGGGCCGCCCTTGTACGACGTCTCATCGTCGAGGCCGGCGGGGTCGCTGAGCGTGCTGTCGCGCAGACCGAGCTGGCGAGCCGTCGCGGCGAGATCGGTCGCGAACCCGTCGAGGCTGCCGCTGACCGTTTCGGCCAACGCATAGGCCGCGTCGTTGGCGGAAACCATCATCAGCGCGGCCATGATGTCGTCGGCACGCCACGGCTGGCCGACCGGAAGACCGATGCGCATCGCCTCGACACCCGCGTCCCGTGCGTTGGCCGTCACGCTCGCGCCGGGGCACAGACGCTCGACCCCGGTGAGCGCGGTCATGATCTTGGCCGTGCTCGCGGGGTGCACAGCCTCGTGAATGTTGTCACCGACCAAGATCCGCCCGGTTCCGGCGTCGACGACGATGTCCGCCTTGGGAGACGGAAGGCCCGCGGCCGCCGCGGTGCCGGTGACCGTTGGGCCGACCGTGGCGGTGGTGAGCACGGCGACCACCGCCGTCGCCGCGCCGGCGAACCAAGCGTTGCGGCGAGGGCGGCGCATGGGCGTCCAGGCTAGGCGGAACCGGTTCCCGAACGACGTCTTGCGGCGAAAACGGCTCGGGCCCGGGCGCGGCGACGTGTCACCATGGGTCGTGGCCAACTCCCCGTCTCGAATCTCTGCCCGCATCGCCGCCATCCAGGAGTCCGCGACCCTCGCCGTCGACGCCAAGGCCAAGGCTCTGAAGGCTGCGGGCGAGAACGTCATCGGTTTCGGAGCCGGCGAGCCCGACTTCCCGACCCCCCGAAACGTGGTGGAGGCGGCGATCGCGGCGTGTCGTGAGCCCCGATACCACCACTATTCGCCGACACCGGGCCTGCCCGAGTTGCGCGAGGCGATCGCGTTCAAGACCAAGCGGGACTCCGGGGTCGATTGCTCGGCCGCGCAGGTCGTCGTGACGAACGGCGGGAAGCACGCCGTGTACAACACGTTCCAAGTCCTGTGCAACGAAGGCGACGAGGTGTTGGTGCCGGCGCCGTACTGGACTTCCTACCCCGAGGTGATCACCCTCGCGGGCGGCGTGCCGGTTGTGCTTCCTACGTCGGAAGCCGACGGATTCCGCGTCGGAATCGATCAGCTGGAGGCGGCGTGGTCACCCCGCACCAAGGCGCTGTTGTTCGTCTCGCCGAGCAACCCGACCGGCGCGGTATACCCCTCCGAGGAGGTGGAAGCAATCGGCCGGTGGGCGCTCGATCGCGGCATCTGGGTCGTCACTGATGAGATCTACGAGCACCTGACCTACGACGGCCACGTGTTCTCGTCGATGCCGGGTCTGGTGCCCGAGCTCATGGATCGCTGCGTGATCCTGAACGGCGTCGCGAAAACGTATGCGATGACCGGCTGGCGCGTGGGCTGGATGATCGGCCCGCCCGACGTGACCGCCGCGGCGACCAACCTGCAGTCGCATTCGACCTCGAACGTGTCGAACGTCGCGCAGGTGGCCGCGCTCGCCGCGGTGAGCGGCGACCTGTCGGCCGTCGCCGAGATGCGGGGTGCATTCGCGCGACGCGGCCACACGATGTACGAGCTCTTGTCGAAGATCGAAGGTGTGAGCGTCCTCGCCCCGCAGGGCGCGTTCTATTGCTTTCCCTCCTTCGAAGCGGTGCTCGGGCGAGAGATCGCCGGCCGTACCCCGCAGACCACTCTCGAGCTGTGTGCGCTGCTGCTCGAGATCGCGAAGGTCGCGATCGTTCCGGGCGAGGCGTTCGGCGCGCCCGGCTACGCCCGGTTGTCGTTCGCGCTCGGCGACGACGACCTGGGTGTCGGGATGCGGCGGATCGCGGAGCTCCTGTCGTAACTACTCGTCGGGACTACTCGTCGGGACTACTCGCAGGGCTGCCCACCGCGGGAACGGCCCGTGAGCGACGTCGTCGCCGTCTACCCTCGGGGGCGATGCCCGCGCGTGTTCTCGTCTCCGAACCCCTCGCCGAGCGCGGACTCGTCGCCATGCGTACCGCCGGGCTCGACGTCGACGTGCGGACCGGTCTCTCCCGGGAGCAGCTGCTCGAAGCGGTCAAGGGCGCGCGGGCGCTCGTGATCCGCAGCGCGACCCAGGTCACGGCCGAAGTGCTCGAAGCGGCGACCGAACTCGTCGTCGTCGGGAGGGCGGGTATCGGACTCGACAACGTCGACGTCGTCGAGGCGACACGGCGAGGCGTGATGGTCGTCAACGCCCCCCAGTCCAACGTCCTGTCGGCGGCCGAGCACACGCTCGCGCTCCTCCTCGCGCAGGCGCGCAACGTCCCCCAGGCCAACGCCGACCTGAAGGCCGGTGCCTGGAACCGGTCGAAATGGGAAGGTGTCGAGCTGCACGGCAAGACGCTCGGCATCGTCGGTCTCGGACGCGTCGGTGTGCTCGTCGCACAACGCGCGCACTCGTTCGGCATGCGGCTCATCGCGTACGACCCGTTCGTCAGCTCGGATCGGGCGCGTCAGCTCGGCGTGGCGCTCCTTCCGACGGTCGAGGAGCTGGTGGCGATCTCCGACTTCGTTTCGATTCACGCCACGAAGACACCCGAGACGGTCGGGCTCATCAATGCGTCGGTGCTCGCCCACGCCAAGCCCGGCCTACGTCTCGTCAACGCGGGTCGCGGCGGCATCGTCGACGAGGACGCACTGGCGGCGGCCATCGCCGACGGCCGGCTCGGCGGCGCCGCGATCGACACGTTTGCAAAGGAACCGACCACCGAATCGCCGCTGTTCGCGCTGGACAACGTCGTCGTCACGCCGCACCTCGGCGCGTCGACCGCCGAGGCCCAGGACAAGGCGGGGGAGACGATCGCGGAGCAGGTGATCCTCGCGTTGCGCGGCGACTTCGTGCCGTTCGCGGTCAACGTCGCCGCCTCCGAGGCCTCCGAGAGCGTGCGCCCGTTCCTGCCGCTGGCCGAGCGGCTCGGACGCCTGTTCACGGGTCTGGCCGGAGGCGCGCCCTCGACGCTCAATATCGAATACGAGGGCGAGATCGCCGACTACGACTGCCGCGTGCTCACCCTGTCGGTGTTGAAGGGCGTGCTCGCCCCCGTGGTCACGGAGCCGGTGTCGTACGTCAATGCTCCGCAGATCGCGGAACAACGCGGCATCTCGGTGCGTGAAACGAAGTCGTCCGACGCGCGCGATTACGTGAATCTCATCGTCGTTCGCGGCGATCAGGGCACGCACGTCGCGGCAACACTGTTCGGCAAACACCAGGCGCCGCGCATCGTGGGGATCGACGGCCACCAGGTCGACCTACCGCCGGCGCGGCACATGCTCGTCGTGCACAACGACGACAGCCCGGGCATGATCGGTCGCGTTGGCACGGTGCTCGGTGACGCCGGCATCAACATCTCGAACATGGACGTCGGGCAGAGCCCGAGCGGTGAGGCGGCGTTGATGGTGATCGCGACCGAAACGGCGGTAGCGGACAAGGTGGTCCAGCACGTGACGCGCCAGGAAGGCGTGCAGTCGGCTCGCGCCATTGATCTCGGTTGAGGCCGCTAGAACTTCGAGGGCCGTAGCCCGTCGGCGGCGGCAGCGGCATCGTCGGCGTAACAACGGTCGGGCTTCGTGCGCGCGTAGTTCGCGCCCCCCGGCGAGTGGTAGATCCCGCTCGCGAGCTTCGCTTTTATCGGATGGGTCGGCGGGCAGCTGCCGTCGGCGTTCGGCTCGACCCACTGCTCCGGCTCGGCTGCCGTCGCCGGCGCGGCGGACGCATCCGTGGCCGGCTCGGCCGGCGCGGCGGACGCGTCGCGCGGAACGGGCGGGAAGGGGAACGGCGCCGTCGACCATTCCACGCCTCGCGGTCGCTCCTCCGCCCTTGCGCTCCAGGCGCGCCACGCCGCATATGCGATGCCGCCGAGGATCCCGGCGCCGAGTGCCCGCTTCAGCGCCTTATGCATCGGCCGGCCCGTCAGAGTGCTCCATCCGGCGAATTCTCTCATGCGCGGGCCGGTGGCTGCCGACCGAAGGTTTGACGAACGCGATCGACGCTGGCACACTGGAGCGACTTATGCGCAAGGAGACAACGGCTTCCGCAGCTCTGCTGGTCCTCCTCCTTATGTAGGCGCGAGCGCCCGTTGGTGCTCGCGCTCGACCCTCCGTGCCGACCGGCCGGAGGGTTTTTCGTTGCAGCAACGGGCCGGGTATCCCGGCCCGCAGAGAGCGAGTGAAGAGTTATGGACACGGTCAGGATCTTCGATACGACCCTTCGAGACGGCGAGCAGTCGCCCGGTATCTCGCTCGACGTCACCGAGAAGCTCGAGATCGCCGACCAGCTCGCCCGGCTCGGCGTGGACGTGATCGAAGCCGGCTTCCCGATCGCGTCCGATGGCGATTTCGAGTCGGTCGAGGCCATCGCCAAGGCAGTGAAGGGGCCGATCATCACCGCCCTCTCGCGCACCGGCTTCAAAGATGTCGACCGGGCGTGGGAGGCGGTTCGCCACGCCGTGAAGCCGCGCATCCACGTGTTCATCGCGACGTCGAAGATTCACATGGAAAAGAAGCTCCGCATGACTCCCGAGCAGGTGAAGCACGAGGCCGGGGCGGCGGTGGCGCGGGCCAAGGGTTACGTCGTCGACGTGGAGTTCTCGCCCGAGGACGGGTACCGCTCCGATCCCGTCTTCATGTGCGAGGTGTGCCAGATCGCGGTCGACAACGGCGCGACGACGCTGAACATCCCCGACACCGTCGGCTTCGCGGTACCGGAGGACTACGGGCAGTTGATCAAGTACGTCATCGAGACCGTGCGGGGCGATTTCATCGTCTCGACGCACTGCCACAACGATCTCGGCCTGGCGGTCGCGAACTCGCTCGCCGGCGTCTCGAACGGCGCGCGTCAGGTCGAGTGCGCGGTCAATGGGCTCGGCGAGCGTGCGGGCAACGCCGCGCTCGAAGAGGTCGTGATGGCGATCCGGACCCGGCGCGACTACTTCGACGCGGTCGACGTGAACGTTCGCACGGAGGAGCTGGCCCGTACCTCGCGCATGGTCGCGCGTCTGACCGGCTACCACGTGCAGTACAACAAGGCCGTCGTCGGTCGCAACGCGTTCGCGCACGAAGCCGGCATTCATCAGCATGGTGTGCTTGCAGACCGTGAGACGTACGAGATCATCGACGCTTCGACGGTCGGCCAGGAAGCGGCGCAGATCGTGCTCGGCAAGCACTCGGGTCGCCACGCGTTTGCCGACACGCTCGAGAAGATGGGAATTCACGTGCAGGGCGACGCGCTGAACAGCGCGTTCGTGCGCTTCAAGGAGCTCGCCGACAAGAAGGTCGCGATCACGGACGCCGATCTCGAGGCGATCATCGCGGAGGAGATCGGGAGCGGCAAGGTACATCGTTACGGCTTGCACGAGCTCGAGGTTCGCGGCGGCACCAGCACCCCACCGTCCGCCCGAGTGGTGCTCACCGATGCCGACGGCAAGATCGAAGCCGGCGGCACTGGAGACGGCATGATCGACGCCGCGATCGCGGCCATCGGCGAGGCGACGGGCGTGCAGGGCGTTCTCGGCAACTTCCAGGTCTCGTCGGTGACAGGTGGCGCCGACGCGCTGGGCGCGGTGACGGTGACCGTCGACGCGGAAGGGCGCAAAGTGACGGGTCGGGGCGTCGCGACCGACGTCGTCGAAGCCTCTGCGCGCGCGTACCTCAACGCGGTCAACAAGCTCGTACGCCTGCGCGGCCGCGACGAGGTCCGCGAGAGCACTGTCGGCCCCTGACGTGACCGTGAATCTGTGGGTCAACGAGGAGCATGCCCTCGCCTACTTGCGCGAGCGCGACACGCTCCCGCACCGTGTCGACGCGCTCGAAGTCCTGTGCGAGCTGCTACCGGCGCGGGTCGAGCGGATCCTCGATCTCGGAACCGGCGACGGAGTCACGCTCGGGCTCGTGCTCGCGGCGCGACCGGACGCGACCGGAATCGGTCTCGATTTCGGCGACGAGATGTTGCGCCGCGCCCGGGATCGCTTCACGGGCGACACTCGGGTCGAGATCGACCGGCACGATCTCGATCAGCCCCTGCAGAGCGCACTCGGCGACTTCGACGTGGTCGTGTCGAGCTTCGCGATCCACCACTGCGCGCCCGCTCGCCAACGCGCGCTTTACGGCGAGGTGTTCGAAATCTTGCGTCCGGGTGGGCTCTTCGTGAACGCCGAGCACGTGGCGTCGCCCACCGAAGCGCTCCATCTCGAATTTCTCGCAGCACTCGGGCGGACGCCCGCCGACGACGACCCGTCCAATCAGCTCGTCGGCGTCGAACAGCATCTGACCTGGTTGAACGACCTCGGATTCGAGAATTGTGAGTGCTTTTGGAAGTGGCGCGAGCTTGCGGTGATCGCCGCGACACGGCCCGCGGTCGCATGACCCGGGGCCACGGGCGGGAACAATCACCCAACTTCGAAACTTGAACGTCGCAATAGCGACATCGGGCAATCCTGCGGAGGACGTGTGATGAGCGTCATCGATTTCTTCGAGTACCTGGCCGGCAGCGCGCACACGGTCGACCTCGCGCACGAGCTCGCCGACGTGTGGGTCGCGCGCCAGATGGCCGACCTGTACGAACCCGCCGCCTGAGCCGGCGGCTATGCCAGGGCCGACGGCAGCCAGGTTGGCCTGGTCGACTCGTAGACGTCGATCGCGTCGGCGTGTCGCAACGACAGACCGATGTCGTCGAGACCGTTGAGCAATCGGTATTGCGTGAAGTCGTCGAGCTCGAACGAGACATCGAGGTCGATGGCCGGCGCGGCGACGCGCTTGCGCTCCACGTCGACGACGATCTCGAGGTTCGGGTCTTCCTCGATTGCTTCCCAGAGACGGTGAACCGCGGCCTCGGGGATCGCCGCGACGACGAGGCCCATCTTGCCCGCGTTATTGCGAAAGATATCGGCGAAGCGCGTCGAGAGCACCGCCCGGAAGCCATAGTCCATGAGCGCCCAAACGGCGTGCTCTCGTGACGAGCCGGTGCCGAAGTTCGGGCCCGCGACGAGAACGTTTGCGCCCTCGTAGCGCGCCTGGTTGAGCACGAAATCGGAGTTCTCGCGCCACTCCGAGAACAATCCCTCGCCGAAACCGGTGCGCTCGACGCGCTTCAGCCAGTCGCTCGGGATGATCTGATCGGTATCGACGTCGGAGCGCACCAGCGGCAATCCGCGCCCGGTGATCACATTTACCTTCTCCATCAGCTCAGGTCTTCCGGAGTCGAGAAGCGACCCGCGATCGCGGTCGCGGCCGCGACCGCGGGCGAGACGAGGTGCGTGCGGCCGCCCTTGCCCTGACGGCCTTCGAAGTTGCGATTCGACGTCGATGCGCAACGCTCGCCCGGGGCGAGCTTGTCGGGATTCATTGCCAGGCACATCGAGCAGCCCGGTTCGCGCCAGTCGAAACCGGCTTCGCGGAACACCCGGTCGAGGCCTTCCGACTCGGCTTGGGCCTTGACCGCGGCCGACCCCGGAACCACGAGCGTCCGCACGCCGGTCTTGACCTGGCGACCGCGGGCGACGGCCGCCGCGACCCGCAGGTCCTCGATCCGCGAGTTCGTGCACGAGCCGATGAAAACGGTGTCGACCGCGATGTCGCGCATCGGTGTACCCGCCTTCAGACCCATGTACACGAGTGCCCGCTTGGCCGACTCCCTCGCCGATTCGTCGCTGAAAGTATCGGGATCGGGAACGGTGTCGTCGATCGGGATCGTCTGCGCGGGATTCGTACCCCACGACACGTGGGGTCGCAACGTTGTCGCGTCGATGAAGACCTCCTTGTCGAAGGCGGCGTCGGGGTCGGTGACGAGCGTTCGCCAGTCGTCGACCGCGCGTTCCCACTCCGCGCCTTGCGGTGCGAACTCCCGCCCGTTGACGTACGCGAACGTCGCGTCGTCGGGGGCGACCAGGCCGGCGCGGGCGCCGGCTTCGATCGACATGTTGCAGACCGTCATCCGGCCCTCGATCGACAGGCCACGGATCGCCGAACCGCGGTACTCGATGACGGAGCCGATGCCACCGCCCGTGCCGATGCGGGCGATGATCGCGAGCACGATGTCCTTGGCCGACACGCTCGAGGGCACGTTGCCGTCGACCGTGATCGCCATCGTCCCGGGCCTCATCTGCGGCAGCGTCTGAGTCGCGAGCACGTGCTCGACCTCGCTCGTGCCGATGCCGAATGCCAACGCGCCGAATGCGCCGTGGGTAGAGGTGTGGCTGTCGCCGCACACGATCGTCATGCCCGGCTGCGTGAGTCCCTGCTCCGGTCCGATGACGTGGACGATCCCTTGCCCCGGATCGCGCATGCCGTAGAGCCGGATACCGAACTCTTCGCAGTTGCGCGCGAGCACGTCCATCTGCTTGGCGGAGATCGGATCGGTCAGCGGCTTGTCGAGGCCGGCGGTGGGCACGTTGTGGTCCATCGTCGCCACGGTGAGCTCGGGTCGGCGCACACGTCGGCCCGCGGCGCGCAGACCGTCGAACGCCTGCGGCGAGGTCACTTCGTGCACCAGATGCAAGTCGACGTAGAGGAGGTCGGGCTCGTCGGACGCGGAGTGGACGACGTGGCGCTCCCAGAGCTTCTCGGACAGTGTCCTCGGGGTCGCTGTCCTCGGGGTCGCTGTCCTCGGGGTCAGTGTCTTCGGGGTTGCGGTCTTCGGGGTTGCGGTCTTCGGGGTCGTCGCCATGGGTTGCTCCTGTCTCAGTGTATGAGACGCTAGTATCGCTAGGTGGTCAGTGTAACAAGCGGCATCCAGGTGGTCGATCGCGCCGTGCTGGTTCTCGACGCGGTGGCGCGCGGAGGACCCTGCTCTCTCGCCGAGCTCCAGCGTGCGACCGATCTTCCGCGCCCGACCGCGTATCGGCTCGCGGTTGCGCTCGAACGCCACGGCGTGCTGGCGCGCGACGCCGACGGGCGCTTCGTGCTCGGTCGGCGCCTGGCGGCATGGGGTGCAGTAGCGGGCCGCGGGCTGCCCGATGCCGGGCGTCCGGTGCTCGCTCGCCTGGGTGAGACAACCGGCGAGAGCGCGCAACTCTATGTACGCGAGGGTGACCACCGCGTCTGCGTCGCGGTGCACGAGCGGCCGAGCGGTCTGCGTGACACCGTGCCGCTCGGCGCAGTGTTGCCGCTCGATCGCGGCTCGGGCGGCAAGGTGCTCCTCGCGTGGGCGAGCGACGCGTCCCGGTTCGAGATCACGGCGAGTGAGGTCGCGGCCGTGCGTCGGCGCGGCTGGGCCGCGAGCGCGGGCGAACGGGAAGCCGGCGTCGCGAGTGTGAGCGCTCCGGTCTTCGACAGGCCCGGCGTGGTCGCGGCCGCGATCAGCGTGAGCGGCCCGATCGACCGGCTCGGATTGCATCCCGGCCGCCGGTTGGGGGCTTCGGTCGCGGCCGCGGCGGCCGACCTCTCGGCCACGCTGCGCGGCACCGGCAACCCCTCGCACGTCACGGGGGGGTAACAAGGGCGTAACAAATTGGCCCTACCGTCGGCTCCGTGAACGTCGAGGTGGTCCGATGGCCCGCTGACGCGCAGCGGCTGGCCGAGCTTCGGGAGCTGCGCATTCCACGGTTGCTGGTCGTGGCGGACGGTGACGGAGAGCTGCCGTTGCCCGTCGACTGCCTCGAGGACTGGGTGACCCCCGGGGCGCCGGAATGGGAGGTCGATGCCCGCAGGCACGCGCTCGTGTTGCGCTCGGGCCGGCATGCGGTGCGGCCGCTGCTCGACGAGGACGGCTTGCTCCATCATCGCGACGCCTGGGTCTCGCTCTCACCGGTCGAGCAGGCGCTCGCGGGCGTGTTGCTCGACCGTTTCGGTGCGGTCGTCACCCGCGAGATGCTCGCCGATCGCGCCTGGCCGTCGGGTGTGCCGACGCGCAACGCGCTCGACGTGCACGTGCTGCGGTTGCGCCGCCGCATCGCACCCGTGGGTCTCGAGATCCGGACCGTCCGGTCGCGCGGGTATCTCATACAAACCCGCGAGGTCGTGCTGCAGTAGGAAGCGAGACGACAGCGCAGCGACCGAAGGGAGCGGAGCGTGGAATCGACCCATGAACATGTCACGCGATTCGGTCGTCGGCGCCTGAGTAGCGTCCGGGTGTGCGACTCGGAATCGACAGCGGCGGGACGTTCACCGACGTCGTCGCCGCCGACGGTCGGGTCGCCAAGGTCGCGTCGACACCGGAGGATCCGGCGCGAGCGGTCGAACGGGCGGTCGATGCCGTCGACGGCCGGGGTCGGGTCGACGTGCTTGCCCACGGCACGACGGTCGCCACCAACGCCCTGCTGGAGCGGCGGGGCGCCCGGGTCGCGCTGATCGCCACGCGTGGCTTCGTCGACGAGATCGAGATCGCGCGGCAGGTCAGGCCCTCGCTCTACGACCCCTTCGTCGACCGGCCGCAACCGCTCGTGCCGCGCGCGCTGCGGTTCGAGGTCTCCGGTCGCCTCGACGCGCGCGGCGTCGAGATCGAGCCCTTCGACGGTGCACTGCCCGAGATCGTCGACGAGATCGACTCGATCGCCGTGTGTCTGCTGCACTCCGATCTCGACGCCCGGCTCGAGCGCGAGGTCGCCGACGCGTTACGCGCCGCACGGTCTGAGCTCGTCGTGTGTTCGCACGAGGTCAGTCCGGAGTTCCGCGAATACGAACGCATGGTTACGACGGTCGTCGAAGCATTCCTCGAGCCCGCGTGCGCGCCGTATCTGATGCAGCTCGCGGCGTTCGCGTCCGAAGCCCTGGTCATGACCTCGGCGGGCGGACTTGTGCCGGTGAACGGTGGCGCGCGCGCGGCGGCGTCGTTGCTGCTGTCGGGACCCGCCGGCGGCGTGCGCGCCGCAGCTGAGGTCGCGGCCGCATGTGGCTTCGCCGACGCGGTGAGCTTCGACATGGGCGGGACGAGCACCGACGTATGCCTCGTGCGCGGTCGCGTGCCCGAACCGACCTCCGAGCGCGTCGTCGCGGGCTTCCCGATCCGGCTGCCGGCGCTCGACGTGCACACCGTCGGCGCCGGGGGTGGCTCGATCGCCCGGCTCGACGCCGGGGGAGCCCTGGTCGTCGGCCCTCGCAGCGCCGGAGCAGTACCCGGGCCTGCATGCTACGGCCGCGGCGGCACCGACCCCACGGTCACCGATGCCGATCTCGCGCTCGGCCGTATCCCGGCCGGCTCGGCCTTCCCGGATCTCGGTCGGCTCGACGGGGCCGCGGCTCGGCGCGCGCTCGAGCGAGCGGGAGTCACCGCCGAAGGAGTCGTGCGCGTTGTCGACGCGGCGATGGAACGCGCAGTGCGCGCCGTGACCGTCGAGCGCGGTGTCGATCCGACGGAGCTCGTGCTCGTCGCATTCGGAGGCGCCGGACCGTTGCATGCCTGCGCGATCGCCGACGCGCTCGGGATGCGTGCGGTCGTTGTGCCGCCGCGCGCCGGCGTGTGCTCGGCCGCGGGTCTTTTGTGCGCACCGAAGGCTCGCGAGGTGGTTCACACCTTCCGCGGCGGATCACTGGCCGGTGCACTCACGCGCGTCGAACGCGAAGCGCGCTCCCGGGTGGGAGCGGACGCGATCGTCGAGACCGCGGTCGACTGTCGCTACGTCGGCCAGAGTCACGAGTTGACGGTGGCCTCTCCCGATGAATTCCCGGCGGAGCACGAGAGGCGCAACGGCCACGTTCGTCCGGGCGCCCCGATCGAGGTGATCGCAGTGCGGGCGCGCGCGTCGATCGCTGCTCCGTTGCGCATCACCGATCTGCCCGATGTCGACCGGCGCCGAGTGATCGGCCCTGCGGTCGTGGCCGAAGCCGACTGCACGGTGTGGGTTCCGGAAGGCTGGCGGGCCGAGCCGGCAGAGCTGGGGGCGTGGATCGTCCGCGGGGGAGGGTAGCGATGGATCCGGCGTCGCTTCAGGTGTGGATCTCACGGCTCGCGGCCGTGGCCGACGAGATGGGCGCGGTGTTGCGGCGGGCCGCGTACAGCCCCAACATCAAGGAGCGCGCCGACTGCTCGTGTGCGGTGTTCACCGCCGACGGCACGCTGCTCGCACAAGCCGAGCACATCCCCGTGCACCTCGGCTCCATGCCCGCCGCGGTCCGCGCCGCGATCGACTCGTGTGGCGAGGGTCTCCGTCCCGGCGATCAGATCGTCGTCAACGATCCGTTCGCCGGCGGGACGCATCTCAACGACATCACGTTCGTCGCGCCCGCGCACGCCGACGGCGGAGCGCTGATCGGATGGGCGGCGAACCGCGCGCACCACGCGGACGTCGGTGGGATGGCTCCCGGCTCGTTGCCGCCCGACGCGACGGAGATATTCCAGGAAGGGCTGCGAATCCCGCCCGTACGTTGGACGCGGGAGGTCGAGGCTCTCGTCGTCGCCGCGTCGCGCACGCCCGACGAACGGCGCGGCGATCTCGACGCGCAGCTGGGCGCGAACCGATTGGGCATCGCCAGGCTGCGCGAGCTCATGCCCGTGCCGGAGCTACTCGCCGAGATCGTGGAATACGGCGAACGGCGCATGCGCGCCGCGATCGACGCCCTTCCCGATGGTGAGTATCGGTTCGACGACGTGCTCGACTCGACGGGCGGACCGGGCGACGCGCGATCGGCGCGTATCTGCGTGAAGGTCACCGTGCTGGGCGACACGATCACCTTCGACTTCGCGGGTACCGACGCGCAACGCGCGGGGTCGGTCAATGCGGTAGAGGCCGTGACCGTGAGCGCGGTGGCGTTTGCGCTGCGCTCGGTCGTCGATCCCGATCTCCCGGCGAACGGCGGCGTGTTTCGTCCGGTGCGGGTGATCACACCCCCGGGCTCGATCGTGTCCGCGCGGATGCCCGTCGCGGTCGGCGCCGGCAACGTCGAGGTGAGCCAGCGGGTCGCCGATGTGTGCCTGGGCGCGCTCGCGCAGGCGGCGCCGGATCGCGTCGGCGGCGCGTCGCAAGGAACGATGAACAACCTTCTCGTGGGCGGCGAGGGCTGGGTGTATTACGAGACGATCGGTGGCGGCCAGGGCGGACGGCCGGACGGGAGCGCGGGGATGAACGGCGTGCACACCGCGATGACGAACACGCGCGACACGCCGGTCGAAGCGTTCGAACGCGCGTTCCCGATGCGCGTCCGCCGTTACGCGTTGAGGACGAACAGCGGCGGCGCCGGGCTCGCCGCCGGAGGTGACGGCATCGTCCGAGAGCTCGAGATGCTCGAGGACGCGACCCTCTCGCTGATCACCGAGCGGCGAACGTCTCGCCCGTGGGGCATCGCGGGGGGCGAGCCGGGCGCCGCCGGCGAGAATTGGTTGCTTGTCGGCGGTGAGGCGGCCCGAGCGCAGCGGCTCGCCGACAAGTGCACGGTGCGATTGCAGCGCGGCGACGTCGTTCGGATACTGACGCCGGGTGGCGGCGGGTTCGGTCGGCCCGCGTACACCTGATCGGCCGCGTCGCCTAAGTCGGCCACGCCACCTAATCGGGTAGCCGCACCGCGACGACGGTGACCGACATCTCGCGCTTTGGACCTTGATACGTCACTGTCGCGTCGGGTGCCTTGCCGAGGAGGGCCTGGCCGAGCGGCGAGTTCGTCGACAAGACGTCGTACTTCTCGTGTCGTTCCTCGATGGAGCCGACGAGATAGGTCACGAGATCGTCGTCGTCCTCGTATCGAAGGTCGACGAGCGTGCCCGGCTCCACCACGTCACCGGCAGCGCTGGAGTCGATCACGATCGCGTTCTTGAGCATCGCTTCGAGTTGGCGGACGCGAGCCTCGTTGTGACCCTGCTCGTTCTTCGCCGCGTCGTAATCGGCGTTCTCGGAGATGTCACCGTGCTCACGGGCTCGCTCGATCCACAGAGAGAGCTCGCGCCGGCGCGTCGTCGTCCGTTCTTCCAATTCTGCCTTCAGCCGCGCGTAGGCTTGGGGCGAGAGGTGGGGCTCGCTCATGACGGGCAGGGTAGTTCGGTCCCTCGGCCGAATCCGGCGACGGGGCACTTTTTCGCGCGCGGCGCGGAGCGTTGCCTGCGACGGGGAGCGGTGATGTGGTTTGACATTGTTGTGATCTGCTGCGATCCTGGTGCCTTCATGCCCGTGCACCTCTCGGTCATCGTCATTCGATAAGCGAGCGCCGCCCCGGCGTTCGCATCAGCCGTCCACGCCTGCGTGGGCGGTTTTTTCGTGAGCGCACCGAATCGGAAAGGACAGAGCCCGTGGCCCATCGGGTCGGGATCATCGGCGGCGACGGTATCGGCCCCGAGGTCGTGCGCGTAGCCCTCAACGTCGTGCGCGCCGCGGGCGTCGAGCTCGACCAAGTCGAGTACGACCTCGGCGGTCGCCGTTACCTGGCGACCGGCGAGGTGCTCCCCGATGCCGTGCTCGATGAGCTGCGCGGGCTCGACGCGATCCTGCTCGGTGCCGTCGGGACGCCCGAGGTTCCGCCGGGTGTGCTCGAGCGTGGCCTGTTGTTGAAGATGCGTTTCGCGCTCGACCTCTATGTGAACCTGCGACCGTTCAAGGCCGGGCCCGGCCGACACAACGACGGTGTCGACTTCCTCGTGGTACGTGAGAACACCGAAGGAGCATACGCGGGTGAGGGTGGGTTCCTGCGCCAAGGCACGCCGCACGAGATCGCGACGCAGGGCTCCGTGAACACGCGCGCGGGCGTCGAACGTTGCGTGCGGTTTGCGTTCGAGCTTGCCCGATCACGCGATCGCAAGCACCTCACACTCGTGCACAAGACGAATGTGCTCACCTTCGCCGGTGACCTGTGGCAACGCACGTTCGACGATGTCGCTCGTTCGTTCGACGATGTGGGTACGGCCTACAACCATGTCGACGCGGCGTGCATCTACTTCGTGCAGGATCCCGGGCGCTACGACGTGATCGTCACCGACAACCTGTTCGGCGACATCCTCACCGACCTGGGCGGCGCGATCGGTGGTGGCATCGGTCGGGCGGCGTCGGCGAACCTCAACCCGGCCCGGACCGGCCCATCGCTCTTCGAACCGGTCCACGGCTCCGCTCCCGACATCGCGGGCACGGGGCAGGCCGACCCTCGGGCCGCCGTGATCTCGGCCGCCATGATGTGTGATTTCCTGGGCGAGGGCGACGCAGTGGCCCGAATTCAAAAGGCTCTGGACACAACCGACGATATAAAAGGCACGACCACGCAGATCGGCGATGCGATCGCCGCCGCCTGCTGACGTCGCCTCCTCACGCCGCGTGCTCGACGAAAGGCCCCGCGATGCCCATCACGCCGACTGAGAAGATCTGGATGAACGGTGAGCTCATCCCGTGGGCCGACGCGCGGATGCACGTCCTCACGCACTCCTTGCATTACGGCACCGGAGTCTTCGAAGGCATCCGCGCGTACGAGACGAAGCGGGGCCCGGCGGTGTTCCGGCTCACCGAGCACGTCGTGCGGCTGTTCGACTCCGCCAAGATCATGATGATGGAGATCCCCTACACGGTTGATGAGATCGTGCAGGCGACAAAGGACACCGTGCGCTCTACAGGACTCTCGTCGTGCTACGTCCGGCCGATCGCGTACTACGGCTACGGCGAGATGGGGCTCAACACCCTGCCGTGTCCGGTCGACGTCGCGATCGCGTGTTGGCCGTGGGGCGCCTACCTCGGTGACGATGCCGTCACCAAGGGCGTGCGCATGAAGATCTCGAGCTGGACACGCCACGATCACAACACGATGCCGCCGCTGTCGAAGACGACCGGCAATTACGTGAACTCGTCGCTCGCGAAGGTCGAAGCGCTCAAGGCCGGTTACGACGAGGCGATCATGCTCAACCCGGATGGGCTCGTGTCCGAGTGCACCGGCGAGAACATCTTCGCGGCGCGGCGCGGCGTGCTCGTCACGCCTCCGACCTCGGCGGGCGCGCTGCCCGGAATCACGCAGGACTCGGCGATGACGATCGCACGCGACCACGGTTTCGAGGTTCGTGTCGACGACCTGTCACGTAGCGACCTCTACGTCGCGGAGGAAATGTTCGTGTGCGGCACCGCGGCCGAGGTCAGCGCGGTGAACTCCGTCGACGACCGCACGATCCCGTGCCCGGGCCCGATGACCGGGACGATCGCGGCCGAGTACGCCAAAGCCGTGCGCGGCCAGATCGACAAGTACAAAGACTGGTGCGAGCTCGTATGAGGATTGAAATCTACGACACCACTCTTCGGGACGGGTCGCAGCTCGAAGGGATCTCGCTCACGGTCGAGGACAAGCTGCGGATCGCGGAACAACTCGACTGGCTCGGTGTGCACTACATCGAGGCCGGTTGGCCCGGTGCGAACCCGAAGGACGACGAGCTGTTCCGCCGTGTTCCGAACGAGCTGAGGCTTGAGACGAGCACACTCGTCGCGTTCGGATCGACCCGCCGGGTCAAGGGAAGGGTCGACAGCGACGACACGTTGCGACATCTCGTCGAGGCCAACGTCGCGACCGTGTGCATCGTCGGCAAGTCGTGGGACTACCACGTCACCGAGGCGCTGGGAACGACGCTCGACGAGGGCGTGGCGATGGTCGGCGATTCGGTCGAGTTCCTGCGTCGCTCGGGGATGAAGGTGCTCTTCGACGCCGAACACTTCTTCGACGGTTTCAAGCGCAATCCCGAGTTCTCGCTGCGTGTGCTCGAAGCCGCGGCGACGAAGGGTGCGAGCCATCTCGTTCTCTGCGACACGAACGGCGGTGCGCTGCCACACGAAGTTGAGCAGGCCGTCGCCGAGGTCGTCCGTTACTTCGGCCCCGACGTGACGATCGCGGTACATGCTCACGACGACGCGGGCACCGGCGTCGCGAACGCGTTGGCCGGCGTGCGCGGCGGTGCGACGCAGGTGCAGGGCACGATCAACGGCTACGGCGAGCGCACCGGCAACTGCAACCTCACGACGATCATCCCGAATCTCACCCTCAAGATGGGGTACGAGACCATCCCGCGCGATCGGCTCGAGCGGCTCACACCGGTCGCGCACCACGTCGCAGAGCTCGTGAACATGCCGCTCAACCCGCAGGCCGCCTACGTGGGCCATTCGGCGTTCGCGCACAAGGCCGGGCTGCACACGAGCGCGATCGCGAAACGGCCGGACGCGTATGAGCACGTATCTCCCGAGATCGTGGGCAATGGCACGCGATTCGTCGTGTCGGAGCTCGCGGGCAAGTCGACGCTCGGGCTCAAGGCGAAAGAGCTCGGTCTCCGGCTCGACGGCCCGCAGCTCGCCGAGGTCGTCGAGACGTTGAAGCGACTGGAGCACGAGGGTTACCACTTCGAGGTCGCCGACGGCTCGCTGGAGTTACTGATGCGGCGCGCCACCGGCTGGGATCCGGACTGGTTCCAGGTCGAGTCGTTCCGGGTGATCACCGACGACAACGTTGGTGTCGGCACGCTCACCGACAAGACGCGGGCGACGGTGATGACGGAGGCGACGGTCAAGGTCCACATCGGCGGACGGCGAGTCGTGGCGACCGCCGAGGGCAACGGTCCGGTCAACGCGCTCGACTGCGCGCTCCGAACCGCGCTCGACGGCAGCTTCCCCGCGCTCGAGCGGTTACACCTCACCGACTACAAGGTCCGCGTGCTCGATACGAACAAGGGCACCGGCGCCGCGACGCGGGTGTTGATCGATTCCACCGACGGCGAGGCCACCTGGACGACCATCGGTGTGAACGAGAACATCATCGAGGCCTCGTGGCAGGCCCTTCTCGACTCGATCCATTTCGGTCTGCTGCGCGCCGAGGTGGCCGGTCGCTGACCGATGGCCCGGGCCGGCGCGGTCCGGCCGATCTCGGTCGAAGTAGTGTCGGCTCTCGTGCCGACCGATCCGTTCGTGCCGCCCGATCCGAGTGCTCGGCCGCGCCAACAGCAGAACCTGCCTCCCGGTGTGGCACTGCCGGCGGCGACCGACTGGCGCGCCGACCGTCCCGGCGACCTCGGCCCGCACCAGCCTGAGGGCGCGTTGTTCGGGCGTCCGGGTCCGAACGTCGGCTATGCGTACACGCTCGCCCAGCGGGCCCGGGACCGGTTGCGGCTCGGTCCGTTCGAACACGCCGACGACTCGGTCGCGGTGATCGCCGAGATCGCGGGCAAGCGCGCCTCGCTGTTCGGTCGCGCCCCTGTGATCGGCGACGTCGATTTCGTCGTGGCGCTGCTCGGATACGACGCCAGCGCAACCGACACCTTCGTCAAGGCGCGATCGGCCCTCGTGCACGAGGCCGGCCACGATTATCGGCGAAGGCGCGCGCTCGTCGACGCAGTGCCCGATGCGTTGCTGCGGATGCGCACGCCCCAGGCGGCCGCCGAGATCGAGTCGTGGCGCGCCTCGATGCCCACGCTCGCGGCGTCGGGGTAACGGGCGCCCGAGCTTCGCGGCGAAAGGTTCGCGGTTGACCAGCTTCACCCCGTCTGCAGACCTCGAGGAGTTGCGGGCATCCGTTCGGCGCCTGGCCGAAGACAAGATCGCACCGAATGCCGCGCGCGCCGACGAGAACGAGCAGTACCCGTGGGACTCGTGGCACGCGTGGCACGACGCGGGCTTCGCGGGTCTCGCGTTCCCGGAGGAGCTCGGCGGTCAGGGCGCAGGCTTTCTCGCCCACGCGATCTGCGTGGAGGAGGTGGCGCGCGTCTGTGCGTCGTCGTCGATCTTCACCTTCATCTCGAAGCTGGCGATGACACCGGTGCTCGACCACGGCGGCGACGCGCTCGCGCGGAAGTACGTCTCCCGCGTCGCGAGCGGCGAGTGCCAGGCGTCCTATTGCCTCTCGGAGGCCGACGCGGGGAGCGACGTGGCCGGAATGCGCACCAAGGCGGTGCGCGACGGCGACCACTACGTGTTGACGGGTCGCAAGCTCTGGATCACGAACGCGGGCGTGAGTGACTTCTACACCGTGTTCGCGAAGACCGATCCCGAAGCGGGCAACCGCGGTATCAGTTGCTTCGTCGTCGAGAAGGACTTCGCCGGATTCGCGGTGTCGAAGCTCGAGCACAAGATGGGAGTGCGAGGCTCTCCTACCGGAGAGATCGTCCTCGACGAATGTGTCGTACCGGCGGAGAACCTCATCGGTGAGCCGGGGCAGGGGTTCGCGTACGCGATGGGCGCGCTCGACCGCTCGCGCCCCCTCGTCGGCGCGCAGGCCCTGGGCATCGCCCAGGGCGCACTCGACCTCGCGGCCGGCTACCTGCAGGAGCGCAAGCAGTTCGGACGCCGTATCGCCGACTTCCAAGGCTTGCAGTTCATGCTCGCCGACATGGCGACCGCCGTCGACGCGGCCCGACTGCTCGTGTACCGCGCCTGCGCGCTGCTCGACGACGGGCTCGGCGGCACTCCCACGACGGCGAGCGCCTCGTCGATGGCGAAGCTCTTCGCGTCGGACACCGCGATGCGGGTCACCACCGATTGCGTGCAGCTCCTCGGGGGGATCGGCTACACCAAGGACGTCCCTGCGGAGCGCTTCATGCGCGATGCCAAGATCACGCAAATCTACGAGGGTACGAATCAGATCCAGCGCGTCGTGATCGCCAAGCGGCTCCTCGGCGGGTGACGACGCCAGGTTGCCTCGTAGAATCAGAGATCCGATGAGCCAGGTTCGCCTCCGCTTCTCGCCCGCGCCGACAGGGTTCCTGCACATCGGCAGCGTGCGTACCGCGCTCTACAACTGGCTGCACGCGCGCCACACCGCCGGCACGTTCATCCTCCGGATCGAGGACACCGATATCGCCCGGTCGACGCAGGAGTCGGTCGACCAGATCCAGCACGTGCTGCGCTGGTTGGGTCTTGACTGGGACGACGGACCCTACCTGCAGAGCACGCGATTCGACGCGTACCTCGCGGCGGCTCACCGCATGGTCGAAGAGCAGCGCGCGTACGAGTGTTACTGCACCGAGGACGAGGTCCGCGAACGCAACGAGCAGGCGATGCGCGCCGGCCGGCCGCCGGGCTACGACGGGCGGTGTCGCCATCTGACCCCGGCCGACCGGGGCGCGCGCGTTGACGAGGGTCGGATGCCGTCCATTCGATTCCGGACCCCCGACGACGGTCGCAGCTCCTTCACCGACGTGATCCGCGGCGAGGTCTCGGTCGAGTGGTCGACGATTTCCGACTTCGTGATCGTCCGATCGAACGGCACGCCGGTGTTCTTCCTCGCGAACGCGGTCGACGACCTCGACATGGAGATCACGCACGTGTTGCGCGGAGAGGACCTCATCGACTCGACCCATCGCGTCCTCGCGCTCCGCCGCGCCCTCGGACACGACGATCAGCCGGTGTACGCGCACATGCCGCTGATCCTCGGCCCCGGCGGGGCGAAGCTGTCGAAGCGCCACGGTGCCGTATCGGTCGAGGAGTATCGCGACGCGGGGTTCCTACCCGCGGCGCTCTTGAATTACCTCGCGCTGCTCGGTTGGGGTACCGAGGACGGCCGCGAGATCCTCAGCCTCGAGGAGCTCGTTGCCGAGTTCGAGCTCGAGCGCGTGAACACCTCGGCCGCGACGTTCGACCCCAAGAAGCTCGAGTGGATGAACGGAGAGCACATCCGGGCCACGCCGCTGCCCGACCTCGTGTCGGTCGTGCTGCCGTTCGCGCGCACGCGGTACGGCGCGCGGCTCGACATCCCGCGTTTCGAGGCCGCGGTCCGGCTGGCACAACTACGCGCGACGACGCTCGTGCAGATCGCCGACCAGATGGCGTTTCTCTTCACGCCCGACGACGAGCTCGAGATCGATCCCGCATCGTGGGAGAAGCTGACCAAGGTCGAGAACGTGGCGGCGATCCTGGATGCCGTCATCGAGTTCGTGCGCGATTGCGAGTGGAGCGACGAGATCGACCCGCGGCCCGCGATCGAAGCACTCGGCCTCAAGCCCGGCAAGGTCATGCACGTCCTGTACTCCGCGATCGAGGGTCGAAGCCAAGGTTTGCCGCTGTTCGACTCGATCAGCCTGCTGCGCCGCGACTCGGCCCTCAACCGCCTGCGGGCCGCTCGCGCCCGTCTGTGAGGCTCGCCCTCAAGATCTCGCGGCGCGTCGCCATCGCGCTGTTCGCCGTCGGGCTCGCGTATCTGTCCGTCGTGTTCGTGCAGGTGTGGTTGGCGGCGCGCCGGGACGACGCCCGTCCGTCCGACGCGATCATCGTGCTCGGGGCAGCACAGTTCGACGGTCGTGCGTCGAAGATCCTCTCGGCGCGGCTCGATCACGCCGTCGACCTGTACCGCCGCGGTATCGCGCCCGTCGTCGTCGTGACGGGCGGCCGGCAACCGGGCGACCGCTTCACGGAGGCGAGCGTCGGTGCGAGCTATCTGCACGATCACCAGGTCCCCGAGCGCGCGATCCTGCGTGAGACGACCGGTCGGTCGTCGTGGCAGTCGCTCGCCGCGGCTGCACGCTTCCTGAAGGAGCGCCACCTCACGCGCGTCGTGCTCGTCTCCGATCCGTACCATTCGGCGCGCGTCGAAGACGTCGCGCACGACGTCGGGTTGCAAGGGGCGACGTCGCCCACCCGCACGAGCCCGATCAAGGGCGCGGGCGAATGGCGGCGGTTCGGCACCGAGACCATCCGTGTCGCCGCCGGGCGCATCTTCGGCTACGGCCGACTCGACCGGCATCGCGAGGTCGAGAGGCTCGTACCGGGACTCGCTACACTGTGCCCTCCGTTGCGGCGGCCGGAGCGGCGTCGCAAGGGCACCCATTCGGGGGTGGTGTAATCGGCAACACGACAGGTTCTGGCCCTGTTATTGGGGGTTCGAGTCCTCCCCCCCGAGCGCAGCCGGAGACATGCCCCGTTCGTCTAGCGGCCCAGGACGCCAGGTTCTCATCCTGGTAACACGGGTTCAAATCCCGTACGGGGTGCCATGTGGCCCGAGCAAATGCCGCTCGGGCCACATTTCTTTTGCGGACGCGTTCTCGGCGCGCGAGGTCACGCTGTGCGCGCATCGAGCAGACTGCGCGTGCAGTAGCAACGGCGTGCCAACGTCAAGACCGCGTCACCGCGCGCGCCGCGTCGAATGCCGCGCGATCGACGCGACACCCGTCATTGCGCGACGCGGATCTCGTTGTCGCGCACGATGAGCGTGCACGCCAAACCGACGAGTGAAAGCGGATCGCGCGCGACATAACTGCTGGTCACGATGTTGATGACCTCGCCGCGCTGTTCGCCGGACGTGATCGTGCACTCGAGCGCGACACCGTCATCGCGTTGCTCGGCCCAGATGATGAACGCGTCGTACGTTCCGTCGCGGAGCATCGTCATAAGCGTCGCGGCACGCCGACTCGTGCGATCTCCGAGCAATCCGCACGCGCGTCTCCGCGCATCCAACGATCTTGGCAGAAGTCGCGCAACGAGTGGTGGATACCACGCGCGTTGCGTGAGAAATGCTTGACGTATCTAGGTGAATACGTTCTCATAACACGAACACACACGCAGTGCGTGGAGGTCTTACGTGAACAAAGGCGAACTCGTCGACGCGATCGCGACCGACGCGAACATCAGCAAGACGGATGCCGAGAGCGCGCTCAACGCGTTCATCAACAGCGTTCAATCCGCGATCACCGCGGGCGAGAAGGTGACGCTCCCGGGTTTTGGGACGTTCTCGCCGGCGTTGCGCAAAGCGCGTACTGGTATGGATCCGCGCACCCGGGCGCCGGTGCAGATCCCCGAGCGCAAGAGCGCGAAGTTCTCCGTGGGCTCGAAGTTCAAAGCCCAGGTGCAAGGGTCCTGATCGCGTAGGGCGTGGGGTCGCACTCCCTCGCGCACCGAATGACCTATGAAGTTCGAACTTCCTCGAGTGAGAGCTCTCAGGAAAGGTGGTGACCGTGCCTCCGGCTAAAAAGGCAACGAAGAGAAGGGCTGCCAAGAAGGCTCCGGCCAAGCGCAAGGCCGCGAAGAAGGCGCCCGCGAAGCGGAAGACGACCAAGCGCAAGGCGGCCAAGAAGACCGTCAAGCGCAAGGCGGCCAAGAAGAAGGCTCCGGCCAAGCGCAAGGCGGCCAAGAAGAAGGCTCCCGCCAAGAAGCGCCGCAAGGCCGCGAAGAAGGCGCCGGCGAAGCGTGCCGTGCGTCGCACGACGCGCAAGCGCGCAGCGAAGAAATAGCAACGCTGCGGACGTCTCGAAGAAGGACCCGGGCAACCGGGTCCTTCTTCGCGTCGCGTTGGCGCGGCGCTGTCGTCTCCCTGTTTTCCGGGTCGACTCCACGCTCCGCTCCCGTCGCGCCGCTGTCGTCTCCCTAGAGATTGTCGATGCGTGCGAAGGACTCCGCTGCGCGCAGCCCGGCGCGTAACCCAACGGTCCGGGCTTCGGCTCGTAGCTTCGCCGCGAACACCGCGCGCTGCTCGTCGGGTCGCTCGTCGATCTGCATCGTGGAGCGCCATTGGCTCCGATGCGCGAGCAACGCGTCGATCTTGCGATCGACGTAGCCGTCGACGTTCTCGATGTGATCGACGTGGCCCGGCTCGAAGCACAGCAGGCTTGCGGGCCGGTGGGGCGCGACGCCTTGCTCGGGAAAGAAGAGCGGGTCGCGCGCGGCGACGATGCCTGCAGTGACGAGCAACCCCGCGTGGTAGTGGTCGGGATGGATCCGATACGGCTGCCACGGGTCGTGTCCGAGCACGACGTCGGGGCGAGCCTGGCGGATCACGCGGCAGACCGCGGCGCGCGGCGCGAGCGCACTGTCGAGCTCGCCGTCGACGTAGCGCAGGAACACGACGTCGACCGCTCCGAGGATCGCGGCGGCGTCGCGTTGTTCCTCCTCGCGCTTCGCGATGAGCGCGGCGAGTTCGGTGTCACCGTCCCAGGTTCCCTTGGAACCATCGGTGCACACGCAGATCGTCACGTGCGTGCCGGTGGCGGCCCATTTTGCGAGCGTCGCACCGCACCCGAACTCGACATCGTCGGCGTGGGCACCGATCGCGAGCGCTCGGCGCGGGACCGGGAGGTCGACCGCGATCGTCATTTCGTGGGCGTGGACGCGGCCGTCCGCCGGAGCGCATCGAGCGCGTCGAGATCGGCGGCGGTGTCGACATCGAACGACAACGCGGCGTCGCGCAAGATCCGAACGGTGAGCGATCGACGGGCCGCCTCGCCGGCGTGGCGCGCCGCCGAATCGGGCCCGTAGGCGAAGGTGAACGGCACGCGGGTGGGAAGCGAGAGCACCGGAGTCCCGTCATTGCGATGGTCGGGCACGATCACCGCGACGGGTGCGTCGCCGTCGGTGAGGACCGCGTCGAGCGATCGTGCGAGCGGGAGATCGGCGTGGACGACGGCGTAGCGCGACAGCGCTCGGCTGATCGCCCAGGCCCGGCCGGCCGCGGCGGCGGCGTCGAGCGAACCGGGGTCGTCGACGATGTCGTGGCCACGTTTGCGGGCCCACGCGACCACTTCGGTCGAGCTCGAAACCACTGCCACCGGACGAGCGCCGGCCGCGTTCACGACGCACTCCGCCATCGAACGAGCGAGCGATTCGCGCTCGGATTCCGAGAGCGCCGCGGCGAGCCGCGCCTTGCCCAAGGTGAACGACCGGAGCGGGACGACGATCCCCGCATCGTCTTGGGATCGACTCGGCATTGGCTGCGTATGCTACCGACCGTGGACGCGGTGTATCCCGCCGCGAAGGCGGTGTTCTGGCCCTGGTTGCGCTTCGGCTTGCGTTGGACGATCGAAGGCGAGTCGAACATCCCTACACACGGCCCGACGATCCTTGCGAGCAACCACGTGTCGTATCTCGACCCGCTCACTCTGGCCTGGGTGGCCGGTCGGCGCGCGCGCCGTGTCCGCTTCCTCGCCAAGGCGGAGCTCTTCAAGAATCCGGCTCTCGGCCCGCTGTTGCGAGCGGCGCACCAGATCCCGGTGCGCCGGGGAACGATCGAATCCGCCGGTGCACTCTCCGCAGCAGTCGTTGCTCTGCGGAAGGGCGAATGCGTCGCGGTGTTCCCGGAAGGCACGATCTCCGAGGATCTGGAACCCATGCGCGGTAAGTCGGGAACCGCCCGGCTTGCGCAGGAATCCGGCGTTGCCGTCGTCCCCGTCGGCCTTTGGGGCACGCACCGAATGTTGATGAAAGGGCGCAGGCCTCACCTGTTATGGGGCGTCGCGCAGGTCGCGGTTGCCGGCGAGCCGGTGCACGTCGCCGAAGGTGAGCGTGTGCGGGACGCGACCGTGCGCATCATGGATGCGATCACCGAGTGCGTCGCGCGGGCGCGCGCGATCTACCCGCAACGGCCCGCTCCCGGAGACGACGCGTGGTGGTGGCGCGATCCGGGAACGGCAACCTCGCACCGGCGGCCCGCGTGACGCGCGTCGCGGTGATCGGCGCGGGGTCGTGGGGAACTGCGGTCGCGGCGGTCGCGGCCGGGAACGTGGCGACGACGTTGTGGGCACGTCGGCACGAGCTCGCGGAGCAGATCCGCGACGCGCACGAGAACCCGACATACCTGCCGGGCATCGTGTTGCCGAGCCGTCTGCACGCGACCGCTTCGCTCGAGGAGGCATGCACCGGTGCCGATGTGCTGGTGCTCGGCGTGCCGTCGCACGGGCTGCGGGCGGTGCTCGGCGAGGCGCGGCCGTTCATCGGGCCGCGCGTTCCCGTGGTGAGCCTGGCCAAGGGGATCGAGCAGGGGACGCTCGCGCGTATGACGGAGGTCTCGTGCGAGGTTCTCGCGGGTCACGAGCCCGCGTGCGTGGGCGTGCTCACCGGCCCGAATCTCGCGCGCGAGGTTGCAGCCGGTCAGCCGACGGCGTCGGTCGTGGCGATGGCGGACACGACGATCGCCCAAGAAATGCAACAACTGTTCTTCGCTCCGTCGTTGCGCGTCTACACGAACCCGGACGTCGTCGGTTGTGAGATGGCGGGCGCGCTCAAGAACGTGCTCGCCATCGGCGCCGGTATCGCCGACGGCCTCGGGTACGGCGACAACACCAAGGCCGCGCTGATGACACGCGGTCTCGCCGAGCTGGCGCGGCTGGGCGCCGCGATGGGCGGCGATCCGCTGACGTTCGCCGGGCTCGCGGGTATGGGCGATCTGATCGCGACGTGCAGCAGCCCGCAGAGCCGGAACCGTCACGTCGGCGTCGAGCTCGGTAAGGGTCGCGCCCTCGACGACATCGTCAACGAGATGAACATGGTCGCGGAGGGCGTGAAGACGACGGCGGCGGTCCTGGAGCTCGCCGCGCGTCATGGAGTCGAGATGCCGCTCGCGTCGTTCGTCCGCCGCGTGCTCTACGAGGGCGCCCGTCCGGCAGATCTCGTGCCCGAGCTGATGCTGCGCAAGGCGAAGCCCGAGCTCCACGGGATGCGGTGACGACTCCCGCGATGCTCGGTATCGGCACGCTGGCGACGGGGATCACGGCCGAGGTCGACGCGCAGGGCACCGTGCAGCAGGGCTCGCGGCGGCTCGGATGGCGCGTACGCAGCGGGAACGAATGGCTGGTGCCGGGTCGCGACCTGCCGGCGCATCGGACGCGACCGCACGCCGCGCCGATCGCGCACACCGCGGTGCGCGTCTCCGGCGGCGCCGCGATCGAGCGCGTCTACGCAGTTGGCGACGGTGATCGCGGCGTCGTCGTCGTCGAGATCGAGAACGACTCTCCCGCCGCGATCGCCGTCGCCTTCGTGGTCGACGCGCCGGGTGTGGTCGCGGTCGACGACGACGGAGTGCGCGTCGACGGGAAGTCGGCCATCGCGTTCGCGCGCCGTCCCGGCGCGGTCGAAGACGGCGAGCTCCTGGTGTACCCGGTTCCGCACCGGACGACGGTGCGGGTCGCGCTCACCGACGCCGCGGTCGACGTGCGCGCGCTCGCCGATGCCGAGGCCATCGTTCGCTCATGGGAACGGGTGCTCGACCGCGGTCTGCGCACCGAGCTGCCGGAGCAGCTTCAATCCGCGGTCGACGCGGCGCGCGCCGATCTTCTGCTCGCGCCTCCGTCGGCCGAGGCATTCGTCGCACTCGAGGCGTGGGGCTTCGACGGCGAAGCCATCGACGTGTGGGCCAAACTTCGGATGCGCGCCCGGCGCGCCGCGCGGCGGTCGTCCGCGAGGCGGTCATGCGGCGACGTGCTCGGCGAGACGCGTGCGGCACTCGTGCGGGAGCAGGGCCGCACGGTCGAGATATTGCCGGGGTTCCGAATCGCATGGCTCGGCGAGCAGCTCGCGGCGCACGACGTGCCGCTGCGGCGAGGGTTGTGCTCCTTCGCGGTGCGCTGGCATGGAGCGCGCCCCGCGTTGTTGTGGGACGTACCGCCCGGTTCGACCGTTAGCGCGCCCGAACTCGACCCCGCCTGGTCATCGGATGAGCCGGTCGGAGAGACCTTGCTGGCCGCCGCGCCCACCTCGTTGTTGTCGATGGGAGAGCGCGCTCCCCTCTCCGGGACCAGTGTCGACGCGCCGGAACAATTCTCGTGACCGAACACCTCGAGGACCTCGTCGCCGCGGGCCTGTACGACCCCGACGATCCGGCCGCGGTCGAGCGCCTCGAGCTGTTCGTCTTCCTACTCGACGAGATCGGCGCGTCGATTCCCGAGCTGGTGCAGGCCGACGAGCAGGGAGGGGCGCTCAGTTTCGCGGCGTTTCGAACGCTGCGGATAGGGCGGGACGGCTTCACATTCGCCGAGGCCGCCGCACGCGCCGAGATCGATCCCGACATCGCGCTCACCCTCTGGCGGGGCGCCGGATTCGCCGACCCACGTCCCTTCGAACGCCGCTTCGGTCCCGATGACGTCGAGATGTTCCGCCTGTTCGGACTGCTCGCGACGTTCGTGCCGCAGGCGCAGGTGTTGCAGCTGATACGCACGATGGGTGAGGCCGTCGGACGGGTCGCCGAGGCCGAGGTGGCGTTGTTGCGATCGAACATCGAGGCACCACTCGCGGAGCAGCGGCAGTACGTCGAGGTCGCGCGCACGTACCAGGCGGTGGCCAACGCGATACTCCCGCGCATCTCCGCGGCGATCGACTCGATGCACCGGCACCATCTCCAGGCGATCGGTCGGCGATACAGCGAGGTCGGGGCTCCGACGTCGGCGCTGAACGTCGTGCAGCTCGCCGTGGGCTTCGCGGACCTCGCCGGCTACACCGGGCTGTGGCACGACCTCGAACCGCTTCATCTCGCGCTGATGCTCGACCGGTTCGAGGCGACGACAGGCGACGTGATCGCGGGCGCGGGCGCGAACGTCGTCAAGCGGATCGGTGACGCGGTCATGTTCGTGACCAACGCACCCGGCGTCGCGTGCTCGCTGGCGCTCGACCTCCTCGACGCGTGCGCGGCCGCAAAATTGCCGAAGCTGCGCGTTGGTCTGGCGTTCGGTGACGTGATGGTGCGCCAAGGCGACTTCTACGGACCGACGGTGAATCTGGCGGCACGTCTCGTCGCGTCCGCCGAGGCGGGTACTGCACTCACCGACGTCGAGTTACGACAACGACTCGGGCGCGTACGCGGTGGGTATGCGTTCGCGGCGGCGGGCAAGCAGAATCTCGCCGGTTTCGTCGACCCGGTAGAGACGTACCAACTCCTCCGCGCCTGACCCTCCACCCTGACTCCTCGGCCCTGATGCGCGTGATGTTGAGGTTTCGAACGGACCTATTCGCGCGCTTTGTCCGACTCAACCGGCGGTGAGGTTTGTCGAGGTTAACGGTGTGGGGGAGACCATCGATCGCGCCATCCCGGCGCGGAGTTCAGCGGGGCGGGTCCGGATCGGATTCACTCGCCCCGGGCGCGTGATCCGCAGCGTTGCGTTCTGGGTCGTGATCCTGTCGGTGGCTGCGTGCATATCGGCGATACCGGTCTCGCCTCGCCGGAGACGGATTACGCGGGCGCAACCGCGCAGGCAACGAAGATCCAAGAACAGATCGCGTCTAACAGTCGGCGCGCCGACATGCTCGACGAGCAATACCTGAAAGCCCAACGCGCGGTCACCGTCGCAAACCGCAGGATCACTGCCACGCAGCAGCAGATCTCCGTCATCGAAGCGCGCGCTCGCCGCTTGCGCGATCGACTCCGGAGCCGAGCCGCGCTGCTCTACATGGGCGCCGGGAACAGCGACCCGATCGGAGTCGACGCGGCGAGTGTGCAGGACCTCGGATCGATGGCTCAGTACGCGGCCGCGGCCGCGTCGCGAGACGGGCGTCTCCTCGACGACCTGAAGCGCGCCGACGCTCAGCTCAACTCGCAACACGACACTCTCGACGGCCAGTTGGCCGCGGCGCAGGATCAGGAGCGAGCCGCGGAGAGCTCGCGCCGGGAGGTCGCGCACATCAACGCCACGATGCAGAAGTTGCTCGACTCGACGAGCGCCAACGTCAGGGTCCTCGTCGCCAAGATCGAACAACAGGGCCTGGCAGCGGCCGCGGCAGCCGAGCGGGCGTGGCTTCAACGGCTCGCCGCACAGCAGGCATCACGCCGAGCCCACGCGCGTGACGGCGACGCGGCGGCACCGATACCCGGCGACGTCGGTGCGGCCCCCGGCAACCTCCCGGCGCCGACGGTCGGGGCGCTCGCCGCGGTCGCCTACGCCCGAGCACAACTCGGAAAGCCCTACGCCTACGCGGGGGTCGGGCCCGACGCCTTCGACTGCTCCGGCTTGACGATGATGGCCTGGGCCCAAGGCGGGGTCTCGATGGCGCACGGCTCCCAAGCGCAATACGACGCGTTCCCTCATGTGCCGATCGATCAGCTCCAGCCCGGCGATCTCGTGTTCTTCGGAACGTCCGGGCCGACGAACCACCACGTCGGCATCGTCGTGGGACCCGGCATCATGATCGACGCACCCCATACCGGCGCATACGTGCAGCTCGTCAGCTACTTCCGACCCGACCTCGTCCTCGTGGGCGGGCGCCCCTGACGTCGTTCCGACGACGACCGGTGCGACCGCCTACGAATGGCCTGCGAAGTGCCTACGAATTGGGGCTGAGCCGGAGCGTCGCGATCTCGAAGGGCCGCAGCTCCAGCGCTCCTTCGAACGTTGCGACCGGTCGTCCGCGCAGGTCGACGACGAAGCCGCGCGCCGGCACGCCTTCGTGTTCCAGCGTCACCCGTCCGGTGTCGGGACCGGTGCGGAACACGCGCACTACGAGCCCGCCGGGCACGCGATGAACCGCGGAAACCTCGGCGCCGTCGACACGCAACGCCGCGCCGGCACGGGGCCGGCTCGCGTCCGAACCCGCGGCGAGGCGGGTCCGTTCCAGGGGGACCAGGAAGGCGTCGGCCGCGCCGTAGCAATCGGCCGCCCGCCAGTCGCCGGTGTGCAGCAACACCGCGTACTCCGCTCGCTGTTGTCCGGGCAGTTGCGGACCTGAGAGCGGACTGGGCGGGCCCGCCGGGTTCGGACGCAGTTGCGGCTCCGTGCGAGACAGGTAACCCACGGCGCGCAAGAGGGTGAGCGCCAGCGCGTGGCCGCCGGCGACGACCTCGTACTCGAGGAGGCCGTCGTGGATCAGCGCGAGGCCGGCGGTGCCGTCGGACGCGTCGACGAACCGCCGCGACGGAAATGTCGGCAACCCGACCTCGTGCACGCCGCCTTCGGCAGTGAGCGCACGATGCACCACGGCGAACGCGCATTCGGCGTCCGAGCCGTCGACCCGGGCCGGGAGCGGGAAGTGTGCCCGCAGCCGGTGGTCGCGGGCGCGATTGTCGATTTCGTGCGCGACGCGCAGGAACCGTTCCCCCGGTCGCAGCTCGAGCGTGGTGCGCACCGACGCGCGGACCATCTCCTCGCTTCGCCGGCTGCACGAGCGCTCGTCGCCGATCGCGAACGCCGGCCACGTGTATTCGGCCTGGATGGTGACCCGCGCCCGTACCGGCCCGGTTTCCGGCGTGTCGATGCGAACCGTGTCGGGTCGGTCGACGACGACGTCGTCGTCGGGCGGGGAGTAGTTGTAGGTGTCGCCGCCGTCTCCGTCGTCGACGAGCCGTCCGCATCCCGTGACGCGCAGACCGTCGGCGGCTTCGATGGCGTACGTGCCGTCGGTCGGATCGACGGTTATCCGCAAGTATTCGTTCGACAGCTCGTAACCGTGGCTCACCGTGGCGGCGGTGGCCCGTGCGGGGGCGGGAGCCGGGCCCTCGGCCGGAGTGAAGCACGACCAGCCGAAGCCGTCGATCTCACCGGCGTCGAACAGCACGTGGCGCACCGGCGCGATCTGCACTCGCACGCGCATTGTGTGACCGGCCTCGCCGAGCGCGAGCATCTGCTCCTTCAACTCGGCCAGGTCGACGCGTTCGTCGGCTCCGCGCGCTTCGTGCAGGACGATGTCGTGCTGGTCGCCCGCGCGTTGCCCGTCCGACACCTCGTAGGCGTGGATCTGGCGACCGGCGAACTCCGTGCCGCGCATCATGTCGAGCACCCACCGGACCTTCTGACCGGTGACCATTGCCTGGAAGCCGTCATCGCCGACCTCGTCGAGCAGTTGTGCCGCGTGCGGCTCGCCGTCGGCACCCAGGAAGTGACACGGGCCGGTCCCGGGCACCCGCACATCGACGAGCCCGGAGCGCGCTCGAGAGGTCGAGTTCGCGACGACGGTCGCGCCTGCGGGCCCGCTCACGTGACCCGCCAGCGCGCGCATCGCGTCGTGCGTGAGACCGTCACCGATCTGGCGCGCTTCGTAGTAGCGAACCAGGACCTGGTCGACAACCTCGTCGCTGCTGCACGCGCACGACGAGTCGTGCGCGCTGTTCAACACGAGCTTGCGCCAGGCGATCTCGGCCAGCGCGTGCGGGTACTGCCCGCTGGGGACGAACAGCGCGGAAAGGGGCTCGGCCCGCCGTTCGAGCGATCGCTCGGCCGCTGCGCACGCCCGGTGCACGTCGACCCGGTTCGACCCGACACCCATCAGCAGGTTCGCCCGCGCGCCCGATCGCAGCTCACCGGCGACCGTCACGAGCCCGTCGGACGGCTGGTCGGCGAGGTACTCGGGCAGCGACGTGACCGCGAACTCGTACTCGTCCTGGACCGAATTTGCCTCGGCGACGACGCGCCCGAGCCACGGCTGCGGCATCTGATGATCCGTCCCGTTCATCAGCAACATGTCGTGCACGCGTGCCGGGCCGAGCTCGTGCTCGTAGTCGCGGGCGCGCAGCACCAGCCGTTTGGCGTCTTCGGGAATGTCGCGGCCGTTGGAGTACGAGCCGTAGAGGTACTCGGCACGCACGCGCGAACCGTCGGGCGCTTCCCACCAGAACGCGGTCTTCTCGACCGCGGCGGGCACGCCCCGCCAGACGACCGCGTGCTCGAAGCCCGCGAGCTGCAGCAGCTGGGGCATCTGGGCGACGTGGCCGAACATGTCGGGGAGGTAGCCGACGTCCATGACTCCGCCGAGCTCGGAGCCTCTCGCGAGGCCGAACTGCAGATCGCGCACCATCGTCTCGCCCGACACCATGAACTCGTCCATGAGGACCATCCACGGGCCGATCGCGAGCCGGCCCGAGCTCGCGAGCCGTGCCAGCGCGGGCGCGGCCTCGGGACGAACGGCGAGGTAATCGTCGAGCACAGCGGTCTGGCCGTCGAGCAGGAACCGTGAGTACGACAAGTCGGATTCGAGCATCGGCAGCAGCGCATCGAGCAGCCGGACGAGACGCAGTCGGAACGTCTGGAAGGGCGAGTACCACTCGCGATCCCAGTGCGTGTGCGGGACGATGGCGACCCGGACTGGAGACCGGCGCGTAGGCATGATTTCGACGCTAGTAGCGCCGAGGCGGGCGGGGTGGCGGATACGAGGTCACTCCGGGCTCTCCTCGCCCGCGATCCAGCGGTAGCCGATACCCGGCTCGGTCAGGATGAGCCGCGGGTGGGCGGCGTCGTCGCCGAGCTTCTTGCGGAGCTGGCCGACGTAGACGCGGAGGTAGTTGCTCTCGCTCCCGTAGCCCTGGCCCCACACCTCGCGCAGCAGGTACTCCTGCGTCAGCAGCTTGCCCGGGTGGCCGACGAGCAACTCGAGCAACGCGAGCTCGGTGCGCGTCAGGTGAACGGGGAGGTCGTCGCGGGTCACCCGCCGGCGCGCGATGTCGATCTCGACGCCATCGACGCGCACGAGCGTGGGCGTCGGGCTCGATTGCGGAACGCGGCGCAGGGTTGCGCGGACCCGCGCGAGCAGCTCCTCGGTGTCGAAGGGTTTCGTGACGTAGTCGTCGGCACCGGCGTCGAGCGCTCGGATCTTTTCCGATTGTTGATGGTGCGCGGTAAGGACGATGACCGGCATCGTGGAGAACGCTCGCACGCGTCGCAGCACCTCGAGACCGTCGATGTCGGGGAGTCCGAGGTCGAGCACGAGGAGGTCGGGCGCGCCGCTCGAAGCCACGACGATCGCCTCCTCGCCCGTGGCGACGTCGAGCACGTCGAGATCGCGGCTGCGCATCATCGTGCGGAGCGCGCGCCTCAGCGCGGGATCGTCCTCGACGAGCAGGATCGTGGTCACGCGGCCGGCGCCTCCCGCGGAAACGTACATACGAACGTGGCGCCCCCGCCCGGCGTGTCCTCGTAGCGGACCGAGCCTCCATGCGCGACGACCAGGGCTCGTACGATGGCGAGACCGAGACCCGTGCCGCTGCGATCGGGGCGGGTCTCGGCACTCTGGAACTCTTCGAAGATCAGGTCGCGGGCCTCGGGCGGCACACCAGGACCGTGATCGGAGACTCGCAGCTCGATCTCGTCGTCATCCCGCCCACCCACGTGGGCACCGACGGCGATTTCCGAGCCGGGCGGTGCGAAGCGCAGCGCGTTCTCCAACAGGTTGAGCAGGATCTGCTCGGCCATCGTGACGTCGAGAGACACCGGCGGCAGGTCGTCGTCGACGTCGAGCCGAACCCGGTGCGCCCGCGCGATCGGTCGCAGCCTGCGCACGGCGTGCTGCACGAGATCGGCGATGTCGACGCGCTCGGGCGCGATGTCGAGCGCGCCGGCACGGATGCGGCTCAGCTCGAGTGTGTTGCGCACGAGGCGCTCCAGTCGTTCGGACTCGTCGGAGATCGTCTCGAGGAGCTCGCGCCGTTCCTCGGGCTCGATGCGCGACCACGACGCGAGCAGCGTGCCGGCGGCCGCTTTCACCGCCGTCAGCGGTGTTCGCAGGTTGTGGCTGACGGCCGAGAGAAATCCGGCGCGCTGGCGCCCGACCTCGGCGGCGAGCCGCGCCTCGCGCACCTCCTCTTGGAGGCGCAGCCGGTCGACACGCCCGGCGACGAGTGCTTCGAGCAGCTCGCGGTCGGGAGGCGTGAGCCGCTCTTGCGCGCGCGCGAGCAAGGTGACGCCGGGGCCGTCGACGCGTACGTTCGCGCGCGCGGGCTCGTCGGCCGCCGCGAGTGGTTCACCCGCCGTGAGGGTGCACGCTTCGAACGCGAAGAGCGCGCCAAGCGCGTCCGCGGCGCTGTGCAGCGCGTCGTCGACGTCGGCGCCCGTCAGCAACCGGTTCGTCAAGTCGAGACGCACCTTGGCCTCGGCCTCGCGCTGGAGTGCAGTGCGGCGCAGGGTCGACAAGCGTTGCACCGTCCAGCCGACCAGCGCCGCCGACGCCGCGAAGACGGCGAGCGCGACGACATCGTCGGTCCGGTGGATCTTGAACGATCCGGTCGGCTCGGTGAAGAGCCAGTTCAACGCCAGGAACCCGACGATCGCCGCCGCGATCCCCGACGGCAAGCCGAGCGTGCCGACGGCGAGAACGGTGACGAGCAGGAGGAGCGCGGCCTCCGTGAGGTCGGCCTGCGCGGCGCGTGCGCCGCCTGCGACCGCAGCGACGGCGATCACGGCGAGCATCACCCGGATCACTGAACGCTCGCGTGTGCGCATCTCGGCCGACACGATCGCACGGATCCCGCGTCCGAGCTGGATCATCGCGCCGCCGCCCTCGGTACCGGATTAGCCTCCGCCCCCATGCCCATGTACGCGATGCTCTCCACCCTCGGTCCGGGCGGCTGGGAGACCCTGCGCGAGAAGCCGGATCGCATCCGCGAGGTCGCCTCCGAAGTGGAAGCGCTCGGTCTGAAGGTGCACGCCCAGTACGCGCTCATGGGTCAGTACGACTTCTTGAACATTCTCGAAGCGCCGGACGAGCAGACGATGGCGAAGGCCGCGATCATGCTGGCGTCCCGCGGCACGATGCGAACCACGACCCTGCCCGCGATCCCGGTGGATCAATTGATCGCCCGCTTGAAGGCGGACGGCTAGCGCCGCACCCGCTTGGTCAGGCGATCCACCAGGTGCTACGGCGGTTCTCCTCGCGCAGGTCGGCCTCGGCAAACTTCACCGGGAGGATCGAACCGTCCGAGCGGCGGCGGACGTTGTACATCACCTCGCCGCGGCCGTCGGTGGCGGCCTGCTCGGCGACCTCGAATCCGCGTGTCCACTTCGACTCGAAGCGGCTCCGGACCTCGACGCGGGTGCCGGGTCTCACCACCTCATCGTACGGCGCGTGTCCAGGCGTCCTGACGTGCCGAAACACGAACCGCGCGACGTGAGGCGAGTAGCGTCACCCGCTGTGATCGCGCCGTATCCGACGCTTCGGGTGGAGCGGAAATGCTGGGCGGCGGGCGACCGAATCGTGGTCGGAATCGACGAGGTCGGGCGCGGGTCGTGGGCCGGTCCGGTGACGGTCGCCGCGGTCGTGCCCGGCGACAAGCACCTGATCGGCGTGCGCGATTCGAAGCTGTTGACGCCCGGCGAACGCGAGATCGCGGCCGCGCGCGTGCGCGCTTGGGCGCGCGGGATCGGCGTGGGGCACGCCACCCACGAGGAGTGCGATCTCGTCGGCATGACCGAGGCGCAACGGCGCGCCGCGAACCGGGCACTCGCTCAGCTCGCCGCACAGGGATTCGAGCCCGACCGGATCGTGCTCGACGGCAAGCACGACTACCTCGGGCTGCCGCGCGTCGTCCGCACGATTGTGAAGGGCGACCAGACGGTGCTCTCGGTCGCGGCCGCGTCGGTGGTCGCGAAGACGACGCGCGATGCGATCATGGCCGACGAGTCCGAGCACTATCCGGCCTATGGGTTCGAGTCGAACCGCGGCTATCCCGCACCCCAACACAAGTGCGCGCTCGCGGGATACGGGCCGTCGGCGATCCACCGGCGCTCGTGGATCTTCATGGAATACTGCCTGTGGGGCGGGATCCCGCGCTTCGACCGCCAGCCGAGCCTCTTCTCGGGTGCGCTCGGTGCCCTCGGTGCCTGACGTCTGGGACGCGCTCTCGCGGCATGCCACAGCGATGCGCGAGCGCACGGTTCGCCAGTTGTTCGTGGAGGAGCGCGACCGGGACCGAATGCACGTCGAGGCCGCGGGTTGGTACCTCGACTACGCCAAACACCGGGTGCGTTCCGAGACGCTGCGCCTGTTGCGCGATCTTGCCGTAGCGCGGGGACTTCGGGAGCGCATCGACGCGATGTTCCGAGGCGAGCACGTCAACGTCACCGAGGACCGCGCCGTGTTGCACGTCGCGCTGCGGATGCCGGCCGACGCGCAGCTCCTCGTCGACGGTGTGGATGTCGTGGCCGAGGTGCAGCGCGTGCTGAAGCAGATGTCGGAGTTCGCGGCGTCGATCCGCGACGGCAGCCGGATCGGTCACACCGGCCGAGTGATTCGCAACGTCGTGAACATCGGCATCGGTGGCAGTGACCTCGGGCCGGCGATGGCCTACGACGCGCTGCGCGCCTACAGCCGGCGAGAGATGCAGTTCCGGTTCGTGTCGAACGTCGACGGCGCGGATCTCGTTGAGGCGCTCTACGGGTTGGACGCGGCCGAGACGTTGTTCGTCGTGTCGTCCAAGACGTTCACGACACTCGAGACGCTCACCAACGCGCGGGCGGCGCGCGCGTGGTTGGTCACCGCCTTGGGCGGCGACGTTGCCGCGGTGTCACGGCATTTCGTCGCAGTGTCGACAAACGGGGTGAAGGTAGCCGAGTTCGGCATCGACACTACCGATATGTTCGAGTTCTGGGACTGGGTGGGTGGTCGCTATTCGATGTGGTCCGCAATCGGATTGTCGCTGATGCTCGCGATCGGTCCGGACAACTTCCGCGAGCTGCTCGCCGGCGCGCACGCGATGGACGAGCACTTCCGCACTGCGCCGTTCGACGCGAACCTGCCGGTGCACTTGGCGTTGCTCGCCCTTTGGTACCGCGACTTTCTCGATGCGCAGACGCAGGCAGTTGTTCCGTACGCGCAAGCGTTGGTGAAGTTGCCCGCCTACCTGCAACAACTCGAGATGGAGAGCAACGGCAAGTCGGTGCGCACCGACGGTTCGCGCGTCGACACGCCCACGGGCGAGATCGTATGGGGCACCGTCGGAACGAACGGTCAGCACGCCTACTTCCAGCTCTTGCATCAGGGCACGACGACGGTGCCGATCGACTTCATCGGATTCGATCACCCGCAGCCCGGTCACGAGCTCGGCGAACAGCAAGACCTCCTCGTTGCGAATCTGTTCGCGCAGGCCGAAGCGCTCGCGTTCGGTACCGACGATCCGGCGCTGCCGCCCTACCGGGTCATGCCTGGGAACCGGCCGTCGTCGACGTTGATGTCGTCGCAACTCACACCGTTCGCGTTGGGGGCGCTGATCGCCGCGTACGAGCACAAGGTGATGACGCTCGGCACGATCTGGGGCATCGATTCGTTCGATCAGTGGGGGGTCGAGCTCGGCAAGGTGCTCGCGCAGCGCATCGCGTCGGAGATCGCGGCGCCGCGCGACACCGATCTCGCGCACGACCCTTCGACCAACGCGCTGATCCGGCGCTATCGGGGGCGTTCCTCCTAGGCTGACGCGATGGGTCAGCCGATCACGGTGACAGTGCGCGGAGGTGCGTCGCCCGACGTTCGCTTCTTCGAGTGCGATCGTTCGCTCACTGGCATGGCCATCGAGGTGTACACCGCAGATCCCGTGGCGGTCGTCTCCGGGGCCAGGCCGCCCGACGTGCTGGCACGGCGGCTGCTCGATGCGGGTGCGTTCAAGGTGACGATCTACTCCAACGTCGTGACCGTCGAGGCGCCGCCCGAGGCCTGGGCCGAGCTGGAGCCCAGGGTGACGCACACGATCGAGCACCTCTTCGAGTTCTACGGCGACGAAGCCGGCTGGTCGTTCGACGCCCGCGGCGTCGAGCCCGAGATCTCCAAGATCCAGTAGCCCGAATTCTCGGTCGGTCTCCCGCGCACGTTGTTCAGGCTGCCGCGGATAGGCGGTAGGTGCGCAGCTTCAGGGTCTCGTCGGATCTGAAGGCGTCAACACCTTCAGTCTCCAAGGAGACCCGGCCTGAACAACATCATCAGGAACTACAGCTAGCGCGGGCGACAGCACCGCTGCTAGCGCGGGTGCTAGCTATAAAACTGACGGAGGTTGTTTACATCTGGGTCTCTCATGCATCAGCCGCCAGGTCTTCTACAAGTGGCGCCGTCGCTTCGAAGAGGGCGGCGAAGAGGGCGCCCAAGTTTTGGACCAATGCCGGCCACCGGCTCTTGCAGGGGCGAACATATGTTCGCTATCTTCACAGGGTGGTCGCAGCCCCGGTTTCCCCGGTTCTTCCCCGGCGTGACGAGCACGCTCGGGCGCAGTTGCGAGCGACCGCCACCCGTGCCGCTCCGGCGGTGCTGGCCGGCGAACGGCTCCTCGCCGTCGCCGGTCCGATGGGTCAGCTCCTCCCGGCGGGCGGTATCCAGCGCGGCAGCACGGTTGCGCTCGATGGGCCAACGGGTGCGGGGTCGACGACCGTTGCGCTCCTGCTCGCCGCGGCAACCACCTCCGTAGGCGAGTGGGCGGCGGTCGTCGACCCCGACGGCACCTTGGGGGCGCGAGCCGCGGCCAAGATCGGCGTCGTCTTGGAACGGTGCGCGATCGTCCGCTCCGTGCCACCCGATCGATGGCCGGCGGTCGTCGGCGCCCTGCTCGACGGAGTCTCGCTCGTCGCGGCCGCAGTCCCACCGAGCTTGCGGCCCGGCGACGCCCGCCGGCTCGCGGCCCGAGCGCGCGAGCGCGCCACGGTGCTCGTGACGCTCGGACCGTGGCCGGTCGAAGCAACCCTCCGCCTCCACGCCCAGGGTTGGGATTGGTCGGGGCTCGCGACCGGAGGAGGTCTGCTCGCCGACAGCGAGCTCGACGTGCGCGTCGAGGGAAAGGGGGTGCGCGCGCACGCCCGGGCCGGGTGAACATCAGCCGCACGGGATGTGTCTGGTGTCCCGATTGGCCCGTGATCGCGGCCCGTCGCCGCGCGGACGACGCCGACCTGCGGAACCGGCCGCTCATCGTGCGTGAACGCGTCGGGAGTCGCGACATCGTGCGCGCGGCTTCGGCCGAAGCGCGCGCCACCGGCGTAACGCGCGGTATGCGCCGGCGCGAGGCGGAAGCGCGTTGTCCGGAAGCGGTGTGCGTCGACGCCGACGAAGCGAACGAGGCGCGCACGTTCGAAGTAGTGGCCCGCGCGGTGGAGGTCTTCACGCCGCGCGTCGTGCTCGATCGGCCCGGACGCTGCGAGTTCCCGACGCGGGGTCCGTCGCGCTACTTCGGAGGCGACGACGCGCTCGCATCGCAGATCCGGGCCGGTGTCGCGACCGCGCTCGGCCCTGATGGCACCGACGTGCGCATCGGGATCGCCGACGGCGTGTTCGTCGCCCGCCTCGCGGCGAGGCGTTCGGTCGTCGTACCTGCGGGCGGATCGGCCGAATACGTCGCGCCGTGGCCGGTGTCCGTGCTCGACGACGACGAGCTTACGAGTTTGCTCGTTCGCCTCGGGCTGCCCACACTCGGTGACGTCGCCGCGCTGGCGCCCGACGCGGTGCTCGCCCGCTTCGGCCGCGTCGGCCACCGGATCCACGCACTTTCCCGGGGCATCGATCCGGAGCCGTCCGTGTTCGTCGCGCCGCCGCCAGATCTCGTCGAGCGCACGGAGCTCGATCCGCCCGCCGAACGGGTCGACATCGCCGCGTTCGCGGCGAAGGAGCTTGCCGACCGGCTGCTCGAACGATGCGCGGAACGCGGTCTCGCGTGCACGCGCGTGCAGGTCGTTGCCGAGACCGAGCACGGCGAACGGCTCACGCGGTGTTGGCGTCACGCCCGTTCGGAGTACGGCGACGCGCTCACTCCAGGCGTGCTCGCCGAGCGGGTGCGCTGGCAGCTCGACGCCTGGATCGCCACCGGCGAGACGACCGCCGGTATCACCGTTCTCACGCTGATCCCCGAAGAGGTGGTGCCGGCCGACGGTCGCCAGCTCGGGTTCTGGGGCGGTGATCAGGTCGCGCACCAACGGGCCGATCGCGCGCTCGCGCGCGTCCAGGGCATGCTCGGCTACGACGCGGTGACGACCGCCGTCGTGCAGGGCGGCCGGACGCCGGCCGAGCAGGTGCGATGGGTTCCGTGGGGCGAGCCACGCGAACCCCAGCTCCCGCTCTCCGTCGGCCCCGAAGTCGCAGCCTGGCCGGGCGCGCTCCCACCGCCGTTTCCGGCGCGCGTGTTCGATCCGCCGCTTCCGGCCGAGCTCCTCGACGCGAACGGCGACGCGATTGCGGTGAACGGGCGGGGCGAGCAGCTGCGTCCCCCGGCGCACGTGCGTTGTCGAGCCCTTCCGGCCGGTGGCGGGGTGGTACGCGCGTGGGCGGGCCCGTGGGCGCACGACGTGCGCTGGTGGGACGTACACGCGCATCGTCGATGTGCGCGTTGGCAACTGGTCGTCGGTGCGGACGAAGCGCAGCGCAGCGGAGCCCGAGGGAGCCGTAGTGACGGCCTCGCGTGCATCGTGGTCGTCGAAGGTGGACGAGCGGGCGTCGAAGCGATCTACGACTGACCCCGAACGAATCGGGAGCTTTGGGCCGTGTACGCGGAGTTGCACTGCCATTCGAACTTCTCGTTCCTCGACGGTGCCAGCCATCCCGAGGAGCTGGCCGAAGAAGCGGCGCGCCTCGACCTGGCCGCGCTCGCGATCACCGATCACGACGGCTTCTACGGTGTCGTGCGCTTCGCGGAGGCGGCCCGGCCGCTCGCGCTCCCGACAGTGTTCGGCGCGGAGCTGACCCTCGGCGCGCGCAACACACCTATTCGGCCGCCCAACGGGATGGCGGATCCGGCCGGCGAGCATCTGATCGTGCTCGCGCAGGGCCCGGCGGGATACGCACGGCTCGCCAAGGCGATCAGCGAGGCGCAGCTCGCGGGGGAGAAGGGGGCGCCCCGTACGTCGCCGGCGCAGTTGGTCGACGCGGCCCGGGCATCTGTGCACGGTCACGGCCCGAGCCTGGCCAACAGCCACTGGTTCGTGCTCACCGGTTGCCGCAAGGGCACGGTACCGGCCGCGCTCGTCCGGGACGGCCCCGCCGCGGCGGAGCGCGCGTTGTGCGAGCTGGTCGACGGGTTCGGGCGCGATCGTGTGCTCGTCGAGCTGTGGGATCACGGCGATCCGCTCGACCGTCACCGCAACGACGCGCTCGCACTGGTCGCGCTGCGCGTCGGGGTCGAGGTCGTCGCGACGAACAACGTGCACTACGCCACCCCCGCCCGCCGTCCACTCGCCCAGGCCCTCGCCGCGGTACGCGCCCGCCGGTCGCTCGACGAGATCGACGGCTGGTTACCGGCCGCGCCGTTCGCACACCTGCGCAGCGCGGCCGAGCAGCAACGCCGGTTCGCGCGCTGGCCGGGCGCGGTCGAAAGAACACTCGAGATCGCGCTCGAGTGCGCGTTCGACCTGAAGCTCGCCGCGCCCCGATTACCCGATGCTCCCGTGCCGGACGGATTCGACGAGATGTCGTGGTTGCGGGAGATCGTTCGGAGGGGCGCGGCCGTCTTCTATCCCGCGAGTCACCCGCAGCACACCCAGGCGATGCGCCAGATCTCCTACGAGCTGGGAGTCATCGAGCAGCTCGGCTTCCCCGGTTACTTCTTGTTGCTGCACGACATCGTCGAGTTCTGTCGCCGCTCCGACATCTACTGTCAAGGACGGGGGAGCGCGGCGAACAGTGCGGTCTGTTATGCGCTCGGGGTCACCAAAGCCGACGCGGTCGCGCTCGGTCTGTTGTTCGAGCGCTTCTTGTCGCCCGAACGCGACGGGCCGCCCGACATCGACCTCGACATCGAGCACCAGCGGCGCGAGGAGGTGATCCAGTACGTCTACGAACGCTATGGGCGCGATCGGGCTGCGCAGGTGGCCAACGTGATCACGTACCGCCCGCGCTCCGCGTTGCGGGAGATGGCGAAGGCCGCGGGCGTCGCGCCGGGGCAAGCTGACGCGCTCGGCAAGTGGGTCGACCGTTGGGCCGCGGGACCCGAAGCGTTCGGCGAGCTCACCGACAAGGAGCTCAAGGACCAACGGCAGGTGACACCGCGCAACGAGCGGCGGTTCGAACGCACGATACGCGACCGCACGAGGGACGGCGTCCCGCTCGACGGTCCGCCTCTCGACGGGCCCAATGCAACGACGAGACCGCCCGCGATCCCGCCGCTCGCGCTCGAGCTCGCGAGCGCGGTGATCGACTTTCCGCGGCACCTCGGCATCCACTCGGGTGGCATGGTGATGGCCGACCGCCCGCTCGTCGAGTTCTGCCCGGTCGAATGGGCGCGCATGGAGGGCCGTTCGGTGCTCCAGTGGGACAAGGACGACTGTGCGGCCGCGGGGCTCGTGAAGTACGACCTGCTCGGCCTCGGCATGCTGACGATGCTGCATCTCGCCGTCGATCTCGTGCGCGCCCAGGGCGTCGACATCGACCTCGCCACGATCCCGCAGGAACCGGAGGTGTACGACCTCTTGTGCGCGGCCGACACCGTCGGCGTGTTCCAGGTGGAGAGCCGGGCCCAGATGGCGACGCTGCCGCGGCTACGACCGCGGAATTTCTACGACCTCGTGGTCGAGGTCGCGCTCATCCGTCCCGGCCCGATCCAAGGCGGTTCCGTACATCCGTACCTGCGGCGCCGCAACGGCGAGGAAGAGGTCACGTACATCCATCCGTTGACGAAGCCGTCGCTCGAGAAGACGCTCGGCGTGCCGTTGTTCCAAGAGCAGCTCATGCAGCTCGCGGTCGACTGCGCAGGGTTCAGCGCCGCCGAAGCCGACCAGTTGCGCCAGGCGATGGGCTCGAAGCGCAGCCAGGCGCGGATGGAGCGGATGCGCGCGCGCCTTCTGGCGGGGATGGCCGAACGCGGTATCACCGGCGACACCGCGGAGCAGATCTACACGAAGCTGGAGGCGTTCTCGAGCTTCGGTTTTCCCGAAAGTCATTCGGTGAGCTTCGCCTACCTCGTCTATTCGAGCTCGTGGATCAAGTATCACTACCCGGCGGAGTTCGCGGCCGCGTTGTTGAATGCCCAACCGATGGGGTTCTACTCGCCGCACTCGATCGTGCGCGACGCGCGCCGTCACGGCGTGCAGGTGCTCGGTCCCGATCTCAACGCTTCCCGTCGCGACGCGACGCTCGAACCACGTTCGCTCGACGAGGAGCCGCTCGGCCGACCTCTGCGCGGTTTCCACGCCGAACCGTCGCACCTTGCGATACGGCTCGGTCTGCGGAGCGTGCGCGGTTTGCACGACGCGCTCCTCGACCGCATCGATGACGAACGGGTGATGCGCACCTTCACCGACCTCGAGGATTTCGTGCGGCGTACCGGTGCAACGGTCGACCAGGTCGAGGCGCTCGCGACCGCCGGTGCGTTCGAGGGCTGCTTCGGCCAGTCGCGCCGTGCCGCGTTATGGGCCGCCGGCGCGCTCGGCACCGCCCGGCCCAACGCGCGCCGCGACGGAACGGTCGTCGAGACGCTGCCAGGGATCGTCACCGGCACCGATGCGCCCCCGCTGCCGGGCATGACCGAGATGGAGACCGTGTACGCCGACCTGTGGGCGATGGGCTTGAGCGTCGGCAAGCATCCAACCGAGTTCGTACGGGAGGAGCTGACGCGTCAGGGGGTCGTCACGAGCGCGCAGTTACGCGAGCTGCCCGACCGAACGGTGGTCGAGGTCGCGGGGGTGGTCACGCACCGCCAGCAACCGGCGACCGCCAAGGGCACGGTGTTCTTGAACCTCGAGGACGAGACCGGTCTGGTCAACGTGATCTGCGCGAAGGGCGTATGGAAGCGGTTCCGCATCGTCGCGCGCGGTGCACCCGCGCTCCGGGTGCGCGGGGTGTTGGAGAAGCACCAAGGGGTGATCAACCTCGTCGCCGGCCGCATCACCCGCCTCCCGATCAGCCTGGCGGAGAATCTGCGCTCCCGCGACTTCCACTAGTCGGAGTGAGCTGTGGTCGAGCCGCACTCGAGGAACAGCACACTCGGGTGCCCGAGCCTGGCCTCCCTTGCCCGATCATCTGCCACCCGGGCGGCCCGACGGAGGTCTGAGGCCCATGCGCCGAGCAGAGGGGCGGCGGGTTGCGGAGCGGCGCGAGACTCACTCCCATGACCGCGACACTCGGGCCCTGTATCTCCGCCGATTCGCACGTCACCGAACCGCCCGGCACCTACGTCGACCGCATCGATCCCGCATACCGCGATCGGGCGCCGCGCCTGCACCACCACGACGTGCTCGGCGACGTGATGCTGATCGACAACGGCAAGAGCCTGGTGCCGTTCTGGTTGGTCGCCGCCGCGGGCCGGCCGTCGGAGGAGGTACGGCTCGACAGCGGCAAACGTTTCGAGGAGTTGTGGCGCGGAGGGTGGGACCCGGTTGCCCGTCTGGCCGACCAGGACACCGATGGAGTCGTCGCCGAGGTCATCTACCCGTCGGTCGGCATGCTTCTCTGCAACCATCCCGACGCCGAGTACCAGCGTGCGTGCTTCCACGCGTACAACCAGTGGATCGCCGAGTTCTGCGCGACCGCGCCCGAACGTCTCATCGGTATGGGTCAGACCGCGCTCGTCACACCGAAGGACGGCATCCGTGATCTCGAGGAGATCAAGCGGCTGGGGTTGAAGGGTGTGATGCTCCCGGGTATCCCACCCGAAAACGACTATGACCACCCGATGTACGACGAGCTCTGGGACGCGATCATCGATCTCGGTTTGCCGCCGTCGTTTCACATCCTGACGAGCCGCAGCGACACGCCGGGAGCCGACCACGTACGCGGCCCGAAGCTCAACAGCTTCATGAGCATCGTGCGCGGCAACCAGGACATCATCGGCACGCTGATCTTCGGTGCGGTGTTCGAGCGTCATCCCGACTTGCGGATCGTGTGTGTCGAGGCCGACGCGGGCTGGGCGCCGCACTGGATGTACCGCGCCGATCACGGCTACGACCGCCACCGCAATTGGTTGACGGCGGGCGAGCTCTCACGCCGTCCGAGCGAGTGGTTCGCCGAAAACGTCTATCTCACGTTCCAGGACGACTGGGTCGCGTTCCGCACCGCGCACCTCATGAACATCGACCGGTTGATGTGGGCCAACGATTTCCCCCACAGCGACGCGACCTGGCCGCACAGCCAGGAGCTCCTCGCGCGGCACGCCATGCAGCTCGACGAGCCGGCGCGCAGCCGCATCCTGCACGACAACGTCGCCGAGCTCTACGGCATCACGGTCTGACGAATCGCCGGACATGGTGAACGAACCGGTTGGAGAGCGCCCCGACATGCCCGAGGGTTACCTCGGGGCTGCGCCCTTGCCCTGGCGGTGGGCGGAGGAGCAACTTTCGGAGGCGCGCAACTACTGGGTGACGACGATCGGGTCGTCGGGCCGGCCGCACGTACGTCCGGTGTGGGGGGTGTGGCTCGACGACACTGTGCAGTTCTCGACCGGTGCCCTGCACGCATCGAACATCGCGCGCGACCCGCGCGTCACCGTGAACCTCGAGGACGCCGACGACTGTGTCATCCTCGAAGGAGCAGCACGTGCGGTCGACGACGAGCAGGTCCGGCGGGCGTTCATCGAGGTGTACGAGCCGAAGTACGACTTGGCGATGACACTCGACTTCATCGACGTCGTCTACGTGGTTCGTCCGAGAGTGGTGTTCGGATGGCTCGCGCACGACATCGCCAAGGGGTCGACGCTCTTCCAGGCAACTGCGACGAGGTGGCGCTTCGCGCCTTAGCTGTTACGGGGTAGCCTTGACGGGTTCCGGAGGATTGCAGATGGCCGACCCGCCTAGTTCCTCATGCCTCGCTCCTCGCGTCGTGTGGGCGCGCGCTTCGTCGCGTTTCTCCGCGCGGACTTCGCTGGGGTCCGGGCGGGCTTCGTCGCGCTCCTGATCTCCTCGGGCGGCGATCTCGTCACCGGCCTCACGCTGGCCTCCATCACTCACACGCTCAAGCTCCTGCCCGGCCTGATCGTCCTCGTGCCGGCCGCGATCGGGATGCGGGGCAACGTGTTCGGCGCCCTCGGAAGCCGTTTGGGTACCCAGATCCATGCCGGGACGTTCCGGGTGTCACGACGGATCGACACGCCCGTCGGTCAGAACATGGCCGCGGCGATCGTCTCGTCGTTGTCGATCTCGGCCGTGCTCGCCGTGCTGGCGAAGGTGATGGTGGACGCGTTCGGCATCGGCCGCACGATCTCGATCGCGGATTTCATGGTCGTCTCGGTCGTCGGCGCCGTGTTGTCGTCGGTCGTCGTGCTCGTGCTGACGGTCGCGGTCGCGGCTTTCTGCGCGAGCCGCGACCTCGATCTCGATAACGTCGCCGCGCCGATCGTCACGGCCGCGGGCGACATGGTCACCCTTCCGAGCCTGTTCCTCGCGACCTACCTGCTCGACATCCACATCTTCACGCCGATCGTCGCGCTCGCGTGTGTGGCGATCGCAACCTGCGCGGCCGGATTCGGATTACGGGCCAAGGGCCTACCGCTGATGCGTCGCATCGTCGCGGAGTCGCTGCCCATCCTCGCGCTGGCCGGCGCGGTCGATGTCCTGGCCGGGATGACGATCCAGAAGCGTTTCGACTCATTTCTCACATACCCCGCGCTGATCGTGCTGGTGCCGCCCTTCCTCGAGGACTCGGGCTCGCTCGGTGCCATTCTCTCGGCGCGCGTGAGCACCCGGCTGCACCTCGGAACGCTCGGCGAAGGGCGCTCCCCGTGGCGGGCGGCGAGCGACGACGTCCTGCTCGTGTACCTCTACGCGATCCCCGTCTTCGTCTTCCTCGGGCTGTCCTCGGTCATCGGCGCGCACGTCGTCCACTTCCGGAGCCCGGGCGCGGCGCGGATGATGGGCGTGAGCCTCATCGCCGGCTTCCTCGCCACCACGGCGTCCGTGATCGTCGGCTATTACTCCGCCGTGCTGACGCACCGGCACGGCCTCGACCCGGACAATCACGGCATTCCAATCGTCACGTCGAGCCTCGACCTCTTGGGCGCGCTGTCGCTTATCCTGGCGATCGTGCTCCTGGGCCTGACCTGAGCTGCGCGGGAGCAGTCACCTCCATGGAAGAACGACCCCGAAACCTGAAGGCCATGTTGTCGGAGGCGAAGGACACCTCCGAGCTCATGGTCGATCTCGGGTATGCCTCACTGTTCTTCGGCGACACGCGCATGGCCGACGAGGTGCACGAGCTCGAGGAACGACTCACCGAGCTCGTGCACGAGATGCGCGAGGTCTGTGTGCTCGCGGCGCGCTCGAAGCGCGAGGCCGAACAAATGTCGAGCGTGTTGCACGTTGTCTCCGCGATCGAGCGCATGGGCAACGCCGCCGTCGACATCGCGCGGGTCGTCACCCATCATCTCGGGATCCCCGCGTCGCTCGTCTCCGATCTCGCGGGAGCCGAAGAGGTGTCGCACCGCGTGCGCGTGCGGGCGGAGTCCGCGCTGGTGAACCGGTCGCTGGAGGACGTCGAGCTGCCGATGGAGGTTGGCATGCGCGTTGTCGCGATCCGGCGCGGCCGAGAGTGGCTCATCGATCCCGACGGCGACGAGCATCTCCTCCCCGACGACGTGTTGATCCTGCGCGGCGCGCGCGAGGGCATCGGCGAGGTTCGCGTGCTCGCCGGCGCCCCCGAGTGGCGGCCCGCGGGCGTCGAGGAGGACCCGGCCATCTCCGATCTCGACCGCGCGGTCGACGTGCTGGTCGAGATGAAGAACCTTTCGGAGGCCGCAGTCGGCCTGGCGTACAGCGCGCTCCTCTTGAACGACCAGGGCCTGGCCGCCCAGGTGACCCAGCTGGAGGATCGCCTCGACGAGATGCGCGAACAACTCGAGCTCTGGGTGCTTCGGGCCGGTGCCGAGACGGTCGACCCGTCGGGGCTGCGCGGCCTGCTGCACCTCGGCGCGGCGTCGGAGGAGGTCGGCGACGCCGCCCAGCAGCTCGTATGGCTCGTCGAGCAGGAGGAGGAGATGCATCCCATACTCGCGGTCGCGCTCGGCGAGGCCGACGAAGTGTTCGTGCAGTTCCCGATCGCAGCGGGGAGCGCGCTCGATGGTGTCGTCGTCGACGGTACGCAGATCGGCGACGACACGGGCTTTCATCTGCTCGCGATCCGGCGCGGCGGCCGGTACTTCTACCGGCCGCGTCGCATCACGTTGGCCGCAGGAGACGAGATCCTCGCGACCGGCCCGCGCGAGGGGCGAGCCGTGCTGGCGCGACAGTGCGGGTTCCGGTTCATCGAAGACGACGACACCGGAGTGGTCGAGCTCGTTCCGTCGCAAGAGCTCGCGCGATAGCAGGCGCCTCTCAGTCCTCGCCGCTCCAGGACCTGTCCGCGGCATCCCACGCCTCGTTGCGCGCCTCGACCCTTTCCTTCCAGTGCTCCGCCGCTTCGCGCGACGGATACGGACCGAGACGCCTATCGGGCGGGCATCCGCCGTCGGCGCGCTCCGCGAGCTTGTGCTCGAGGCACCAATACCACTCTTGATCGTCCATCACACCCGGCTCTCGTCATCGACGCGACAAACGTCGTCGAATCTAACGGGCGGGCGCGTGTTCGCAGCGGGTCAGCGGACGTCCGAAGATGAAAGGCTGTCACGGTGAGACTCGGAGTCCTGTCGGATATCCACGGCAACCGCACCGCGCTCGAGGCCGTCATTGCCGACGGTACGGATCGCGGCGTCGAGAGGTGGTGGGCGCTCGGAGACCTGGTCGCGATCGGCCCCGATCCGGTGGAAACCCTGGAGCTCCTGGCCAACCTGCCGAACCTGTTCGCCACCGCCGGCAACACCGAGCGGTACGTCCTGACCGGTGACCGGCCCGCACCACATACCGACGACGTCGTCGCCAATCCTGAGCTCCTGGGCTTGCTCGTCGCCGTCGAGGGCTCGTTCTCCTGGACGCGGGGTGCACTGTCGGCGGGTGGCCGGCTCGATTGGCTCGCTGCGCTACCGCTCGAGGTGCGAATCGAGCTCGACGACGGCACGCGGCTGCTCGGGGTACACGCCTCGCCGGGTCGCGACGACGGGGACGGCATCACACCCCACCGACCCGACGACGAGCTACGCGAAGCACTCGCGGGCGTCGACGTCGACATCGTCGTTGCCGGTCATACCCACCAGCCGACCGACCGCACTGTCGGTGAGATCAGGGCAGTGAACGGCGGCAGCGTGAGCAACCCGATCACCGACGACCTCCGCGCGAGTTATGTGATCGTCCATAGCGACCGGCGCGGGCATCGACTCGAACACCGGCGTGTGCCATATGACCGCGACGCGTTCCTGCGGCGTCTCCGGTGCTCGGGCCACCCGGAACGTGACTACATCGGCTCATTCCAGCGGGGCGAGCGGTACCGGTATCCGGCGCAGCGGTCCGGCGCTCCGCAGCTCACCGACTGACGCGCCGCGACCGACTCCCGACGACAGCTACCTCGCCGCCGCGAGCGCGAGGACCACGGCCGCGACGCCGATGAAGGTCGCGCCGGCGACACCGAGTTCCGGTCGACCGCCCCGACGCGCCCGCAGCATCGACTCGGCGGCGAGCAGGCCGCCGATCAGGCCACCGACGTGCGCCGCGATCGAGACGTTCGGGATGAAGAAGTCGAGGACGAGGTTGATCACCAGGAGGGGCCCGAAACCCGTGTCCCAGAAGCGCACCCCCTGGCGATGCATCACGATCGTCGCCGCGGCGGCGACGCCGAACACGCCACCCGACGCGCCCGCGGAAAACGCATGCGGCTGCGCGATCAGCGCGCCCGCCGACCCGGCGGCCACCGACACGACGTAGAGGAGGCCGAACCGCAACGGTCCGGCGCCGGGCTCGAGCAGTTGCCCGACGATCCACAGCAGGAGCATGTTGAAGAACAGGTGGAAGAAGCCTCCGTGCACGAGCGACACCGAGAACACTCGCCACCACTCGCCTTGGCGCACGAGGGGTCCGTACAGCATGAGGTCGACGGCCGTCCGTCCCCTGCCGTCGAAGCTCCCGCCGTCCCGTACACCGATCAGCACGAACGCGGCGACCGTCACGCCGATGATGGTTTTCGTCGCGAGCATGTTCTCGCCCCGCGCGAACAGGCCGATCCGCTGCCGCGCGCTCGGCGCGGAGCTCTTCACACAGTCGATGCAGTGTGAGCCGACCGACGCCTCGCGCAGGCATTCGGGACACGCCGGCCGCCCGCAGCGCGTGCAGCGCCGTCCGGTCTCCCGATCGGGATGCCGGTAGCACGTGGTAGGCGGTGCCTGCGACATAGGGGTGTCACGGTACCGGCTCGAGCCGCGTGCTCCGGCGCACGGGCACGCCGACGTTGGGGCCGGTCGGTAGCGTTTGCGCGATGAGCGACACCGGAGTCGCGGGTGCCGCTTCCACCACGGGGCCCGACGGGCTGACCGCGGACGAAGTGGCGCAACGGGTGCGCGCGGGGCACGTGAACGCCGCCGACGAACGCACGAGCCGGACGGTCACCGAGATCCTTCGGGCCAACGTGCTCACCCGGTTCAACGCGATCCTCGGGACTGCGTTCGTGCTCATCCTCGTATTCGGCGACGGCCGGGACGCGCTCTTCGGCATCGTGCTCGTGTTCAACGTGCTCATCGGCGTCGTTCAGGAATACCGCGCGAAGCGGACGCTCGACCGGCTCGCGGTCCTGAACGCGCCCCGGGCACGCGTCGTGCGCGACGGCGTCGTGCGGGAGCTACCCGTGACCGAGGTGGTCCTCGACGATTTCTGCGATCTGGTCGCCGGAGATCAGGTCCCGGCCGACGGGGTCCTGCGCGCCGACGACGGACTCGAGGTCGACGAGTCGATGCTCACCGGCGAGTCCGACCCGGTTGCGAAGGAAGCGGGCGCCGAGGTGTTGTCGGGGAGCATTGCCGTCGCGGGCCGGGGACGCTTCCAGGCCACGCATGTCGGTGCCGACGCCTACGCCCGCCGCCTCGCAACCGAAGCACGGCGCTTCACGCTCACCCGTTCCGAGCTCATCGACGGCATCAACCAGATCCTGCGGTACGTGCAATGGGCGCTGCTCCCGACCGCGGTCCTGCTCGCCTTCAGCCAGTTCCGCGTGCAGGACTCCAATCGCGCGGCGATTGCGGGCGTTGTCGCCGGCGTCGTCGCCATGGTGCCGGAAGGTCTCGTCCTGCTGACGAGCCTGGCGTTCGGCGTCGCGGCCGTCACGCTCGCGCGCCGGCAGGTACTGGTACAGGAGCTCCCGGCGGTCGAGGGACTGGCCCGGGTCGACGTCATCCTGCTCGACAAGACCGGCACGCTCACCGAGGGAGTGATCCGGTTTCAAAACGTGCGTGAGATCGAGCTCGACGATCCGGTGTCCGAGGCGTTGGGCGCGCTCGCCGACGACGACAATCGCAACGCGACGATGAATGCGCTGTGCGAGGCATTCCCGGCGCCGAAAGGTTGGGTCCGGACGGCCTCGACGCCGTTCTCGTCCGGCCGCAAGTGGAGTGGCGCGACGTTCGGTGAGCGCGGCACGTGGGTGCTCGGCGCGCCCGAGATGGTGTGGACCGCACACGCTCTGGACGATTCGGTGCGAGCGGAGGCCGACCGGCTCGCGGCTGACGGACAACGGGTCCTGTTGCTCGCACGTACCGACGCCGCGCTCGTCCAGGAGGATCTCCCGAGCGGGCTCGAGGCGTCGGCGCTCCTCGTGTTCGAGGAGAAGATTCGGGGGGACGCGGCCGAGACCCTCCGCTACTTTGCGGAGCAAGGCGTTCGCTGCATGATCATCTCCGGCGACAACCCGCACACCGTGGGCGCGGTCGCCCGTCGCGTCGGCGTCGCGGGCGCCGATCAGGCGTTCGACGCGCGCGAGCTCCCCGACGATCCTGACGAGCTCGGGGCGGTGCTGGAAGGCGACTCCGTCTTCGGGCGCGTCTCGCCGCAACAGAAGCGGGCGATCGTCACCGCGCTCCAGCGCCGCGGTCACGTGGTCGCGATGACAGGCGACGGGGTGAACGACGCCCTCGCTCTGAAGGACGCGGACATCGGCGTCGCGATGGGCAGCGGCGCCCCGGCGACCCGCGCGGTCGCGCAGGTGGTGTTGCTCGACGGGCGCTTCGCCAACATGCCGAGCGTCGTCGCGGAGGGCCGGCGTGTCATCGCGAACGTGGAACGGGTCGCCAACCTGTTCGTGACGAAAACGTTCTACGCGATGATGCTCGCCATCGCGATCGGGATCGCGCGCTGGCCCTATCCCTTCCTCCCTCGCCACCTCACGGTCGTGAGTAGCCTCACGATCGGCATCCCGGCGTTCTTCCTCGCGCTCGCGCCGAACCCGCATCGATACGTGCCCGGCTTCGTGCGACGGGTGCTCTTGATCGCGGGCCCGGCCGGCGCGGTCGCGGCGGCGTCGACGTTCGCCGCGTACGCCGTGGCTCGTCACTACGACGATCTCTCGGTATCGCGCACGGCCGCCACGATCGCGTTGCTCGTCGTCGGCCTGTGGGTGTTGAACCTCCTTGCGCGGCCCATCACGCCGGGCCGTTTCCTCCTTTTCGGCACCATGGTCTTCGCGTTCGTGCTGATCCTCGGTGTCGAGGGACTGCGCAACTGGTTCGCGTTGGGGCTCCCGAGCGGCGCCGCGATGTGGGGGGCGATCGCCTCGGCCGCGCTGGGAGTCGTCACCCTCGAGGCCGGCTGGCAGATCAGGCAGTGGTGCTCGCCCGTCGAGCAGCGCACCCCGCGTTGGGCCTGGAGCGCCGCGGCCGCGCGGGCCGCGGCCGGTCCGGTTCCCGCCGACCGGTAGTCGTCAGTCGCGCGCCTGATCCCGCGCGTACACCTGCATGCACTGTTCGCGCTGAGGGCAACCGTGGCAGGTACCGGGCTGAACGCGCTGCACATAGCCGAGCTCGACGTGCCAACACCGGTCGCAGCCGCCGCAGAGGAAGCGCACTCCCTCCTGGTCGAAGTCCGCGATCGGCTCCAACCGTCCACTCCCACACTCGGGACAGCGGGCCAGGGGGCGCCGGATGATCGTCGGCTCGGGGCCGGGCCATCGGGTCGCCCCATGGCTCATCGAGGCATTCCCCATCGAGGTGCTCATCGCATACATCCTCGGCTCAATTGATTCCGAGATTAGGGGCGATCTCGAGCCGTTTGCCACGCCCGATCAGCAGTGCAGTGTGCCGGAATCCGGCCGGGCGATCGGGTCGACCGGGGGCGTGGTCGATGACGTCTGCGCCGGCCCCGCGCTCGATGGGTGTCCGAAGTCTTCCGTCAACCAGATCGATCCGTCCGCAGAGCAGAAAACTCCGACGCCCATGCGGGTGAAGCCGGGAGCCAGGATGTTCGCGCGGTGCCCGTCCGAGTGCATCCAGGCGTTGTGCAGCGATCCGGCGAGGGTTGTGGCACCTCCGGCCGCGATGTTCTCGCCCACGTAGTTGTACGGGCCGAGCAGATTGCCGATCTCGCTGTGCCGGAAGCCGTGGGAGGCCATGTCGGCGCTCCACGCGGCCGCGTAGTTCGCGAGGGTCGGATCCCAGCTCACCGGAGCGAGATGGCGTGCCGCCCGCTCGTCGTTCACGCGAGCGAAGAGATCGGCCGCCATGCGCCCGATCACCGATGAGGTCGACGGGTTGCACTGCGGTGCCGGCGACGAGGGCGAGAACGCGTAGGTGCGAGCATCGGCGAACGCGATCCAGTATCCCGTTGCGCCCGGCGACATCGCGACCGCGACCGCGGGCGCACCCGCGCACGCGCCGACCGCAGAACCGTAGAACGGACTGTTGGTTCCGAAACGGAAGAGCCCGCCGTCCGCGGCGACCATCGTGTAGCCGGTGCCGTTCGGCGCCGCGGCCATGCCGGTGATCGGCTGATTGAGACGGATCGATCCGGTCGAACCGAAGAAGGGCGCGTTGAAGGCGAAGATGCCGCCGTCGCTGGCGACGAGCCAGTAGCCGCTGCCGTTCGGTGTCGCGGCCATGCCGGTGATGGGTCGATTGAGACGGATCGATCCGGTCGAACCGAGGAACGGCGCGTTGAACGAGAAGATGCCGCCGTCGCTGGCGACGAGCCAATAGCCGCTGCCGTTCGGCGTCGCGGCCATGCCGACGATCGGCAGGTTCAACCGCTTGCCGCCCATCGACCCGTGGAACGCGGCGTCGCCGAAGCTGAAGACCGCGCCCTGCCGATCGGTCAGCCAGTAGCCGTGGCCCGTCCGAGTCGCCGCGATCGCGACGATCGTGTCGTGGGCGATGCCGGCGGCCGAACCGTAGAAGATCGCGTCACCCGCGGTCAGGATGCCGCCGTCGGCTCCGACGCGCCAATAGCCCTTTCCGCTCGGTGTCGCGGCCAGACCGACGATCGGTGCCGCCAGCGCGGTGACCGTCGATTCGATCGCGACATCCGACGTCGTCACGGTCGTGCTTGCGCTCCCGACGTTTGTCGTCGCGTTCGCGGCGAGGACGGCGAGCGTGAGGATGGCGGGCGCGAAGATCGCCGTCCGCGTGTAGCGACGTGCGCCGCCTCGATCTCGATCCATGAGAACCTCCCCGTGTGGCCGTACGTGCACTGTCCGTGCGCTCGTCCGTGCATCAATACGGCAGGTTGGGAAGTTCTATTGAGGAAATCGGACCTTTAGCCCTATCTGTCGCCCCGCGTCTGCCCGATGACGGACAAATCGACCTCAGGCGTGAGCGGGGAGGGAGGTCGTCGTCTTCGGCGTCGGGCGCTTCGTCGTCGGCGTTCGCGACTTCGGCGCAGTCGTTGTCGTCGTCGTTGTCGTCGTCGTCGTTGTCGTCGTCGTTGTCGGCGGGGCCGGCGTGGTGCCGACGAGCACGGTGTTCTGCAGCATCGGATAGTGCACGCGGTAGTGCTGGCGTACCGTTGGTCGCCCGGGCTGTTCGATCATGCGGTCGAACTCCACGTCGTAGCCCGTCTCTCCCGTCGCCACCGTTTCGCGTTCGAGCGCGGTGAGCGTGGCGCAGCGGTTGTCGGGATCGTCGGTGGGCTTCGTCGCGGGACACAAGACCAAACGGTCTGTGATGGGTTCGGTGTGAAGGATCTTGCGGTTCGCCTCGGTCGCGCGACGGCCGTCGGTGTTTCCGTAGAAGGTGACGGTGATCGAGGTCGCGCTGTAGCCCGCGCGGATCAGCACGCCGTGCTTGCTGTCGTCTCTGAACTGCAAGTCGACAGAGGGGAAGTTGATGGTCGCCTCACGTCCCATCGGATAACGCGAGATGTAGTAGTGGTGCGGGGAGTGATCGACGTCGACGTAGCCGCCGAAGAACACAGCGTTGTAAAGCGTCGTGGTGAGCTGGCTGATGCCGCCACCGAAGTCTTCGCCGAAACCGTCCTCGAGGATGATCGGCGCCTTCACGTATCCCTTCTCCGGTGTGCGCGGTCCGAGCGTCTCGTTCAGTGAGAAGGACTTCCCGGGCTCGATTACCGTGTTGTTGATCAGGTCGGCGGCGAGATGGATGTTGTGCACGCGCGGCTGTCCGGCGGGGTGATACGTGGTGAACGACGACACCTGATGGGATATCCCGAGCGCTCGCGCCCACGCGGTGTCGTGCTCGGGGTGCTCCTTGCGAATCGTTGCGACGATCGAGCGGTCGCCGCGCAGGATCGCGGCGCCGATCGCGTCGGTGTCGAGCTGCTTGCCGTCACGCGACGGCACGACCTCGACCGCGTCGGGGTTGCTGACGTCGAAGGCCGCGTCGACCGGTGCTTGCTCCACTGCGGCGAATGCCGACGCCAGCACGAAACGCAGCTCGTCGGCCGTGACCGTGAGGTCGAGGTCGTGGCCGTCGATACGCGTGCCGAGAGTGACCGCGACCTGCGCCGGCGTCAGGGACACCCGGGTCGCGCCTGCAACGACGACGTACTTGCCGGTCAACAACGCACGCGCCCGGGCCGCGGCGGCATCGACGGCCGCCTGATCGACTCGCGGAGCCACGTCGCCGATCGGGAGCTCGAGGTCACGGCGCGACCCGCTGCTCAGCATGAGCTGCATGCTGCGCTCGGCGTCGGCACGCAGCAGGCCGCGGCCCGGACGCGGTGAGATCGGAACCACGGTTGTTCCGTCGAACCGCAGACCGCCCTCGACCAGGCCGGTCCCTACCGCGTTCGCCCATCCGTCGAGGAGGCCCTGGAAGCGCGTGGCGTCGTAGCGCACGACGAGGTGGACGACATCGGGTCGGAAGCGCCGCAGCACGGTGTCGGTGACCATCTGCAACGGGCTCGTATCGCGTCCCGCGTCGCGTGCCTCGCGGATGGTCGCGTCCTCATCGACCCGGAAGTCGACCAGGTGCGGATCGACCGCGAACCTGCGGCTGCCGGCGTGCGCGCGGATGGGCGCGGTGTCCAGCTGCGCGCTCAAGCGCGCGATTGCCGCGCGGGCGTCGGCGTCCTTCTTGCCGCCGATGTGAGCGCCGTCGATCCGCACTCCGGGGAGCACAGCGCCCGAGTACCAGGCGTGTTCGACGAGGGAAGCGAGCACGAACAGGGCGGCGAGGCCGACGACGACACCGCCGGCGATCACGAGCACCCGACGGTTTCTCGCGCCAACACGCGGTGCTTCCGTCGCCATCGGCGGCAGGCTAGCGAAGCGGCAAGAATGGCCGGATGCGCGAGGACCATCGACCTCGACTCCTCGAGCTCGGCGCGTCCGACGACGAGATCGAGCGTGCCGTTGCGCAGGGTTGGCTTCCTCTCCTCGCGCTCGATTGCGTCCTGATGCCGGGTCGACGGACCTACGACCTCGCCGGGCTCGCCGCCGCGGCGGGTCTCGACGAAGAGTTGGCGCGACGCCTCTGGCGCGCCGTCGGCTTCCCGGACGTTCCGTCGGGCGTCGCCGCGTTCACCGACCGCGACGTCGACGCGGCGCGCCTGGCGCTCGCGCAGGCGCCCGTGCGCGACATCGAAGAAGGGACGTTGCTCCAGCAGGTTCGCGTCATCAGCGGGTCACTCGCGCGGGTCGCGTCCGTCGAAGCGGAGGGCATCGCCGAGCTGCTTGCCGAGATGCACGCGTCGCATGCGTCGGACGACGAGATCGCGCTCGCGGTGCTCTCCGACACGCGGCTCGCCGACGTCGGCGTACTGATCGACTATCTGCACCGCCTGCAGCTCCGGGCCGCGGTATGGCGCCAGATGGTGCTCGCGACCGCACCCGACATCGCCATCGCCGTCGGTTTCGCCGATCTTTCCGGCTACACCAAGCTGAGTGCCGCCCTGGATGCATCCGAGTTGTCGGCGCTCCTGGGCCGCTGGGAAGCGGTCGCGTACGACACGATCGCGGCGAACGGCGTGCGTGTCGTGAAAACGATCGGCGACGAGGTGATGTACGTGGGCCTCACCAACGAGACCGTGGCCGCGTCGCTCGCGCTCCGCGACGCGGCAGGCGCGGCAGGGCTCCCGCCGCTGCGCGTCGGCCTCGCCTCCGGGGCCGTCATTTCGCGCGACGGCGACTACTTCGGTCCGGTGGTCAACCTCGCGAGCCGGCTCACCGAGATCGCGGCGCCCGGCGAGGTGCTGATCCCGGCGGCCTTGCGCGACGAGTTGCGCCCGGACTCGGCCTTCGACGTACCTGTCGTTGCTCGGGGGACACGGCGGCTGCGCAGCATCGGTTCCGTCGAGGTCCTTGCCCTCGAGCGCAGCGGATAGCGTTCAGCGGGTGACCACGGAACGTCTGACCCTCCTCCAAGTCCACGCCCACCCCGACGACGAGGCTTCCAAGGGTGCGGGAACCACGGCGAAGTATGCGGCCGAGGGTGTGCACAACGTGCTCGTCTGCTGCACCGGCGGCGAGGCCGGCGAAATCTTGAACCCGGGGGTCGAGCATCCCGGTTCGCCGGAGGCGATGTACGAGCTGCGGATGGCCGAGCTCCGCGAAAGCGTGCGGGTGCTGGGCTACGCGTCGCTGCGGCTGCTCGGTTACCGCGACAGCGGCATGCCCGATACCGAGGAGAACGCTCGTCCCGACAACTTCGCGAACGCACCGCTCGACGAGGCGGTCGGCCGACTCGTCGAGATCATCCGCGCCGAACGCCCGCAGGTGATCATCACGTACCGCGAGGACCGCTCGTTCTACCCGCACCCCGACCACATACGCGTGCACGAGATCAGCCTGCCGGCGTTCGATCTTGCAGGCGACCCGGAGGCGTATCCCGACGCGGGTGCGCCGTGGCAACCGCTCAAGCTGTACTACGTGTCGTGGTCGATCGCACGGGTCAAGGCCTTGCACGAGGCGTACCTTCGACGGGGTGAGGAGAGTGTGTACGCCTCGTGGTTCGAGCGCGGATTCGACAAGGACCGCACCGACGACTTCACGACCCTCATCGACGTCGGCGACTTTCTGGCCAAGCGCCGCGCCTCGCTGCTCGCGCATCGCACGCAGGTCGACCCCGAAGGCCATTGGATGCGGCTGCCCGACGATGTCGTGCGCGAGATATTCCCGTGGGAGGAGTTCACGCTCGCGCGATCGCTCGTCGACAACAACGTGCCCGAGGGCGAGTCCGAAGACGATCTCTTCGCCGGTGTACGTGAGCGCGTGCAGCAGCAGCGGTAGTAGCCGATGATCGTCGAGTTCGTGGTCGCCGTGGGGAAGAAGGAACAGGCTCGCGGCTGGGCGCGAGTCGACGATGGCGCAGTTGTCGGGCGCGGCGAGGGTGCGCCCGCGGCGCCCGCCGACGTGACGTTCACCGCGACCCCCGCCGACGCCCAGGCCCTGCACGAAGGCACGCTCGATCTCTCCGTCGGGTTCATGCGCGGCCAAGTGAAGATGGCGGGGGATTTCGGCGCGCTCTTGCAATTCCTGCCGCTCACGGGCGGACTCACGCCCCGTGTGTCGGTCGCGGAAATGCTGCCCCGCTGAGACGCGTTGCTCGAGATCCGCCTCGTTGCGGGTTCCCCGCACCCTGATCCGTCGAGCATCGACCTCATTGCCGGGCGCGTCTGTGTCGAAGAGATTGTGGTGACAGACCGGCGAAGTGTGCAGGTGGGGTCGGAGCTGAGCCGCCTCGCGCATTGGGAGGGGCTGATCGCAGAGTTGGCGACCGCGGTGGTTGTCACCGACGTTGCCGGGCGGATTGTGATCTGGAACCGGGCCGCGACGGAGCTGTATGGATGGCCCGCCGATGAGGTGCTCGGCCGGCCGATCTTGGGCCTCCTCCTCGCTCGGGAGGTCGAGCTCGACGCGGTTGCCATATTGGCATCGGTCGCGTCGGGCCAGCCGTGGGCAGGCGAGCTCGAGTGCAGGCGTCGCGCTGGGTCCGCAGTGCCGGTTCATCTGACCTTGTGTGCCGTATACGACGACAGCCGAACAGTCATCGGCTTCGTTGTGGAGTCGCGTGACGTCTCCGACCTGAAGGCGGCCGAGCATCACGCGCGGAATACCGAGGGGCAACTGATCGAGGAGCTGCGCGTGACCGACGCGCGCCAGCAGGCGATCGTCGCGCGATCGCGCGACGCCACGATGTTCGTGGAAGGCGATGGCACGATCCGTTGGGCGAGTCCCGCCACGAAAGAGTTGCTCGGCTTCGCACCCGACCAACTGGTGGGCCAGAACGGCCTCGACCTGATCGATTCGCAGGACAAAGAACGAGTGTTGGCGGAGTTCCTTTCCATGCCCGGGCTCGGCGACCATGTCCGCACCGAATTTCGCGTGACGGGCCCGGAGGGCGACGTGCGTTGGCTCGAAGAGGACGCGACCAACCTCGTCGACGATCCCGATGTGGGTTACGTCGTCGCGAACATCCGCGACATCACCGACCGCAAACGCGCCGAAGAACAGCTCGCGCGCCTCGCATTGCACGACCCGCTCACCGGGCTCGCGAACCGGACTATGCTCATCAACCGGCTCGAGCAGCTCCTCGCACGCGGCAGCCAAGCTGCCGTCTTGTACATCGACGTCGACAACTTCGGCGATGTCAACGACTCTCTCGGCCACGCGTTCGGCGACGAACTGCTCAGGCTCATTGGCCAGCGGCTCGTCAGTGGGGCTGCACAGTCACCGTCGACGCTCGCTCGCGTCGGCGGCGACGAGTTCGTCCTCCTCTGCGACGGAGTCGGAGACGTGACGACGGCGGTCGTGTACGCCGAACGGCTCCGTGAGAGCTTGAGATCGCCCTTCCAGATCGATGGACACGAGGTCTTCGTCGCGGCGAGCGTCGGCGTTGCGCTCAGCCCGGGCGACGCGACCGGTCTCGTGCGCGACGCGGGGATCGCAACCCATCAAGCCAAGCTCCTCGGACGCGATCGTGTCGCGATCTTCGACGCGAGTCTCGACTCGACCCAACTAGATCACCTCACCCTGCAGAGCGAACTCCGTTGCGCGCTCGACCGTGACGAGCTTCGCGTCTGGTACCAACCGATGATCGACTTGCACACCAACCGCGTCGCTGGTGTCGAGGCACTCGTACGCTGGGAACATCCGGAGCGGGGTCTTCTGATCCCGGCACAGTTCATCGACGTCGCCGAAACCTCCGGACTCATCCGCGCCTTGGGGAGCCAAGTACTGCACCAGGCCTGCGTGGACGCGCGGACCTGGAACGAACGCGGCGTCCCGCTCCGCGTCTCGGTCAACGCCGCAGTCGCGCAGCTCAACAGTGGCGACTACGTCAGCGAGATCCAGACCGCGCTGCAGGACTTCGAACTCGACGCGAGCCAGATGACCATCGAGATCACCGAGACGGCAGCGATGCAGGTGGCCGGCAGTCTCGACACCCTGCGCGGCATCCGCCGCCTCGGGGTCCACCTCGCCCTGGACGACTTCGGCACCGGTTACTCATCCCTCTCGTTCCTGCGCGAGCTTCCGATCGACGCCATCAAGATCGACCGCTCGTTCATCAACGGAATCGGCACCAGCGCACGCGACACGTCAATCGTTCAAGGCGTCCTCGCGATCGCGGCCGCGCTCGGCCACGCCGTCGTCGCGGAAGGCGTCGAGACCGCCGCGCAAGCAGCGTCGCTCCGCCAGCTCGGCTGCCGGTACGCCCAAGGCTTCCTCTGGTCACGACCCGTGCCCGCCACCGAGGTCCAAGACCTCGTCGAAACCCTGGCGCACAAACCACGCGCGTCGGGGTTGGAGTAACACGCCATGACGGCTGGCGCGTGCTGAGGTCGGGACCTACGCTCGACCCGTGACGACCACAACAGAGCGCCTCCGCGACGTCGGCGCGAAGATTGACATCGCCCTCGCTTCCGTCCGTGCCGATCAGGGTGCATCTCCCGTGTTGATCGCGGTGGTGGGCGAGTTCGCGACGAAGTCCGAAAAGGCGACGCACTCCGACGACGAGCGAATGGCGGTCATCGAGTTGGAACAAGCCGGCGACAGCGCCAAGGCGGCCGTCGAAGCCGACGCCGGCGTGTCGGATGCCACTCGCCAAGCGGTTCTGGACGCGCACCTCGCGATCTGCGTCGCCAAGGCCAAGCTCTGACCTGACTGGTGTCCGGTAGCGCCGTCGTCACGTCGAGGGCCGGACCCGCGTCTGAGACGGCTTGTTCGGCCATTCGCGGAACGTGCGTCGGTGGCGGGCCATCTCGGCGAGTATCGCGTCGATGTAGACGAGCTTGCGGATCATGTAGGACCGCGACTCCTTCGGATCCAGGTAGAGGTTGTAGAGCCGTCCGTACGCATAGTGCTGCACCGACCCGGTGAAGCCACCGGGGTTGAGCACATCGGTGTCGTCGTCGGTTATCGACGTCAGCATGTACTTGTACTCGCCGACGCGCAGTGCGGAATAGTTTGCCGTCAGCCAGTAGTGCTGGAACTTCCGGTTCGACACGACCTCGCCGTCGTCCGCCGGTGCCAACAAGAACGATGTCTGGTCGACGGAGTCGAGGTACCGGTCGGTCGGCAACCGGTCGGCAGCTCCGGCCAACGTCGCGCACGTGGCGAACAGGTCGAGCAGGTGGACGATGCCGTCAGTCGCGCGGCCCGGTTCGATCGTTCCCGGCCACGACACGATCGCCGGCACGCGCACGCCGCCTTCCCACGTGGAGCCCTTCGCGCAGCGGAACGGCGTGAACGCGGAGTCGGGCCATGTCTCCATCTCCGGACCGTTGTCGGACGAGATGACCACCATCGTGGAGTCGAGCTGACCGGTGCGCTCGAGTGCCTCGACCAGGCGACCACAGATTTCGTCGAGCTCGACCAAGGCGTCCTTGTACGGGTGCTTCGCCGGCGAGCGACCCAGGAAGTCGGGATGCGGGTAGTTGTCGAAGTGCGCGCCGCGGGTGCAGTGGTACAGGAACCAGGGTCGATCGGAGTCGACCATGCGCTCGATGAAGGCCTCGGAATAGCTGCACCACTTGTCGTCGAGCAGCGACAGCACGGGGATCGTAACTTCCTCGACCTCTTCGAGCTCGCCGTCGCGAGCGGCGTGCACGAAGCACTTGTTGAAGGGGATGTTCTTCACCCAATCGGTGCGCGCATCGCTGTACACAACCTCCGGGAAGAAGTACGGATCACGCCACTCCGTATACATGTCCGACACCGACAAGAAGCCGTAGAAGTCGTCGAAGCCGACATGCTGCGGTTGGCTTTCGCGGTTCTCGCCCAGGTGCCACTTGCCGACCGCCTGCGTGACGTAGCCCGCGTCCGAGAGCAACTGCGGAAGTGTGACCTCGCCTTGTAACCCGCCGGGCATGCCGTACATCGGCGGGACCAGCAGGCCGTGACGCATCGGGAGCCGTCCGGTCATGATCGACGCCCTCGTCGGCGTGCACGACGGCTCGCTGTAACACGAGGTGAGGAGCAGACCTTCGCGCGCGAGACGATCGACGTTCGGCGTGGGCGCACCCAGCGCGACACCTCCGCCGTAACAACCGAAGTCGCCCCAGCCGACGTCGTCCATGAGCACAACGAGCACGTTGGGGCGCCGCCCGGTGCGCGCTACGAAGGCTTCCAGCTTCGACCGCGCGAACTCATCTCGCCCGGGAAGCACGAAACGCGGCTCGCGGTTCGCGGCCGGTGCCTCGATCGCGCCCGTGATCGGGTCGACGCTCGGATCGCGTGCGACGCGTCGTGTCCGCGACGAACCGGTATGCACGTGCTCGGTCATGGATCCCCTCGTCGTCCGGCCGTAACCCCCGGGGAGCGTATGTTCACACCAACCCCACCGTCATCAACGCCAAGGTCGTGGTGCCGGCGCGATGATCGTCGGGTGGAGGCCGAGCCCGAGTTCCGTGTGGACTTGTATCGAGGGACGGCTCGCTTCCATGACACCTTCAGAGTGCCGTACCCAGCGCCCCCGACACCGCACGAGTGGACCATCGAGCGCCTGAACGGCTTCCTGTACTCGACCTCTGTTCTCTCGAAGATCGCGCTCGGATCGCACGCGCCCGCATTCGAGCAAGACCTACGAGATCGCCTCTTGCAGGTTGCGCCCGACAACGTCTTATGCGAGTCGATCGGCTTCCACTACACCCTTGCGCGTCTCCTCTGAGCAGCGAGGTCAAAAGTCGGGATCGTCGGCAAAGCCGAGCACAGGTATGACCGACGCGGATTGCCCGTATACATGGCGCTCCCGACTTCAACCCTGGTCTGTCCGCGGTCTACGCCCGCGCTTCGATCCAGAACCGCTCGGAGGCGACCCGGATGGGGCGGCCGTGGAGGCGAAGCAGCGCGTCCCGATGACGTTCTATCGAAAAGTCGGGGACACCCCACTTCACGTTGCTGAGGTACCACGCGAGCGCGCCGATGTCGGCGAACACCGTGGTGGCTGTGCCGACGGCGGATTGTCGGACGCGCAGCCCGGCGCGTCGAAGTTGCTCGACCGCGAGATCGATGTGGAAGTCATCGTCAGCGGCTGGGTCGAGTTCCAGGAGCTCATGGAAGCGCCGAGCTCCCGAACCGGCCTGTTGGGTCAGGAACACGCCCCCGTGACGCAGCACTCGGCGGACCTCGACTGCCACGAAGGATTCGTGGCGGTTTGCGACCAGGTCGAACGCCGCGTCGCGGAAGGGGAGCCGACCGCGGGGTGCGCGGGTCGCCTGATCGGCGTTGTCGATCGCGCCTTCGTCCTTCACCACTGCGATGCGGAGAGGTCCGAGTCGAGCGGCGGCGACGGGGACGTTCGGGGGCCAGCTCTCGGTGGCAACGGTGCGCGCGGCGTGGCGCCGGTTGCTCAGCCACTCGCCGCCTCCGGTGCCCATGTCGAGCATGGACGCCGCTCGGACGGCAGCGTCGTCGACGATTCGTTCGAACGACCACGGCGGCGGCTCGAGAACGAGACGTTCGCCCAGCACGGAGAAGTCCCAGCCGCGAAAAGGGATGGCGAGTGCTTCCCGAAGTAGTTGCTCGGCCGACGACGACGCCATCAACTCGATCATGACCGAATTCGTTGACGCAGGTTCCGCGAACGCGCGCTACCCAGGAGCGTCCGGCCACGCGAAGTCGACGGCGATGGCCTCGAGCGCGAGCAGCGTCTCGTCGTCGCAGAGCGCACCGAGAATGCCGGCGCGGTACGCGTCGCGGGCCGACAATCCGAGCCCGGCCGCGGTGTCGTAGTCGCGGGAAAGATCGGTGTCGAACATCGCGGGATCGTCGGTGCTGATCGTGCACAACACTCCGGCCTCGAGCATCATGGGGAGAGGATGGCGCTCGAGCGCGTCGATCGCCCGCGTGCGGAGATTCGATATCGGGCACACGTCACAGACGATTCCGCGAGCAGCGAGCTCGTCGAGGAGAGCCGGGTCGTCGACCGCGCGGATGCCGTGTCGCAGCCGGTCGGCCCCCAGCGCATCGAGCGCGCCACGGATCGACGCGACGCCTTCGGTCTCTCCCGCGTGCGGCACCGAACCGAGGCCGCCGGCTTTGGCGATACGAAACGCAGGCGCAAACGGCTCGGGTGGGAATCCCGACTCCCGCCCGCCGAGGCCGAGGCCGACGACTCCACGCTCGCGGTACTTGACCGCGTAGCGCGCGGTCTCGAGCGCGGCGTCGACGGGGAAGCCGCGTGGGATGTCGGGCGTGAGGCGTACCTCGACACCGGTCGTCTCCTTCGCTTCTTCCGCGCCGTCGCAGAACCCGGAGAAGACCTCGTCCCACGACGCGCCGCCGAGCACGCGTTCGGCCGGGGTGAAGATTCCCTCGATGTAAACCGCTCCGTGCGACGCCGCTTCTTGCGCGTACGACACCACGACTTGGCGAAAGTCGACCTCGGTGCGGATGACGTGCGTTGTCATCATCCAGAGCTCGATGAAGTGGTCGAAGTCGCGGAACCGGTACAGCTCCGCCAGCTCGTCGACGTCGTTCGCGGGGAGCGTGAGCCCGTTGCGGTCGGCGATGTCGAGCAGCGCCGCGGGTCGCACCGCGCCTTCGAGGTGGACGTGGAGCTCGATCTTGGGTGTCGGTGCAGCGGGCATGTCGGCTCCTTGGCGCGTCGAAAGCGTTGCCTTCGCCGCGAACCGGGGCCTTCAGGCCCTGCCCTTCTGGTCAGCTCGTGACGTCACGATGATAGCGGCCGTATCGCGAGTCGTCGGTGCCCTGCTCGAGCGATGCGCGACCGGGTACAAGTTAGAGGCCGAGCTTGCCGCCGACGACACCCCGGGAACCCCGAGCGGTTTTCTTGCCAACAGTTGGCACGATTTCTGTACGCCACGCGTCGGTTTTCTTGCCAACAGTTGGCACGATTTCTGTACGCCACGCGTCGGT
>JBBQTI010000008.1:0-98908 GCA_038213435.1 Acidimicrobiia bacterium
GCGGGCTACGACGACGCGGGCTACGACGACGCGGGCTACGACGACGCGGGCTACGACGACGCGGGCTACGACGACGAGGGCTACGACGCCGCGGGCTACGACGCCCCGGGCTACGACGACGCGGGCTACGACGACGCGGGCTACGACGACGCTGGCTGTCCGGCGATGGCCGCAACCCGACCTGACCAGGCCCGTATTCCGGCCGCGGGCCGGTCGCGCGAGCATGGGCCGCGTGAGCGCGGACGAAGGTACCGAGCACCTCCCGATCGAGTTGGGCCCCGTGTCCAACGGCGAGTACGACCCGGTTCCAGTATCGCCGGTCTTGCGGGAGACCGCGCGGCGGGCCCGAGAGCTGCTCGACCGGCAAGCCCGACGGCTGGGCATGTCGCGACGTGAGTTCTTGCGCACGAGCATGGCGACCGCGGCGGCGCTGTTCGTGCTCGACGCGTGCAGCGACGAGGAGCGTCGGTCGCGGGGGAAACCCAGCGGTGGCCGGCTGTCGATCCCGGAGGAGACCACGACCGAACCCGCTCTCACTCGGCCGCCGCCGGACGAGTTCGTGATGGATGTCCAGACGCATTTCCTCGACTTCTCTGCGCATCCGGACGCGTTCGCGTTTGGTGGCGGGTTCCCCCAGGCGGCGTGCGGCGATGCCGACGGTCGAATGTGTTTCTCGATCGACCATTTTCTCGAAGAGGTATTCCTCAACAGCGACACGAATTTCGCGGTGTTGTCCGCGATCCCCGTGGCTCCGTCCGCCAGTCCGCTCACGATTGACGACATGGAACATGCCAGACGGGTTGCCGAGCGGGTTTGCCACGACGAGCGGCTCCTGCTCCACGGCCAGGCCTTGCCTGCCATTGGATCTTTGGATGCGCAACTGGCGGCAATGGACGACCTGGTCGCCGACCATCGCATCGCGGCCTGGAAGATCTACACCCACGCGCCCGGACGCGGCTGGTATCTCGATGACCATGACGGTGCCGCGCCGCAGGTCGGCAACGCGTTCCTCGAGAAGGTGAAGACGATCGGCCCTCGGATCGTGTGCGTGCACAAGGGCTTCGGCGGTGGGAGCGCGTACGCGTCTCCCGTCGACGTCGGTCCCGCCGCAAGGGCTTACCCCGAGATCGCGTTCGTCGTGTACCACTCGGGCTACGAAGCGGGGAACCGTGAGGGTCCCTACGTGCCCAACGGGCGCGGTGTCGACCGGTTCGTCCGCTCGCTCGCCGACGCCGGCGTGGGCCCCGGCCGCAACGTCTACGCCGAGTTGGGCTCGACCTGGTTCAACGTGATGCGCGATCCCGATCAGGCTGCGCACACGCTCGGCAAGCTTCTCCGCGCGGTCGGGCCTGACAATGTGCTCTGGGGCACGGACTCGATTTGGTACGGCTCCCCCCAGGTCCAGATCGACGCGTTCCGCGCGTTCGAGATCACCCCCCAATACCAGGAGAGCCATGGATACCCGGCGCTCACGGCAGAACTGAAGCGCAAGATCCTCGGTCACAACGCGGCGCGCCTCTACGGTGTCATGCCGCCCGCGACCGCCTGTCGGTTCAGCCCAGGCGACCTCCAGCAAGCCCGCCAAGCGCTGCCGTCCCGACCGCCCTCATACGGGCCTCGAACCGTCGAAGCCGTACGCGTCATCGCACGCGAGCACGGATGGATCGGCTTCTAAGGCCGCGACACGGGAACGGTGAGCGCGATCACGTATCCCTTGTCGACGCGGCCGGTAACCGCGGCGAGCTCGTGCACCCGGCCGTCATCGGCGAAGACGTTGTCGGTTTCGAGTGACATCCGACCGAAGTTCTGGACGCTTTGCTCGTATCCCGCGGATGCGAACACCGCGTTGCACGCCTCGGCGGGGAGCGCGATCTGTGACGTCGTGATCTTCTCGCCCGCGTTCGTGGCGTCATCGAGGCTCGAGTACACCTCGAAATGGATGTGCGGCCACCGCCCCGAATAGCAGCCCGGAAAAATACTCTCGAACGTGACCACGCCGTCGCCGGCCGACTACTGAACGCCGCGCAAGTAATTCTCCCCGGCGACGCCGTCGGGATACAGCGAGTACCTGCCCTCACGGTCGCAGTGCCACAGGTGCACCGCCGCGCCACGAAGTGGTGTGCATCCGTCGCCGGCACCGAGCAGCGTGAGCCGGACCGTTGTTGGCACTCCCTTCGCGACCCCCGCCGCCGAGCCGAAGCTCGACGTGATCTCCCTTCGGACGACGCCGCTCTCGGTCAGCACGTTGGGTCCGTTGGATCCGTTGCCAGGAAACGGCCCGGCCGTTTCCTCGGGGATTGGCGAGCAATTCGCCGTCCCGCTCGATGCGGTCTGCTTCGACGATGCGCAGCCGGCGAGCGTGACGACACCAGCGCCGGCGAGCAGCTCGAGCAGGTTCCGCCGGTGCATCAGGCGCGACCGATCGACGAAGCGCGCGCGGTCGTTTTGCATGACGTAAACGATATGGCCCGTGTTGCGTCCCGACCTGCCGACGGCAATTCTGTGCTCGACCGAACCACGCAGGAGGTCCATGGCCCAGGAGCAGTACGACGCAATCGTGGTGGGTGCGCGGTGCGCGGGCTCGCCCACGGCGATGCTTCTCGCCCGCGGGGGTTACAAAGTTCTCGTCGTCGACCGCGCCACCTTCCCGAGCGAGACGCTCTCGACGCACATCCTTCACCCGCCGGGGGTCGCAAGAATGGAGAGATGGGGGCTCCTCGATCGGCTGACGGCGACGGGATGTCCTCCGATCGACACGTACAGCTTCGACTTCGGCCCCTTTACGCTCTCGGGCGCCCCCGGCACCGAGGATTCCCCGGTCGCGTATTGCCCTCGGCGGATCGTGCTCGACAAGCTGCTCGTCGACGCCGCCTCGGAGTCCGGGGCCGAGGTTCGCGAGGGGTTCACGGTCGAAGAGGCCGTCGTCGAGGACGGCCGCGTCATCGGTATTCGAGGCCACAGCAAGGACGGTGGGTCCGTCACCGAACGCGCCAGGGTGGTTGTCGGAGCGGACGGCCGGTACTCACGCGTCGCGCAGGCCGTCGATCCCGAGCAGTACAACGAAAAGCCGCAGATTCTCTGCGGCTATTACTCCTACTGGAGCAACTTGCCGGTCGACGGCAAGTTCGAGGTGTACGTGCGACCGGGACGTGGATGGGCGGCGGCGCCCACGCACGACGGCCTGACGCTCGTGGTCGCCGGTTGGCCGTTCGCAGAGTTCGAGAACAACAAGAACGACGTCGAAGGGAACTACCTGAAGATGTTCGACCTCGCCCCCGAGTTCGCCGACCGAATGCGCGGGGCCAAGCGGGAAGCGCGCTTTGCGGGGACCGCGGTCGAGAACTACTTCCGCAAGCCCTTCGGTCCCGGCTGGGCGTTGGTCGGCGATGCCGGGTACAACAAGGACTTCATCACCGCGCAGGGGATCAGCGACGCGTTTCGGGACGCCGAGCTGTGTGCCACCGCGTTGGACGAGTCGTTCTCGGGTGCGCGCTCCTTCGAGGTCGCGATGGGCGAGTACCAATCGACGCGCGACGCGCACGTCTTGGCGATGTTCGAATTCACCTGCCAGCTCGCGACGCTCGAGCCGCCGCCGCCCGAGGTGCAGCAGGTGCTTGGGGCGGTGCACGGCAATCAGGACGCGATGGACGGGTTCGCGCGCGTCAACGCCGGGGTGACCTCACCCGCCGAGTTCTTCTCCGAGGAGAACGTGGGACGCATCTTCGCGGCGGCCCGCTGAGTCGCGGAGCCGGTCGGGCTCGGGTGCCGGTTCGTCCGACGCGTATCTAACCCCGCGCCCAACGCCGGTGGACGTCGACATCGCCCGACGGGCGCGGCGCCGGGCGCAGGTCTCGGGCGCAGAACCGGGGTGGGAGCAGATAGCCGTCTTGGCGGCGTCGCAACCGGTACGACGGTTGGGTGGCATCGTCGAGGACCTCGGCGATCTCGACACCGTCGATCCATTGGTCCCCGAACCGACAGCACACTGCGGTCCCGATGTCGAACGTGACTGCCGTCGGGACCTCGACGCGCTCGTCCCCGACGTCGACCTCGTGCGCTTCTTCGCGCGGTGTGGCGAACACGGTCCCACCAAGAACCCGAGGACGCGTCGGGTCGGGCGCCGCGAGCTGCCGGCCGAGCTGGCCGATCGCTTCGGCAAGTGCGGGACGTTCGAGGCGGTCAGCTTCGACTCGTTCTGCGAGCCGGACGTACATCGACGCGACGTGCTCGAGCGCGGCCGAGACATCAGCGGCCTGTGCCGCGAGCGCTTCGTGCCGGGCGCGGGCGGTGGCTTCGGCCGTCGCCTCGAGCCTCCGGGCACGTTCGACCTCGCCGCTGATCGTCGCCTTCAGCGCCGCGATGGTCTTGACCAGCACGGCGGTTTCTCCGGCGTTCACGTCCAGCCGTTTCATTGCAGCACGGAGAAGCTGTTCCGTTTCTTGGCGACTGCGTCGACCGAACACCCAATGCACCTCAGACTCACGGACCCGATAGCACGGTAACCGCCGTCCCCCGGCCGCGTACAGTCGTCGCCACGACCCCGGTGGAAGCCGTCGATCGCCGCCCGTCGGCGTGGGAAGCGACCGCTACCAGCTTCCACCGAGCCCGGAGAAGTTCGCTTCGGTTGCCACAGGACATGCGACCTTGCCGTAGTAGACGCCGGAACTGGGACCCAGCGCGATGTCGGCCAACGAGAAAATCGCGCCCGACTTCGATGTCTCCGAGACGCAGACCATGTCTTTGGTGCCGATGCTGGAGTCGCCGACCACGAGCGTGAGCTTGCCGCCCCAGTCGAGCGACGGTTCCAAGGCCTTCATGTTGGCGGCGTTGGCGTCATACGTCTGCGTGTCGGTGTAGGTGACCTTCTCGTTGGTGAGGGCGTTGCGGAGCTCGGACTGCACTGCGCGGTCCTGTGCGCGTTTGCGTGCGCCCAAGAACGTCGGGATGGCGATGGCTATCAAAATGGCAATGATGAGTACGACAACCATCAATTCGATGAGGGTGAAGCCTTGCTGCTCGTCTCGTCGACGGCGAGCAAGGAGATGGAGAGATTGCACTGGGTATGCCCCTTTCGGGCGCCGGGGACGTGTGCTCGATTCCTGCGCCAAAGGTGCGTCGGCCCTCAACGCTCCCGCCTTGAACGCTTCGCCGGGAGATGAGACGAAGCAACCGGCCGAGCCGACGTCGAAGTCGGGATTGCCCACATTTGTCTGGGGGCGCCGGAAGGCAGGAACGGCCGGTAGAGCGCGAGGTCTGTACCTGCGCTCGTGCATCCGACGATCGTTCTCCGTCGCCCGTTCTCCGTTGCGACGTCTGACCGACTGCGCTTACGGCATCGCGACTACTTTTGGTTCTTGTTGGACTTGCGGGCCTTGCGCCTCTGCTTCTTCCCGGGAGGTCCCCCAGGACTCCCCGAGGGCGTGCTGGCATCGCCGGGCTTTTTCTGTTTCCCCATGACCCCACAGTAGGGGAGACCGGTCGTCCTCGGGTGAGGTCCGCGTTCAGCTCAGGTTGCCGGCGTGTGAGGTGTCGACGATGAGCAAGCTCGACGGGCAGTGATGCGACACCTTGTTGGGGACGCTGCCGAGCACGAAGCGACGTGCGCCGGCCATCCCACGGTTGCCGACGACGATCAGATCGGCCTCGGCGTCGGTAGCGACCTTGATCAGCGCATCCGCGGCGTCACCCGCCACATAATGCGCTTCGGTCGCCACGCCGACGCGGGCGGCTTGCGCCACGGCCTCATCGCAGATCCTGTGGCTCTCGGCGAGAATTGCTTCGTCCGACTCCACGACGTTGGGTACGACGCCGACTTCGAATGCGGCCGCGAGATGATACGCGCTCGAGAGCTTGTGCCCGTGGACGACGTGCAGGGTCGCACCCGTCAAGCGCGCCAGCTCGATTGCAGCACCGACCGCCACATGCGCGCTTGCCGACCCGTCGGTTCCCACAACGATCTTCGTGTACATCGCTTCCCTCCCGCGATCTTGCGGCGCAATCGACCAGGTTCTAGCACGTTGCCGAACGCGTGACGCGCGCGTGCCGAGCGCCGGCGCGCGAAGGCTTCAAGGCCCGTCGACTTCCGGGCACCGGTTGATATCGGCGACGTCTCGTCGACACAGTTGGGGGTTGAGAGCCGCGAACAGGCCCCACGCGTTCGCGGCGCCGGGCACGACCCAGGCATGCAGCATCCACATGTCGCCGCCGTTCAGGTAGACGCCGTCACAGAGGAGCGGAGATCGGACGTTCTCGTGTTGGAGCAGTCCGGTGCGGTCGAAGCACAGACCGAAATGTCGGTGCCATTTGTCGGCCGGCCCTGCGAACCCAGCCGGCCCGGCAGGGTCGGTCGTACGCACCCAGTACGAGAGGCCGACAAGTTGCGTTTCACCGAGGCGAGGACCGTAGAGCAGCATGGCAGGACGGGCGGGATCGAACGGCGCATCGATGTCCCGCCAGTTCGTCCAGTGCGTCCCGACGCCTTCGGTGAAGGAGGCGGACATGACATAACCGGCGCGCGTGGCATCGTCCGTCGTGCGGAGCTGACACGCGACCTCGGCGGCAGCATGCAGCTCGCGTGCCAGGGTGCTTTCGGTCGGGCCTCGCAGGTCGATCGGTGGTTCGGCGCCGGCTCGACCGTGACCCGAATGCTCGATCACACCGTGCAGCGATGCGCGTTCCTTCGAGCCGACCTGCGCCAATGCGGTCAGGCTCGAGGGTTGCGCGGCCGGCGCTCGAGTGGATGCACAGCGCAGTGTGTCGATGTCCGGCAGCGAGCGCGCGCGCTCCGGGCTGCAAGCGTCGAGCAGAACGAGCGCGAGAATCAGCGCGCCCGCGCGCCGGAGACCACTGTTGCCCGCGCGAGGCGAGAAGGGGTGCGGATGCGGGGCTATGCGCGCGCTCGGCGTCTTCTCGTGAGTCCGACGCCACAGCCGATCAACGCGAGCCCGGCAATGATCAGGGAACTCGTGCGTGCTCCGGTGCGCGCCAGGGATCGCGGTGTGCTCGTCGTGGGAGGCGTGCTCGTCGCGGGAGGTGTGGTCGTCGGCGTGCCGCCTGCCGTCGACCTCGGGGTGACACCGGCGGTCGTGACCGTCACGTGGGTCGTGGTGGGCGTTGAGGTGCTCGATGTCGAGGTGCTCGACGTTGAGGTGCTCGAGGTCGACGTGCTCGACGTGCTCGACGTGCTCGACGTCGAGGTGCTCGAGGACGATGACGTGCTCGATGTCGAGGTGCTGGACGTCGAGGTGCTGGACGTCGAGGTGCTCGAGGACGATGACGTGCTCGAGGTCGGCGGCGATGGGATCGTGCATTGGTTGTTGAACACGGCCATGCCCGCGGCGTCCCAGTTCTTTCCGGGATAGCGCGCGTTCGGGCCGAAATCGAAGGGTGGAATGATGTCTCCCCACTTCTGGTGCTTCGGGATCGCGGGGAAGAAGACCGGTCCGTCGTGATGGGCGTGACCCTCGAAGCGGACGCTCGCAACATCGACCGTGATGACGACGTACGGGTTGGTGTAGCTGTCAGTGCGGTGGCACAGCGTGATCTTGTGTTCCGGATTCGGCCGGGTCGCGTTGGCGCCGGTGGGAGCGACACCGAAGACAAGGAGCACCGCGCCGAGCGCGATCGTGGCCGCACCGAGCGCACGGGCACGAAGCGGCGCGCGGCGCGCCGCCACGGGTTGGTCGTAGTACGAGTCGTAGTACGAGTCGTAGTACGCGTGGCCCCATATTTCGCGCTGCAGTGCCTGCAACGCCCGCAACTCGCGTCCATTGCGCCCCAAAGCCGGCCCCTCCATGCAGTCGCCCGGGGCGGAGTATGGGCACGGAGCGTAACCAGCGTCAAGGACGTGGAGCGGCGCAATACGCTGGCTCGACTACGTGCGGTCGTGCTCCATGTGCCCGGCGACGAGGTGCCAGCACTGCCCGTCCCATTGGTGCGGGTGACCGCCGTCGGGACCACCACGGTTGCAGTGCCGAACCTCGTTTTCGTGCGCCGGGCTGCCTTCGAAGGTGGCGAAGCAGCTCTCGGCGGCGCACGTGTGACGGTCCGCCGGCCGCACTGCGTGGCGCGTTTTCGCATCGAGTGTTTCCATCGTGGAGCCTCCTAGAGCTGCTGGGCTCAGGGAAGAGGCGGAGGCTCAAGTCGAGCGAGGTCTTGACGGGGCTCGAACTCGGCGTCGCTCCCGAGAGAATTCTGGGTTCGACGTTACACCCGGCGCGCCCGGCGAAGCGCGGGGTGTCATCGGGCATCGTTTTGGAGAAAGCTCTGCCGCGCGGTCAGCGGCAGGAGGAGGCACCAATGCGACGGTTTTCGGTCCGGCCCACGTTGACACTTCGTGGTCGCCGATTCAAAGGTCTGCGGGGCTGGTCGGGCAAGCCGACCCATCCTCCTCTGACCGACTTCCCGGTCGCGGCCTATCTGTTCGCCGCTGCGTTCGACGTCATCTCCACATTGGGGCGCCACGACACGTGGGCGCGCGACTTCTTTCGAGCCGGCACCTATGTCTTCATCGGCGGCGCGGCAGTTTCGGTTCTGGCCGCGTTGACCGGCTTTTGGGACTGGCTGCGTTCGACCGAGAAAGGCACGCAGGCGCGGCGCACCGCGAATACGCACGCATGGACGATGCTGACCGTCACGCTTCTCGCCGTGATCGACATCGCGTTACGACTCAACGTGTACCACACGCGGACACACCCCAACGTTGCGATCCTCGCCCTCTCGCTCATCGTCGCCGCGCTCGTGTCGATCGGCGCGATCTTCGGCGGCACGTTGGTGTACGACTACGGATTCAATGTCGAAACCGCGACTGACAGCCCGGTGTGGCACGAGTCCGAGGTCGACGTGCTGCCCGGTGATCACACGACCTGACGCCAAGAGCAATTCGCGACGCGCGTCCCGTCGGTGGCGAGTCCGCGTGAGACACTGGCGGCGATGACGAGAGTCCCCTCCGCGGCCCAGCGGCTCATGGTGGTGACAGCAGCCGGCGGGGTCGTCGCCGCGGTTGCCGCGTTCGTGGCCCCGTGGCAGCTTGCCGCGCTCGGGGGCTGGGACGTGGCCGCCGGGGCATACGTGGCGTGGGTGTGGACGAGCGTCGGCCGGTGGAGCCCCGAGAAGACCCGAACCCACGCGACCCGCGAGGACACAAGTCGAGTGGCAACTTCATTTCTCCTCCTCGGCGCGAGCGTCGCGAGCCTCGTGGGCACAGGCTTCGACTTGCTCAAGGCCGACCAGGCGCACAGCGGCGGCCGGCTCGTGTTGACCGCGATCGCGGTGCTCACGGTTGCGTTGTCGTGGACCGTCGTCCACACGGTGTTCGCGCTGCGGTACGCGCACGAGTACTACTCGCAGCCGGTCGGCGGCATCGACTTCAAAACCCACGGAGAGTTGCCCGACTACCAGGACTTCGGCTACGTCGCGTTCACGGTCGGGATGACATTCCAGGTATCCGATACCGACATACAGGCACGTAGAACGCGTCGCACGGTGCTCCGCCAGGCACTGCTCGCCTACCTGTTCGGCGCCGTCATCTTGGCTGTCGTCGTCAACGTGATTGCAAGCTTGCTCAACAACTAGGGGGTCGGCGCGGCCCTCAACGCGCGCGCCACTCGGGGGTGCGGCCCTCGGAAGCTGCCCGAAGGCCTTCCGCCGCGTCCTCGGTCGCGGCGGCGACCTTGCGCATCGTCTCGCCGAAGCGGATGGATTCGAGCATCGGGAGCTGTCGGGCGCGTACGGCAACCTCCTTGATCGCGCGCTGCGCGAGAGGCGCACCCTCGAGCAGGCGGTCGGCGAGACGACGCGCATCGTTCATGAGCTCTCGGTGCGTGACCACCGAGCCGACGAGCCCGATCTCCTTGGCACGCGCCGCGTCGATGCGCTCGCCGGTGAGCAGCAACTCCATCGCGTCCTGCCACAACAGCCGCTGCGGAAGCCGGATCGCGCCGACGATCGTCGGCACACCGAGGCGAACCTCGGGAAACCCGAACTCGGCCCGCTCACTCGCGATCACGAAGTCGCACCACGTGACGAGCGTAAGGCCGTAGCCGAGGCAATAGCCGTTCACTGCGGCGATCACCGGTTTGAAGATCTCCCAACCGCTTTCGAAGGAATTGATCGTCGGCTTCTCCCAGAACGTGCCGGGAAACTCACCTGCGGAACCGGCACCGTCGCGCAGATCCGCGCCGGCGCAGAACGCATTGCCCGCGCCGGTCACGATCGCAATCCACGCGTCTTCGTCGTCACGGAAGCGACTGAAGGCGTCATTGAGATCCCGGCGCATCTCGCCGTTGATCGCGTTCAGCGCCTCGGGTCGGTTGTAGGTGATCGTCGCGACATGTCCCTCGAGCTCGTACAGTGCGGTCTCGCCCACATCGCCATTCGTAGCGTTTCCCGGCGACGCTCGCAACGCGGAGTCGTGCCGCTACGTTGAGGCAATGCGAACGCAAGCGGACAAGTGCGAAGACTTCCTGACGCTGCACCACGGTGATGCACCGCTGCTCCTGCCCAACGCATGGGACCGGGGTACCGCGAAGCTGTTCGCGCATTTGGGCTTTTCCGCGGTCGCGACCACGAGCGCCGGTCATGCGGCAGCACTCGGCCGACTCGACGGCAGTGTGACGATCGACGAGATCCTCGAGCATGCGACGGCGCTGGCCGACGTGACGGATCTTCCGGTCAATGTCGACTTCGAGAACGGGTTCGCCGACGCCCCGGGCGGCGTGGCCGAGAACGTCTCGCGCCTCGCGGCCACAGGTGTCGCCGGCTGTTCGGTCGAGGACTTCACCCGTCGGCCCGACGATCCGATCTACGAGACTTCTGTCGCAGCGGCGCGGGTCGAGGCCGCGGCCCAGGCTGCGCACGAACGGGGGTCCCGCCTCGTGCTGACCGCCCGCGCCGAGAACCATCTCCACGGACGCGCCGATCTCGGCGACACGATCGCCCGATTGCAGGCCTACCAGGCCGCGGGCGCAGACGTGCTCTATGCGCCCGGGCTACACGACATCGACGACATCCGCACGGTCGTGTCCTCGGTCGATCTGCCGGTCAACGTCCTCGCGCTCCCGAACGTTCCGCCGGTCTCCGAACTGGCCGCGGCCGGCGTGCGCCGCGTGTCGGTCGGAAGCGGATTCAACCTCGTTGCGCTGGGCGCGACCATCAACGCCGCCCGAGAGTTGCTCGACGAGGGAACCTACGGCTTCTGGCGCGTCGCGGCTTCGGCCGCCGCTGCGCGAGACGCGTTCCGCTGATCCGCGCAGGTCAATCGTGCGCGATCGCGACCGCCGGTACCGCGGTGGCGAATCCGGCTGCGGAACCGGCGAACGGGAGCCCGAACGCGAACACGCCACCGTCGCCACCGACGAACCGATATCCCGCGCCCTGCCCCTCCATCCCGACGATCGGGGATGCCAGGTGGAAGCTGCCGGTAGAGCCGTGGAACGGAGCGTCACCGAACGAGAACACGCCACCGTCGCTTGCGACGGTCCAATAGCCGCGCCCGGACGGCGTCGGCGCCATCCCCACCATCGGCTGGTTGAGGCGTTGGCCGCCCATCGAGCCATGGAAACGGGCGTCACCGAACGCGAAGATGCCGCCGTCGGACGCGACAATCCAGTAACCGTTGCCCGAGGGCGTCGCGGCCATGCCGACGACGGGCTGGTTCAGGTGGAGACCGCCCATCGAACCGTGGAAGCGCGCGTCACCAAAGGAGAACACGCCCCCGTCGCTCGCGACCGTCCAGTAGCCCTTGCCTGATGGGGTCGGCGCCATCCCCACCATGGGTCGGTTCAGAGGCCGGCCGCCCATAGAGCCGTGGAACTGCGCGTCACCGAACGCGAAGATGCCGCCGTCGCGCGCGACGAGCCAGTAACCGGGCGTCGTGCGACCGGCCATCCCGACGACCGGCTGCGCGAGCCGGACTCCTGCGAGCGAGCCGCAACTCGGCGCGCCGCCGAACGGGAAGATGCCGCCATCGGCTCCCGCAACCCAATACCCGTCGTGGGTCTTCTGTACGAGACACGCGCTCGGCGCGTGCGGCGGCACGCCGGTCGGGCCGGCGAACGCCGTGACGCCCGACAACGTCGGCACTAGCACGAGCCCGAGCGCGGCGGAGGGCGCGGCAAAGTGCGCGACCGCTCCGACCGAGAGCGTCGAGCGCACCGCGCCGTTGGCGGGATCGAGCACATGCAGGGTTCCCGATGCTCGATCGATCGACCACAAGCTCCCGCCCGCGAGGATCGGCGAGCCGGCGGCACCGGTCGCAGGACCTACCCAGCCGAGCGACATCGACCGGTGCGCCACGTCGACGTTGACCTCTTGGATGTGGTTCGAGCACGGCACGAAGAGGTGTGATCCGTCGAACGCGTTCGTGCCGAAAGCCGAAACACCGTCACACATGTGCAGCGAGCGCAGCTGCGTCATCGTGTTCGTGTCGACGAGGAACCCCGTCTGTTGCTTGCCGATCTGGAACAGCAGGTTGTTCGGGAGAATCGACGGGGCGACCGACGCGAGGTCGTTGTCGCCACCCGGGAAGGTCTTGAACGCACCGGTGCGATGCATCCCCGCTGAGCCGTCGAACTTCAGCACGCTCTCACCGAAGTCGCCGTTGTTGTCGGGATCGGGGTTCCCAGTCGCGACATACACGTTGCCGCGCGTGTCGATCGTCGCGCCGCCGGATGCCCAGATCGCGCCCAGACCCGAGTTGGGGGTGACGTTGAACGCGATCTTGCCGTGTCCGCTCTCGTCGAGCGACACCAACCAGCCGTGGTACGCGCCACAGTCCCCCGAGTAGCCGCCGAAACCGATGTAGACGCGACCATTTCCGAGGGCGAGGCCGGAACGTTGCTGGATGAACAAAGGGTTCTGCGGCCCGCCGGGATCGGCGTTCACGGAGACCTTCAGCGCGCCCGTGAGCGTGTCGAGCCCGATGAGCTGGTGGTGAATGTTGTTCACCGAATCCTGGATCGTCGCGACCGAGTAGATCGTGTTCGTCGTCGTGTCGATGACCGGCGTGGACAGGATGCCGAGAGGATCGACGTTGCCGCAGCCGACTTGCGAGCTGACGTTCGTCATCGGCGGCCCGAGGTGCCGCGACCACAACACGCCACCGTCGTGCGCGTCGAGCGCGTACACAGTGTTGTTCTCCGTCGCGGTGAAGACACGACCGTTGAAGACGAGCGGCTGGGCGTAGACCGCGGCATCGAGCGGTCGCTGCCATGCCTGGTGTGCGGGAAGCAGCAGCGGCTCGGAGGTGTCGTTGCCGGTCCGTTGCGCGTTCCCGTGATGAACGGGCCAGCTCGAACCGCCGAATGCGGGAGCAGCAGTGGCCGCCAGGACCAGTGCGAGCGCGGCGGCGAGAATCGGCGTTCGGCGAAGCGTCACGAGGCCAGTCTGCCGTGACCGGCGGCGGCGCGAACGTCGCCCGGGGATACCCTCCGCGCCGGCACGTCGGATCGAGGTCGCGATGTCGCTTTCGAGCACCGATCACTACACGATCATCTCCGCTGACTGTCCACGCCGGAGCGAGCCACGACTCCTGTCCCGACTACGTCGAGGCGCGGTATCTCGGCGATTTCGACGCGTGGCGCGAGAAATGCCGCAACCCGTTCTCCGATCGGCGCGGCAACCGCCGTCTGCGCAACTGGGAGCAGCAACTGCTCGCGGGAAACGCGGCACGGCTCTACGATTTTCGCTCGACGCACTCGCTCCCCTTGCAGCCGAATTCGGTCCGACGGTTGCCGAGCTCGGACGTCCGTTGGACGCGCTGCCTGATCAACCGAACGAGGTTCTGCTGAAGTCCATCGGATGGTCACGTCTCTGACCAGCCCGAACGCGGGGGGTTCCCGATGCGGGCGCGCGGCATGGCAAGACTGACCCTCATGCCCAAACGCAGAGAATCAGCCCTTCGCCAGTGCACGGCCATCGCCCTTGCCTTGTTCGTCGCGCTCACTCTGGCGAGCTGCACGCAGCTAGGCGCGCAGCTCGCGTCGAGCTCGACGACGAGCGCGCCACCGAACGCGACCGAGGGCCAGATCATCGACGCGGTCAACAGTTTCCGCGGCGCTCACGGGCTCGGTGCGCTCTCCGTGCACTCGAACCTCGAAGACAAAGCCCACCTGTGGGCCGCGTGGATGGCCGGCGGCAACTGCGGCGGCGGTGCGAGCGCTCCGACGATCTGTCACTCCGACGTGACGAGTGGCATCACGGTGAGCTGGACGCTTCTGGAAGAGAACATCGGTGCAGCCGCGCCGGCTAACAACATCGCGGGGCTCGTCAGCGGCTTCGAGGGTTCGGCCGAACACGCCGCCAACATGTTGAACACGCGGATCACGTCGATCGGCGTCGGCATCGCCTACTCGGGCGACACCCTCTTCGTTGCCGAAGAGTTCATGGCGCAGTGAATCGCGCCTCAACCCGCGGCGGCGAGCGCCGCGATGAGCGCATCGGCTTCAACGTCGAGACGGCGGACGAGGCCGGGAACGATTCGACGCTCGGCGGTGCCGCCGACTATCGGTACTCGCACGAAGAGCTCGCCCTCGACGCGCCGGCGAGTGCGCGCGCCGTCGAGCGCCTCGAGCGTGACGTCGGCGGATCCGTGCAGCCGGTCGGCCTCGGCCTCGGCCTCGAAGGAGAGGCGGCCGACGTACGTCGCGATGTCGAGCCGCAGTTCCTGGATCCATGTGAGCCGGCGGCCGGCCAGGATCCGGCGTGCGATCGGGTCGATGTGACCGACGAACTCGTAGCGGAGTCGCAGGATCCGCTCGGTTCCGAGCGTCGATTGCTCGACGACCTCCGGTCGGCTCAGATCGGGGAGCTCGAGCCGGGTGTGGAATGCGGGATCGCACAAGATGTCGGCGACTGCGTTGCGTGGACCGGGAAACTCGTGCTCGACGCGGAACCGCACGGCCGTCAGTCTGCTGCCGCCGGGCCCCCGCTGCCACCTTGGGGGCCGACCCGCCCGGCGGCGAGACACAACACCTCCCAGACCGCGACGGCTGCGACCGTAGAGAAGACGACGAGAGGCCGGGGCCGGTCCCACCCAACGAGGACGACGGCTGCGATCGATGCGCCCGCGATTGCGAGCGGCCGCGCATTCCGCCGCATCACCTCGACGACGAGGACGCGCGCCCTTCGCTCGCGGGCGACCAGGGCCTTCGACTCGGACAACCAGACGACGACGAAGGTCGCGAGTGCGACGGCGAACGTCAATCGCGCGCCGGCCCGCAACGGCCCGACCAACGCGTCGAATGGGGCGGCGGCGATGACTCGATGGGTGGATCCGACCCGGGCGAGGTAGTACGCGCGGCCGACCGCGGCGCCGACGGAGATCACGACCATCACAGCCGCGACGCCGACGGCGAGGTGCTCGACCGTCCGCTGGCGACGGGTCGAGCCGGCGATAGCGCCCGCGCCGGCCGCGATCGTCGCGAGCGGCAGCCAGGTCGCCAGTTCGTCGAGCAGTCGCGTCGATTGCTGCGCGCGCGTGAGGTCGGTAGACCGGAACAAGACGAAGCGCCTCTCGAGCGCCGCGGTCGGAACGTTGTCGAACACGCGGATGCCGTGACCGTCGAGCGCGTGACGGACGGCGGTCGCGAGCGCGCCGGTGTCGATCGCGACCTCTCCGTTCGTCGTCGTTACGACCTCGCCCCTCCCTTCGAGCACGCGCACCAACTGATCGTGCGCGACGCGATTCGCCTCCCGCCACGCGCGGGACGCTGCGGGGGACGCGAGCGCGGCCGACGCGACCTGCACCGACGTCGCGCGGATGCTCGCGGCGAGCGTGGGCGCGAACTCGGCGGCGTCCTTGGGCAGCGCGGCGCGCAACCGCGCGGTGACGTCGACGCGGCTGTACAGGCCCTCGACGATCGTGTCGGCCAACGCGTCGCGTACCTCGGGACGATCGAGAACCGGACCGACCGCGCGTACGTAGGCATCCGTGCTCAGGACGAGCGCCCGCATCCAGAGCGCGACGGCGGAGAGCAGCGTGAGGAGACACGTGATGCCGATGAGGCAAGCCGTCGCAATCCGTCTGGGGCTCACGACCGGCGAGGCTACGGCGGGGCTCCGACCCCGTCGGGGACCGAACGGGATAGCGTTCACGCCGTGATCGCACCCGTCGTCGTGCTCGATCCGTGCTTCGATACTTCCGACGCGGTCGCAATGGTCGACCTGTGCGAGCGGTTCGGTCGCTATCGCATGTACGCCGAGCTCGAACCGCTCGATACCGCAATCGGCGAAGGCCTCGCGCCGCGTCACGACGCGCTCATGAACGTCCTCCGCACCGGTGGTCTCGGCCGCACGGAAGAGCCGCCCGCGGCGCTCGGAGTGCGGACCAGCTACTTCCGAGAGGAGTACGCGTACGGGCGCGACGAGCGGATCGACGGCATCAGCCGGTTCCTGTATCACGAGCCGTTTGTCGAGGCGGCCCGCTCGATCCACGGCCGCGCGGTCATCGAACCCGCGATCGCCTACGCGAACCTCATGGTTCCGGGACAAGAGCTCGCGGTTCACACCGACGTCCCGGAGTACCGCGGTGCGAATCGCAAGGTCGTGCCGCAATGGTTGCTTGTGGTGATGCACCACTCGGGGTTGTTCGACGAGTACCGGATGCCCATCGCGACCGCCATCGCGTGGTTTCACGATTGCGACGGCGGCGAGCTCGCGTACTGGCCCGATGGCGCCGCCGGCGACGCGCGCCGTCACCGCGTGCGTTACAACTCGGCGCTGGTGCTCGACACCGACACGGTGTTCCACGGTGTCGACCGCATCGCCCGCGTCGTGGTCGACGAGCTACCCCGTATCGTGCCCGGCACGACGCTCGAGTACGCGAAAGATCGAACTTGGATGTTGCGCGCGGCCGACGGCGCGGAGAGCGCGCGCTACGGGTGGGACGAGTTGCGATTCTCGGTTTCGTGGAAGGCGTATTGCTTCCGCGACGCACACGAACGCGACACCTGGCGCGAGCACCGCGACGATCTCACCCTCGACGCCATCCTCGAACATCTGATCGACGATCTGCGATCGCGCGGCCGCGTGCCGGGCAACGTCGCGCGCGACGGCGCGTTGGGTCAGCTGCTCATTGACGAGTACGTGACCTTTCCGATCCCCACAGCGTCGTCCGCGTCGTCCACAGGTTGATCATCTATCGATCCACAGGCCGCTCGTCGTACGCTGAACGCATGAGTTTCGTAGTGCACTTCGAAGACGACACGACAACGGTCGTCGATTCCGCCGACTCGTACGAGCAGGAAGGTCCGCTCACGACCTTCTTCGACCGCAACGGTGGCGGCCGGCTCGCCTCCGCGTTCGCGGTGCGGGTCGCGTCGTTTCGGACGAGCAAGATCGTCGAGGTGCGCCGGGAGACGGCGGAGACGATCGACGCGCTTCAGTCGTCGATGAGGTCGTCCTCGTCGACGACGACGTCCCATCGGTGCGCGCACTCGCCGCACAGGTAGACGACGCTGTCGCCGGGCTCGAAGTCGTCCTCGGGGCCGATCGGCTGCGCAAGGTACGCGGTGCCGCCGCACTCCATGCAGTCGATGCGCTCCGCGATCGGCACGTCGCGACCGTAATCCTCAGACGCCGTTCGTCAAGCCGGTTTGCGTCAACGGCCCGTAGGTCTCCGGCCGGCGGGTGCGCAGCAAGGGGAAGAGGTCGAGCCAGTCGCGAGACTGATCGAGATCGAGGTCGGCGACGAGAACGGCGGGCTCTGATCGGGGCGCCTGAACCAATGCCCGACCGTACGGATCGCTCACGAACGATGATCCGTAGAACGTGATCGGGCCCTCGCGCCCGGTCCGGTTCACCGCGAGCATGAAGGTGCCGTTCATGATGCCCTGCGCCCGGATGACCTGTTCCCAGAGCGGCTCGGTGTCGAAGTCGGGGTGGTCGGGCTCGGATCCGATTGCGGTGGGGTAGGCGAGCACCTCGGCGCCGGCGATTGCGAACGCGCGCGACGTCTCGGGAAACCATTGATCCCAACACGTCGGGAATCCGAAGGCTGCCGTCCGGATCGGCGTGACGGGCCAACCGGAATCGCCGGGCCGGAACCAAGTGTCCTCGTGGTAGCCGGCGGTGACCGGGAGATGCGTCTTGCGCGTGGAAGCGACGATCGCGCCGTCGGGCGCGACGACGAAGGCGGTGTTGTATCCCAGGCCGCCGTCGTCCGCCGCCTCGTAGCAAGACGCGTGCACGTAGGTTCCGGTTTCCCGCGCGCACCCGGCGACGAGCTCGTACGTCGGTCCGCCGAGAAGCGGTTCCGGCTCGGCTCGGGGGTGGTTCGGATCGCGTCGCTCCACTGCGAAGTAGGCAGAACGCGTCAGTTCCGGCAGGCATACCAGGTGTGCGCCCTCGTGCGCCGCGGTGCGAATGGCGTCGGTGATCGCGTCGTCGTGCTCGTGCGGATCGGGATGCCATTCCAGTTGGACGAGACCGACACGGAGCGGTGCGCGCGTCGGCGGATGCACACGGGCCGGCGACGGCAGCACGTCGAACGCGGTACGGAGGATCACTCCGGAACCTGCTGGGTGATGCAGTGGACGCCGCCGCCCCCGTACGCGAGCACGACGCCCGGTACCGGGATCACGACGCGACCCGGGTACTGCGCGCCGATGAGCCGGCACGCCTCGTCGTCGAATGCGTGCCCGCTCACCGGGACCGCCACGAATCCGTTGCCCGGGTAGAGGTTCACGTACGGCACGGGCAGGCGCCGCCCTTCGAAATCGGCGTAGGGGAGCACGCCGACCTCGATCACCTCGAGACCGGCAGCACCGAGCCGGGCAACGTTGTCGGCCGCGATCGCCGCGTTCGGATTTGCCGGGTCTTCGCAGCCTTGAACCAGTGTCGCACCACTCGGCGTGAAGGCGACGACGTTGTCGACGTGGCCGTCCGTGCCGTCGTCCTCGGCGATCGCGTCGGCGAGCCACACGATCTGATCGACGCCGAGGAACGATCGTAAGGCCCGTTCGATGTCGGCCCGGCTGCACGCCGGGTTGCGGTTGGGATTGAGGAGACATCGCTCGGTCGTGACCAGCGTGCCGCGGCCGTCGACCGCGATGGAACCGCCCTCGAGCACGATGGGCGCCTCCTCGACCGGGAGACCGAGGTGCCGGGCGACCGCGGCGCCGACGAGCGCGTCGGCATCGTGGACCTGCTTGTCGCCCCAGGCATTGAACTGAAAGTGCACCGCGCAGAGCTCGCGGTCAGGTGTCTTCAAGACGATCGGCCCGTCGTCGCGCATCCAGGCATCGTCGATCTCCAACGTCACGATGTCGGCCGCGTCGCCGACGCGCTCCGTCGCGCTCGCGATGTCGTCGGGACGGACGACCAGCGATACGGGCTCGTGTCGCGCGATCGCGCGTGCGATCTCCGCGTACACCGCGCGCGCCGCTTCCAGCTGGTCGGGAGTGAAGATGCATTGCGGTACGTCGGGCGGCCACGCCATGAGCGTGCGACGGTGCGGCTCGCTCTCGGCGGGCATGCGAGATCCCGAGGGAAGCGACACGACGGCAAGATAGCGTGCGCCCATGCCGCTTACCGCCGACCTCGAGCAGTTGGCCGCACGCGTGTCGAATTGGGGTCGGTGGGGCGCCGACGACCAGCGCGGCACCCTCAATCTCGTCACGCCCGACGTCGTGATACGCGGTGTCGCTTCGGCGCGTCGCGGGCGCGTGTTCTCGCTCGCTCTCCCGTTCGACCAGACCGGCCCGCAATGGGACAAGGTGCACATGCCCGAGCGCACCAACCCGGAGCTGCGCACCCACACCGTCAACCTGGCGTTCACCGGCGACGCACGGGACTTCACGACGAGCGACGACTCCTTCCGCATGGGATCGCAGGCCGTCACGCACTGGGACGCGATCGCACACGCCGGCTATGACGGCAAGCTCTACAACGACACGCCCAATGACGTCGTACGGACCGAGGGCGGCGCGGCCCGTCTCGGCATCGAGCACTTCGGTCCGGTCGTGACCCGAGGCGTGCTGCTCGACATCGCGCGCGCCCACGGCGTCGAGCACTTCGACGACAACTACGCGATCACGGGCGACGACCTCGAGGCGGCCGCGACCGCGGCGGATGTCGTCGTCGAGCCCGGCGATGCGCTCCTGGTGCGCACCGGGCAGATGCACTTCCTGCGGCTCGGCGACAAGCAGCGCTACTCGGTGCCGTCACCGGGATTGTCGACGCGATCGATCGCGTGGCTGCGCGATCACGACGTCGCCGCAGTGGCCACCGACACGATGACGTTCGAGGTCTACCCGTGCGAAGATCCCAAGGTCTTCATGCCCGTGCACATGATCCAGCTCCGCGACATCGGGCTCGCACAGGGTCAGAACTGGCATCTCGACGATCTCGCCGCCGACTGTGCGGCCGACGGCCAATACGTCTTCCTGCTCGTCGCCCCGCCGCTCCCGCTCACGGGCGCAGTGGGCGCGCCGGTGGTACCCATCGCGATCAAGTAGGCGCTTCGGAACCGGCGCCGAGATCGTCTTCGCCGGGCTCCCGGTCGAGCGGCGGGTTGGGCTGCACCTCGACGATCGGGACCCACATGTGCGCCGGCGCGGTCACGACCGTCACCACCGCCCGAGCGACGTCGTCAGGTTGCATGGTGTTGAAGTGACGCTGGATCCCGAAGTGTTGCCAACGCGGCATCAGGTCGTCGAAGACGCCGAGGTCCCAGTCGTCGGCGAATCCGGTGAGCGTCGGCCCGACGCGAACGACCGACGAGCGCACCCCGACGCCTTCGGATTCGAGCGCGAGTGTCTGCGCGAACGCCTCGATGCCGGCCTTGGTCGACAGGTATGCCGCGAGATTTGGACGCTTGTACACCGTCGCGTCGGAAGAGATGAAGACGACGTCACCGCGTCTGCCGTCGTTGCGCAGTCGGCCGACGACGCGGCGGGTGAGCAGCATCGGACCGAGCAGGTTCGTCTCGACGATGCGGCGCTGATCCTCGTCGCTCATCTCGTGGATCGCGCCCGGGAGCGCGGTGCCGGCATTGTTCACCAATACCTCGATCGTGCCCGCGTGCGCGCGGATGTAGTCGCAGAAGGCGTCGATCGACACCGAGTCGGACACATCGAGCGGGTGCACCAGCGCCGTTCCTCCGGCGTCGACGACGATCTTGGCGGTCTCGTCGAGCTGCGCGACGCGCCGCGCACCGAGTCCGACGGTCCATCCGAGCGCGCCGAGCGCGACCGCGATCGCCCGGCCGATTCCGGCCGACGCGCCCGTGACCACCGCGACCCGTGCCTCAGGCGCCAAGGAATTCACCGCCGTTGACGTCGAGAGTCTGCCCGGTGACCACGCGCGACCACGGCGACACGAAGAACACCACGCTGTTCGCGATCTCGTCCTGGGGCGGGATGACGCGAAGCGGTATCCGCGCCTCTATCTCGGCGCGCACGTCGTCGCGCGAGATCCCGCGGGATTCGGATTCCCAGCCGATGAACGTCTCGACGTTCGGGCCGCCGATCCATCCCGGAGCCACGCAGTTCACGCGCACGCCTGCCGGGCCGAGCTCGACCGCCATGGTCTTCGCGGCAGTTTGGATCGCCGCTTTCGACGACGAGTAGCCCCCCTCGAGCGCGCGGATGTTGCGCATGCTCATGGAGATGATGAACACGACCGCCGCGTCGCCGTGATCCGCCGCCGCCTTCTTCAGATAGGGGACGCATGCCTGCGTGAGACCGAGCGCTCCCCAGACGTTGACCTCGAAGATCTTGCGCCACTTGACGAGGTCGACCGACTCGAACGGCTCGAACGTATCCATGCGGAACGCGTTGTTGACGAGCCCGTCGAGACGCCCGTACTCGTCGATCGTGCCGTCGACGAGAGACCGCACTTGATCGGGGTCAACGAGATTCGTCGGCGAGGCGAGGGCGCGCCCACCGGCACCTTCGATCTCCGTTTGCACCTGGGAGAGATACTCGCCATTGCGGGCCGCGAGGACCACGATCGCGCCTTCGCGGGCGAGGGCCCGGGCGTTTGCCTGACCGAGGCCGGGCCCGACCCCCGACACGATGACGACCTTGTCCTTCAGCAGCATCCGCCCATCAGAGTCAGCGGGGCCTGCACGGCGCAATCTGGGGACTACAAAGACGTCGGTTTCGCGCAGCGGGCGCGGACCAGCGGCTCGAAGTGCTCGAGCGGCAACGTGTCGTACTCGGGATCGAACGCGACCTGGTCCCAGTCGTCGGCGAACCGCGCCGCGAGATCGAACCACGGCTCCCCCTCGTACTGGGAACGTGCGTCCGGGTCGCCGCCGAAGTGCTGGTAGTAGTGGCGGCCCTGGAAATCCTGGTGCGCACGAATCATGTGGTACACGTCGGTGCTCACGTACGGCTTGATGATCGCGGCCGAGATTTCCGGATGGTTCGGCACGCTCACCGCTTTGCCGATGTCGTGCAGAAGTGACGCGAACACGACCTCTTCGTCGGCGCCGGCCCGCTCGGCGCGCGTGGCGGTCTGCAACGAGTGCGTGAGCTGGTCGACGGCGAAGCCGTCGGTGATCGCCGCCAGTGAGCGCAGCAGGTCGAGCACGCGCTCGGCGACCCGATCCTGGTGCTCGTAGGTCTCCTTGCCGATCACCGCCCACTGCTCGGCGGTGGACTGGTCCATACGGGTGAAAGTCTGAGCCATGCTTGCAGCGTAGAGCAGAGGCGCCTACCGGATCAGGTTCGGCGAATCACGGCTGGCCCAAGAGCAGCGCCGCGCCCTCGAGGAAGAAGTCCGTCCCCGCGCCCTTGGCGTCGCCCGCGGTACGCAGCTCGTCGTAGGTCACCGCCGCACCCCACGGATGCGCGGCGAGCTTGCCCGACCGGCGACTCTCCTCCCACGGTCCGACGTAGAGGTATGGCTGGGTTATCACGTTGTCGCCGGGCGACGCGCCGTAGGTCGCCCGCGTGCGGGCCGCGGTATCGCCGAGCTCGCACGCGAGATCGAAGTGCTCGGGCCACAGCGTCGCGGTCGTCGGGTCGTGCGCGGCATAGGTCTCGCGCAACTCGTCGAGCATCGAGCCCGCCAACGCGATCCATGCTGCGAGCACCGTTGCCGCTTCTGGATCGACCGAGAGGGGGGCGTCGGGCGTGCAGGGAGTCGCGGGCTCGTAGACCTCCGCGGGCGCGCACGGGGGAATGCCGACGAATTGCGCGGCGGCGCCGACGGTCGTGATGCGGACGCGCGTGCTGGTGCCCGGTCGCTCGTGCACGAGCTCCACGCCGTCGACGCGCACGCGCTCTCCATCGCCGAACGTCGGCGTCCCGAATCCGCCGGGCGTGGGTACGAGGCCGATGTGTCGATCGGAGCGGTAGCGGGCGGGGGCGAGCACGTGCTCGGCGAGCGCGTGCATGCCGTCGCGGGCCGCGACGAACGAGTCGGGTAGCGGTTCGAGCACGGCGAGGACCTTAGAGCAAGCCTCTGAGAATCTCCGCAAGCTCCAGCGGCTTGTCTCCCTGGATGCTGTGACCGGCGCCTGCGACAACGACGACCCGGGCCTTCGCGTTCCGCCGCGTCAACTCGGCGACATCTTCGTCGTCGACCACCGGCGACGTTTCCCCACGTACGAGGAGGAGCGGCACTTCGACATGCCCGACCGCATTCCACAGCTCGTCGAGGCCGGGAATGATCTGGCCGTCGTCGCCCTCGCCGGAACCTCGACGCGGCAGGTCGTAGCGCCAACGCCATCGGCCGTCGCCGACTTCGATCGCGTTGTGGAGAATGCCGCGGCGCAGCGACGAGACGGTGCGGGTCGGATTGAACTCGATCGTGCGGGCGAGGATGTCGTCGAAGCTCGCAAAGAACTCCGGGCCGTCGATGAACTGCGCGATCGCCGAAGCTTTCTCGCGATTCACGCCGGGCGTCACGTCGACGAGCACCAGCTGACGCACGAGATCGGGAGCGCGGTCGGCGAGGGCGAGCGACGTGAGCCCGCCGAGCGACATGCCGACAACGACACGCGCCTCGGGTGCGAACGCGCGCAACGCTTCCTGGAGCGCTGCCGCGTTGTCGGCCGGCCAATACACGTGATCGTCCCGATGCGCGGAATGTCCGTGGCCCGGAAGGTCGACGGCGAGGATCGGGCGGTCGAGCGCGAGGGCCACGGTGTCCCACGTGTGGGCGTTCTGCGCGCCGCCGTGCACGAGCACGAACTCCGGAGCTTCGGTGCCCCAGGCGAGCGCGCTGATCGTCCCACCGCTCGTCTCGATCTCGACGCGCCGCACGGTGGGCGATCCGCTCCATGGAATTCCGAATTCCTCGGCGTTCTCGTGGAAGAGCGCGAACTCGTCATACGCCGGGACGGTGGGCATGAGAGATAGTCGACTCCAGCCCGGCTACTTGACGCAACCGCGCCGCTCGCGGCTCGGTAATGCGAGGTGGACGAAGAGGCGTTCCTACACTTGGTCGCGATGCGCGGGCCCCACCTGTCGTCCGCCGGGCTCCGCCGCCTGACGCTCGTCAATGTTGTGTTGCTCGCGGCGATCGTCGTCAGCGGCGCGGTTGTGCGGCTCACGAACTCGGGCCTCGGATGCGCCGACTGGCCGAACTGCAGCGCGACGAAGCTCGTCGACGTGTCGAGCCATCACGCCGCGATCGAGCAGCTCAACCGCATCTTCTCGGGCGCCATCGGCCTGCCCATCGGGCTCGCATTGCTCGGCGCCTATCTCGTCCGGCCGAAGCGGGACGATCTCATCCGGCTCGCCTGGATCCTCTTCGGTTTGTTCTGGGCGGAAGCGGTGCTCGGCGGCATCTCGGTGAAAGTGCGGCTTGCCTGGGTAAGCGTCACCGGCCACTTCCTGCTCGCGATCGCGCTGATCGCCATCGCGATGGTGATGCACCACCGAGCGGGCAACGCGACCGTTGCGCGCCGTCTCGCGGTACCAGACGACACCTTTACCCTTGCCCGCGCCGTCTACGTGCTCACGATCTGGGTCCTCGTGATCGGGACCCTCGTCACCGCAGCCGGCCCGCACGGTGGCGACGTACACGCGCGACGACTCGGTTGGCCGTTGGGTGACGTGGCGCGGGTTCACGGCATCTCGGTCGACGTGCTCGTTGCGCTCACGCTCGTTCTGATCGTCGTGCTGGCGCGAGCACGAGCGCCGCGGCGCGCGCTGAATATCGCGTCACTCACCGTGTTCCTCATGGCCGCGCAAGGGGTCCTCGGCTACGTGCAGTACTTCGAGAAGATCCCGGCCGTGCTCGTCGGATTCCATGTGTTCGGCGCGGTATGCGTGTTCATGTGCGTACAGCAGCTCGTCCTCGAGCTGCACGTGACCGACGACAGTGCCGTCGCCGGCATTGGCGGCGAAACGACGGAGCGCGCCGTCGTCATCGCGTTGTCGCACGCCCCTACGACGGGACCTCGTCACCTGTGAGAGGCTCGGCTCGTGCGCGTGCATCTCATAGACGGCACCTACGAGCTCTTCCGGCAATTCCTCGCCCCGCGTCCGGGTCATCTCGACGGGGGCGGCACTGAGGTCGGCGCGACGCGTGCGGTGGTTGCGTCGATGCTCACGATGCTCGAGGACGGCGCCACCCACCTCGGCGTCGCGACCGACCACGTGATCGAGTCGTTCCGGAACGATCTGTGGGACACCTACAAGACCGGTGAAGGCATCGATCCGCGGTTGCGGGCGCAGTTCCCGATCCTCGAGGACGCGCTCACCGCCCTCGGTGCCACGGTGTGGCCAATGGTCGACTACGAGGCCGACGACGCGCTCGCGAGCGCCGCTGCAGTCGCGTCGGCCGACGCCCGTGTCGAGCAGGTGATCATCTGCACACCCGACAAGGATCTCGGCCAATGCGTCGGCGGCAAGGTGGTACAGCTCGACCGCCGCCGGGACACGCTGCTCGACGCAGGTGGCGTCCGGGAGAAGTTCGGCGTACCGCCGGCGTCGATCCCCGACTGGCTCGCGCTCGTCGGGGACTCCGCCGACGGGTTCCCCGGCCTGCCCGGATTCGGCGCCAAGACCGCGGCGGCGCTCCTCGCGCGCTTCGGCCACATCGAAGCAATCCCCGACGACGCGCACGCGTGGGGAGTGGCGGGCGTGCGCGGCGCGGATCGCCTCGCGGCGACGCTCGCGGCCGGGCGCGCGGTCGCGGCGCGCTTCAAGGATCTCGCGACACTGCGTCTCGATGCGCCGGTAGGTACGGTCGACGACTGGCAATGGCGCGGACCCAGTCCCGAGCTCGGCGATTGGTGCGCTCGTTTCGGATCGCCGAGACTCGCCGAGCGCGCCGGCAAGCTCGCGGCGCAGAGGGGATCGGGTAGCCCATGAGTGACGCGGTGCTCATCGAGCACGCACGGCCCGGGATCGTCGTGCTCACTCTCAATCGGCCCCAACGCCTCAACGCGATGAACTATGACCTCGTGCGTGGCCTCTACGACGCGCTCGACGAGATCGAGACCGATCGATCGTGCCGGGTGATCGTGTTGACCGGTTCCGGGCGCGGATTCTGCGCCGGGCTCGACCTGAACGAGGGTGCAAGCCCCCCGACGAATAGCGGCCTCGGACGCGCCCACGCCGGCATGGCCGTGCAGAAGCTGATCGCCGGTCTCGTCCCGAAGATGCGCTCCCTCCCCCAACCGGTAATCGCGGCCGTGAACGGCCCGGCCTCGGGTGGCGGTCTCGCACTCGCCCTCGCGAGCGACGTGCGAGTCGCGTCGGCGTCGGCACGCTTCAATGTCGCGTTCATCCGCGTCGGGCTCTCGGGGTGCGACATCGGCGTGTCGTGGATGTTGCCGCGTCTGATCGGTGCGTCGCGCGCGTTCGAGCTGCTGCTCACGGGCCGTCTCATCGACGCGACCGAGGCCGACCGCATCGGCCTCGTGACGCGCGTCGTTCCCGACGGCGAGGTGCTCGACTCGGCGCTGGAAACTGCGGAGCTCATCGTCGGCAACAGTCCGTTCGGCGTGCGCATGACGAAGGAGGTGATGTGGAGCCAGCTCGAGATCGGCAGCCTGCAGGCCGGAATCGATCTCGAGAACCGCACCCAGGTGTTGGCGAGCTTCACAGGTGACCTCGCGGAGGCGACGGCCGCGTTCGCGGAGAAGCGGCCACCGACCTTCACGGACCGATAGGGACAAGGACCACGCTCGTGACGCTCGAGGGACGTGTGGCATTGGTGACCGGCGGCGGCCGGGGGATCGGCAAGGCGATCGCGCTCGGTCTGGCCGAGGACGGCGCCGACGTCGCGGTCAACTACCGCCGTGACGAGGAAGCGGCGCGCGAGACGGTCTCGGAGATCGAGAAGCTCGGGCGGGGCGCCCGCGCCTTTGCCGCGTCGGTCGACGATTACGCCCAGTGTGAGGAGATGGTCGGCGCCGTGATCGCCGACCTTGGTCACGTCGACATCCTCGTGAACAACGCGGGGAGCGCGTCGCGCGGTCAGACCGTTGCCGACACCGATCCCGCCGAGCTCGAGAGGGTCGTGCGGACCCATGCGTTCGGCGCGTGGTCGTGCAGCAAGCTGGTGTTGCCCTCGATGCGTACCCGACCACGCGGTGACATCGTGATGATCTCCAGCGCGGCGACGTTGCACATGGCTGCGAACTCCGCGCCGTACAACATGGCGAAGGCCGCGCTCGAAGCACTCGCGGCGACGCTCGCCAAGGAGGAGCGCCGCAACGGCATCCATGTCAACATCGTCGCGCCGGGCCTCGTCGACACCGAGATGGGCCGGCGGCTCGTGAAGGGGGCGATGGGCGTCACCGACATTCGCACCTTGGACTCCGGCAGCGCGTTCGGGCACGTCTGCTCACCGGAGGAAGTCGCCGACACGGTGCGGTTCCTCGTCTCGGACCATGCGTCGTACGTCACCGGCCAGCGCATCGGCGTCGACGGCGGCGCCTTCTAGTGAACGGACCGCCACCGACCCATCAACCAGCAGCACTGGGACAATCCGACGCTCGGGGTCAGCTCGGGTAACCCGTATTCGGGCGGACGCGGTCGGTACGCGACGGCGGCGTCGCTACGATCGAGCCCGTGCTGGCGATCCTCGCACTCCTCTTCGTCGTCATCCCGATCATCGAGATCTACGTCGCGGTCGTGGTCGGACACGCGATCGGCGCGCTGAACACGATCGGCCTCCTGTTGTTGCTCTCGCTCGTGGGCGTGGGGCTCGCGAAGCACGAGGGTCTCGCGGTGATCTCGCGGATCCGCCGGCAGCTCGACGCGGGCAACATGCCGACGAACGAGCTGATCGACGGCGGTCTCGTCCTCACCGGCGGCCTATTGCTCATCGCGCCCGGCTTCGTCACCGACGGTCTGGGGCTTCTCCTGTTGCTCCCGCCGACGCGCCTGGTCGCGCGGGGCATCGCCAAACGCCGGTTCCGCGCTCGGGTCACATACTCGGGTCGTCCGTTGCGCAACCGCCGCCTGGACGGACCGGACGACGTGATCGACGTCTAGTACGGCCCGTCGCAACACGAGTCGCGCCAGCCACACGCTGGGCACCGATAGTGCGCGTGCTCGGGCCGCATATCGGCGCCGCACACGAAGCAGGTCACCGACAGATCACACTCGCGTGCGGGAACGCCGGTGCGCTCGCCCACGGGTTCGCTCACGCGGTCGACGCTAACCCAGTGGGCGGAGGAGCTCGGGGACCACGGGAGAGTCGACGCGCGCGGTCGCATCCGATGGCCGCTCGAGACCGCGCGGACCCGAGATGCGGTCGAACCGCTGCACCGAGATCTCCTCGAAACCGGACGCGGCGGGAAGCGAGGAGACGATCATCTCGTACACCCGCGCCGGCAACACCCGTCCGACCCCTCCGACCAGCCACACCTCGCGCGCGCCCGCTCCGACGATGTCGAGTACCTCACCGGTACCGGCCGGGACGAGCGCACGCTCCGGGCCGATCGCACTCGCCGAGATCAGCAATCGCGACGTGTGCTCGAGCACGGGGTCCCACCCGTCGACGACCCGCACGGAGTGGTCACTGCGCCGGCGACGGAGTGACGCCACCGGGTCGTCACCGTCGACCCGGATTGCGACCGTATCGAGATCGAAGCGCTCGGCGAACGCGTCGTCGATCGTGGTCGTGTACCCGATGACGGCCACGACCTCGCCTTCGTCGAGCAGCGGCAGGGTCGCCCCGAGCCGGTCGCCGGTGCAATCGGCCTCGAGGTCGCGCACCGCGGTGCGCGCCGCCGCCGCGGGATCGGGCGCGGCGAGAATGCGCGAGCACACCCACCACAGGGCACCGTGCGCCCGATGGTGCGCGAGGACCCGCCGGCACGCGACCACCAGCGAGGCGGGCTCGCTCGCGAAGCCTGCAAGCGCGTCGGCCGCCGCGGCCGCGAGCCGTTCGTCGTCGACGTTGCGGCGGGTGACCGAGCGCAGGCGCTCCGCGGGTGTGACCTCGCCCCACATGGTTCGCGGATCCTACGGCGGGGGATACGTCGTCGCTGCGCGCAGTGCGGCTGACGCGTCGTGTAGCGCGCCGAGGGCGGCGGCGTGTCGTATCAGGGTGTCGACATCGCCGCCGAGGCGCAGCCGACCGCGCGCCAGAGCGATCTGGGCATTCTCCCGGCCGAGGGCGATGGCTACGGCGGTGGCGTAGTCGGTCGTCAGGCGTAGATCGGCGCTCTCCGCCGCGCCCCCTCCCGTGACCCGCGCCCCGTCACCGTCCACCCGGAGCCGGTAACGGACCTCGCCGAGGCCGGGCACGTCGACGACGACCTGTTCGATCACGATCGGCGCGAGCGCGGACACGCTCGCCGAGTCGTGCACCGCGTGATCGAGCTCCTGCAGCCATGTCTCCGACAGGAACTTCGGCACGACCGCAGCGTAGGCGGGACGCATTCCGGCCTCGCGCCCGGGTGCGACTACGGTCCGAGCGTGACCTCGACCGGACCGAAGGAGGCGATGTTCCCTACGGCGCTGGTCCCGTTTGCGATGCGAGTCGAGCGTCGGATCGACGACCTGCTCGTCGCGGAGCTCGCCCGGTGGCGCGCCGTCGACGCCGGTCTGGCCGAGCCGATCGAGGCATTGCGCGGCTTCGTCGCCACAGGAGGTAAGCGGCTCCGTCCGGCATTCTGTTACTGCGCATTCGTCGGTGCGCAGGGAGACGGCGACGATCCGCGCGTCGTCGACGCTGCGGCCGCGCTCGAGCTGGTGCACACCTTCGCGCTGGCCCACGACGACGTCATGGACGGCTCAGAGATGCGCCGCGGGAACGACTCCGTGCACGCGCGCTTCGCCCGGCGGCACATGCGGGCGGGTTGGCGGGGTGAGCCCCGCCGGTTCGGCGAGGGAATGGCGATCCTCGTGGGCGACTTCGCGTTCACGTACGCCGACGTGCTCATGCGCGGCATGCCGGAAACTGCGCAGGTCGTGTTCGACGAGTTGCGCGTCGAGCTTTGTGTGGGTCAGTCGCTCGATCTGGCAGGCACCGCGGCCGCGAGCACCGAAGCCGAGCTCGCCAACCGCATCGCTGTCTACAAGTCGGGCAAGTACACCGTGGAGCGACCGCTCCATCTCGGCGCGGCGTTGGCCGGCGCTCTCGCGTCGCTCGGACCTTCACTCTCCGCGATCGGCCTGCCTCTGGGCCACGCCTTCCAGCTCCGCGACGACGTGCTCGGTGCGTTCGGCGACGCGGAGATCACCGGCAAGCCCGTCGGTGACGACCTGCGCGAAGGCAAGCCCACGCCGCTCGTCGCGCTCGCGTTCGCACGGGCTGATCCGTCCGACCGCGAGCTTCTGAAGCGCCTGGGCAATCCCGATCTGTCCGCCGACGACATCCGCGACCTTCGGACGGTGTTTGCGCGCACCGGCGCGCGCGAACAGATCGAGCTCGACATCGAGCGGCTCGTCGCCGAGGCCCGCGACGCGTTGGCGATCGCTCCGATCGACGACACCGCGCGCGCCTGGCTGGACGAGCTCGCCGCCTACGTCGCCTGGCGGGACCGGTAGCGTTCGCGACCGCCGCCACTCGTAGACTCGCATCGCCATGTCCGCCGCTGCTCCCGATCCGGCCATCTCTGTCGTCGGGCTCGCCAAGCACTACGGCTCGACCCCAGCAGTCGACGGGCTGTCGTTCGACGTGGCGCGCGGCGAGGTGTTCGGCCTCCTCGGACCCAACGGCGCGGGCAAGACAACTACGGTCGAGACGCTCGAGGGCTACCGCACACCCGATCTCGGAACGGCGCGCGTGCTCGGCCTCGATCCGGTGCGCGATGCGCCCGAGCTGCGTCCGCGCATCGGTGTGATGCTCCAGGAGGGAGGGCTCTATCCGGGGCTGAAGCCACTGGAGCTCTTGCACCTCTTCGCCGCGTACTACGACCACGCGGAGTCGCCGGCGGTCTTGCTCGAGACGGTCGGCCTCCGCGACGCGGCCGGAACGTCGGTGCGGCGCCTTTCCGGCGGCCAGGTGCAGCGTCTTTCGCTGGCGTGCGCGCTCATCGGCCGGCCCGAGGTCGTCTTCCTCGACGAGCCGACGGCAGGCATGGATCCCCACGCGCGTGCCACGACCTGGCAGCTCGTGCGCGATCTGCGCGACCGCGGCGTCACCGTGTTGCTCACCACGCACGCGATGGACGAAGCCGAGCAGCTGTGCGACCGCGTCGCGATCATTACCGGCGGCAAGCTCGCCGCACTCGGGACCCCTGCCGAGCTCACACAACACGCCGTCTCGGACGAGATCTGGTTCGCGGCTGCGCCGGGACTCGACACGACCGCGATCGGGCGCGCGCTCGGCCTCGATGACGGCGAGGTCGTCGAGGACCGCGCCGGCGAGTACGTCATACGCGCCGCGGGTACCCCGGAGCGCATCGCGGAGCTTGCGTGCTTCCTGCGCGACGAGCGCGTCACGCTCGCCGCGTTGCAAGCCGGACGCCGATCGCTCGAGGAAGTCTTCTTGCAGATCACCGCGGAACAGGCTCGGTAGCATGAGGCGCCGCGCTCTCGTCGCGCAGACGCGCGCCGAAACTCTGCTGCAACTCCGACGCGGCGAGAATCTGATCGTCACCCTCGCCGTCCCGCTCGGGATACTTGTCTTCTTCGCCAAGGTCGACGCGATCTCGACCGACTTCAAACATCCCGTCGACTTCCTCGTGCCGGGCGTGCTGTCGCTCGCGGTGATGGCGGCCGCGATGGTGTCGCTGGGAATCGCGACCGGCTTCGAGCGGCGCTACGGCGTGCTGAAGCGCCTGGGCACGACACCGCTGTCGCGCGGCGGCCTGCTCGTCGCCAAGACCGCGACCGTGCTGGTACTCGAGATTCTGCAGATCCTGCTCGTCGTCGTGGTGGCTGTCGCGATCGGCTGGCACGTGCCGGCGGGGATCGTCCCCGCGTTCGGCTTGCTGCTCGTGGGCACCGTCGCGTTCGCGGGGATCGGCATGCTGATGGCGGGCACGTTGCGCGCGGAGGCGAACCTTGCGGCCTCGAACGGACTGTTCCTCGTCCTGCTCTTCCTCGGCGGAATGGCGTATCCGCTGGCGAAGCTCCCGACACCGATGCAGACCTTCGCCAAGGCGCTGCCCGCCGCCGCGCTCTCGGAGACGGTCCGCTCCGTTCTGTCGTCCCAGGCGTTTCCTTCGGGGGAGCTCGCGATTCTCGTCGCCTGGGCCGTCGGCGCACCGCTCCTCGCCGCCCGGTACTTCCGCTGGGAGGAATAGCGAGACGACGGCGCAGCGATCGCAGGGAGCGGAGCGTGGAGCCGACCCCAAATAGCGCGCGCTCGGGTGCTCAGCCCCGCAGTAGCGCGCTCAGCGCGGATTCGAGGTCGTGACGGCTGGTCGGACCGAACAGACGATCGCGCACCATGCCGTTCGCGTCGATGAAGAGCGTGTCGGGCATTGCGTGAACGTCGTAGCGGGTCGCGACGGGATTATCGGTCGAATCCTCGATCAGTGCGGGGAACGTGACGCCGAGACGACGCACGAAGTCGCGGGAGTCGTTCGGGAAGTCTCGGTAGTTGACACCGACGATGGCGATCCGGTCGCCGGTGTCGCGAAGCGCCCGCTCGAGGATCGGCATGTCCTCCTCACAGGGATGACACCACGAGGCGAAGAACGTCAGAACGACGACCCGTCCGCGCAGCGAGGACAGCGTCAGCGGCTTGCCGTCGATGTCCGGCAAGGTGAAGTCGGGCGCGATGCTGCCGATCTTTGCCCTCTCGGGGGTGACGGCCGTGCCACTCCTCGCGGTGTCGGCGGCAGGCGTTCGATGCGCGCGCAGGATCAGCGCGAGGCCGCAGGCGGGAATCGCGAGCGAGACCACGACCAGCGCGACGATTGCACCCCGCGAGAGACGGCGGGAGCTCGGGCCGTCAGCGGACGAGGGCGTCGACGGCAACGGCGACGAACACCAGCATCAGATAGACATTCGACCACGCGAAGAATCGGATCGCCCGCTGCGCCGAGGGTTCCCGCACCAACGCGTATGCGCGTGTCACGAACAACGCGCCCAGCACGAAGACCGCAGCCGCGTATACGCGACCGACGTCGTTCGTCAGCGTCATCGCGAACGTCAGCGCGACGGTGATCGTCGCGTAGGCCGCGATCCGGCGCGTTGTGAGCTCGACGCCGTGCACGACGGGCAGCATCGGCACGCCCGCCGCCGCATAGTCGTCGCGGTACTTCATGGCGAGCGCCCAGAAATGCGCGGGCGTCCAGAAGAACACGATCGCGAAGAGCAACCACGCCGGTGCGCCGAGGCCGTTGCGCACCGCAGCCCAGCCGACGAGGGCCGGAACTGCGCCGGCCGCGCCGCCGATCACGATGTTGTGCACCGTACGGGGCTTCAGCCACAGCGTGTACACGAAGACGTAGAACAACGTGGCCGAGAGAGTGAGTGTGGCGGCGAGCAGATTCGCGGCGCTCGCGAGCACGACGAACGCGACGACGTTCAAGAGGATGCCGAACGCGAGCGCGCGGGCTGGCACGATCTCGCCCTGAGGCAGCGGACGCGCGTGCGTGCGCTGCATCAGCTGATCGCGGTCGCGTTCGATCCAGCAGTTGATGGTGTTCGCGCCGCCGGCGGCGAGCGCGCCGCCGACAACCACCGCGGCGACCAAGCCGAGGGGCGGTACTCCTCGTTGCGCAAGGATCATCGGCGGCACCGCGGTGACGAGCAGCAGCTCGATGACCCGAGGTTTGGTGAGGCGGACGTACGAGCCGATCGTCGCGAGGAGCGGCCGGGACCGGATGTCGAGGGGGATCGTGGGTTGAAGCATCGGCTGCGACGAATCTACCGGCCCCATACCGCGATCATTTGACCACGATCTTGCCGACCATTCCCGCGGCGGCGTGACCATCGAAGGCGCACTTGAACGGATACGTACCTGCGGCGAGCGTCACCGTTCCCGTCGCTTCCGGAATGGCGCCCGTGACCTTGATCTCGAACTTCGGCGACGAGATCGTGAATGTGTGCTCCGTACTGCCTTTTTCGTGGAGGGTGACCGTAAGCGGCCCGGGCGACGCATTGATGGTCTTCACGTCGAAGCGGAACGGATCGAACGCGTTCACGTCGATCTTGCCTCCGGTCGCAGTCTTGGTGTTTGCTGCACCACCCCCCCCGCCGCCGCAGGCGGCCAACAGGAGCCCGGACGCGAACAGGACGGCGAGCGGCACGCGTCGGTTGCAACGGCGGGACATCGCGGGCCTCCTCGGAACGCCTGATACTCGCAAGATCGTCCAGAGGAAGATACCTGCGGGCGTCTCGACGAGTCGGCATCGAGGGCGGCACTATCGAAGCCTCACCGCTAGCCTGCGCCGGATGCCCAACGGCACCGAGAGCAAGCACTCGATCCGCATGGTCGCCGACCGTTTGTTGGTGGTGGAATCGAAGGAAGCGGGCGAGCGCAAGTCGCGCGCCGGCATCCTGATCCCGGCAACCGCCGACGTCTCCCGCCGACTGGTCTGGGCCGAGGTCGCCGCGGTCGGCCCGACGGTGCGGACGGTCGAAGCCGGCGACACCGTGCTGTTCTCGCCCGACACCGGTTTCGAGGTCGAGATCCAGGGCGACGACTACCTCATCCTGCGCGAGCGCGATGTCCACGCGGTCGCGTCGCCGCGAACCGAGGGCGGCACGGGGCTGTACCTGTGATCGATCCCGCAACCGCATTGCGGATCGACGGCAAGGCGGTTCTCGTCACCGGCGGCACGCGTGGAATCGGGCGTGCGATTGCGGAAGCGAGCGCGGCGGCCGGCGCGAGCGTGTGCGTCGTCGCCCGGAAGCTCGCCGAGCTGGAGGAGGCGTCGGCCGCGCTGTCGGCGCTCGGCGCGCAGGTCGTGACGGTCGCGGGTTCGGTCGGTGATCCCCTCGTCGCGGACTCGGCCGTCGCAGCGATGATCGAGACGTTCGGCCGATGCGACGTCGTGGTCAACAACGCCGCGATCAATCCCGTCTACGGACCGCTCATGGACGCCGACCTCGGTGCCGTCGCGAAAGTCTTCGACGCGAACATCACCGGACCGCTGCGCTTCGCCCGCGCCGCATGGCACCAGCACATGCAGGCACACGGCGGAGTGGTGCTGAACGTCGTGTCGGTCGGCGGGTTGCGGCCCGGGCCGTTCCTCGGTGCGTACAACGTGTCGAAGGCCGCGCTGATCCACCTGACCCGCCAGCTCGCACAAGAGCTTGCGCCCGGCGTCCGCGTGAACGCGATCGCACCCGCGCTCGTCAAGACCGACATGGCGCGCGTTCTGTGGGAGCCGAACGAAGAGGCGATGGCCCGGACCCACGCCCTCGGACGCCTGGGGGTCCCCGACGACATCGCGTCGGGCGCGCTGTTCCTGATCTCCGACGCCTCCGCTTGGCTCACCGGCGAGGTGCTCGTGGTCGACGGTGGCGCCGGCGTCAGCGCACGCGCGTAGTAGCGAGGAGTGCAGCGCCCTACAGCGAGTCCGCAAAGCCCTTGATGTCGCGCACCGTCGCAAAGGAGACGTCGGGCATGGCTCCGCCGAAAATGCAGTCGCCGGCATGACAGGTACCGTTCACCGTCCGGCTGACGGCACTGACGCCGGCGTGTAGCAGCTTGCGGAAATACGCGAGGCCCTCGTCGCGCAGTGGGTCGAGCTCATTGACCGAGATGACATGCGGCGGCAGGCCGTCGAGTTCGGCGGTGCTCGCGAACAACGGCCAAGCCAGGGGATTGGTGGCGTTCTCGCCCGTCGGGTCGTACACCTTGGCGAGTGCCCCCATCATGGCGCAGTTCAAGAAGTAGCCATCGTTCTCGTAGAGCGAGCCAAGCTCCGGCACTCTGGTGGCGTACGCATTCGAGATGTACGGGCACTGCGCGTAAACGCCGTCGATCTCGTCGAGACGGCCGTCCTGCTTCGCCTTGAGCGTCGTTGCCAGGGAGAGGTTGCCGCCGCCGGATTCTCCCGAGACGACGATCTTCGAGATGCCGAGGCGGGCCTTGTTGTCGGAAACCCATTGGAGCGCGGACGCGCAGTCGTCGAGGCCGGCCGGGAACGCATGCGGGCCGTGCTTGCCGCCACCGTTTCGGAACTCCACGCCGACGACCACCAACCCGGCCGCGGCCAGGTCGTCCCGCCAATGTGCGTGCCCGGCTCCCGCGGCCTCGAGCATGACCATCCCGCCACCGTGGAGGTGCAACACGCCCGGAAGTAGCCCCTCGGCATCGCGCGGGCGATGAAGGAACAAGGTGATGTCGTTGCCGTCGACCCCTCGGATCACCTCGACCTTCGAGGTGACGCCCTCGACCGGGGCTTGGCTCATCGCCAGCGCCGAGAACATCTCCTCGAAACCGGCCTCGGCCATCCCGAGATACTCGAGCAGCTCGTCGAGGGACGAGTCCCCGTCAACCGGCGGAGGTTCGGACGCACCCGCCAGACCGAGCGCAACCATCGCGGCGATCATGCGCGGATCGGCGCGCGGATCGTCCTTCAGGACCATGCCCGGCGAGCCAAGTCGACCGGACGGGAAGGCGGGTGAGCTGCCGGGAGCCATACGTACCGCTCATACTGACGGTGGCAGGCGCGCTCGCGCAACGACCGCCTACTCGTCGTCGTCGATCGTCGGGTCGATGTAGCGGATCCCGTGTCGGTGCCGGCGGGCGAGCTCCGCGTATGCCTCGGGATTCGTCTCGACCCACAACTCGGCGCCGGTGCCCTTGACGGGTCGTTTCACGGTCGCCGGCGCGCCGGTGGCCAGCATCCCGGCACCCACAGTGGTGCCCGCGGCGACAACCGACCCGGCCGCGACGAGCGCCCCGACGCCGATCGTCGCGCCATCCAACACGACACTGCCGTTCGCGACCAGGCATTCCGCCTCGAGGATCGCGCCGTGCACCACGCAGTTGTGGCCGACGGTCGCCCCCGGCCCGATGTCGGTGGTCAATCCCGGGGGCCCGTGGACCACGGCGTTGTCCTGGACGTTCGCGCCGCGCCGGATGATCACGGGCGCGTAGTCGGCGCGGATCACCGCGCCGTACCAGATCGACGCGCCTTCCTCGACGATCACGTCTCCGACGAGGGTTGCGGTCGGCGCGACGAAGGCTCCCTCGTGCACCTGCGGCGCCAAGCCCTCGAACGAGAAGAGCGGCATGTCGTTGGCTCCCTAGAGAAACGCGCGCGCGACCGCGATCGCGGTCCGAGCGGTGTCCCCTTCGATCACGAGGTTGGTATCGGCAGGACGGCGGCGATGCACGAACACCCGGCAGTAATCGCCGGCCGGACCCGTGATGCGATCGGCGGCCGTCTCGGGTCCGAAGGTCCACGAAGCCCCGGAGGGCAGGGAGAGCTCGATCCGAAGTGGTGCATCCGAGGGCTTCCGCCCGGCAACGGAGTACGCGTAAGGGAGCGCGCGCGTCGCGAGCCAGGCGACGTGCTCGAGCCGGTCGGTGTCGACGGCCGGGACGCCCAGCGCGGCCCGCACGTCGAGACCGTGCGCCCAGGTTTCCATCAGCCGCGCGGTGACGAACGAGGGCGCTCGCATCCCGATGCCCCACGGCACGCGCACGTCGGCCGGCAGGTCCCGGAGCATCGAGCGCTCCGCGGCCGACGTGTGCACCCACCATCCGGCGACGTCGCGACCGCTGAGGCGACGCCCGAGCAATACTCCGTGGTACGTGACATCGGCGCCCGACGCGGCGCGGGCCGCAAGGTCGTTGATCGCGTACGGACCGCCGCGCGCGGTGTCGATCGCCATCTCGTCGGTGTCGGCGAGATGCGCAATCGTGTCCCGCACGTCCCAGCCCCACGCCGGGGTGGGGGCCAGCCATGCCTCGGCGTCGATTGCGGCGACGGCCGCCTGCAGCTCGAGCTGTTCTGCTTCGAGGTCGCCGATGATCGCGGCGACGTCGGTCACGGACGCCGGACGCGCGTCCGGCCGAGCGACACCGGGACCTCGGCGGGATGCGGCAGGGGCGGCGGACCCGAGGTGAGCCGGATGTCCATGTACTTCGCGACCTCTTCGTACACCGCGTCGCCGAGCATCTTGCGCAGCTCCGCCTCCATCGACTTGTAGACGGGCTCGCCGCCCGTGAACGCTTCTTTCGCCTCGGTGCACCACCACGCGAACTCTTCTCCGCCCTCACCCCAGCCGTCGCGGCCGAACTCGGTGAGCACTGAGGTGATCGACTCGTCTTCCTCGTCGCGGTCGACCGCGCGGAGCGGCAGTTGCCAGCACACCGTCGGCTTCGTGTCGCTGAAGTGCTTTCCGGTGTTCAGCGCGTGGAGATGCAGCGCACAACCGGGACCGGCTTCGAATCCGGGGCGATTGAGGAAGACGCAGGCACCCTCGTGCATGCGGGTGCGCCACTCGTTCTTACCGGCGTTCGCCCATACACCCTTCTTCGAGCCGACGTGCTTGAACTGCCACTCGTCGTCGCCGAGGTGCTTGGCCAGTCTCTCGACCTTCTCCTTGACCTTCTTCTCGGATTCGTATGCGCCGTACGAGCAACACCCCTGCACCATCTCGGGCGCGGGCTCGGTGAGCACGCCCTGGCATCCCTGACCGAAGATGCAATGCCACGACGACGCGAGGAACGTGACGTCGACCTGCCACTGGCGTCGGTCCTTGCCGGGCACCGGGATCGTGATCCACTCGCGCGTCGGTCCAGCCATGAGGTGCGACGCTAGTCGGTAGCATCCCGCGTATCGAGCACTCCGACCCGTCACACGACCAACTCGTCTCCGATCTCCGAGCCGCCGTCGGTCCGGATCGTGCGAGTGCCGAGCCGCTCGAGCTCGCGTTGTACGCGCGAGACGCCGGCGTCGCAGTCGGTCGAGCCGAAGCTGTTTGCTTCCCGCGTTCGATTGACGACGTTGCCGCGGCCGTTCGGGTCGCGCGGAGGCACGGCCGGCCTTTCGTCGCGCGTGGGAGCGGTACCGGCCTCGCTGGGGGAGCGACCCCGCTCGACGACCCGGTGGTGATCGTGACCACCCAGATGAACCGGGTGCTCGAGATCGATCCGGAAGCGTGTGTCGCGTGGGTGGAGCCCGGCGTGTTGAACCTCGACCTCTCCCGAGCAGTCGGCCACCTCGGGTTGCACTACGCGCCCGATCCCTCGTCGCAGCAAGCCTGCACGATCGGCGGCAACGTCGGCACGAACGCGGGCGGCCCGCACTGCCTCGCCGACGGTGTCACCTCCGCGCACGTGCTGGCCGTCGACGTCGTGCTCGCCGACGGCACCGCGACGCGTCTCGGCGGCCTCGAGCCCGATACCCCGGGCTACGACCTGCGCGGATGCTTCGTCGGCTCCGAAGGCACGATGGGGATCGCGACCCGCATCGCGGTGCGACTCACACCCGACCCTCCCTGCGTCGCGACCATGTTGTGCGCGTTCGATTCGGTCGAGGCGGCGGCGGCGACCGTGAGCGGCATCATCGCCGCGGGCGTCTTGCCGGCTGCGCTCGAGATGATGGACGCGCGCATCACCCGAGCCGTCGAGGACTTCGTCGGCGCCGGCTATCCGCGCGATGCGCAAGCCGTGCTTCTCGCCGAGGTCGACGGACTCGAAGCCGGGGTGGCCGAAAAGGTCGACGCGATTACCGCGGTGGCGCACACGAACGGCGCGACGCTCGTGCGGGTCGCAGCCGACGACGCGGAGCGCGCATTGCTCTGGAAGGGACGCAAGTCGGCATTCGGCGCGATCGCGCGCATCGCACCCGACTACTACCTTCACGACGCCGTCGTGCCGCGCACCAAGTTGGTCGAGGTCCTACGCCGCGTCTACGAGATCGCCGACGCGCACCAGCTGATCGTGATGAACGTCTTCCACGCCGGCGACGGCAACCTGCACCCACTTCTCGTGTTCGACCAGCGCGAGCCGGGAGTCTGGGATCGCGTTCACGCGGCGGGCACGGAGATCCTCGACGCGTGCCTCGACGCCGGGGGAGTGCTCACGGGCGAGCACGGCGTCGGGATCGAAAAGCGCGACCTGATGCCGCGCATGTTCTCCCCCGACGATCTCGACGCACAGGCGCGCCTGCGCGACGCGTTCGATCCCGATGGTGTGGCGAACCCGCAAAAGGTGCTCCCCCGCGGCAGCCGGTGCGGTGAGCTCCAGCGTGTCCCGGAGGGGACGTGGGTATGAACGCGCCGGGCGCAGTCGTCGCGCCGGTCGGCGCCCGAACGCATTGGGAGGTCGGTGGCCCGCCGACGAAGGGTGCGGTGGAGGTGCGTGCGCCGGCGGGTGTCATCACCTACGAACCGGCCGACATGACGGTCACCGTCGGCGCGGGCACGAGCTTCGAGACGCTCGACCGCGTGCTCGCCGAGCACGGGCAGGAATGCGCGCTCGATCCGCGCTCGCGCGACGCGACCATCGGCGGGATTCTCGCGTGCGGCCTGTCGGGCCTCCGCCGGCTCCGGCACGGACCGCTGCGCGATCACGTGCTCGAGGTGCGCTTCGAGACCGGCGACGGCCGACTGGTGAAAGGAGGCGGACCGACGGTGAAGAACGTCACCGGCTACGACCTCCCACGCCTGTTCGTCGGATCGCTGGGCACGATCGGCGTGCTCCAACAGGCGACGTTGCGGTGCCGGCCCCGGCCCCCGCGGGCGCGCTGGTTCGCCGCCTCCGGGGCGAGCGGCTCGTTTCGACCATCGGCACGCTTGTGGAACGGCGCGCGCGAGGCGGTGTTGTTCGAAGGGGTCGCCGCCGACGTCGACGCCCAGGGCAACGGACTCACCGCGCTCGACGGCGCCCCCGCGATTCCCGAGGGGCCGCACCGCGGTCGCATCTCGGTCGCGCCCGGGCGCGTCCACGCGTGCGTCGCCGCGCTCGACGGCCGCGTTCGCTGGTGCGCCGAGGTCGGCGTGGGCACGGTGCACATAGCCGCCGACGAATCCGACGCGCTGACACACGCTCGGTCCGTCGCCCGTGCGCACGGAGGCTGGATGCTCCGAGAAGCCGGCGGACCATCCGGCGACGACGGCTACGGGTGCGCACTCCCGAACGCGTCCCTGATGCGGCGCGTGAAGGAGGCATTCGATCCCGGGTGGAGGCTCAATCCGGGCCGGATGCCATTGGGTGAGCCGTGATCTCATGACCGGGCCTTTGCAGCTCGATGCCGATTCGTTGAACGCGTGCGTCTCGTGCGGTCTCTGTCTGCCGCACTGTCCGACCTACCGGGTGACGGGTCGCGAGATCGCCTCACCGCGCGGACGAATTGCCGCGATGCGCGCGGTCGAGGCGCACGAGGCACCGATCGACGACGCATTCCGTTCGGCCATGGAGGAATGCGTGTCGTGCCGGGGGTGCGAGGCGGCGTGCCCGTCGGACGTGCACTTCGGACAGCTCATGGAGACGACGCGCGCGGCGCTTCCTCCGCCGCGATCGCACGCGCGACGGGTCGCGGAGTGGCTCGGCTACCGGCTCGTGCTCCCGCGCCACTGGCTCCTTCTCGCGTGCACCTGGATCGCGTGGGCCGGACAACGCCTTCGCCTCGTACCTGCGCGCTTCGGGCTGCCCCGGCTGTCGGCCAGGTCGCTCGCGAGATCTTTGGAGGTTCCGATCGGCGGCCATCCGGACGCGTGGCTCTTCACCGGCTGCGTCATGGACGCATGGTTGCGCGATACGCACCGCTCGGCCGCCCGGGTGATGCGGGCGACGGGTGTGCGCGTCGCGCGGCCTCCCACGAGCGCCGCGTGCTGCGGCGCGTTGCATCTGCACGCGGGCCGCGAGGCGGAGGCGCGTGCGCTGGCGAGGCGCGTCATGACCGCGATGCCGGGAGACGCGCCCATCGTCGTCGACAGCGCGGGATGCGGCGCGGCAATGAAGGAGTACGGGGAGCTCCTCGGCTCAGCCGACGCGCACGCGTTCGCGGAACGCGTGAAGGATTTCTCCGAGTGGCTCGCGCGGAAGCCCGCGCCGCGACTGCAGCGCACCGGCGTCTCGGTCGTCGTCCAAGATCCGTGTCACCTCCGGCACGTACAGAAGACACACGGCGCGGTACGGACCGTGTTGGCGTCCGCGTACGAGCTGGTCGAAACCGGCGACGACGGCCTGTGCTGCGGGGCCGGCGGCGCGTACTCGGTGACGCAGCCCGAGCTCTCCCGTCGGATCCTCGATCGCAAGGTCGACGCGCTGCGGGCCGCGGCCGGGAAGCCAGATCCGATCGTGGCGTCGGCCAATCCCGGTTGCATGGTCCAGCTCCGCGGCGCGGGCATCGACGCCCGCCATCCGGCCGACCTGATTGCGGAGGTACTCGATGAATGATCGCCTGGAACAGATCGCCGAACACCTCGCGGCGATCGAAGAGGAGCTCCGCGATCTCGCGTACGAACGGCTCGCCGAGGTCGCCCGATCTCCCGACAGCGATTCCGGCGCCGCGGCGGCGTTGCAGGAGAGACGGCTGCTGCAGGCGCGCCGCGCGATCGCCAAGGCGATCGGCGCGCTCGCGCCGTCGCCGGCAGACGAGGAAGCATGAGCGATCAATCGGGCTCGTTCAGCCGATCGATCAGCTCGCGCAGACGCGAGTACGAACGACGATCGAACCGCATGCGCAGGCGGGCGAGGTCGGGCACGTCGTCGTCGCCGATCTCGGCCTTGCTCGTCATCGTCGGCTCGATGCGCCCGCTCGCGAGGATGTCGGCGAACTCGCGGTTGAGGGCCTCGATTCGAGGCTGCCCCGGGAGGCGCTGCATGCGCAACACGAGGTCGCCCTCGACGAACCGCAAGGAGTGGTAGTTCCGGTAGAAGCCGGTGATCTCGGCGAGCGCGACGGACGCATCGTCGGTGATCTTCACGAGCCGAAGGTCCTCCGGCGAGATATAGCCGCGAGCGCGCAGCTCACGTTCGACGACCTGCATCCAGCTCAGCCAGAACGTGCCTCCGGGGACGTCGAGGAGCACGATCGGCGCGGGTGGGGCCTTGCCGGTTTGGACGAGGGTGAGCAGCTCGAAGCCCTCGTCGAGCGTGCCGAAGCCTCCGGGCAGGAGCACGAACGCGTGCGCTTCCTTGACGAACGTCACCTTGCGGGTGAAGAAGTAGCGGAAGCTCACCAGCTTGGGATCGTCCGCCAGGAACTGCGTCGAGGCGGCCTCGAAGGGCAGCCGGATGCTCACGCCGAACGAGTTGGCCGCACCCGCGCCTTCGATGCCGGCCTCCATGATCCCGGGCCCCGCGCCCGTGATCACCATCCAATCGGCGAGCGCGAGCTCGCGCGCGAGCGCGACGGTCTGTTCGTACAGTGGATCGTCGCGACGCGTACGCGCCGAACCGAAGATCGCGGCCTTGCGCGCCGCGCGGTACGGCTCGAAGACCGCAAACGCGTACCGCATCTCCTTCAGCGCGGCGTTGGCAATCTTGAGATCGCCTCGCGTCGCGCGATCGCGTGCCAGGCGAACTGCGGACACGATGAGCTCGAAGACCAGGTCGGCGTCGTTCACGTCGCCGACCTTGGAGATCAGCAGGTCGATGTCCTGATCGATCTCGGGATCGCCGGTGCGATACCGCGGGAGCCGCGCCACCGCCCGGTCAGCCTCCGAGAACCGGCCGCGCCAGCTCGGCGAGCACCTCGGCCGGTCGCGGGCCCAGGTGCGAGATCGCCTCGGCTGCCGCGAGCGCGGCGAGCCGTCCGCAGGTCGCCAGCTCGTAGCCGTGGGTCAGCCCGTACAGGAAGCCGGCGGCGAAGAGGTCGCCGGCGCCGGTCGTATCGACGACCTCGACCGGGTGCGCGTCGATCACGTGCACATCTTCGCCGGCGACGATCACGGAGCCGTGCGGACCTCGCGTGAGCGCGGCGATCGCACAGTGACCCCGCACACGGTGCAGCGCATCGTCGAACGTCTCGACCTGGTAGAGCATCGTTATCTCACGCTCGTTCGCGAACAGGATGTCGACGTCGCGCTCGATCAGCTCGAGGAACTCGTCGCGGTGTCGTTCGACACAGAAGGGATCGGAGAGCGTGAGCGCGACGCGCCGGTCGGCCCGATGAGCGATCGCAGCCGCGCGCCGTACTGCCTCCTTCGCCGCCGGCGGATCCCACACGTAGCCCTCGAGGTAGGTCACGGCCGAGCTCGCGACCAGCGCTTCGTCGATGTAGCTCTCGTCGAGCTCCGCGCCGGCACCGAGGAAGGTGCACATCGTCCGGTCCGCGTCGGGTGTGATGATGACGAGACAACGCCCGGTGGGCGCACCGCTGATGGCGAGCGGTGCGTCGAAGTGCACGCCGACGGTGCGCAGGTCGTGCGCGAAGACCTTGCCGAAGGCGTCGTCGGACACCCGGCCGATGTACGCCGCGTGCCCGCCGAACGACGCGACCCCCGCCGCGGTGTTGGCCGCTGACCCGCCCGAGCTCTCCGTCGCCGGACCCATCTCCGCGTAGATCTCGTCGGACCGGGCCCCGTCGACCATGGTCGTCGCGCCGCGCTCGATGCCGGTACGCGCGACGAAGTCGTCGTCCGCAAAGGCCAGCACATCGACCAGCGCATTGCCGATGGTCAGAACGTCGAAGCGGGTCACTTCCTCACTCCGAGAGCGAGCTCGACCGGCTGCGCCTCGGGCGGATGCTCCTCGACCGGACGGAGCCTCCGGCCGACCGTCTGCGTCCGGCCGTAAAGCGTCGTGCGCTGCGACAGGGTGCGGTGGATCGGTTCGGCGATCGACCGGAATTCCGCTTCGTCGAGCTCCTGTCCGTGGCTGGCGCCCGCGGCGCGGGAGATGTTCTCGTCCATCAATGTGCCACCGAGATCGTTGGCGCCGGCCTGCAGGATCTGGCGCGTGCCGGCGATCCCGCATTTCACCCACGACGCCTGCACATTGGGGATCGTGTCGCGATAGGCGATGCGACCGACCGCGTGCATCAGGACCACCTCACGGAACGTTGGTCCGCGCCGCGCCTTGCCCTGGATGAAGATCGGCGTCGCCATGTGCACGAAGGGGAGCGGCACGAACTCCGTGAATCCCCCGGTCTCCTTCTGGAGATCCCGTGTGCGGACGAGATGCCGGGCGACGTGCACCGGTCTCTCGACAGTGCCGTGCATGATCGTGACGTTCGACTTCAGGCCCACCTCGTGCGCAGTCCGGTGTGCGAAAAGCCATTCCTCGGTGTTGACCTTGTCGGGACAGATGATCGCCCGCACCTCGTCGTCGAGGATCTCGGCCGCCGTCCCGGGAAGCGTGGCGAGGCCGGCATCCTTCAGCCGGAGCAGGTAATCGTGCAGCGGCATGTCGAGCCGGCGGGCGCCTTCGGTCACCTCGAGCGCGGTGAACCCGTGCACGTGGATCGACGGCGCGACCTCCTTGACCGCGCGGGCGACGTCGACGTAGTAGTCGCCGTCGAAATCGGGATGGATGCCGCCTTGCAAGCAGACCTCGGTCGCGCCGCACTCGACAGCTTCCACCACCCGCCGCTGCATCTCCTCCATCTCGAGGAGATACGGCTTCCCGCGAAGGTTGAGCGAGAGCGGCCCCTTCGAGAATGCGCAGAATTTACAGCGGTACGTGCACACGTTCGTGTAGTTGATGTTGCGATTGCGGACGAACGTCACCTCGTCGCCCACGATCTCGCGGCGCAGCTGGTCGGCGACTTCGGCGACCCGTGCGACTTCGGGACCGCGCGCCGCGAGCAACGTCACGATCTCGTCGATGCCGACCTCTTGACCCGCGAGCACGCCGGCGAGCACCTCCCCGACCCGGCCGCCGGCGCTCGCACGCGTAGCGGGCAGAACGGTTGGCGGCGCGAGGTCGTCGCGACCGGGCGCCCACGCGGTATCGCGCGCGAGCCCCTCCAGATCGGAGGCGACGAGCACCGCGGTGCGAACGTCGGGGTGCAGCCACTCCTCGGCGCGCCTCACATACTCGGGATACACGGTGAGGCGGGGCGCGAGGACGAAGCCGGCGGCCTCGGTGGCGTCGCGCAGGCGGTCGAGCGCCGGCCACGGTCGCTCGGGGTTCACGTGGTCGATCGTCAACGGCGAAACGCCGCCCCAGTCGTCGATGCCCGCCGCGAGCAACATCGTGAAGTCGTCGCTCAAGTTCGGTGGCGCCTGCAGGTGGACCTCTCCGGGGAGGATCAACCGGGCGGCCGCGATCGACCACAGGAACTCGTCCGTCGGACACGGCTCGGCGCGGTGCATCGCGGTGCCGGCCTTGGGCAGGAAATTCTGCACGATCACCTCTTGCACGTGACCGTGCTCGAGGTGCGCGTTCGCGATCGCGACCAGCGCCTCGACGCGCTCGGCGCGCGTCTCGCCGATGCCCACCAGGATGCCCGTCGTGAACGGCACGCGCGCCCGGCCGGCCGCGTGCAGCGTGGCGAGGCGCCGAGCCGCGGTCTTGTCGGGCGCGCCGTGATGCGCGCCACCGGGCTCGTGAAGACGGTCGGCGAGCGTCTCGATCATCATCCCCTGCGACGGGCTGACCGCGCGCAGGCGCGTGAGCTCGGCCTCGGACAGTGCGCCCGCGTTGGCGTGGGGCAGCAGACCCGTCTCGTCGAGCACGTGCTTCGCCACCGACGCGAGGTAGTCGACGGTGCTGACGAAGCCGTGGGCGCGCAGCCAATCGGCGGCCTGGGGGTACCGGTCCTCGGGTGCCTCGCCGAGCGTGAACAGCGCTTCGAAACAGCCGAGTGCCGCGCCCCGGGAGGCCAGCTCGAGCACCTGATCCTCGGCCAGGTACGGCGTGTCGAGGCGGGCCGGCGGCTTGGCGAACGTGCAGTAGCCGCACCGATCGCGGCACAGCATCGTCAGCGGCACGAACACCTTGGGCGAGAACGTGATACGCCGGCCGGTCCGCGCGTCCCGGCGCACTGCGGCGGCAGGCATCAGCTCGGTCACGGGCGCGTCGAGCAGCTCCCGGAACGACGAGGCGCTGAGCATGCGGGCGACCCTAGTCGGCCTCCAGCGCCGCCCGGTCTCCGAGCCACAACACCTTCCGGGCCCGTATCCGCGCGCCCGGCAGATCCTCTCCGGCGCGGATCCGGCGGATCGGCTCGCGCTTGTCGTCGCCGGCGACGGTCACCACGGCGAGGGACGCGCGCGCGATCGCGGGGAAGGTGAAGGTCAACCTCCGGTGCGGGTGCGCGCCGTCGCCGTTCCCGACGACCAGCCGCTCGCGCTCGTCGATCGCGGGTGTTCCCGGAAACAGCGACGCGGTATGACCGTCGGGCCCGAGGCCGAGGTGGACGATGTCGATCTCGGCCGAGGCGCGCACGAGCGCGTCGTACGCGTCGGCGCCGGCCGCGACCATCGAATGGACGGCCCGGGGTGACACGTGGTCGAGCAGGATCCTCCGGGCCATGCCCTCGTTCGAGTCGTCCGACTCGACCGGCACGATCCGCTCGTCGCCGAAGAACACCTCTACGACCGACCACTCGAGCGCCTCGCGTCGTAACGCGGTATAGCACCGATGCGCGAGCTCACCTCCCGAGAGCGCGATCGACTTCGGCGTGAGCTCGGTGACCAGACGTGCGAAGGCACGCGGAACGTCGTCGACGACGCGGATCTGTCCGGGGAGCTCCACGTCTGCCATTCTTCCCCGAGCGATGGATCGAACCACGGTCGACGTCTACCAGGCGCATGTTGACGACTGGATCGAGCACCGGCGCCGGGCCCGACCGGCGTCGATCGACTCGTTCGCCGCGCGCGTCCCTCCCGGCGTACGCGCCGACGTCGGGTGCGGACCGGGATGGCACAGTGCGGAACTGGGTCGGCCGGTGGTGGCGTTCGATGCCGCGCCCGCGATGGCCGCGCAGGTTCGCACCTTCGCGCCCGGCGCGTGGCCGCTCGTCGCCGACCTCGAGCATCTTCCGTTCGGTGCGGGCGCGCTCGCCGGTGCATGGGCGCACCGGTCGTACATGCACATCGCGGGCGAGCGGTTGCCGATGGCGCTCGCCGAGCTCCACCGATCCATTCGACCGCACGGCGCGATCCACCTACAGGTGACCTCCGATCGCCACCAGGCGACTGCAGACGATCGGTTTCCCAACCGCCACTTCTCGTGGTGGCGGGCCGATCACCTGCGCGACGTCGTCGACGGTGCGGGCTTCGAGTTGGACGACCTGGTCGACGACGGCGAGGAATGGATCGATGTCGAGGCGACGCGCGCTCGGATGCTCCCCGACACCGTCGGGCCGAAGATGCGCGTGCTCATCGTCGGCCTGAACCCGAGCCTGCTCTCGGCCGATACCGGAATCGGCTTCGCCCGCCCGGGAAATCGTTTCTGGCCGGCGGCACTCACGTCGGGCCTCGTCACTCGCACCCACGACCCGTTCCACGCCCTCCGGGTCGACCGAGTCGGTATGACAAACCTCGTACGCCGCGCCACGGTGCGCGCCGACGAGCTGTCCCGAGCGGAGTACGTCGACGGCAACGCCCGTCTGCAACGACTCGCGCACTGGTTGCGGCCGCAGTGCGTGTGCTTCGTCGGCGTGACCGGTTATCGCGTCGCGATCGACACGCGCGCCGCCGTCGGTTGGCAGGCACAACCGTTCGCCGGCGTACCGACATACGTGATGCCGAACACGAGTGGCCTCAACGCACACGCGAAGCCGTCAGACTTCGCCGAACATCTCCGGGCCGTCGTCGCGGCGACCTGAGCTCGCCTACCTGAACTCGCCTACCTGAACTCCGCGGCCTTCTTCTCGAGCGTGGCGAGCGCGTCGTGGAACGATTTCGCGAACGACTCGACACCCTCGCGCTCGAGTGTCGTGGTCACGTCGGCGAAGTCGACGCCCGCGCCGGAGAGATCGGCGATCACTTTGCGCGCGGCCTCGACGTCCTCACAAATGGAATCCGCTCGCAGGTTGCCGTCACCCTTCGCGAGGACGTCGACCGACGCCTGGGCAAGCGTGTTCACGGTGTTGGCGCCGATGAGCTCGTCGACGTAGAGGGTCGGGGAGTATGCCGGGTTCTTGGTGGATGTCGACGCCCAGAGCGGCCGCTGCTTGCGTGCGCCCGACGATTCGAGCTTCTCGAAGCGTGCGCCCGAGACCTCCTCCAGGAACATCTGATACGCGAGCTTGGCGTTGGCCACCGCCGCCTTGCCTCGCAGCGGGTGATCCTCGGGCAGCCGCCGGTCGGTCTCCGTGTCGACGCGGCTGACGAAGAACGATGCCACCGAAGCCAGGCTCCGGAGATCGCCGCCCGCCGCGGCGCGGCGCTCGAGACCCGTCAGGAAAGCCCCGATGACCTCCCGGTACCGCTCGAGGCTGAAGATCAGCGTGACGTTGACGTTGATCCCGGCTGCGAGGGTATCGACGATCGCGGGGATGCCCTCGAGCGTGCCCGGGATCTTGATCATCACGTTCGGGCGGGCGAGACGATCCCACAGCTCCTTCGCCTGTCGTGTCGTCGCCGCGGTGTCGTGCGCGAGATCCGGCGACACCTCGATGGACACGTACCCGTCAGCCGCGTCGAGGCGGTCATAGGCAGGGCGCAGCACGTCGGCCGCGTGCTCGATGTCGGTGGTGACGAGATCCCAATAGGCGTCGTCGGTCGAGGCGCCGGCGAGCGTCACCGTTCGCAGCTGCGCGTCGTAGTCGTTGCCGCCCGCCATCGCCTTCTCGAAGATGGTCGGGTTCGACGTCACGCCGCGGATCCCGTGCGTGTCGATCAGCGTTTGCAACCCCCCGGTCGCCAGGGCGCGCGTGAGGTTGTCGTACCAGGGGCTCTGCCCGAATTCGATCAAACGGGGAATCGCGCTCGTCATGTTCAACTCCCTCCTGCTCCGGCCGCGCCGAGCAACGCGAGGGCACGCTCGACCGTGCGCTCGGGAGTGATCCCGAGCTCGCGCATCACGATCTCGCCCGCCGCCGACGCGCCGAAGCGATCGATGCTTACGACATCGTCGGCGTAGCGCTCCCATCCGAACCGCACGCCCGCTTCCACCGCGAGGGCCGGCACGCCGGGCGGCAGCACGTCGGCTCGATAGTCGTCGGACTGTTGCTCGAAGAGGTACCACGACGGCATCGAGACCACGCGCGCGACGATGTCGCGCGTCGCGAGCTGTGCGCGCGCGGCGATGCACACCTGCACCTCGGAGCCCGTGCCGATCAGCACGACGTCGGGCCGAGCCGCGCCCTCCGGCGCGAGGACGTATGCGCCTGCGGGTACGCCGGCCGGCGCGCGCTCGGCGGTGCCGTCGAGCACCGGGACCTTTTGCCGAGTGAGCAGCAGGGCAGTCGGGCCGTCGCCGTCGAGGTGCACCTTCCACGCGGCCGCCACCTCGTTCGCGTCCGCCGGACGGATCAACCGCAGCCCCGGCATGGCCCGCAGGGAGGCGAGCTGCTCGACCGGCTGGTGGGTCGGGCCGTCCTCACCGACACCGACGGAATCGTGCGTCCACACGAAACAGACCTTGGCCTGCATGATCGCGGCAAGCCGGACCGCCGGTCGCATGTAGTCGCTGAACACGAAGAACGTGCCGACGCACGGCACGAGCCCGGAGACGGCCATGCCGTTCGCCGCGGCGCCCATCGCGTGCTCGCGGATGCCGAAATGGATCAGGCGTCCCGTCGCGTCTTCGGGCGTGAACGTGCGGAGGCCCTTTACCTGCATACCCGTGTTGCCGGTGAGGTCGCCCGACGCGGTGAACAAGCCGGGCACGACGTCGACGACGGCGCCGAGCACCTCCTCGATCGCGGTGCGCGTCGCGAGCGATGCGCCGACCTGCCACGTCGGGAGCTTCTGCGCCCAGCCGTGCAGACCCGAACCCGACGTGCACGCGTCGAACTCGTCGGGCTTCGCCCGCGCGTCCCACGCCTCGCGCGTCGCCGCGCCGCGCTGTCCTGCCTCCCGGTACCAGAGGATCGCGTCGTCGGGCGCGAAGAAATCAACGGGTGGAAGGCCGAGGATCGCCTTTACCTTCGCGACCTCTTCGACGCCCAGCGGATTGCCGTGCGCGGCGGCGGTGTCCTGCGCTTTCGGCGACGGGTAGCCGATGTGCGAACGCAACACGAGCAACGTGGGCCGGACCTGTTCCTCGATACCGGCGCGCAATCCCGCTTCGATCGCGTCGAGATCGTTCGCGACCTCGCCGAGCTGCACGACGTGCCAGCCGTAGGCCTCGAACCGCTTCGGCACGTCGTCGCTGTACGCGAGCTCGGTCGGACCGTCGATCGTGATGTGGTTGTCGTCGTAGACGAACACCATGCGCCCGAGCCGCAGGTGACCGGCGAGCGAGGCCGCTTCGTGGCTGATGCCCTCCATGAGGTCGCCGTCGCTGCAGATGCCGAAGATGCGGTGGTCGCAAATGTCGGGGCCGAATCGTTCACGGAGGTGCTTCTCGTCGATCGCGAAGCCGACCGCGTTCGCGAACCCCTGCCCGAGCGGACCGGTCGTGACCTCGACACCGTCGGTGTGGCGGTACTCCGGGTGGCCCGGGGTGCGGGAGCCCCACTGGCGGAACTGGCGGAGGTCGTTCAGCTCGAGGCCGTACCCGGTGAGGTACAGCATCGAGTAGAGAAGCATCGAGGCATGGCCCGCCGACAGCACGAACCGATCACGGTCGGGCCAGTCCGGCGCAGAGGCGTCGTATTTCATGATCCGGGTCCACAGGACGTGCGCCAGGGGCGCCAGCGCCATCGGCGTGCCGGGATGCCCCGAGTTCGCCTTCTGCACCGCGTCCATGGCCAGACCGCGGATCACGTTGATGCCGCGCTGCTCGAGCTCGTCAGCCACCTCGGCCCCTTTCTGCGACCCCGCAGCCTACGTGTACCCATCCCGCCCTCGGTGGGTCGTGCTCCGGACGGTAAGGACGAGGTCAGCGCTCGAAGACGGCCACGCTGGCGGTGAAGCTGTGCAGGAAGTTGCGACCTCCGATAGGTCCGATCTCGCCCGCGCAGAACGCGCCGGCGAGAGGCTTGGCGCCGAGCAGCTCCTCGACGACGCCCGCGTCGTGATTCGGCTCCGCGAACAGATGCCGTCCCCGCCCGTTGCACGTGAACAACAGCGCGGCTTCGCCGCGGGCGCCGGCCATCAGCGCGCGCAGATCCTCGTCGGCAGCGTCGGCGTCGCGCACCTGGAACTGCACGGTCGTGCCGACATCGACCCGGTCGCCGATCGCGATCGCGCCGTTGCGCCGGTCGGCGCCGAGCACGTTGCGCACGAGGAAGTCGCCACGCGAGAAGTCGAGCTTGTGCTCGTCGACCACGACACCGAGGTGCAGACCATTGCGCATCAGGTCGCGTTCCGCCTCCGTCGCCGCCTGTACGAGCTCTTGCAAACGGGCCATCGCCGGTTGGCCTGCGAGCTCGAAGACGAGATTGCGTTCCGCACTCGTGACGGTCAGCGGCATACCGATGGGCCGGCATCCCTGCGACACGACCGCGCGCACCGGGACATCTTCCGAGCACACGAGCGCGACCGCGCCGTGGCCGAGCACGCGCTCGTCGAGCGCGAGGCGGTTCGCACCGGGCCGCGTCGCCGCCGACGCCATGCCACCCATCACCGTAAGACCGGGGACGCGCGCGTTGCACATGTCGAGGAAGTCTCCGACCGGGAACGAGTAGGGCTCGCCGAGCATGAGCATCGTTCCCCGGGCCGGCACCCAATCGGGCCAACCGAGGATCTCGTAGCCGTCGCCCGTCTCGCGCGTCTCGAGCGAGATCGCGTCGACCCGGCCCGCGCCGAACGTTGCGGCCAGGACGGAGAGTCCGGGGCCGTCCTCGACCTCGATCCCGCCGCCCGCGACCCCGACCATGGTGCAACCGATCGCCGCTTCCGGCTCGAGAACCTTGCGCAAACCGCCCATCACGTCCGCGAACGCACCCGCGTGGTGGGGCGAGGCGAAGCAAACGAGCAGGTCAGGGCGGGCGCCGTCGAATCGCTCGAGGATCTCGCCGGCGACCTCGCCGACCGCCTCGACCGGGGTGGGATGCCGCGAAAGCGCGGATGCGTACCGGTTCACGAGATCCATTGCCTCGGACCGTCGACGCGGCGAGGCATCGGGTTGAGCGCGATCAGGTCGGCGGCAGGGCCGTCAGCGGAACCGTGACGGCGGAGCCGCTCTCCACGATCGAGCACCGCGCTTCGACGGTGCCGGGCTCGGGGAACTCGAGCTCACCCCGCACCAGCCGGTAGCCGAACTTGCCCGGCTCCACGACAAAACTCTGCCGGTTCCGCCCGATCTCCTCGCCGCTGTCGCGCACGAACACCGTCTCGAGCGTGCCGTTGCCGTCGGTGCCCGCCGCGGCCCGCACGAGAACGACGAGATGCGGCGTGAGCTGTGCCGGGTAGGACGGTACGGCCGTAGAGAAGAACGCGCCGGTGATATCGATCCGGGTCGCCGGGCCGGCGACCTGGCGGAAGTCGATGGCTTCGACGAAGAGGGCCGCGACGATCTCCATGACCGCGGACCTTACCGTCACGAGACCAGTACGACATCGACGTACCGGGAAAAGACTGGTCGGCGTCACGCGTGACGAACCGCGCGACTTTGGGCACCAGATCGACGGTTACACGGGCAATCCGGCCAGCCAGACGGCCCGCACTGCAAGTGTCGGCGGGTCGAGCGCGACAAGGTCGGCCCGCGCACCGGGAGCGATGCGACCGCGGTCGTTCGATCCGAGCACTCGTGCGGGGTTCGCGCCGGTGTGCCTGACGGCCCGGGCGATCGGCACACCGAGCGATACGACGTTGCGTACTGCCGCGTCGATCGTGAGCGTCGACCCGGCGAGCGTTCCGTCACCGAGGTACGCGGCGCCGTCGCGTTCGACGACCGGAGGCTCGGTCGCGACCGCGTCGGTGACGAGCACGGCGTCGGGACGCGCCGTCAGCGCGAGCTTCACCATCGCCGGGTGCACGTGCACGAAATCGGCGATGAGCGACGGAACCAGCCGCCCGTCGTCGAGCGCGGCGCCGGCGAGTCCCGGCGACCGGTGGTGCAGCGGGCCCATGGCGTTGAACAGGTGCGTGACCATCCGCGCACCGGCGCCGGCTGCCGCTCGCGCGCCCTCGAAGTCGACGGTCGAGTGGCCCAACGAGACGACCACGCCGCGTTCCGCCAACGCGCGGGTTGCGGCGAGGCCGGGATCGGCCTCTGGTGCGAGCGTCACCACGCGCACGAGATCGCCGAAGGCGTCATCCAAGTGGCGCAAGAAACCGAGGTCCGCGCGCCGCAGCACCGCGGGCGGGTGGGCGCCGGGCGCGCCACCCAGGAAGGGGCCTTCGAGGTGGACGCCGAGCACGATCTCGGGACGGAGGGCTCGCGCTCGCGCGGCACGTTCCAAGATCACGTCGTAGGTGTCGAGAGGGGCGCTGCAGATGGTGAGCAGCAAACCGGTCGTGCCGCGGGCGGCAAGCGCATCCACGGCGTGGACGACCTCCTCGACCGGCGCGGTGGCGAAGTCGACGGCGCCGGTGCCGTTCACCTGCGCGTCGAGGAATCCGGGCACCAGCAGCGCGTCGCCGAGATCGACCGCGCCGGTCGGCGCCGCGCCCGAACCGGTCGCGACGATTCGGCCGTCGCGGATCGTGACCCAGGCGGGGCTCGACGTCTGGCCGCCTTCGCCGTCGAGGATGCGGGCGCACCGAAGCGTCAGCGAGCCCCGGCTGCCTTCCACAGCGCCCAGCGGAGTCTGCACAGTCCGCGCAGCGTACGCGGGACGCGCGAAAGGAACGAGCTGCGCGCCGGTCGGAGCTCGTGCACCTCGACGGGTATCTCCGCGGTCCGCAGGCCCGCACGCTCGACGCGCAGGATCAGCTCGGTGTCGAACAGGTCCTGGCCGAACGTGCAGACCTGCGCGTAGGGCACGACCACGGCCCGGCGCATCGCCTTGATGCCGTGCGTGTCCGACACGCGCAGTCCGAACATGAGACGCAGGATCGTTCCGAAGACGCCGGTCGCGAGCTTCCGCAGCGGATCACGCGTGTCGGTCGCGCCCTCGCCGCGCTTCGACCCGACGACAATCGCCGGGCCGTCGACGGCCAGAACCTGGCCGACCGCCGCGTCGAGGAAGTCGAGATCGAAGTAGTCGACGTCGAAGTTGACGACCACCTCGCCGACGGCGTCGAGCAGACCCGAGCGGAGCGCGCGCCCGTAGTCGGCCTCGTCGCGGTGCTCGACGCGCACTTCGGGGAGCTCCGACGCGATCTGGTGCGCGATGGCGAGTGTCTCGTCGGTCGAGCCGTTCTCGACGACGAGCACCTCGAAAGGCGCGCGGCGCGCGCGCAGCCCGTCGACGACACTCTTCACCGACGTGGAGAGGAACTCCACCTCGTTGAACGCCGGCATCACGACCGAGACTCGGGGCGCGGTCATGCACAGCGTCGGTCGGAGAAGGGGAGCGACGCGCCGGGGGTCACACGTGTGCACAGCGGGCCTTGATGCACCATGAACACCCTGCCCCGACCGTCGAACGTTCCATCGATCGCGACGGGCCGTTCCTCGTCGTCGACGAACACGCGTAGCCGAGTGCCCGCAGCCGTCGTGCGCCAGTCGTCATACGTGCGCAGCGCGAGCCGGCAGAGCCGGTCGATTGCGTTGGCGTCCTCGCGCAGCGCGGCGCGAGCGTCAAGTGCCGGCGCGCCGTCCGGCATCTGGATCACGGGCGTATAGATCGCGAAGCGAGGGCCGAACACCACCCGTTCATCGGCTCGCGCACCCTTCCAAACGAAGAGAACCGTGAAGGCGGCGTGCATCGCGGTCTCGGGGTCGGGAGCCGCCGCCCGGCCCCGGCCCGACGAATCGACGGCGGCGACCGGCCGGACGTACTGAACGAGCCGCAGCGCCGCGAGGCCGGCCTCGGCCGCCGTGCCCGCCGATGTCGCCCAGGGCCCGACCTCGACGGACAGCGGGTCGTCCGGCGCTGACGGCTCCGGGAACGCCTCACCGAGCGCGCGCGCGGCGCGCAGCTCGCCGCGCAGGTCGGCGACGGCGGCCATCCAATCCGGACCGTCGAGCGCGTCGTCGAGCGTCGCGACGCGGCGCGCGAGATCGAGAGTCTCGGGCTCCGCGATCGGGCTGTCGGCGCAGGCGCGTGCCAGAACGGACAGCGGCGCGGCCCGCTCTCCGCCGACGTCCGTGATCGCCCGAGACCACGACGAGGCGGCGTCGTAGCCGTCGGGATCCGCGAGGAAGTCCATGGCGGTCGCCAGCGCGATCTGCGACGCGCGCGCCTGCGTCATGGGATTGCAGAGGACGCCGCCGACGACGTCGGCGAGATCGGCGTCGCGGCCGGCGTATGCACCGAGGTGCAACGACGCCGTCATGAGCGCATCGTTGACCGGATAGTTGTCCCAAACGATGACGCGCCGGTCTCCGAGCGCCTTCGTCCAGCCGCGCGCGTCTTCGGCGCGCACTTCCGGAGAGCAGACCGTCGGCCCGGTCCACATCACGTCGACGTCGGGCGGCATCCCGGCTCCGAGCTCCGAGAGGTAGGGCGAGGGATGGGTGCCGACGTACTCGGTAGGGCACATCGTGAGCGCCGCGCCGTCGAGGGCCGAGTGCAACCAGGCGACGAGCGCGGCCTGGCGCGGTGCGAGTCCGGGCCGCATCGGGATGTCATCGAGGAGGAGCAGGAACCACGAGACACCGGCGCCGCGCAACGGTTGCAACTTGCGCAGCAAGGTCGCGCGGTCGGTTTCCGATTCGTATTCGATGTCGAGACCCGGCGAGAGCGCGAAGCCGAACCGCACACCGAGGGCCGCGCCGTGTGCGGCGAGCTCGCGGAACTGCGCGAGCTCCGTCTCGTCGTAGGCGACGCGCCACTCGACCCGATGCCGGGCGTCGTCCTTGGGTGCGTACGCGTACGCGTTCATCCCCCGCGCCGCGAGGAACGTCATCACCTCGAGGCGGGCGTCGTGCTTCCACGGCGTTCCGTAGAATCCCTCGACGACGCCGCGCACGGCGAACGGGCGCAGCACGAGCATGACACTATCGGCGCCGCGTACGCTCCGATCCATGAACGCTCCGCTCGATGCCCTGGCGGTCCATGCGCAACAGGCGCCCGACAAGGTCGCGGTCGTCGTCGACGAGAGCGGCGGTGCAACTGCCTCGACTACCACCTTCGGTGCGCTCAACGCGCAAGTGAACCGGCTCGCGCACGGTCTCCTCGCAGCCGGTGCCCGATCGGGCGAACGGCTGGTGTGGTGCGGACCCAACTCGCTCGAGGTCATCACCACGATCCACGCGGCCCGCAAGTGCAACCTCGTCGCAGTGCCGTTGTCCTACCGGTTCAACCCCGACGAGATGCAGTACGTCGTCGACAACTCCGACGCGACTCTCGTCGTGATCGACGCCGAGCAGGCCCCACTCGTGGCGTCGGTGCGCGACCGGCTGCCGAAGCTGCGCGCGGTCGTCGTCTTCGGCGGTGAAGTACCTTCCGCGAGCGGCTTCCTCGCGTGGGACGACGTGTGCGCGGGCCGGCCCGCGGGCGAACCCGACGTCGCCGCGACCAGCGAGGCCGGCGCCGCGATGATCTACACCTCCGGCACAACCGGCAAGCCCAAAGGCGCGTTGCGCACCCGCACCAACCGCGAGATCGTCTTCGCGCTGCTCGACGCGCTCCGTCTCCTGCACGAGCGCTCGGTGCACCTCACCACCGGGCCGCTGTACCACTCCGGGCCCCTCGCGTTCGCGTCGTTGGCGCACACACTGGGCGCGCCGGTCGTGGTCCTGCGCAAGTTCGATCCGGTGCGCTGGATCGCGCTGGTGAAGGAGCACCGCGTCACGAATTCCTTTTCGGCGCCGACCCAGCTCAAGCGGATCGTCTCCCTTCCCGACGACGAGCTGGCGAAGGCGGACCTGTCGTCGATGATCTGTCTCATTGCGAATGCCGCGCCGGTGCCGTACGCGCTGAAGCAGGAGATCATCGACAAGCTGGGCGACGGATTCCTGTTCGAGGTGTACGGCTCGACGGAGCTGGGTGTCGACACCGTCCTCACACCCGAGGACCAGCTCCGCAAGCCCGGGTCGTGCGGAAAGCCCTACGGCGGCATCGAGATCCGGATCGTGAAGGACGACGGCACGATCGCGGGCGCGGGGGAGGCCGGGGAGCTCTTCGTACGCACAGGCCTGGCGATGGACGGATACCACCACACGGACGAGCAGCTCACGGAGCTGGCCGACGACGAGTGGAAGTCGGTCGGAGACGTCGCCTACGTCGACGACGAAGGGTACGTGTACATCTGCGATCGCAAGAAGGACATGATCATCTCGGGTGGCGTGAACATCTACCCGGCAGAGATCGAGGCGGTGCTGTACGCGCACCCGAAAGTCCTGGACGCGGCCGTGTTCGGCATCCCCGACGACGAATGGGGTGAGAGCGTGCACGCGATCGTGCAACCGAAGCCGGGCCAAACCATCGACCTCGGCGAGCTGCGCGAGTTCGTGGAATCGCGGCTCGCCCGTTACAAGCAGCCACGCGCCTACGAGATCCGCGCGGAGTTGCCGCGCACCGACTCGGGCAAGCTGCTGAAGCGCATGCTGCGCGACGAGCACTGGCGCGGCCGCGAGAGGGCGGTGTGACAACGATCGGCGTTGCACGGAACGGGCGCCGCTAGCCTCGGCCGCCGTGCCGACCCTCTCCGAAGCTGCGTCGAAGGAACTCCTCGCGCGCTACGGCATACCGGTGCTGGACGAGCGAACGGCCGCCGACTCCGTCGGAGCCGTCGCGGCCGCGGACGGACTGGGTTACCCGGTCGTCGTCAAGCTGTGTGGCGACGCCATTGCGCACAAGACGGAGCGCGGTCTCGTCCGGCTCGGCTTGCGCGACGCGGCCGCGGTCCGAGCTGCATCGGACGAGCTCCTCGCGGCGGCGCGTCCGGAGGATGGCGCGGTCGAGCTGCTGGTCGCGCCGATGGCGCGCGGCGCGCGCGAGCTCATCGCCGGGCTCGTGCGCGACCCACAGTTCGGGCCGTGCGTGATGTTCGGGGTCGGCGGAGTGCTCACGGAAGCGTTGGGCGACGTCGCCTTCCGCCTCGTTCCGCTGACCGATCTCGACGCCGCCGACCTGATCGACGATCTCGCGACCCAGAGGCTGCTCGGACCCTTCCGCGGCGAGGCGGCCGTCGACCGCGCGGCCGTCGCGGCGACGCTGGTCGACCTCTCCCGGCTCGCCCAGGACCGGCCCGACGTCGTGGCGGTCGACATCAACCCGCTCATCGTCGTCGACGGCAGGCCCGTCGCGGTCGACGCGCTGGTCGACCTCGACGCGGCCGCGGCGCCTGCACATGCCGAGGTGCGCGTCCGCCCGAGCGAGGCTGCCTTCCGCGCCCTCTTCGAGCCGCGCGGCGTGATCGTCGCCGGCGCGTCGACCCATCCGGGCAAGTTCGGCTTCGTGGCGCTGCACAACATCCTCTCGTCCGGCTATTCGGGCCGGGTCGCGGCGACGAACCTCGAAGCCACGCCGGTGCTCGGCGTCGAATCGGCGCGCACTGTGGACGAGCTTCCGGACGGCCCGTGGGATCTCGTGTTCGTCTGCACACCCGCCGGCGCGAATGCCGACCTGCTGCGCGCCTGCGCGCGACGCGGCGTTCGGGCCGCATTCCTCACGAGCGCGGGTTACGGCGAAGCCGGCGACGCCGGCGTCCGCGCGCAGCGCGACCTGGTCGTGCTCGCCGACGAGCTCGCAATCCTGCTGGCCGGACCGAACGGGCAGGGTGTGGTGTCGACGCCGGTGCAGCTGTGCGCGCAGATCGTCGCGCCGTATCCGCCGCCCGGGCGGATCGCGATCGCGAGTCAATCCGGGAACTTCGTCTCGTCGTTCGAGAACTGGGCGGTGCAAACCGGTGTCGGTGTGAGCCGTGCGGTATCGGCGGGGAACGCGGCCGCGGTCTCGGTCGCCGACTACCTCGACTGGTTCGCCGACGACGACGCGACTGCCGTGAGCCTCGCCTATGTCGAGGGCGTGGATGACGGGAGGTCGCTCTTCGACCGGCTCGCGCAGGTCGCGCGGCGCAAGCCGGTCGTCCTCGTGAAGGGCGGAACGACGGCCGGAGGTCAGCGGGCCGCGGCGAGCCATACCGGCAGCCTGGCGGCGGACGACCGCATCTTCGACGGCATGTGTCGCCAGGCCGGGATCACGCGCGCGGCGACCGTGGAGGAGGCGTTCGAGGCCGCGGCCACGTTCGCGACACAGCCGTTGCCGCGCGGTCCGCGCACCGCGGTGCTCACGACCGCGGGCGGATGGGGCGTGGTCACCGCCGATGCGATTGCGCGCGCGCCGGGTCTCGAGCTCGCGCCGCTCCCGAACGACTTGCGCGCCGCGATCGACGAGAAGCTCCCGCCCCGCTGGAGCCGCAACGACCCCATCGACTTCGCGGGCGGTGAGACCCGCGACACGATCCCCGAGGTGATGGAGCTGGTCGCCCGGCATCCCGATATCGATGCGGTCGTCTACCTCGGGCTCGGCATCCAGTCGAACCAGGCTCGGCTCCTGCGCGAGGGGGCGTTCTATCCCGATCACGGACTGCTTCGCATCGTCGCGTATCACGAGCGGCAGGACGAGCGCTTCGCGCAGGCGGCCGCGCAGATCTCGGTCGCGACGGGCAAGCCGATCCTGACCGCGACGGAGCTCGCGGTCGCGGCACCCGACAATCCCGGGCCGGCGACGGTCCGAGCGACGGGACGCGTGTGCTACTCGAGCGCGAACCGGGCCGTCGTCGCGCTGGCCCATCTCTGGCACGACGCGCGCTACCGGCTCGCGCGCGGATGGATGTGACGTGACGTGATCCGCGTCCGGCGCGCGAGCCCGGCTCTCCTCGCCATCGCGTGTGCGGTCGGCGCGGTCCTCGTCCTGGCCGGGGTGCGGCCCACGCGCGCGCTGCCCGCCCGCGCCGGTGCGCCCGCGGTGCGGACGCCCCTGTGGTCGGCCCGGCGCGTCCCGGCATTGCTCGCCCGGACCGTCGATGCCGCGGCGCAGGCCCGCGCCGGCGAGCACTGACGACGAAGCTCACCAAGATCGTCGGCACAGCTCTCACACCCGTCGACGCGTGCGTCGTGGTCGACGGCGCCCAGGGCTCGTTGGCACGCATCGGCGCCGATCGCGCGCTGGCGCCCGCGTCGACGCTCAAGCTCCTCACGGCCACGGCCGCGCTCAACCGGCTCGGGCCCGACCATCGCTTCACGACCCGAGTCCTCGCCGACGGCGCCGGCAGTGTCGTCCTTGTCGGCGGCGGGGATCCGCTGCTCGCGACTCCCGAGCACATTGTCTTCGAGCACGCGCGCGCGCCGTACCGTGACGCTCCGTTCACCGCGCTGACCCAACTCGCGGATGCCGTCGCCGCGGCGGGTGTGCGCGACGTGCGCGGTGCGCTGCTTGTCGACGACCACCTCCACGACCCGCGGCGCTTCCTTCCCGCGTGGAAGCCGATCTACGCGCAGGAAGGTGATGTCGGCTCGCTCGGTGCGCTCACCGTCGACGGCGGGTATGCGGACGCGCGCGATCAGACGCCCGCGCCCGACCCGGCGCTGACGACCGGACAGCGGCTGGCGGCGATGCTCGGAGCGCGCGGCATCACGATCGCCGGCGGCGTCCGCCGCGGGCTCGCGTCCGCAGACATGCACGAGGTCGCGCACGTCGACTCACCGTCGCTCTCCGACATCGTGGGCGAGATGCTCACGAGCAGCGACAACTACACCGCGGAGCAGTTGTTGCGCGACCTCGCGGTGAGCTCCGGTTCCGGCCAGGTTCCGGCGACCACGGAGCTGGGAATCCGGATCGTCGAAAAGGAGATGGACGCCCTCGGCGTCCCGCGGACCGGTCTGGTCATGCGCGACGGCTCGGGCCTCGCGCCCGACGACCGCGTCACCTGCACGACGATGCTGCGGCTCATCGAGCTCGCGACCGAGCCGAGGTTCGCCGCGATCGACCGGGGGCTCGCAGTCGCGGGGCGCACCGGAACGCTCGCCCAGCGGTTCGTCGGCGATCCGCTCGCCGGGAAGCTGCGCGCCAAGACCGGCTCGATCGCGGGCGTCGTCGGGCTGGTCGGCATCGTCGACGGGCTCGACGATGTCCACTTCGCATTCCTCGCGAACGGCGACTTCTCGGGCGACGCGGGCGCACAGCTGCAGGTCGAGGTGGCGCGCGCCGTGGGTGCTGTTCCTGATGTGCGGGCTCCGCCCGATCTGGTGCCCCCGCCGTGATCACGCGGCGAATCGCGCTCGGGCCTTGCACCGCGGGCCGCGCCAGGACGAAACTGCTCCGCCGATCCTCGAAAGGTTGCGCGTGACCGACAATCCGCAACAGACGATTCGCGAGCTGAAAGAGCTCGTCATCGCCTACGCGAAGCAAGAGACGATCGACCCGCTGAGGAATCTCGGTCGATACGTCGCGTTCGGCGTCCTGGGCGCGCTGCTCATGGGTGCCGGCGTCACGTTCCTCGCGATCGGCGCGTTGCGCGCGTTGCAGGGAGACGACCGCGGGCCACATTTCACCGGGAACTGGTCGTGGGCGCCGTATGCCATCGTCGTCGCGGGCGCGTTCGCGATCGCCGGGCTTTCCTGGATCCTGGGCACGAAGAGGAAGAAGCCATGAGTCCGAGATCGAAGACGCCCGAAAAGCCGCGAGCGCGGATCACACGCGGCGACATCGAGGCCAAGCTCGGAGAGCTGCGCGGTGAGGTCGACGACCGCACCGAGGCTATGAAGGTGCCGGCGATCGCCGTCGCGGTCGGGGTCGTCGTGCTGACGGTAGTGACGGCGTATTGGTTCGGGAAGCGCAAGGGGAAGAAGCGCCAGATGGTCCTCGAGATCCGTCGGATCTGACGTGTACGCATCGCTTCTCCGCCGCTTGACGCGCAGTGGCTTGCGCAAAGGCATGTCCGGATCCACGCCCTGGCTGATCGTCGGGGTGACGGCAGGCGGGCTCCGGCTGCTGCGCCGTCTCGCGCGCGACGAAGAGGAAGTCCTCTACCGCACGGCGATCGAGGCCGGCGACGTCTTCGAAGTCGTCGCCCGGCCGAAGCAGTAGCCCGACGAAGGGCAGATGGTCCGGGCGCCGGTACTGTTGCGATCTGCATGGAGGTCGCATCGTGAGGGTCGTCTTGCGGAACCCCAAGCGCGAGCTCGACGTCCCCGCGCCCCGCAATGTCGGCCATCTCCTGCGGGACCTCGAGATCGTCGCCGAGTCGGTCATCGTGATCCGCAACGACACGCTCGCGACCAACGACGAACGGCTGAGTGACGACGACGTCGTCGAGATCAGGCCGGTCACCTCGGGCGGCGCCTCGTGAAATGCGGCCGGTGCCGCGCGCCGGCGGTCATCGAGGTCCGGCGCCACAACGCGGGCTACTGCCGTGAGTGCTTCGTGCGGCACTGCCGTGAGCAGGTGCGGCGCGCGATCGACCACTTCCACATGATCGAGCCCGGCGAGCGGGTGCTCGTGGCGGTGTCCGGCGGCAAGGACTCGCTCGGGCTCTGGCAGCTGCTGCGCGACCTCGGTTACGACGCCGACGGCCTGTACCTGGGTCTCGGCATCGGCCAGTACTCGGACACCTCGGGCCGGCACGTACGCGACTTCGCGGCCGAGCGGGACTGGACACTGCTCGAGATCGACCTCGTCGCCGAGTACGGGTTCGACGTCCAGGACGGCTCGCTCGCTGCGAAGCGCGCGCCGTGCTCGGCGTGTGGCATGTCGAAACGCCACATCTTCAACGAAGCCGCGACCCGGCACGGTTACGACGTGCTCGCCACCGGTCACAACCTCGACGACGAAGCCGCAGTGCTGCTCGGCAACGTGCTGCGCTGGGAGACCGAGCTGCTCGGACGCCAGCACCCGGTACTTCCGGCCGCGCCCGGATTCGCCCGCAAGGTGAAGCCGCTGATCCGGTTGGGCGAGCGCGAGCTCGCCGCATACTGCGTGCTCACGAACATCGACTACATCGTCGAGGAATGCCCCATGGCCGGAGGTAACCGTCACCTCGGCTACAAGAACACATTGAACGAGATCGAGGAGCGGTCACCCGGGACCAAGGCCGCCTTCGTGTTCGGGTTCCTCGAACGCGCGCACGAACGATTCATGGTCGAGATCGGCGACGCGCGCGACCAGTTGCGTCCGTGCGCAGTGTGCGGTGCGCCGACCCCTGCCGACGTGTGCGCGTTCTGTCGCATGCGCGCCCGCGCCGTCGGCGAGCCGCTCGGCGTCCGGAGCGTCTCGTGAGCCAGGCGTTCGCGCCGGGCGATCGGGTGTTGTTCGTCGACAACCGTCGCCGCCGTCACCTCGTGTTGTTGGTGAAGGGCGGTCAATTCCACACGCATGCGGGGATCATCGAGCACGACGACGTGATCGGTCATGCAGACGGCAGCACCGTGCGCACGACGCGGGGCGCACGCCTCACGGCGTGGCGGCCGACACTTGCGGAGTACGTGCTCGAGATGCCGCGGGGCGCGCAGGTGATCTATCCCAAGGACATCGGTCCGATCCTGATCCTTGCCGACGTGTTCCCGGGCGCGCGTATCCTCGAATCGGGCGTCGGCTCGGGCGCGCTCACCAACGCACTCCTGCGCGCCGTGGGCCCGACCGGCACGGTCACGGGCTACGAGATACGCGAAGACTTCGCGAAGCGTGCCCTACAGAACGTCCACGGTTTCCTCGGCTCGGACGTTCCCCTCGAAGTACAGGTGCGTGACGTGTACGAAGGAATCGACGCGCGCGAGGTCGACCGCGTCATCCTCGACCTCCCCGAGCCGTGGCGGGTCGTGAAGCACGCATCCGAGGCGCTCGTCTCCGGCGGGTTACTTCTCGCGTACCTGCCGACGATCCTGCAGGTCGGTCGCCTCCGAGAAGAGCTCGTTTCCGCACCGTTCGCGATGATCGAGACGCTCGAGGTCCTCCACCGCGGCTGGCACGTCGAAGGGCAGTCGATCCGACCCGATCACCGCATGGTTGCGCACACGGGATTCCTCACCGTCGCGCGGCGCCTGGCCCACGAGCCACAGTCGACCTCCGGAGGCGAGTGAACGCACTCGACGTCGCGATCATCGCGACTGCGATGGGCGCCGGCTGGGGCGGCTGGCGCCTCGGGCTCGTCGCCCGCGTCTTCGCGTGGGCGGGCGTGTTCACCGGCCTCGCGATCGGCGTCAACTTCGTACCCAGAGTCGTCACCGCGCTCGGCGGCACGACTACGGACGGCCGTATCGCCGTCGCGCTCTTGTTCCTCTTCGTCGTCGCCTCGATCGGGCAGGCGTTCGGTCTGGTGGTCGGGCTTCTCGTGCATCGCGTGTTCCCGCTCCCGAGCCCACTCCCACTGTGGGATCGAATCGCCGGCGCGGCGGCCGGCACGCTCGGCCTGATGGTGTTGACCTGGATGGTCATTCCGTCGCTCGCGACCGCGCGGGGCTGGCCGGCGCGCATGACCCGCGACTCCTGGGTGGTGGCCGCGATACAGCGTGCGGCGCCGCGTCAACCGGCCACGTTCGCGGCCTGGGGTCTCGCGATCTCCGAGGCGCCCTACCCATCGGCGCTCGGACCGCTCGACAACCCACCCGATCCGGGTGCCGCCCCGACGGAGAAGTTGTCGCCCGAGGTCGACGCAATGGTCCGAAGCTCGACGGTGAAGGTGACCGGGAACGCCTGCCATCAGATCCAAGACGGCAGCGGTTGGGTCGCGTCGCCGGGAACCGTTGTGACCAACGCGCACGTCGTGGCGGGGGAGCGGTCGACGAGCGTCGTCGACAACTTCGGTACGCGGATGCCCGCCGCCGTCGTCGAGTTCGATCCGGTTCGCGATCTCGCCGTGTTATCGGTACCGACGTTGAAAGCGTCCGCGCTGACGCTCGCAAAGGGCACGAGCGGGGAAGTTGGCGCGGTCTACGGACACCCGGGCGGCGGACCGTTGCAGGCGGTACCCGCGCGCATCGGCGAAGAGATCGTCGCCGTTGGCACCGACATCTACCGGACATCGGCGAGTCGCCGCCACGTCTTCGTGCTCGCCGCGAGGCTCGCGCCCGGAGATTCGGGTGGTCCGCTGGTCAACGGCCACGGCGCCGTCCTGGGGGTCGCGTTCGCGATCGACCCCGGGCGGAGAGGCACCAGCTACGCGCTCACCGACGACGAGGTGCGGCCCGTCCTCTCGGCGGCCACCGCAGGGCGGTTTGCCGGCACGGGATCGTGCCTGGTCGAATGACCGTCACCCGCGTGCAGGTACTCGGCCTCCGTTATTCGGCCTCGATGAAGATGCACTCGCCGGGGCATTCTTCGGCCGATTCGACGACCGCGTCGAGCATCCCATCGGGGATATTGGCCAGGCCCTCGGCACCCCCCGGATCGGAGAACACCTTGTCGCCTTCCTTGACGTAGGCCAAACCGTCGTCGAGCAGGGTGAAGACGGCGGGCGCGATCTCCTCGCAGAGCCCGTCGCCCGTGCAGAGATCCTGGTCGATCCAGACCTTCATCGGAGGTCCTCACTTTTTTGCTCGGCGAGTCGAAAGAACGTGAGACGGCGGAAGCGCGTTGCGTTAATTTATCACACCGGAGAGTGACAAATCCAGTCCCCCGAGAGGTCCTCGGGGGAACGTATCGGATGCGCACAGTCCGGCCTGAACACGGGACTAGGGTCGCCATCGACCGAGGAGGTGTCGCTCAAATGGCTTCCGAGCACGAGCGGCGGCTGACCGAGTACGAAGCTCAGGTCGACCAGCTCCAAGAGAGCATCAAGGGACTCGAAGAAGAGGTCGTCGTCCTGCGGCGGCGTCTCCAGGACGCGCCCAAGCGGGTGCGGACGCTCGAGGAGCGACTGCTCGAGACCAAGGGCCAGCTCGCCCAGGCCGTATCCCAGAACGAGAAGCTCTCGGCGACGTTGCGCGAGGCGCGAGAGCACATCTCCGCGCTGCGCGAGGAGGTCGAGAAGCTCACCATGCCGCCGTCGGCATACGGCACGTACCTCGGCACCAACGACGACGGCACTGTCGACATCTTCACCGCCGGCCGCAAGATGCGCGTCGCCGTGCATCCTGAGCTCGAGACGAAAGAGCTACGGCGCGGTCAGGAAGTCGTGCTCAACGAGTCGTTGAACGTCGTCCTCGCGCGCAACTCCGATCTCGCGGGTGAGATCGTGACGTTCAAGGAGCTGTTGCCCGACCGCACACGCGCGATGGTCGTCGGGCGCGCCGACGAAGAGCGGGTGTGCGAGCTCGCCGACGAGCTGCTTCACGAGAAGCTGCGCGCCGGCGATCACCTCCTGATGGAGGGCCGATCCGGTCTGCTGCTCGAGAAGCTGCCTCGCCCCGAGGTCGAAGAGCTCGTCCTCGAAGAGGTGCCCGACGTCTCCTACGACGACGTCGGCGGTCTCGACGAGCAGATCGAGATGATCAAGGACGCGGTCGAGCTGCCGTACCTCTACGGCGACCTGTTCAAGGAGCACGACCTGCAGCCGCCGAAGGGGATCTTGTTGTACGGCCCGCCGGGCTGCGGCAAGACACTGATCGCGAAGGCCGTCGCCAACTCGCTTGCCAAGCGGGTGGCGGAGAAGACCGGCAATACCAGCGCGCGTTCGTACTTCCTGAACATCAAGGGCCCCGAGCTCCTCAACAAGTACGTCGGCGAGACCGAGCGCCAGATCCGCCTCATCTTCCAACGGGCGCGAGAGAAGAGCGAAGAGGGCTACCCCGTCATCGTGTTCTTCGACGAGATGGACTCGCTGTTCCGCACACGCGGCACCGGTATCTCGAGCGACATCGAATCGACGATCGTGCCGCAGCTGCTCGCGGAGATCGACGGAGTCGAAGCTCTGAAGAACGTCATCGTGATCGGTGCATCGAACCGTGAGGATCTCATCGACCCCGCGATCCTGCGCCCCGGCCGTCTCGACGTGAAGATCAAGATCGAGCGCCCCGACATCGACAGCGCGAAACAGATCTTCACGCAGTACCTCACGACCAGCCTGCCGATCGCCGATCGCGAGCTGAAGAACGCAGGTATCGATCCCCAAGGCGCGGTGCGCACCATGATCGACGCCTCGGTCGACGCGATGTACTCGCTGAGCGACGAGAACAAGTTCCTCGAGGTGACGTATCAGAACGGCGACAAGGAGACGCTCTTCTTCAAGGACTTCTCCTCGGGCGCGATGATCGAGAACATCGTGCGGCGCGCAAAGAAGCTGTCGATCAAGCGCACGATTGCCGGCGGCGACCGCGGAATCTGCACCGACGACCTCCTCGACTCGATCAAGCAGGAGTTCCGCGAGCACGAGGACCTCCCCAACACGACGAACCCCGACGACTGGGCGAAGATCTCCGGCAAGAAGGGCGAGCGCATCGTCTACGTCCGCACGATCGTCAACGAAGGCGACAAGGACCAAGGCGGCCGTCAGATCGAGCGCGTCACCACCGGCCAGTACCTCTGACCAGCGGTGGGTGCCCCCGAGCGTCGGTAGGATGAACCGGTGGCCGTGCCGAAGATCGTCGGTATCGAGACCGAGTACGGCGTGTCGTTGCGGGGCGCGCCCGAACCGAATCCGGTCGTCGCGTCGAGCCTCCTGATCAACGGGTATGTCGAGCAGCGACGCATCGGCTGGGACTTCGAGGACGAATCGCCCGGTCGCGACGCACGCGGCTTCGCCCGCGACGGCGCGCAGCCACCCGAGATCGAGACCCACCTCGTGAACGCGGTGCTCACCAACGGCGCGCGCTACTACGTCGACCATGCGCACCCGGAGTACTCCACACCCGAGTGCGCGGACCCGCTCGAGGCGACGCTTTTCGACAAGGCGGGGGAGCGGATCCTCGCCCGCTCGATGGAAGCCGCTCGCCGATTGCTCCCCGCGGGGCAGGAGATCGTCGTCTACAAGAACAACAGCGACGGCAAGGGCAACTCGTACGGCTGCCACGAGAACTACCTCGTCGATCGCAACGTCCCCTTCGCTTCACTCGTGCGCAATCTCATCCCGTGGTTCGTGACCCGCCAGGTCTTCACCGGCGCCGGCAAGGTCGGCTCCGAGAACGGCGCCGAACCCTGCGACTACCAGATCAGCCAGCGCTCCGACTTCTTCGAGGAGGAGGTCGGTCTCGAGACCACGTTGAAGCGCCCCATCGTGAATACGCGCGACGAGCCGCACGCGGATCCCCAGAAGTACCGCCGGCTACACGTGATCGTCGGCGACGCAAACCTCTGCGAGGTCGCGACGTTCCTGAAGGTCGGCGCGACGGCGATCGTCCTTGCGATGATCGAGGACGGCTTCATCGACAAAGACCTGTCGATCGCATCACCTGTCGCCGCCATCCGCGCGGTATCGCACGACCCGACATTGCAGTCGACCGTCGACTGCACCTCGCTCGGCCGCTGCACCTCGATCGAGCTGCAATGGGAGTTCCTGCGGCTCGCGCGCAAGTACGCCGACGAGTCCGGCCTCGAATGTTGCGGACCGGAGACGATCGGCACGCTCGTGCTGGATCGCTGGGAGTCGGTCCTCGGAGCGCTCGAGTCCGATCCGTCGTCTCTCGACGGCCAGCTCGATTGGGTCACGAAGCTCGAGCTGCTGCGCGCGTACGCGGATCGAGACGCTCTGGCCTGGAACGACCCGAAGCTCGAGCTCCTCTCCGTCCAGTACCACGACGTGCGTCCCGGGCGCTCGCTCTACGAAAAACTTGTGCGGGGTGGCAGGATCGAGCGTCTCCTCGACGAGGACGACGTGATCGCCGCAATGGCCGATCCCCCGGTGTCGACCCGCGCGTATTTCCGAGGGACGTGCCTCGCTCGCTGGGCAGACTCGGTCGTAGCGGCCAACTGGGACAGCCTCGTGCTCGACGTCGGAATCGAGCCGCTGCGAAGGATCCCGATGATGGAGCCCACGCGTGGTAGCAAGGTGCACGTCGCCGAGCTCTTCGGTCAGGTATCGACACCCCGCCAACTCGTCGAGCGACTGACGGCGAGCTGAAGGATGTCGCAGGAGGTCCGTGATGGCTGAACGGGAACGCAAACAGAAACCGACTCCCAAGGAACGCGAGGAAGTCGTCGACGAAGAGGTCGCGGCCTCGTCCGAGCGCGGCGAGAAATTGAAGGAAGACATCGACGATCTCTTGGACGAGATCGACTCCGTGCTAGAGGACAACGCGGAGGAGTTCGTTAGGTCGTATGTCCAGAAGGGCGGCGAGTAACTACGTCCAAGGGGCGTAGATGTCGCACCGCGTTCGTACGATCCGCGCATGAAGTCCTGCAGACACTGCGGTGAGCTCAAAGCACTGGATGCCTTCTACGCGAACCCGAAGGTCGCGGCGGACTCCGGCCGGAGTGCAAGGAATGCACGAAAGGGCGACGCCGGGAGTGGTATATCCGCAATAGCGCCCGCGAGGTCGAACGAGTCCGACAGTGGGCACTCGCCAATCCGGACAAGATCGCCGAACGCATTGCCGCGTGGCGGGGCACCGACCGGAAGAAGCTCGCCGATCGGAAGAGTCATCTCAAGCGCAAGTATGGGATGACGATCGCCGATTACGACCGGATGTTCGAGGCACAGAACGGCGTCTGCGCGATCTGCGATGAAGCTCGGCCCGAGGAACGCACGTTGCACGTCGACCACGATCACGAGACGGGCGTGATCCGCGGGTTGCTGTGCTTCCGGTGCAACAACGCACTCGGCGACTTCCGCGAGCAGTACCAGCTCTTCCAGCGAGCGGCCGATTACCTGGACCGTGACGACGAGCTCGCGGCGCTCGCCCGGGATCGCGTCCTTGCCTTGGCCGGTTGACCCGCGGCGGTAGGCTCCCGCGCCGATGCCCGAATCGAGCTCGCTGCCGCTGTTCTCCACGTCCGTCGACCCCGGGCCGTCGTTCGCCGACGTGCTCCGTCGGCTTGCGCCCCACCAGCTTCCGGGCGCGGGGATCGACACGCCGTCGACGCTCGACATCCCGCACGGCACGACGGTCGTCGCCATCCGCTTCGCCGGGGGCGTGATCATGGCGGGCGACCGCCGCGCCACGGCCGGCTTCATGATCGCCAGCCGGCGCATCGAGAAGGTCTTCGCGGCCGACGACCTCTCCGGCGTCGCCATCGCCGGCGCGGCCGGACCCGCGATCGAGATGGTCAAGTTGTTCCAGGTGCAGCTCGAGCACTACGAGAAGGTGCAGGGTGAGACCCTCAGCCTCGAGGGCAAGGCCAATCAGCTCGGCCAGCTCGTGCGCGCCAACCTGCCCGCCGCGATGCAGGGCTTCGCCGTCGTGCCGCTCTTCGCGGGCTATGACACCGCCCGCGAACGCGGACGGGTCTTCAGCTACGACGTGACCGGTGGCCGCTACGAAGAGCTCGACTTCCAGGCGCAGGGCTCGGGCAGCGTTCACGCCCGCAACTGGATCAAGGCGGGATGGAGCGAAGGTCTCTCCGCCGACGACACGATCGTTCTCGCAATCGCCTCGCTGTTCGCGGCCGCCGACGAGGACGTCGCGACGGGCGGACCCGACCTCGTCCGCCGGATCTTCCCGACGGTCGCGGTGATCGACAACCAGGGATACCGGGCGCTCGGCGACCACGACGTCGAAGCCCGCAGCCAGGCCCTCCTCCAGGGCGTCGAGCGCGGAGGCCACGAATCGTGAGAGCCAGGCGCAGATCCGGAGGCCCGGTCGGTGCATCTCCCGAACGCGGCGTTCGAGGGCCGGAGGTCGTAGCCGCATGAGCATGCCGTTCTACGTCTCGCCCGAACAGGTGATGAAGGACCGCGCGGATTACGCGCGGAAGGGCATCGCTCGCGGTCGCAGCCTCGTGGCGCTGGAGTGCCCCGCCGGCGTCCTCATCGTCGCCGACAACCCGTCGCGCACGCTCTCCAAGATCAGTGAGATCTACGACCGCATCGCGTTCGCAGCCGTCGGCAAGTACAACGAGTTCCAGATGCTGCGCGTGGCCGGCGTCCGCCACGCCGACATGAAGGGGTTCTCGTACTCGCGAGAGGACGTCAGCGCGAAGGAGCTCGCCAATGCGTACGCGCAGACCCTCGGCCAGGTGTTCACTCACGAGATGAAGCCGTACGAGGTGGAACTCCTCGTCGCCGAGGTCGGCGACCCCGACGACGACCACGCCGAGATGTACCACGTGCTCTACGACGGGGTCGTCATGGACGAGCAGGACTACTCGGTGCTCGGCGGGCAAGCCGACCAGATCATCGAGTCGCTGAAGGAGCAGTACCAGACGGGTATGAGCCTCGGTGATGCGCTCCAGCTCGGAGCGAAAGTGCTCGGCAGCGACGGTGCGTCCCTGACCGCAGATCAGCTCGAGGTCGCGCTGCTCGACCGATCCCGGCCGCGCCGCGCGTTCCGGCGCATCAAGAACGACGAGCTGACGTCACTTCTCGGCTAGGCACGTTTACGGGTCGACTCCACGCCCCGCTCCCCTCCGGTCGCCGCGCTGTCGTCCTACGTTCATGGGTCGACTCCACGCTCCGCTCCCCTCCGGTCGCCGCGCTGTCGTCCTACGTTTACGGGTCGACTCCACGCCCCGCTCCCCTCCGGTCGCCGCGCTGTCGTCTTACGTTCATGGGTCGACTCCACGCTCCGCTCCGGCCGCTGCGCTGTCGTCTCCCTCTAATACCAGCGCAGCAGGAGGGCGATCGGGCCTGCGATCAACACGAACAGGATCAACGTGGTGACCCATAAGACCGGAGCCGGGCGCGCCCGCGCCGGGGGACGGTCGTCGTCGAGGATCTCGTCGGCCTCGTCGACCTCGGAGACGAGCAACAGCATGCTGGCCTCGTCGAACTGATCGTCGGGGACGTAAAGGTCGACGCGAGCCATCTCTCCGACCGTCAGACCGTACGGACTGTCGAGCGCACCCCGAAGCTGCACGTCGAATCCCTCGTACTCGAGGCGGGCAGCCATCACACGGGCCCGAAACGATCCGTACACCGACGTCAGTCGGGTCATCGGCACGATTATTACGGCTCCCTCGCTGCGACGCGCTCTCCGGCGTCCGCTCCGCCCGAGTGTATGACGGGGCTACATCGCCGCGACCGGGTGCCCGTACACTCACCTCCGGTGGAACGGCGCATCTTCGGCCTCGAGAACGAATACGGCGTCACCTGCACCCTGCGCGGCCAGCGTCGACTCAGCCCCGACGAGGTCGCCCGCTACCTGTTCCGCCGTGTCGTCTCCTGGGGCCGGTCGAGCAACGTGTTCCTCGAGAACGGCGCCCGCCTCTACCTCGACGTCGGCAGCCATCCCGAGTACGCGACCCCCGAATGCGATTCGATCCGCGATCTCGTGATCCACGACAAGGCCGGCGAGCGCATCCTCGAAGGGCTCGTACAGAGCGCCGAGCAGCGCCTCCGCGAGGAGGGAATCCGCGGCGAAGTGTTCCTCTTCAAGAACAACACCGACAGCGCCGGCAACTCGTACGGCTGTCACGAGAACTACCTCGTCGAACGCGAGGGCGACTTCTCCAAGTTCACCGACGTGCTCATCCCGTTCCTCGTAACCCGCCAGATCTACGCGGGCGCCGGCAAGGTTCTGCAGACGGCGCGCGGCGCCATGTACTGCATCGCGCAACGGGCCGAGCACATCTGGGAAGGGGTGTCGTCGGCGACGACCCGCTCCCGGCCCATCATCAACACGCGCGACGAGCCTCACGCCGACGCGGAGCGGTTCCGGCGGCTGCACGTGATCGTCGGCGACTCGAACATGAGCGAGTACGCGACGTTCCTCAAGGTCGGCGCGACCTCCATCATCCTGCGCATGCTCGAAGAGGACGCCGCACCGTGGCGCGACCTCACCTTGGAGAACCCGATCCGCGCCATCCGTGAGATCAGTCACGACATCACGTGCCGGCGGCGGGTACGGCTCGCGAACGGCCGCGAGCTCTCGGCGGTCGAGATCCAGACCGAATACCTGAACCGCGCGCTGCGCTTCGCCAAGCGACGGGGTCTGCCGCCGATCGAACAACGCGCCCTCGAGATGTGGGAGCACGTGATGACCCACCTCGAGGACGATCCGCTCAAGCTGCGCACCGAGGTCGACTGGGTGATCAAGCATCACCTCATCGAGGCGTACCGAAAGCGCGGCGATCTGCCACTGACCCATCCGCGCGTGTCGCTGCTCGACCTCGCATACCACGACGTCACCCGGTCGCGGTCGCTCTACTACCTCCTCGAGCGGCGCGGGCAGGTCGACCGCATGGTCGACGACGACGAGATCACCGACGCGATGAACAACCCTCCCCAAACGACGCGAGCGCGGCTGCGCGGCGCGTTCATCAAGCGGGCCAAGGAACGCAAGCGCGACTACACGGTCGACTGGGTTCACTTGAAGCTGAACGACCAGGCGCAGCGGACCGTTCTCTGCAAGGACCCGTTCAAGTCGCGCGACGAACGGGTCGAGCGGTTGATCGCTTCGTTGTAGCGGCGCGACGCGTCCGATGCCGTCGTTCCGGGTAGGAGTGGTCAGCGAGATTCTCGAGGCGCGCACGGGTTTGCAACGAGTGCTCGTCGATCTCGATGCGGCTCGCGAGCGGGCATATGTTCTCACGCAGCTGATCGGCTCGGTCGCGGTCGGGGACCGCGTGGTGGTGAACACCACGGCGATCGAGCTCGGGTTGGGCACCGGCGGTTGGCACGTCGTGCATTGGAACCTCGCGCGCGAATCGTGGAGCGATGCCGGCTCGGGAACGGGGATGAAGCTCCGTTACACGAGCTTGCAGGTCGGTGTCGAGAACGCGGAGTTGGCCGAGGTCGCCGATGTCGGTGGGATGCCGGTCGTGGCGGCGGGGTTGCACAGTCAGCTGGCAGCGGTCGCGGTCGCCTTCAAGCACGTCCGCCCGGGCGCCCGGCTCGTGTACGTCATGACCGACGGGGGTGCGTTACCGATCGCGATCTCGGATCTCGTGTGGCAATTGCGCGAACGGGGCTTGATCGACGCGACCGTCACCTGCGGGCACGCGTTTGGAGGTGACTTCGAGGCGGTATCGGCGCACAGCGCGCTCGCCGTCGCCCGCCATGTCGCTCATGCCGACGCGGCCGTCGTCGCGATGGGACCCGGAAGCGCGGGGACGGCGAGCCGTCTGGGATTCAGCGGGATCGAGGTCGGGCCGGTGCTCGACGCGGCCACCGCGTTGCACGGCATCCCGATCGCCGCCTTGCGGGTTTCGTTCGCGGACGCGCGGGAGCGACACCGCGGCGTCTCGCATCACAGCATCACTGTGCTTTCGGTCGCGACCCGCAGCCGCGTCCGCGTCGCCGTTCCGTGTGTCGGCGGCGAAGAGGAGCAAACAATCCGTCGCGACCTCTCGGCGGCTCGCATCGGGGCCCGGCACGAGATCGTCGACGTGGCGCCCGTCGGCGCGGTAGGTCTGTTCGCGGCGCACGATCTGCAGGTCGAGTCGATGGGCCGGGCCGCGACCGAGGATCCCGTGTTGTTCGAGGCCGCGGCCGCCGCCGGGGTTCTTGCCGCACGAGCCGTCCTCTAGGCTGAACCGATGCCCGACGCGCCGTCGCGGGTCGAACGCGTCCTGAACCTCCTTGCACTGCTGCTCGACACCCGGCGGGCGCTCACCCGCGAAGAGATCGTCCACGACGTCGCCGGCTATCCCTCGCAGATCAGCGCCTATCGGCGAGCGTTCGAGCGCGACAAGGAAACGCTGCGCGGCATGGGAGTGCCGCTCACGACCGAGCCGATCGGTGACGGCGCCGAGCTCGGCTACCGCGTCCGGCCCGACGACTACTACCTGCCCGATCTCGGCCTCGGCGTCGAGGAAGCCGCCGCACTGCGCGTCGCGGTGAGCGCGGTTTCGCTCGGCAGCCACGCGGGGGAGGGCGCGCTGTTGAAACTCGGCGGCCTCGCCGACGAAGCGGTCGCGCCGATCGCGTCGCTGCCGATCGCGCCGGCGCTCGCGACCCTGTTCGAGGCGTTCCGCGCCCGGGCCGTGGTTCGCTTCACGCACCGCGACCGCGTCCGGACGGTCGAGCCATGGGGCCTCTCCTCGAAGCGGGGTCACTGGTACCTCGTCGGCTTCGACCGCGACCGCGATGCGGTCCGCGCCTTTCGCGCCGATCGTATCGACGGCGACGTCGAGCTCGGCGAGCCCGACGCGTTCGAACCGCCGCCCGATTTTCGCCCGGACGATCACGTCGAGTCGCGGGCGTGGCTCCTCGGTGACGACCCGGCCGTCACGGTGCGCATCCGCGTCGACGCCGACCATCGGGACGCGATGCTCTCGGAGCTGGGCGCGGACGCGGTCGTCGCCGACGGCCGCGACGACGACGGCGGCTCGGTCGTCGAGATGACGGTCACGAATCGCGCCGCGTTCCGCAGTTTCGTGCTCGGGTTCCTCGAGCACGCCGAGGTGCTCGATCCGCCCGACATACGCGCGGACCTCGTCACCTGGCTCGAGCGCGCGGCGAGCGGCGCCGCGGCCGGTGGGTCGTGAGCCCCCGCGCCCTCGCGGGTCCCGAGATCCAGCGCATCCTGGCGCTCGTACCCTGGATCGTCGCGCACCCCGGATCCGCCAAGCACGAGATCGCTCTACGCTTCGGTATCACTGTCGAGCAGCTCGACGACGACCTCGCGCTCGTGCTGATGATCGGAGTGCCGCCGTATTCGCCGGGCGACTACCTCGACGTCGAAGACGACGAGGACGGCAACGTCACGATCCGGCTCGCGGAGTACTTCCGGCGTCCGTTGCGGCTCACGCCCGCCGAAGGTCTCGCCCTGCTCGCCGCCGGACGCGCGTTGCTCGCGGTTCCCGGCTCCGATCCGAACGGACCGCTTGCGACCGCGCTGGCGAAGTTGGAGGGCGCGCTCGAGCTCCCGGGGCTCGTCGTCGACGTCGGCGAGCCCGGCCAACTCGCGGCGATGCGCGACGCGGTCGCGGGTCACCGGCGCGTGGAGATCGAATACTGGTCGGCGGGACGCGATGATCAGACGACTCGCCGCATCGATCCCGAGGTCGTGTTCTTCGCGACCGGGGAGTGGTACGTCGGGGCGTACTGTCACCGCGCCCGCGACGAGCGAATGTTCCGCGTCGACCGCATCCGCTCGGTCGAGCCGACCGGAGAGACCTTCGAGCCGGGCGCGACCGGATTCGAGACCGGCGACGTTTACACGCCGCGCGCCGACGACACGCGCGTGACCCTCGAGCTCGCGCCCGCCGCGGCCTGGGTCGCGGAGGCCTATCCGACGGAGGCCGTCACGGAGCGCGCCGACGGATCGCTCGAGATCGTGCTCGCCGTCAGTGAGCGCGCCTGGCTCGAGCGGCTCCTGCTGCGGCTCGGACCGGACGCCCGGGCCGTCGCGCCCGTCGAGATCGAGCCGCTGGCGGCGGATGCGGCGCGAAGGATCCTGCGACGCTACGGCGAGACCGGCAGTTCAGTTCGACCGGCGACTCGCCGACCTGACACGAAGGCACGCGGGCGCGCATGAGAGGATGCAACCGGTGAAACCGTCCATGAGCGCCGACCCCCCGTACACGCGGCCGCCCGACGGGGGACCCGCCGACGACGACTACGAGCTGATGCCCGTCTCGCCGGCGACTAAGTCGAAGCCCACGTGGGCCGTCGCCCTCGAATGGGGCTTGCTGATCGCCTCCGCGCTCATCATCGCACTGCTGATCAAGACCTTCTTGTTCCAGGCGTTCTACATTCCGTCCGACTCGATGGTGCCGACCCTCAAGACGAACGACCGGGTCATCGTCAACCGGCTCTCGTACCACCTGCACCCGGTCCATCGTGGTGACATCGTCGTCTTCAAGTCGCCGTCGAACGTCGATCCGTCGGTCAAGGATCTGGTGAAGCGCGTGATCGCGCTCCCGGGCGAGACCGTCGAGGGCCGCTCCGACAGCCACATCTACATCAACGGCAAGATCCTGAACGAGCCGTACCTTCCGAAAGGAGATGGCCCCGGTCCCGGCTTCGCCGCCCTCAAGGTTCCGGCCGAGTCCTACTGGGTGATGGGTGACAATCGACCCAACTCGCGCGACTCGCGTTTCTTCCCCTCCCACTTCATCCGCAAGAAGGACATCGTCGGGCGCGTGTTCCTGCGGATCTGGCCGCTCAATCGTCTTGCGATTCTCTGATCCGGCCGCGCGAAGGGCGAATTGAACGATCGTGGAGGACCAGCCCAGGAACCCCCCCGAGCCCCCGACTCCCGTAGAGCGGGTCCCCGACGCGACCACCGCGCCGCAACCGGTTCGCAAGGCGGCGAAGACGGCGATCGAGTGGGTCCTGCTCATCGGCGCCGCGCTCGTCATCGCGCTGGTTGTCAAAGCCTTCTTCTTCCAGGCGTTCTACATTCCGTCGGACTCGATGGTGCCGACGCTCAAGACGGACGACCGGGTCATCGTCAACAAGCTCTCCTACCACCTGCACCCGGTGCATCGCGGCGACATCGTCGTGTTCAAGACACCCAAGGGTCCGGACGGGAATCCCATCGACCCGACGATCAAGGACCTCGTGAAACGGGTCATCGCCTTGCCGGGGGAAACCGTCAGCGAGCATGACGGTCGGATCCTCATCAACGGCAAGGTGCTCGTGGAGTCGTATCTCCCCTCCGGAATGCTCAGCAATTGCGCGTCGTTCTCGACGCATTGCTTTCCGACCGGTACGCTCCCCGCCAACCGGTACTGGGTGATGGGAGACAACCGACCCAACTCACGCGACTCGCGCTACTTCGGTCCGATCGCGAAGAGCGAGATCGTCGGCCGCGTCTTCGTACGCGTGTGGCCACTGAACCGCCTCGGCCTGCTCTGACCCACTTCGCTCGCCTGACCCGCTTCGTTCGGTCGGGGGTCGGCTAATCGGCAACCCATTCGCTCACCGTCGCAACCATCCGGTCGGGACGGTCGCAGTAAACGGCGTCGATACCCATCGCGAGCACCGCTCGGAGCTGGCGCACCTCCTGGGTGTCCCACGCGAACGCTTTCACGTCGAAGCGGTGGAAGAGCGAGACGAGGCCCGCGCTCCATTCCGTGTGGTGGAGGTTCATCGCGTCGATGCCGGCCGACGCGAGCTCGAATGCGTGCCGTTCGAGCGGCGCGCGGATCGCCGTGCGCCGCTCGGAGTGCACGAGCCGCACTCGCTTCTCGTCCCGTAGCGAACGCAGGAGCGCGACGTCGGGTGAGCAGACCCAGAGCCTCTCCAGGGCGCCATGGGCGCGGGCGACCTCGATCAGGCCAACTGCGGCCGCCGCGGTCTTTACGTCGACCGAGCACTCATACGCCGAGCCGAGCTCTCTGTACACATCGGCGATCCGGGGGATCCCGTACGTCGCCAGCTCCTCCGCGGTAGCAGAGGAGATCTTCCGGCGCCTCAGGCCCTTGGCGACGACGGGATCGTGAGCGCAGACCACCTCGCCGTCGACCGAGAGCCACACATCGGTCTCGAGGCCACTCGCACCCTGGTCGAGCGCGGCGCGAAACGCCGGAATCGTGTTCTCGGGCTCGACGAGGCGCGCGCCACGGTGGGCGAAGGTGATGACGGCCACGGCCACTCATCGTGCCATGGGTGTCTGCCACTCGCACCGATATGAGCACGGCGGCAGACCACGAGCCTCAAGCGGCACCTGAGGCCTGCCGAAGGGTGTATCAGCCGCCAACCGGCGGTTCCTTCGGACTCGAGCGGACCAGGGATGGGTGACGCGGTGACAACGATCCGGGCCAACTGCCCGACCTGCGGAGACGTGCAGCTGACCGCGGACGATCTCACGGTACGCGTATGCGCGGACGACGAGCGCGGCTCCTACTGCTTCCGCTGCCCGGACTGTCGTCAGGCCGTAGCGAAGGAAGCCAGTCGGCGCATCGTCGACCTGTTGGTCTCGAGCGGCGTTCGGATGCAGGTCTGGCGGCTGCCGGCGGAGCTGACCGAGGCGCGCATCGGGCCGCCGCTCACGCCCGACGACCTCCTCGACTTCCATCTGCTGTTGGCCGGCAACGCCTGGTTCGACCAGCTGGCCCTGCAAGTGCGTCGCTCGCTCAACCGGTAGGGTTCCCGCGTGCTCTGGCTGCTTCCCCTGGCGATCTGTGTCGCTGGTCTGATCGTGCTCACCGTCCTCGCGAGCCGCGTTCGTCGCGAAATCGCGCCCACGGTCGCGATCATCGACCGGTTCGGGCGCGAGCACCGCGTGGCGTTGACCACGGCCTTGAACCGCCTGCGCGACGAGACGGCACTGACGCATCGACGGCTTCACGGCGACTGACCGCGGGTTCCGTCCGCGCATGCGACGGTAGGATCGGCTCGTCGGCACCTCTTCGCCATGAGCCTCGGACCCGAAAAGATCATCCTCATTCTCGTGGTCGCGCTGATCGTCTTCGGGCCGCAGCGCCTGCCCGAGATCGCCCGCCAGGTCGGCGCCGCCATGCGCGAGCTGCGGCGCATGCAGGACACGGTGCGCGGCGAGTTGGAACAGGTGCTGCGTCCCGACTTCTCGCCGAGTGCCGACGCGGGGGCCGAGCAGGGGTACGCGTCGATCGAAGAGTCCGACCACGCCGCGTCGCCGGCCGGGCCCTGGTCGACGGAAACCACACCCGACAACGCGGGCGAAAACCCGACCGACGACGTCGCCGACGACGGCTTCGCCGGACCTCGATCGTTCAGCTGAATCGGCACTGCGGGGGCTGAACCGATGAGCGAACGACAAATGGACGACGGGCGGATGACCCTCGTCGAGCATCTCACCGAGCTTCGTCGCCGGGTGATCCTGTGCGCGGTTTGCCTCGTTGTGCTCACCGTCTTCGTCTTCGTCTTCTACGACCGGCTGCTGCATTTCCTCTCCGGGCCGTACGAGCACGTCACCAAAGGCGAGGCCGGGAAAGGGTGCGGCGCGACCGCGACGCGGGGTTGCAAGCTCATCGCCACCGGTCCGCTCGAGCCGCTGCTGGTGAGGGTCAAGGTCTCCACTTACGGCGGCATCGCACTGTCGGTGCCATTCGTGTTCTGGCAGATCTGGCGGTTCGTCACGCCGGGGCTGCACAAGAACGAACGGCGTTACGGCATCGGTTTCCTGATCGCGATCGCGGTGCTGTTCGCGCTCGGCGCCGTGGTCGCCTGGTTCACGGTCGAAAAGGCGTTGGAGTTCTTGCTCGGCGCAGGCGGATCTGGGATCCAGCCGTTCGTCACCGCCGACAAGTACCTGACGTTGGTGACGCTGATGATCGCCGCGTTCGGCGTCGCGTTCGAGTTCCCGGTGCTCCTCGTCTTCTTGTTGCTGGTCAGAGCAGTGAACACGCGCCAGCTCCGAAGCATCCGGCGCTGGATGATCGTCGGGATCGTGACCTTCTCGGCCGTGATCACCCCGAGCTCCGACCCGTTCTCCCTATTCTTCATGGCTGTTCCCATGTATCTCTTCTACGAGATCGCGATCGTGATCGGGCGGGTGATGAAACGGTGACACAGCCATGAGCCCTTCCCGAACCCGTCAGCAGTTCGTCCCGTCGCGGCCGCGCTCGGAGGTCATCCTGGCCGTCGCCGTCGGCGCAGGAATTGTCGCGGGCACGGCGTTGCTGATCTGGCTCATACGCCCGGGGAAGGTCGGCGTACCCGGCGGCGGAGGCCTGCTCACCCGACAGCCCCGGATGACCCTCCTCGTTCTCCTGAGTGCCGCCGCGCTCGGTGCGGTCGTCTCTTGGGTCCGGCGCGGCCGCCGGCGGCCGAAGCGGCTCGGCCAGCGGGGATCGATCGTCGTCGGATCCGCCGTCGTCATCGTGCTCACGATCCTCGGCGGGATCTTCTGGCCCGACGGCATCGTGCGCCACTGGCCCAAGCAGCCCAAGGTCTCCGACACGCCGGCGACGAACCCGGTCTCGATACCCTCGAGCACACCGGCCAGCAGCGGACCCGCCACAACCGCAAAGACAGGCACGACGGTGAAATCACCCACGAGCACGCCGGCGACACCGACCACCAAGGGCCGGTGACCGCCGCCGAGATCCGGGCGGCGTTCACGGCGGAGCTGCGGTTTCCGCTGGACCAGTTCCAGTCGCGCGCGCTCGACGCCCTCGACGCCGGACGGTCGGTACTCGTCGCGGCTCCCACCGGATCGGGCAAGACCGTCGTGGCCGAGTACGCCATCGCCCGGGCGCTCGCCGACGGCGCGAAGGCCTTCTACACGACGCCGCTCAAGGCCCTGTCGAACCAAAAGTACGGCGACTTCGTACGCGCGTACGGCACCGACCGCGTCGGCCTGCTCACGGGCGACAACGCGATCAACGGTGATGCGCCGGTGGTCGTGATGACGACCGAAGTCCTGCGAAACATGATCTACGCCGGCTCGCACGCGCTGCACGGGCTCCGGTACGTGGTGCTCGACGAGGTGCACTACCTGCAGGATCGGTCGCGAGGCGCGGTGTGGGAGGAGGTGATCATCCACCTCCCTTCCGAGATCGACATCGTCGCGCTGTCCGCGACGGTGTCCAACGCCGAGGAGGTCGCGGCCTGGATGCAGACACTGCGCGGCGCGACCGAGACCGTGATCGAGGAGCAACGGCCCGTCGACCTGGTGCACCTGTACCTCGTCGGCGACCGGAGCGCGCCGAACCTTCACCTCCTGCCCACGTTCGTCGACCACGACGGCGAGTCGCGCCCGAACCCGGTGGCGACGCGCCTCGACGGCCGCAACGTTCCCGATCGCGGACAACGCCGGCGACGGCTGTACAAGCCGTGGCGAACGGAGGTCGTCGAACGTCTCGCGGAGGAGCGGATGCTTCCCGCCATCGCGTTCGTCTTCTCCCGAACGGGATGCGACCAGGCCGTCGAGCAATGTCTCGCCGCGGGGATGCGCCTCACCGACGCGGACGAGCGACGAGCGCTCCGCGCGATCGCGGAGCGGCACGTCGAGTCGCTGTCCGACGCCGACCTCGACGTGCTGGGCTATGACACGTGGCTCGCGGGCATGGAGGCCGGCGTCGCCGCACACCACGCGGGTCTCGTGCCGCCGATGAAGGAGGCGGTCGAGGAGGGATTCTCGTCCGGCCTGTTGAAGGTCGTGTTCGCGACCGAAACGCTGGCGCTCGGGATCAACATGCCGGCTCGGTCGGTGATCATCGAGAAGCTCTCGAAGTTCACCGGTGAGCACCACGAGTTCCTGACGCCGGGCGAGTACACCCAGCTCGCCGGCCGAGCCGGGCGGCGAGGGATCGACGAGGTCGGCTACGTCGTCGTGCTCTGGGATCCGTTCGTTTCCTTCGAACAGGTCGCGGGCCTGGCCTCCCGCCGGACATACGCGCTGACGTCTTCCTTTCACCCGACCTACAACATGGCGGCGAACCTCGTGCAGCGCTATTCACCCCAACACGCTCGCCACCTGCTGAACCTGTCGTTCGCGCAGTTCCACGCCGACCGCGACGTCGTCGCGGTCGAACGGGAGCTGGAGCTGCGCCGCGAGCAGCTCGCGGAGGCCGAGGCCGCCGCCGTGCACCCGGCCGGCGACGTGCACGAGTATCGCCGGCTGCTCGCCGAGCTGGACGCGGCGCGGCGCACGGCGCACAGCCGATCCGACGGTCGATTCGAGACACTTCGCCCGGGAGACGTACTGATCGTTCCCAAACGCGGCGGCAAGATCGTCGTGCTGAAGCAGGAGCGGGGGAGCGGACCCCAGCGAATTCTCGCGCTCACCCAGGGAAAGTCGCTCGTGCGACTTTCCCCCCACGACTTCCGCGGGCAGCTGCGGAAGGTCGCGACGATCGACCTGCCGCGGCCGTTCGCGCCGCGGAGCCAATCCTTTCAACGAGCCACGGTCGACGCCCTCCGCCGGCTGAAGGTGCGGGACTCGGAGATCCCGGTCGACACCGACGGCGACGTCGGAGAACTGCAGGCAGAGGTAGCGGCCCATCCGTTGCACGACGTCCCGGGCGTCGACGTGGCCCTGCGCGCGGCCTGGCAAGCCGAGCGGATCGCACGGGCCATCGCCCGCCTGGAGCGGCAGGTCTCTTCTCGCAGCGAGAGCTTGGCGCGCCAGTTCGATCGGGTACTGGGCGTGTTGCGGACGTGGGGCTACGTCGAGGATTGGAATCTCACGGACCCGGGCCGGCTGCTGACTCGCCTCAACAGCGAGGGCGAGCTGGTTGTCGCGGAGGCGTTGCGCGAGGGCCGGCTCGACGGCGTCGATCCCGCGACGATGGCAGCCGTCGTGTCGTGCTTCACCTTCCAGCGACGGGGGCCGGAGAGCAACGACCCGATGCCACCGCGGCGCTGGCCGAACCAGGAGGTGGCACGGCGCAGTCGGGCGCTCGACGGCGTCTGGCGCGATCTGCACCTCGCCGAGCGCGAGGCCCGCCTGCCCGAGACCCGCAGGCCCGATCCGGGATTCACCGCCGCCATCTACGCCTGGGCGAAGGGCGAGGAGCTCGCCGACGTTCTCGAAGACGAGGAGATGACGGGCGGCGACTTCGTTCGCAACGTCAAGCAGACGATCGACCTCCTGCACCAGATCGGCGACGTCGTCCCCGACGAGGTCACCGCGGCGACGGCCCGGGCCGCGGCCGACGCGTGCCTCCGTGGTGTCATTGCCGCGTCGAGCGTGGTCAACGCACCGGCCGCATGATCAGGCCGGGCGAGCCGTGGGGACGACCCACGTCGGCGACGCCCGATCTGGAGGTGACCGGCGGCGACGCCGACCTGGCCTGGGCGGTGGCGCGCCGGCCCGGCGTTCTCGTTCGCTTCCGACCCGACCCCGCTTCGGACCTCGCCCGTGCGCTCGGGCTCGGCATCGGCCCTCGAGTCGCCCTCGGCGTCGAGGTGCCGCTCGACCTCCTACGGATCGACGACGGCCCGGTCGCGACCAACATGATCGTGATCGGCACCCCGCCCGAGGCGCTCCGACGGTTCGCCCGCCGGTTCGGCGCGAACGTGCGGATCGACTCGAGGTCGGTGTTCCACGGACCATGCACGACCGTCGTGATCTCGACCGGGCAGTTCCGCCACGGCCTCGACCTCGTCCCGCGCGGTCACCCCGGCGACGGACGCGCCGAGATGCAGATCTACGCCGTCGCCGGCCGCCAACGGCGGGAGCTTCGAACGCGCCTGGCCACCGGAACCCACGTCCCGCACCCCATGATCACGCAGCGGTCGGGCGCCCGGGTCACCGTCAGCATCGACCGGCGGGTGCCCCTCGAGGTCGACGGCCGCCCGGCGCCCGCCACCGACCTCGTCGACGTCGAAGTCGTCCCCGACGCCTACCGCCTCCTCCTCTGACCTCCAGACCCCGCGAAATCCTTGCCAACAGTTCGCAAGAAAACCGACGCCACACGGCCACAATTCTTGCCAACAGTTGGCCACAATTCGTCCCAACAGCTGGGCAGAATCTGGGGCGTTCGAGATGCGCGCCGCTCGACCGAACCGTCGCTACCATCGCCAGTCCCATGCTCTATGCCCCGGAGAAGTTCACCGAGAGCGAATCGGGTCGTCTTCGGCCGTACTTCACGAACCTCGACGGGCCGGTCTTCGCGCTGACCAACCTCCCCGAGGTCGTCAAAGGGGCGCTGTTCGCCCGGTACTCGCGCTCCGACAAGAGCCTGCGGCGGCTCTTCCTGGACGAATTCGTCGGAGACCTCGACCTCACCGGCGACCTCACCGTCGACGCGACGGTCGGCCTGAAGCGCGCGGAAGACCTGTACGAGCGCGTCTTCTTCGAGTACGGCGACGATTCCGTCGCACAGCTCGGCGGTGTCCACCTCGCATGCGAGCAGGCATCGAACCTGCTCACCAAGATCCTCGAGTGGGGTCGGTTGATGGCCTACCTCGAGCAGTCGACCCGCTACGTCCCGTACGACTCGCGGCTGCAGGGCCGCTACCGCTACCTGCGCCCGTCCCATGTGTGCGCCTCGCCGATGGGAACCCGCTACATCGCCGACCTCGACTCGCTCTTCGACACCTACAGCGCGGCGTTGCCGGCGATGATGGATTGGGCGCGCGAGCAACACCCGAAACAGCCGACCGACTCCGACTTCGTCTACAAGCAAACGATCAAGGCCAAAGCCTGCGACACGCTCCGTGGGCTGCTTCCGGCGGCCACGCTGTCGAACGTCGGTATCTACGGCACGGGCCAGGCCTTCGAGGCGCTGCTGCTACGCATGCGGGCCCATCCGCTGCCCGAGGCAAGGATGTACGGCCAGCTGATGCTCGACGAGCTCCGCAAGGTCATCCCGTCGTTCCTGGTGCGCGTCGATCTCCCCGAGCGCGGCGGAGCGTGGTCGTCGTATCTGGCCGCAACGCGCGACGACACGCATGCCCTCGTCCAACGCCTCTTCGCCGACGAGCGGCCCGAGCCGGCCAACGAGGTCAGCCTCGTCGACTGGGATCCGGAGGGCGAGGACAAGGTTCTCGCCGCGATCTGCTACCCGCATACCCGCCTTCCGGATGCACAGCTCCTCGAGCGGGTGCGCGGTCTACCTGCCGACGATCGGGTGGCGCTCGTGCGCGCCTACGTCGGCGAGCGCACGAATCGACGTCACAAGCCGGGACGTGCGTTCGAGCGAACGAGCTACCGCTTCGACGTGCTCGGCGACTACGGCGCGTTCCGCGACCTGCAACGTCACCGGATGCTGACGATCGAATGGCAGCAGCTCACGCCGCATCACGGTTACGAAATGCCCGCGTCCGTTCGTGATGCCGGGATCGCGCGCCGCTACGAGGAGGCGATGGAGCGATCAGCGGAACTTTACGCCGCGCTCGTCGGGCCGTTCCCGGAGCAGGCCGCATACGCGGTTTCGCTCGGGTACCGCATGCGCTACGTCATGCACATGAACGCGCGCGAGGCGATGCATCTCTGCGAGCTCCGGAGCTCGCCCCAGGGCCACCCGACGTACCGTCGCGTCGCGCAGGAGATGCATCGTCAAATCGCGGAGCGCGCCGGCCACCGCGCGATCGCGGAAGCGATGCGTTTCGTCGACCACGGAACGTACGATCTGGAGCGCCTGGACGCGGAGCGCGCGGCGGAGTTGCGTCGTGCGTTGCCGACGTGAACCGACGGTGATTTTTCGTTGAATCGTTGACCAGCACGGACGCGCGTCGTTGCTGGTCAACGCATTCCGGTTCCGCTTGACATCGTCGTGCCGTTGAGGCTGACTACTCGTCGCCCTTGGTTTCGGAGTCGACGACCCAGGCCGCGCCATCGCCGGATACGCCGGTGGTGCTGCAGAGGGGGCGAGGTGTTGCGAAGGGGTTGGGCGGTCGTCCGGGAGTCTTCGTTAGAGAACGCTGCAATAACCCGCCTGCCGACCGCAGGCCGGGCCACCCAGCGGCCCCAACGGTCTCCCGACCGGTCCGCCCACCCTCTTTAGCCACCCCGAGGAGAGCGCTTCGGTGATCACCGAAGCCCTTTCGGGCGGCGTTATACTCCGCGCCCCCAAAGGGGGCGACGTGACCGGGAAGGATTGTCGCGACGCGACGGTTACACGCCCGTTCACCAATCCCTTACCCGCGAGAAGGCACCCGGAATGAGTGACGACGACTTCGAGGACGAGCCCACGCTCGAAGAGGACGACATCGACGAGGACGTTCTCGAAGAGGACTTCGTCGAAGATGACGACGTCGTCGAAGATGATGACGTCGTCGTCGACGTCATCGACGACGACCTCGTTGACGTCATCGACGCGGAGATCATCGATGTGGTTGCCGTCCCCGGCGTTCTCGTCGCGCCCGCGGAACCCGTCGAAGAGGAAGAAGAGGACGACGTCGTCGACCTCGACGAGGAGCTCCATCCCGACGACGTCGAAGAGGCCCTCGACGTCGTCCTGCGCGAACGCACGGTCGCGGCCGGCCTCGAGGAAGACGAGGACGACGACGACGAGCCCGACGACCGCGGCGAAGCCGGCACCAAGATCGTGCCCCGCCGCGAGAACGAGTTCCTGTGCCGTAGCTGCTTCCTGGTCCTGCCGCGCCATCAGCTCGCCGACGAGAAGCGCATGATCTGCCGCGACTGCGCGTGACCCGACCGCGGCGCGCGACCGTCGCGCGCGTCGTCGCGGCGGCCGTGTCGGGCGCGCTCCTCGCGCTCAGTCGCCCGCCGTTCGACATCGGACCGCTCGCTTGCGTCGCGCTCGTACCGCTCTTCGTCGCGTGGCGCGGACGCACACCGCGCGGTGCAGCGGGCCTCGCGTTCGTCGCCGGGGTCGTCTACTACGGGGCGCTCTGCTCGTGGATTTGGTACTTCGGCGCGGTCGCGATCGTGCCCTTCAGCCTGGCGGTCGCGGCGTATTGGGCGACCGCCGGTGCGCTCGTCGCGTGGCTGCGGGCGCGAAGGATCGCGAACCCGTGGCTGACCGCCGCCGTCTGGGTGTGCGCCGACGCCATCATGGCGCGCTGGCCGCTCGGCGGCTTCTCCTGGGGTGAGGTCGGTTACGCGTTCCACGACATCGCGCCCGCCCGAGCCGTCGCGAGCGTCGGCGGCGTCTCGTTCGTGACGTTCCTCGCGGTGGCGCTCAACGCGCTGCTGGCCGACGTTTTCCTCGACCGCCGGGCGTTCGGCGCCTACCTTCGGGCGCACGCGGGGATCGCGGTGATCGCCGCGATCATCGTCACGGCAACGGTCACTCGCTCCCAGCCCCGAGAGGTCGGCGCGCTGCACGTGGCCCTCGTGCAGGGCAACGACAAGAATCGCGACCTCACTCCGGCCGAGATCGACGCGCGCTACCTGCCGGCCAGTCACTTCGAGCTGGCGGAGCGGATCACGAATCCCGTCGACCTGGTCGTTTTTCCCGAGTCGAGCATGGACGCCGACCCGCGAACCGACCCCTACGTCCGATCGAATCTCGCCGAGGTTGCGCGGCGGCATCACTCCTGGGTGCTCGCGAACGCCAGCGTCGACGCGCCGCCCGACGGTCACAAGCTGACGAACCTCGACGTCCTCTTCGACCCCGCGGGCCGCGTCGAGGGCACCTACAGCAAACGTCACCTGGTGCCGTTCGGCGAGTCGGTGCCGTTCCGAGCGTCCCTGGAGCATGTCGTCAGCGAGCTGCAACGGGTCCCGCGCGACTACCAACCGGGTCGCACGTCCGGGCTGTTCCGCGTCGCTGGTGTACGAATCGTCACACTGATCTGCTTCGAGTCGGCGTTCGGCTACCAGGTGCGGCCGTTGGTGCGCGACGGCGCGCACGTGATCGTGGTCTCGACGAACAACCGCTCCTACCGGCGTTCGGCCAACTCTGCGCAGCACCTCGCGATCGGCCAGATGCGCGCGGCGGAAACCGGCCGACCCGTCGTGCAGGCCGCGATCTCGGGCATCACCGCGGTGATCGACGCCGACGGTGCCGTTCACGATCGCACGCAGCTGTTCGATCGGACCGTGGTCGAGACGACGATCGCCGCGACGGGCGGCGAGACGCCCTACGTACGCTACGGGGAGTGGGTGACGCTGGCGAGCTTCGCGGCGGCCGCCGTCGCCGTGGCGTTCACCATCGTTCGTGGGCGCCGCAAGACGTCTCTAGACTCCAACCCCGAGCTCGAGACCGCGTCGATGGAGTCGAGGAGCGCGGGACTCGAGGTCGCCACGGTGGCCGACCAGCGAGAAGCGACCGCATCGCCATGACCGAGCATCCCGATCGCATCGAACGCACGCTCGAGCTGTTGCTGTACGCGCCTGTCGGCATCGGACTGTTCTTGAAGGACGCCGCACCGCAGCTCGTCGACATGTTCGTCGCTCGGGGCCGGGCCGAGATCGACCGCCGCCACGACGAGGTGCAACAGCGGGTGACGACGGCGCGCAGTCTCGGGCAGGTCGCGTTGGCGTTCGGTGCGCCGATGCTTCGTCAGCGCGTCGAGCAGACCGTCGCGGACGCGCACCGCCGGGCCGGGGAGCTGTTCGGCTCCGAGGCATCCGACCCGTCACCGGCGCGGGCCGAGACATCGCGGTCATCGCCGGTCACCGGGGCGTTGCCGCACCCGGCACCGCCGGCGATCGCGCCGACACCGCCGACACCGGCAATGCCGCCGATGCCTCCGCACACAGAGTGGACGGCGCCGGCCACGGCGGCTCGCGACGATCCGGCGAGTGCGACGAACGGCGATTTGGCGACCACAGACGGGCTTCCCATCCCCGGCTACGACGCGCTGTCGGCGTCGCAAGTCGTGGAACGGCTCACCGGTCTTGCGCCCGACGAGCTCGACGCGGTTCACGCGTACGAAACCTCCCACCGACAGCGACGCACGATCCTCGGCAAGATCGAACAGCTCGCCGAGTAGCGGACACAGTGGAGCCCGCTCGAGCGGCTGACCAGACCGATCTTCCCGTCCTCGTCGAACTGGCGCGGGCACTGCGCGCCGAGATGACCGGCCAGCGAGGAGGCGCGCTATGGGCGACACGCGAGGCGCGGCCCGAACCGCACGAGGACACGCTCGCGTCGCTGCTCGGACGCGACGACGCGGCGATCATCGTCGGGACGATCGACGGCACGATTGTCGGGTTCGGCACTCTCGAGATCGAGACCCTGCGCGACGGCTCGCGGCTCGGAGTGATCGGAGACCTGTTCGTGGAACAGGAGGCACGGGCCGTCGGGGTGGGCGAGTCGATCGCCGATCTGATCATCAAGTTCTGTGCCGGAGCACACTGCGTGGGGATCGACGCGTATGCACTTCCCGGCGCCCGCGCCGCGAAGAACTTCTTCGAGCGATCCGGCTTCACCGCTCGCGCGCTGGTGATGCACCATAAGCTGGCGCAGGATTCGGGGCAAGAATAGCCTCTGACCTGCGATTTAGCACGGTCCCCGCATAGCATCTCGGACTCTTCTAAGTTAATGCTCATGGCGGAGTCCGAACTCGACCTGCTCGCGCAGGAATGGCAGTACCACCTCCGAGCGAAGAACCTGAGCTCGGCGACCATCCGGTCGTACCGCGAGGCCGTCCGACTGCTCGACGAGTCGCTCGCCGCATCCGGCGTCACCGAGATCGCGGACGTCGGCCAGCGTGACATCGAGAAGTTCATCATCGCGCAGGGGGAGAAGGTCGCGGCCGGCTCGGTGCTCACCCGATTCCGGTCATTGCGCGTGTTCTTCAACTGGGCGCTCGAGCAGGAGATCATCGACAAGTCGCCGATGGCGCGGATGCGCGAGCCGAAGAACGACGTCCGCCCTCCCGACGTCCCGAGCGATGAGGACATGCGCCGGCTACTCAAGAGCATGGGCGGCAAATCGTTCGAGGACCGCCGTGACCTCGCGCTCTTGCGTTTCATGCTCGACACGGGATGCCGGATCGGTGAAGTGATCGGGCTGCGCGTCGTCGACCTCGACACGAAGGATGGCGTCGCGCTCGTCACCGGCAAGGCCCGCAAGACGCGCATCGTCCCGTTCGGAGCCAAGGCCGGCGCCACGATGCTCGCTTACCTGCGCGAGCGGCGTCGTCACCGCTGCGCCGACCTCGACGACCTCTTCCTCGGCCAACGTGGTGCACTCACCTACAACGCCGCGTACCGCGTCATCAAGGATCGCGCCGCCGCGGTCGGTCTGCGGCTCCATCCCCACCAAACGCGCCACTTCTTCGCGCACAACTGGTTGCGCGAGGGAGGCACCGAAGGCGACCTGCGCGCGATCGGAGGCTGGGACTCCAACATCGTCATGGCCCGCTACGGGAAGTCGGCGGCCGCGGAACGAGCTCGAGATGCACACAAGCGCATGAGTCCGGGCGACCGGCTGTGAACGACGACTGGCCCGTCGTCGCGCACGGGCGATGCTTCTGCGGGTGCATGCTCGGCAACGTCGTCGTCGTCGACGACGTCTTGTGGTGGCGACCGACCGGCACGGGCGTGAGACGCCTAGAAGAGCATTCGCGAAAAAACGCGGTGGAGTGCTGTGGCCGCCTCTTAACGCGTGGCGGCAACTTGACCCGCCCGAGCCGTCCGGAGCGGCTCCCATGTTCGCGTTCTGCCGAGCATGCACCGCGCGCCGCACCTTCGACGCTGACACACTGCGCAAGACGCAAGGAACGGGTCGGCGATTACCGGTCAAGGTGTTCCCGACGCGGTAGCATTTCGGTAGCTACATCGCTGGCCTCGCGGAATGACGCGGAACGGCACCCGGAAGCTGGGCATCCGGGTTGCTGGAGGTTCCGCGCGTGCTCACCCCGAGCGAACGCACCCTTCGAGCTCGCATCGCGGCGAACGCCCGATGGGCTCGAGAAGACCGTGAATTCGCATCCCAACGGCAACGCCGCGTGCTCCTGCAGCGGTTTGAGAATGCCGTCGACCCTGACCGCACACTCCCGCCGGCCGAACGTGATGCTCGCGCCCAGAACGCTCTCGCGCAGCACATGGCGACGCTGTCCCTGAAGGCGGTTCGAGCTCGGAAACGGGCCTCGTGATGCCGCGCAAAGAGAGAGGCCCGGGTGGCGGCCCGGACCTCGACTCCACACTCAGCTCGACCGCCGACCAAAGCGACCAGCACCAGGATCGTACCGCTGGACGGCTTGCGTTGTTGGAACGTCGGGTCGACCGGCTCGAGGTCGAAGCCTCGCGTCGTCGTCAACGTGCGGCGCGTCGCCGCACGAAGGGATGCATCGTGGACCCCGGCGGCGCGACGTTCATGCCGGGTGTCGGATGGATCCCACCGGTGACGTCATCGTCGCAGAAGGAGTCCTGATGCCCGACATGCTCGGGTACGACGACGTCTACCCGGACGGCAACGACGGCACCGTCGTACCGATGAGATCGCGCGCGTCGTCGGAACGCGACGAGGAAATGTCACCCGAGGGTGACATTTCTCCCGAGGAGGGTCGCATCGTGTCGGCGCCGGGTGACCCGTTGCCGAACGCGGAGCAGTTCATCGGTGATCTGTACGCGCATGATGAACATGACCGGCTCGTGCATCATGGCGGACAGTTCGAGGCGTGGTCGGGTTCATGTTGGCCCGAGCTCGAAGACGCCGCGTTGCGTTCCCGTCTGTACGCGTATTTCAAGGACGCGCAGTATTTCGGGATCAATCCGAAGACGCTCGAGAAGGAGTTGAAGCCGTTTCAGCCGACGCGTCACAAGGTCGCCGATCTGGTCGACGCGTTGAAAGCATCGACGTATGTCTCGCGTGATGTGACTGCGCCGGCGTGGCTCCTGCGCGATGAGGAACTGCTAACAGCTGTTAGCACCCCCGAACGTGGGGTGCTTCCATGTGGAAGCACCCCGGCCGACGAACTCATCGCGATGGAGAACGGGATCTTGCACGTGCCGACGCGTGTGCTGCTGCCACACACTCCGACGTACTACGTGAACTGGGCTCTGCCATACGCGTACCGACAAGACGTCTCGGAACCGACGAAGTGGTTCGAGTTCCTCCACGATCTGTGGGGCGAAGACGAACAATCGAAGGAATGTCTCCAAGAGATCTTCGGCTACATGCTCTCCGGCGACACGCGTTTGCAGAAGCTGTTCATGTTCGTCGGGACGCGCCGTTCGGGTAAGGGCACGATCGCCCGCGTGCTGCGCGGCATGCTCGGCGCCGCGAACGTCGCGGGCCCCACACTCTCGAGTCTGTCGACCCAGTTCGGTCTCGCAGGGTTAGTCGGCAAACCGTGCGCGATCATCGCCGACGCCCGGTTACGCAGCGAGGACGAGGTGATCGTCGAGCGGCTCTTGAGCATCTCCGGCGAGGACACGTTGTCGGTGCCGCGCAAGTACCGCGACGACTGGGTGGGAAAGCTCGCGGTGCGCTTCCTGCTCATCAGCAACGAGACGCCGCGCTTACGTGACTCGTCGGGCGCACTGTCGTCGCGGTTCGTGCTCTTGCACTTCCGGACGTCGTTCCTCGGCCGCGAGAACGAGAACCTCACCGACGAGCTCCTCGTCGAGCTCCCCGCGATCCTCAACTGGTCGCTGGGCGGGCTCGAGCGTCTCCGTTCCCGTCGCCGGTTCGTGCAGCCGGCCGCCGCGCTCGAGGTGCTACGCGAGCTCGAAGATCTCGGCTCACCGATGAACGCGTTCTTGCGCGATCACTGCGAGATCAGCCCGTATGAGATCCCGATCGAGGCGCTCTACGCGGTGTGGCGGTCGTGGTGTGCGGATCAGGGCATCGACAAGCCCGGCGACGTGCAGGCGTTCGGGCGCGATCTCCGTGCGGTGGTTCCTGGTCTCGGGACCAAGCAGCCCAGCGCCGGAGGCGGCTCGCGGCTGCGGTACTACGTCGGGATCGGGCTCAAAAAGGTGAACCCACAATGAGGTGGGGCGCGTGCCACCGCGTGCCAAAGCCGGGCGGCACGCGGTGGCACGCGTGTTTTCCCACTGTTGTTCCAGGTCGGCGACGTTCCCCCGACCCTCACGACGTATGTCGCGCGCCTCGCCACGTGGGTACCGAGCGATGACCGCCGCTGTCGAGAAGCGGACGCGAGTCGAGTGGGCCGAGCGGCTCCGTGCACAGGTTGAGGCAGCAGCCGCGGCCATCTTGAATCTCGGGTGCGACCTGCTCGCAGCGCGAGAGGACATGCCCTATGGCGAATGGTGCGCGATGGTCCGCGACGACCTGGGCCGCACCCCGCGGTGGGCACAGCAGCTGATGTCGATCGCCCGGCACGGGATCACGGGAGATGCGAAACAAGTTTCGCAACTTCCCGCCGACACCGACACCCTCTACAAGCTGAGCCGCGTGCCAGCCGATCGGGTGCGTGCGTGGATCGATACGGGCGAAGTGGCACCTACAACGACCCGGTCTGAAACGCACAAGCTCATCAGGCAGTCGAAGCACGGGCCCGGCTGGGCGCACACCGAGCCCAATCCCGAACACGTCGTTGGCGAGATCAACGGGCTTCCGATCGTTGAACGCCCGCTGACGGTAGGGCAGCGTGCCGAGCTGAACGCTCGCGACGTCAAGTGGGCGAAGGATGCGGCGCTGCGGTGTGTCTTCGACGCAGACCGGACGATGTCGGATCTGTTCGAGTTGCTCGCCTATTGCAGCCTGGGCGACAAGAACCTGGGGCTGCTCCTCGACGACGACGCCGACGAACATTTCGAACTTGTCAACGATCTCGAGGCGTGGGTATCGACTCTGCGCACGGCGATACGTCGTCCACTCGCCCTCGACAACGGTGCCCACCCGGTGAACGTTCCGAGTCCCGCCGACCAACTCGCCGAGCTGGTCGCACGTGCGCAGGAGTTGCGGGACACATGAGTATCGGTACGACACCGACGATCGCGACGAGCACTGGGCGCGAGTCGGCGGCGCTGAAAGCCGCACGTATCCTCGTCGAACGCCGTCTCACCGTCACCGCACTGCACCGTGGACGCATCACCGCACGATGTCGGGGTGACGAGCAGACCTACCACCTCGGCTACAACCCGACCGGCCGCGGCTGGTGGTGCCACTGCGCAGAGATGCGAGGCCGCTGCTCACACCTTCTCGCACTCGCCGCGGTCGTCGACGTGAACCAGTGGGAAGGCAAACGATGAGCAACGACCCCCGGTACGGCACCCCCCCCCCCCGACTTTTTCTCTCAGATTTCGAGGGGCCCGACCCGCCGAGTCGATCTTTTTTTACGGAGCAATAGGGGGGTCTGACATGGTGAAAGCGCTTTATCGGACGGCTGCGTGGCGGCTGGTCCGACGTCAGGTGTTGGTCCGGGACGGCCATCTATGCCAGATCCGGCTCCCGGGCTGCACGACTGTGGCGGACTCTGTCGACCACAGGATTGAGGTCGACGACGGTGGCGCCTGGTACGACCCCGCCAACTTGCAAGCGGCTTGCAAGCGGCTTGCAAGCGGTGCAACACGGCGAAGCGGAATCAGTCGGTCGCGCGCAGAGCTCGAGGGAATGCGCCTGAGGAGCCCGAACCGCCGGGGGGTTGGGGCCCGGACTGGACTCCGACCGGTAGGCCCGGATACCGGACAAGCCGAGAGTGGTGACTTTTCTGTGCGACCGGGCGTAGGACCCGCCGAGTCGAACTTCCCCCCCTGGCTCAGAATGTCCGACCTTGAAAGGTGGTGTGTGATGATGTGTGATGACGAGGTTCGCGAAGCGATAGCGGCGCTTACCGACGAGCAGATCCACGACCTGCTAGAGCGGGCTGCGGGTTCTGTTGAGGCGTTCGGCGTGGTCGGCGTGATGATGACCGAGGACGGCGCGCGGGCGGCGCTCATTCGCAACGAGTTGGCGAATGAGTCGCAGCGACGCGCATTTGCCGACGCCGAATCGGTCGCGCGCCTCCTCGACCACGAACGGGACGATGAGCCCGACGACGTCGGCTAGTCAGGTTCGGACGAGTGGGGTACGATCGGGGTGCGTCGACCTCGCCGAGGGGACGCGATTGAGTGCTGGTGACGTCTCCGACGGCCGGCATGAGGTAGCAGTAGTGGTCCCGGTCTTGCGGCTCCGCCCGGCCGGTCGATGCCCTGCTCCCAGTCCCGTCCGCATGGCGGAGGTATCCGATGAGTGACCGTGACGCCCTGAAGGGCGAACTTGATCGTCTCGTCGGGGACGGCCGCGAGCCGCAAGCTTCGGCGCAACGTCGGATCGACGCGATACGTGCGCAGCTCGACGAGCTCGATGGGCAAGAAGGATTTGAGCGGGTGCGCGACCTTCATCGCGCGCATATGGCACGCGGAGTCGAAGCCGGCTTCGCCGAAGACGAGAGGGGCGCCCCGTGGCGACCGTAGAACAGCGAGTGCGCGATTTGAATGACCGACGCCTTCGAGCGTGGGAGACCGGCAAGACCATCTTGGACAGGGCGTCGGCAGAGCGGCGCGGGTTGAGCGCGGAGGAGCAGCGCAGCTACGACCGCGTGTCTGACGAGATGACGACCGTCGAACGCCAACGCGACGAATTGCTCGGCTCAGCCGAAGCGCAGCGCGAACTCGAGACCGCCAACGACGAACTCCGTCGGGTTGCGACTCCCGGCGAGTCCGATCGGGCGCGGGGGCAAGACGAGGCGACACTGGCCGAGTTCCGACGGCGTGGCAGCCCTTTGACCGCGATCAACGTTGATTTGCGCCGGTCGTCGTACGCGGGTGGCGCCGGGTTCGAGCACCGCGGAATCTTTGGTGACACGGGCTCGAGCGGCGGCTCGTTGGTAGTCCCCAGCGTGGTGTCGGCTGACATCTTCCAGGTGATGAACCAAGCGAACGTGATGCGCAGAACGCGTGCGACGCTCATTTCGACGGCGCACGGCGACCCGCTCACGATCCCAGTCGGTACCGCGGGCCTGGCGACAGCAATCGCAACGCAAGACACCGCGCTCGCGGGTTCCGACCCGACGCTTGCGAGCAAGGTGCTGCACGCGTACGGCGACGGGAACCTCGTCGCGATCTCGAATGACATGATCGCCGACGCGGGCGTCGACATTTTGAGTTGGGTGTCACAGAACATTGCGATGGCGGTCGGGAGCCTCGAGGAGCAATGGCTCGTAAGCGGGACCGGCTCGAGTCAACCTCAGGGGATTATGAACGGCGGCGCGACCGGCGCGGCCGGGACCGTCGCGACCGGCGGCTCACTGATTCTCGGGCCCGCGGGCCGCGAGTTCGAGAAGCTGGTCGACGTCGTGTATTCGGTGAACAACTTCTACCGTTCGAACGCAGAGTGGCTGATGCACAACAACACCGCCGCGACCGTCCGGAAGCTCCGTGATGGTGCGGGCGGCACCGCAGGCCAGTTCATCTGGCAGCCGAGCGCGACCGCCGGGATGATCGGCGGCGAACCGGATCGACTGCTCGGCTAGCCGGTCTGGTCGTCGACGAACGTCGCGAGCATGGCGTCGGACGCGAAGGTGCTCTGTTTCGGTGATTTCAGTCGGTACTGCATTCGCGAAGCCGGCGGTCTGCGGCTCGAACGCTCCGACGACCTCTACTTCCACAAGGATCAGGTCGCGCTGCGCGGCAAGACCCGCGTCGATGGAGTGCTCACCGACGCCACCGCAATCAACTATCTGCACGAGGCGGTTACCTGATCGTCGGGCGCGCGGACTGGACACCCGCGTTACGGAGGTGCCGTCGCTTGCCTTTTCCGGCCGCACCCCCGCCCGACTTTAGGAGGGTCCGCGCGTGTGTCTCCGAACGCGCGGACCCTCCTCGCGCCTTCCCTGAGTTTTCACGCCGGCGTGAAAACCTCCCACGTCGTCCCTGTCCCGGTGTGCGCGGGTGACGGCTTATTCGGCCGCGCGCCCGATGCGCACGCGCTGGCTTCCAGTTGTCCCACCGAAAATCCCGAAAGCGATTTTCTGCTCGAGCGCGTAGTCACGGCACTCCTCACGGACGGCGCAGCGTTTGCAGACGGCGAGCGTGCGCCGGTCGGTGAACCCGGCCCCGTCGGGGAACCACGGCAACTCGGGATACTCGATGCACAGGGCGTCGCGTGTCTATGTGCCTGGCAAGGAGAGCGCGACCGGCAAGTCCATAGGCCGCGAGAGTACGACGGTGCGCGAAGGGTGGGCGCGTGCGATGCTGTCCGTATGACCGAGGAGAATCAGGCTGCCTTCGCGGAGATGCTCGCCAACGTGCTCAACGAGGGCGCGCTGGAAGATGCCGTCGAGATCGGACTCGAAGAGCAGGGGCAGTTCAGGGTCGATGTGTTCGGCATCCTCGACGCGTTGGCGAGCGCGGGCCTGAAGCTCGTCCGAGACGAGCACGGCGACGCGAGTATCGCTTTCACGACGTTGCAACGCGATATGGGCGGGGCCGCGAGCAACTAGCCCCGATCGTTCACGAGAACTCTGTAGCGGTTTCCGATGGAGTTGTGGGCGTGTTGGAGCTCGGTTCTCGGCGGTGCGCACGTCGAGGGCAGCATCGGGTGGGCGGGGAGCGGCTGTCGGGCGGGTTTGGGACGCGT
>JBBQTI010000009.1:0-89529 GCA_038213435.1 Acidimicrobiia bacterium
CGGCAACGAGGGCTTCGTGCTCACCGGACCGACGGCCGGGTCGAGTCCACCGGCCGACCTCGGGATGGTGGTCGCGCGTCTTGACGTCCAGTCCGACGGGACACTCCGAGCGAAAGACTTCTTCGCGCCCCGGAATGCGCCCTCCGCTTCCGCGAAGAACCTCGATCTCAGCTCCGGCGGCCCCGTCGGCCTCCCCAACGCGTACTTCGGGACCGCGCAGACCCCTCACCTCATGTTCGAGCACGGCAAGGACGGCTACGCGTACCTCCTGAACCGCGACAACCTCGGCGGCTACCGCCAAGGCCCGGGGAACTCCGACGCGGTCGTCGCACGCCTCGGCCGGTTCGGCGGCGTATGGGGCAAGGCCGGCGTATGGCCCGGGCAAGGCGGCTACCTCTATGTCGTCACCGGCAACCCCACCGGCGGCACCGATTGGGTCAGCAGCGGCAAACTGCTCGTGTTCAAATACCACCTCGACACCAACGGAAAGCCGACGATCACCCTCGCAGGGACCAGCAGCGACGCATTCCCCTTCGGCTCGGGCTCACCCGTCGTCACGTCGAACGGGACAACCGCGGGCTCCGCGCTCGTATGGACGATCTGGCGGTCGCCTGAGCCGACTACGCAATCCGCAGAACTGCGCGCCTACCGACCCATTCCGCTGGGCGGCCGACCGATCCTGCAATGGAGTGCTCCCATCGGGACCGCAACGAAGTTCTCCGTCCCGACCATCGACTCCAATCGCGTTTACGTCGCAAACCTCAGCGGCCTGGTGTTGGCCTTCGGCGCGTCGTAGCACTCGTTTGGCTCGGACAAGCTTGATCGGCCTTGAATGGTGGGCGTGACGCGCACGAGCCGGGTGATCCGATGATTCCCTTCAACCGGCCGTCGCTCGAGGGTGCCGAGCTCGAGAACATGTTCGCCGCGGTCGCAGCCGGACATATCGCATCAAGCGGCCCCTTTTCCGCGCGCGTCACAGAATGCCTTCGGAGTGCCCTCGGAGCTTCGGATGTGTTGCTCACGTCCTCGTGCACCGACGCTCTGGAGCTCGCGGCGCTGATGCTCGATCTCGGACCCGACGACGTCGTGATCGTTCCGTCGTTCACCTTCGTATCGACCGCTCTGGCATTCGCGCGGACGGGAGCACGCATCCGGTTTGTCGACATCGAGCCCGAGACGCTCGGTGTCGATCCAGAGCGCGTGGCCGCGGCGTTGGATCACCGCGTACGGGCGGTGGTCGTCGTTCACTATGCCGGCATCGGTTGCGACATCGACGGCCTGCGGACTGCGCTGGCTGACACGCCGGCCGTGCTCGTCGAGGACAACGCACACGGCTTGTTCGGCACATATCGCGGGAGCCCCCTGGGATCGTTCGGTCGATTCGCGACGCTCAGCTTCCACGAGACCAAGAACTTCGTCTGCGGTGAGGGTGGGGCACTGGTGTTGAACGAGGAGGAGGACATCGAGAGGGCCCACGTCCTCCTCGACAAGGGTACGAACCGCCGTTCGTTTCTTCGCGGCGAGGTCGACCAGTACACGTGGGTGGACACCGGTTCGTCGTTCGGCATGTCGGATCTGCTCGCTGCATTTCTGCTGGCACAACTCGAAGCCAAAGAGATTGTGCTCCAAAAGCGGCAGGCGATCTTCGACAACTATTCGTCGTTGCTCGAGCCGTATGAGGACGAGCTCGGTATTCGGTGCATGCGCGTCCCCGACGATCGTCGACCCGCGTACCACATGTTCTATGTCCTGCTCCCTTCACACCAACTTCGTGACCTTGTACTCGAATCGCTCACGCGTGCAGGCGTACAAGCCGTGTTCCACTACGTGCCACTGCATTCGTCGCCTGCGGCCGCGCGGTTCTCGGATGCACCCGCGTACTGTCCCGTCACCGACGACATCAGCTCGCGACTCGTCCGGCTGCCCTTCTACAACGCGCTGACCAAGGGAGACGTCGAGCACGTCGTCGACCAGTTCGTGCAAGCGGCCCGCACGGCGATGGACATCGCGGATGTCTGAAGGTGACCTCGCACCGGGCCTCAGCGTCGTGGTTCCCGTATACCGAGGCATGCTGACGCTCGAGGAGCTCCACCGTCGCCTCGACGCCGTCGTTCGTGCCGAGGGTTCGCGGTTCGAGATCATTTTCGTCGACGACGCGAGCCCGGACGACAGCTGGCGGGTCATCTGTGAGCTCGCGGCCACCCACGCGAACGTGCACGGCATCAAACTGCTACGCAACTTCGGACAGCACGCCGCGTTGCTGGCGGGTCTTCGGTCCGCGCGTTATTCGGTGATGGTCACCCTGGACGATGACCTGCAGAATCCTCCCGAGGAGATCCCACGGCTTCTGCGCGCACTGACGGACGAGATCGATGTCGTATACGGCGTTCCGACGGTCGTGCAGCAGAGCCTCTCGCGCCGTCTGGCCGGACAACTCGCCCGATGGTCGGTACGGATGGCCGTCGGAGACAACAGCGTGCACACTTTCACCTCGTTCCGAGCCTTCAGGACCGAGCTGCGTGGCGCGTTCGATGGGCCCCTCGGACCTTCGGTCAATCTCGACGTCCTGCTCTCGTGGGGGACGGCTCGCTTCACGGCGATCGAAGTCGCGCAGGCACAACGTCAAACCGGGAAATCCAATTACGGCGTGCGACGGCTGGTGCGCTTCGCGCTCGACGTCTTCACCGGTTTCAGCACGTTTCCATTGCGGATCGCGACCCTGCTCGGCTTGGCAACCGCCGGGTTCGGCGTGGTGCTCCTCGGTTGGGTACTCGGTCGGCTCGTGATCACGGGCGAGAGTACGACGGGCTTCCCGTTCCTCGCCTCCGCGCTGAGCATTTTTTCGGGCGTCCAGCTCCTGATGCTCGGCATCATCGGCGAATACATCGGCCGAATGCATTTCCGAGTGATGCGAAAACCGTCGTACGCGATCCGCTCGACCACCGACCGGCATTGATATCACGCTGAAGTGACACCGCCGCGTCGAACCTCACGGCGGCGTTCCGGGTCTCACCGATATTGCGTACGGGCCGGCGCGTGTGATGACCGCGTCGTAATCGGTGAGAATCGCGCGCAGCGGCCCTGAGCCGTATCCCGCGAGCCACGCCGAGGTCCGCGATACGTCGCGGAGGATGCACACCCGCTCGTTGGCACCCTCGGCCGCCCTCAGTCGCGATAGGACCTCCTTTTGCTGCGCGTCGTCGAGGACTCCTGGCCAGTTCGCGAGGAGCCCGGTGGGCGGTGGCAGTCCCGAGAAGATGTAGAAGCTGTTGAGCCCCGGCGCGGAATAGAAGGTGTCGCACTGCTCCCGCAGGGCTGCGGTGACCGTCCGAAGTACCCGGGCCCGCTCGGCGTCAACCCGAATGAGCGTCGCCCCGCGTAGACCGAGGACCGGCTGCGCGGTGTACGTGTTCCACGACGCGGGCGGCCACGAGCCGGCTGCGAGCACGAGGAGCACGCACAGCGATGCGGTGGCAACCGCGGTGTGTAAGGCGTTCATCTCGCGCCAGGACGCGAGCCGTTCCAGACCCGCGGCGACGGCGATCGTGCACGGCACCGTCATCGCGACCGTCGCCCACCCCACCTGCGCGCCCGCGACGGGATACGCGTGCAGGACCTGGAGTACGGCGAGCGGCACGAGGAATCGCAGCGCAAGCCGCACACTCGGACCGGCATCGGCGATGAACGCCAGCGCGGGCAGCACGACGATTGCGGGAAGCCAGCCGGCGAAATTCGTCGTCCGTTCGAGTGTTCCCAGACCGAGCAACCACAGTCCCGCCACCGCAAGCGCGGCATGCGGCCACCGGAAGTGCGCCAGCCAGCTCGGCGACCGGGAGTCGGGGCGTGCGACGGCGAGGAGGAGAACGGACAACGTCAGTACGATCACGACCCAGTTGACGCGTGCCGCTGCGGGAATGGTGAGCAGATCCACCTGCCGTAGCGGCTTGGTCACGACGCCTTCGAACAACGCCGGCGGGGACGTGCCCGAGAGCAGGGGCCAGCACACCGACGCGGCGGTCGTCAGGACTGCCCCGAGCGCTGCCAACCCGATGGCCCGCCGCGGGAGCGACACCGCGTCCAACGTCATCACCGCAACGAGTGCCAGCAACGACACGCTCACCATCGCCGCGAGCACTGCCGCCCATGCTTTCGAAAAGCTCTGGAAGATGAGGAAGAACGGCAGGACCACGGCCGCGACTGCCACCAGCATGCGAATCAACGGCGGCTGATCTCGATTTCCCACGACGAAGGCGAAGGCCAACGCGACACCGGCGAAGAGCCCGACGTTGACCTTGGTCATCGTGACCGCGCCTACCGCGCCTCCCGCCACCAGCAGCGTGAGGTGTCTCGGTTCTACTGCGTAGCTCGAGAGGGCATAGGTGAGCACCGCCAGGATGAACACGATGAGCAACGCAGGATGCATCGGGCTGACGCTGAGGATGAGTATGACGAATGCGCCCACCTCACATAGCACGCTGGCGGGCAGACTCTTTGTCACGCGCCACACCGCGGCGGCGAAGACGCTCACAGACACGGCGGTGAACGCAAGTGCAAGAAGCCGACCGTTTTGCAATGTCGGCACTTGGCCGGTGAGCCGGTAGATGAGGCCGACGAACGAGTAATAGAAGGGCCCATAACCGGACCATGTATGTCTGTAGAGGCTGCCGTGATCGAGGAACTGCCTCAAGGAAACGACGAACATTCCCTCATCGTCATTACCGGCACTAATTGCGCCGGCACCCGATCCCCAGTGTATGAAGAGCGTTGGGAAAAAGGCCACCGAGAGCATCGCACTCGTGGCGCAGATCACGACGCCGGCGGTACGGGATCTCGGCGCAACCCGGCGACAACCCTCTGCTTCCGATTGGTCCTCTTCGGTATTCACGCTCGAGCTCCGCGCCGCTGCACGATTCCAGGACCCGCCCGAGCCCGTAGTGCGAAGCCCATTCGGTGAGACTGTCAGGGAAGTTGAGAACACGCAAACACCCGCGGAGCAGGCACGTCGCGCGCCGCGATGCATCGCATGGCAGTACTGATCGGCTGCCCGGTAGCGTGATTGTCGAGGCGCTCGCGGTTCGGGCAACGCGCGGGCACGCCGACCAGCAATTGCACGTCCTGGGGTGGATCTGAAGTGCTCACAAAAGATTCAGCGGAGTTGGAGCGTCTCGGTCGGCTCGGTTGGCGGCCGGAGGTACTCGGACCCCTCGTCGACGGAGTGCGCTTTGTCAACGATCGCATCGAGGTCGAGTACACAGAGGTCGGCCTGAAAACGCTCGGTCTCGACGGTGGCAAGGGCTACTGGTTCGATCACCGAGCACAGGAGGTAATCCACGCGCTTGCGAGCGCGACCCGGGAGAAGTCCGTCTGGGATGTGGGCGCGGGGACCGGTTCGATGTCCACGCGACTCGCTCGCGCGGGCAAGGATGTCGTCGCCGTCGAGCCCCTGGCGGAAGGTGCGAAGGCGATCGCTCGACAAGGATGCGGCGCGGTCTTCTGCGGTTCGCTCGAACGGCTCAGGCTTCCGACCGGCAGCTTGCGCATCGTCGGCCTCTTCGACGTCATCGAGCACATACGAGATCCTCGAATCTTGATGATGGAGGTACATCGCGTGCTCGAGCCCGGTGGTATCGTCGCCCTCACGGTGCCTGCGATGCAGGCGTTGTGGAGCGAGGCAGACGAGGTGGCCGGTCACTATCGCAGATACGGCCAGAAGGACCTCGACGCGTTCATGAAGGCATGCGGCTTCGATCGCGTGATGTCGCGATACCTCTTCGCCTCATTGTTCGTGCCCGCCGTGGTGAGCCGTGCGGCTCCGTATCGGTTGGGGCGACGTCGGCGCGCGGATGAGGCGACGAACGCGATCGCGAGGCAACTGACCCCGGGGCACATCGTCGATCGGGCGATGCGGGGAGTGCTGCAGGTCGAGCGCTTTGCCGCGCGGCGGTTTCGCTTTCCATTCGGGCTGAGCGTGATGGGGATCTACCGGCGTGATACGACTTCCATCGGGGGGCTCCGGCAATGACCTTGCCATCGTCGCACGACGGCGTCCTGAGCATGGTGTACGAAGCGATTGCGCGGACGAACGAGGACCTCGATCCGGAGCTGAGGATCGAGGCGCGCCCGGACGAGATGCTGATGGGTCCCGGAGCGAAGCTCGACTCGCTCGGTTTCGTCTCGCTCATCCTGGAGATCGAAGCACTTGCCCACGAGCGACTTGGCGTCACGCTCGAGCTCGTGAACGACCGCGCCCTGTCTCAGGAGCGCAGCCCGTTTCGAACGCTCGAGAGTCTGGTCGCCTATGTCGAAGCATCCATGGATTGATCGTCCGTGACCGTGGACGACGCGCGCGTTGTTCTCGTCACCGGGACGCGGCGCGGACTCGGGCGCGGGCTCGCCGAGCACTTTCTCGCGGGCGGGGCGTATGTCATCGGGTGCAGCCGGCGGCCGACCGACTTGGAATCGGCGCGCTACCGCCACCACGTGCTCGACGTCGGAGACGAGGTCGCGATGCTCGAGATGTTCGGCGAAACCCGCAACGAGTTCGGCCATCTCGACGTCCTGATCAACAACGCCGGTATCGCGTCGATGAACCTGGCCTTGCTCACGCCGACCGAGACGCTCGAGCGGATCCTCACGACGAACCTGACCGGCACGTTCATCGCCTGTCGAGAGGCGGCCAGGCTGATGCGCCGGCGTCGCGGGCGGATCGTCAACGTCGTGACCGTCGCAGTCCGGCTGCGCCTCGCCGGCGAGGCGGCATACATCGCGAGCAAGGCGGGTGTCGTCGCAATGACGGAGGTTCTCGCGCGAGAGCTCGCTCCGATGGGGATCACCGTCAACGCGGTCGGTCCCGCTCCAATCGACACGGACCTCATCCGGGGTGTACCCGACGCAACCATGGATGCGCTGTTGCAACGCCTGGTGCTGCCCCGGAAATCCACAGTTGCTGACGTGGCAAATGTCATCGACTTCTTCTTGAGCAAGGCCAGCGATGCCGTCACCGCCCAAACCATCTATCTGGGCGGCGTATGATGCGCGCGGCCGACTTCTTCCGTGAGCGCTTCGCCGCCGGCGGCTCGTCGGAAGCGATCGTCGGTCCGGGCGGTTCGTGCAGCTACGAGGCCCTCACGGCGAGCGGGGCGCGCGCCGCGCATTGGCTCGAGTCTGCGTCGATCGAAGCCGGACAGGTTGTCGGATTCGCAGCGGACTATTCGGAGGCGGCGGTCGCGATGCTGTTCGCCTTGATCGCTCGCGACTGCATCGTGGTCCCCCTCTACGCGGCTACCCGGGCCGACATTTCCCAGCTCCTGCAGATCGCGCGGGTGCAGACCGTTGTCCGATGTGGTGCCGGGGACCGCTTCACAGCGAAGTCGACGGGAGTCGACGCCGAGCATGATCACTATCGCGAGCTTCGACGCCGTCGACATCCGGGATTGGTTCTTTTCAGCTCTGGAACCGCCGGTCCACCGAAGGCGGCAGTTCACGACTTCGAATCACTCCTCGAGAAATTCCAGACCGGTCGGCCGCCGTACCGAACCATCAGTTTTCTCCTGTTCGACCATATTGGCGGCATCAACACCTTGTGCCACACACTCTCGAACCAGGGTGCACTCATCGTGCCCGCCGGACGCGATCCCGACTCCGTCTGCGCGGCTATTGACGAACAGCGGGCCCAGCTTCTCCCGACGACGCCGACGTTTCTCAACCTGCTTCTTCTGTCGGAGGCCCATCGTCGGCACGACCTGCGCTCGTTGCAGCTCATCACCTACGGGACCGAGCCGATGTCGCAGACGACGCTGACCCGGCTACACGCGCAGATGCCATCGGTCCGGCTGCTCCAAACGTATGGGCTCGCCGAGCTGGGCATTCTCCGGTCGCGATCGCGCGACGACGAATCGCTTTGGATGCGCGTCGGCGGAGAGGGGATCGAGACGCGTGTCATCGACGGACTGCTCGAGATTCGGACTCCTTCGGCCATGCTCGGCTATCTCAACGCGCCGAGTCCTTTCACAGAGGATGGATGGTTCATGACCGGAGATGCGGTCACGATCGACGGTGATTTCATTCGCGTGCTGGGCCGGCAAGGAGAGCTGGTAAACGTGGGCGGCGAGAAGGTGACTCCTTCGGAAGTAGAAGCGGTGATCGAGCAGGTTCCGCTCGTGCGCGCCGCGACGGTTTTCGGGCGCCCGAATCCGGTTCTCGGCAACATCGTCTGCGCCCGCGTTCAGGTCGCACCTGGCACCGACACCTCGCAGCTCAGGACCGACATCAAGCGACATTGCCGCCGCTTTCTCGGGCGCCACGAGGTTCCGATGCAGATCGATTTCGTGACCGGCGACCTTCACGGAGAGAGGTTCAAGAAGGTACGGACGCAGAGTCAAAGCACAGAACGATGATGATCACCGATCGGGTCGTGGTCAGCGCGATCGAGCCCGAAGACATTCCGACCATCGTTCGTTGGCGCAACGCGCCGGAGATCTATGCCGGGTTCGTCGAGTACGAGCCTCTCAACACTGTCGGTCAGCGAATGTTCTTGGAGCGTCTGGCGCAGGACAAGACGCGCCGCCTCTGGCTGATCAGTGTCCGGGACAGTAGCAATCGAGCACCGTACGAAAAGAAGAACCGGCCCACACCCGATGCCATCCCGATCGGGACGATCGGTCTCATCGACATCGACCTGCGCAACCGGCGCTGCGAGCTCGGGCCGCTCTTTGTCGGCGATCACAACTACCGGCGATTCGACATCGTCGCCGACGCCGAGTTGCTCGTGCTGGGCCACTGTTTCAATCACCTCGGGCTTCACAAGGTGTATGCGTATGTGACTGACTCGAACCGACGGGTCGTACGACTGCACACCTCGTTGGGCTTCGAGGAGGAAGCACTCCTGCGGGAACACACCTTCGGTGGCGGCAGCTTCGGGGATCTTCATGTGCTGTCGATGCTTCAGCACGAATACGCGCGTCGATATCCGACGTCCGCCTCGCCGACCCCGGACAAATGAAGGTCACCGGCGCTCAACTCAGTCGTCGCACAAGTCCGCCCGGTATTCGGGGTGGTCGCTGAGCCAGGCCGAGGCGCGGCGCATCGAGTCTTCGTTGTTCTTGTTGATGAATTTGTAGATCGGTCCCTCGAACCATTTGAACGGCGCCTTCTGGAGGTTGTAGCGCTCGTCGAAACGGAACATCGTCCGGTTGGCTCCGAGTGGCTCGAGCGCGACGTGGCCGATCTGGTCGTTTCCGGGCGTCGACGAGATCATCGTGTAGGTGTAACCGCGCTCGGGTTCGACGTCGGTGACGAGCTCGAGCGCCGAACCCTCTCGGCCGAGTGGCATCTTGTAGATAACGCGGCGCAGCCGGCCGTTGTGATCGTCGTCGCCGGGGTACAGCACGTCGACGCGCTTCACCATCGGCGCGTAATCGCTCCACCGGTCGTAGTCCTGGAACAGCGCCCAGATCCGGGCCGCCGAGTGTGGCATCTCGAACTCGTACCGGTGCTCGCGCATGAATCGATCCTCCGCGTCTATCGTGCGACACGTGATCCTGCACGACCTGAAGGTCGACGAGCACGAATTCGAGGCCCGAACCGGCTGGTCGATCAAACCGCAGGGTGCGTGCAAGGCCGACGCGTGCGTTCCGCTGCCCCCGGTCGCGCGGCTCGGCGACGGCCGGCTGGACGCACCTGTGATCTCGGAGCGGCTCGGCATGCCCCTCGTCGCCGACGAGCTGCACGGCGTCTGGGCGTTGGGGCCCGAGACCGCGGTGACGGGTCGAGCCCTCACGTCGGCCGTCGCCCCCGACCTCGTTCTGCCCGACGCCGACGGCAACCCCTTCAAGCTGTCGAGCCTGCGCGGCCGGAAGGTGTTGCTGGTCGCGTGGGCTTCCTGGTGAGGCTGCCGCTTCGACCTGCCCGTGTGGCAGGAGCTGCGCACCCGCTGGTACCCCCTCGGCCTGGAGGTCGTGACCGTCGCGCTCGACGTCGAGTCGAGTGAAGCGCGTCCCTTCATCGAGCAGGCACACCCCGAGCACCCGTCGCTGATCGACGAGGCCCACCTGACCGTCGAGCTGTTCGGGTTCGTGAACGTGCCGAACGGCGTCTGGATCGACGAGGACGGCATGATCGTCCGTCCGTCGGAGCCCGCGCACCCCGGCCGCAACCCGGTCACCGAATCGTTCCGCACGATCGACCTGTCGACGGTGCCACCCGATATCGCCGACGTGTTGCGCGAAGCACGCAAGATCAAGAGCGATCCCGATGTGTACGTCACGATGGTCGACGATTGGGTCGCGCGCGATCGCGAGAGTCGCTACGCCCTGACGGCCGACGAGGTGATCGCTCGCTCCGAGCCGCGCACCGGCGCCGAGGCGACGGCCGCGGCGGAGTTCGAGCTCGGTCAGTACCTGCACCGCGCCGGCGACCACGCGGCGGCGATCCCCCACTGGCGCCAGTCCCATCGTCTGCATCCCGACAACTGGACCTACAAGCGCCAGGCCTGGAACTTCGAAGACCCAATGCGCCAGGGCCACACCGACGCGTACGACGGCAGCTGGTACGAGGACATCAAGCGGATCGGCGCCGAGAACTACTACCGGGAGATCATTCCGTAGCGGGGACGTACCCTCTCGGCATGGCACGGATCGACATTCCCGACGGGCCCGGCGGCGACGCCGCGATGGTGTGGTCGCTACGGCCCGAGATGGCCGGCATGGTCGATCGCATGATCACGACCGTCTACCAGCGGTCGTTGCTGCCCGCGGCCGAGCGGGAACCCGCGCGCATGCGAATCGCGCAGCTCAATGCGTGCGATGCGTGCTCCACGTTTCGCGCCCCGTCGGTGGTCGAAGCGGGCGTGACAGAAGACGTGTACGCGCATCTCGACGAATGGCGAACCTGGCCCGGCTATTCGGATCGCCAGCGACTCGCGATCGAGTACGCCGAGCGGTTCGCAACCGATCATCGCGCGATCGGCGAGGAACTGTTCACCCGCCTGCGGGCACACTTCGGCGACCACGAGATCCTCGATCTCACACTGTGCTGCGCCGTGTTCCTCGGCCTCGGGCGAACCCTGGAAGTGCTCGGCATCACCGACACCTGCCCGCTCGACATCTGACCGGTCGCGAAAACGAGGTTCGCGGTCAGGCGTCGTAGAAGAACGGCCCGTGGAGCCCGAGGAGCGTGCGCGCGCGCTCGGTGGTGGCGCGTCCGACGGCTTCGGCCGACAGATGATTCACTTCGGCCGTCGTGCGGATGCGCTGCGCGATGTCGCGACGGGCGTAGTGCACCTGCAGGAAGTAGCGACCGCGACCGCCGGGGCCGGCAGGAAGACCGCGGTGCCACGCGTCCGAGACGAAAAGCGCGACATCGCCGGCCCCGACCTCGAACACAACCGGGGGCCGACCGTCGTACGAGAGGTCTTCGGCGTCCATCCGGTCGAAGGGTGCGAGGCGGCCCGAACGATGACTGCCGGGGACGACCGCGGTCGGACCGTCGGCGCGTGTGCAGTCCTGCAGGTAGATGTGGGTGGCCACGGCGAACACCGGATAGGGGATGCGCTCGTCCCACGGCACGCCCTCCGGTCGGGGTATGTGCGGCCCGGCGTCGCAATGCCACGCGCCACCGGCAAACTCGGGCGGATTGCGCCACGCCGAGTTCGCGACGACGTGGCAGTCGTCGCCGAGCAGGGGCTCGACCACGCGCAGAATCTCGGGATGCGTTACCGCGGCCTGGCAGGCCGCGCTGCGGTTGAGCATCTCGTAGCGAAACTCGTCCTTGTCGCCCCGCGTCCGCTCGGGCGGGAACGAGTGGAAGATCGCGTCGACCTCCTCTCGCATCTGGGCCACCTCGGTCGGGCCGAACACGCCTTGCAACCGCGCGTAGCCGTCGCGCTCGAGCTGCGCCGATGCGTCGGGAGCATCGCTCGGGTCGAGCAGGGTGAGGTTCTTGAACAACCGGCGGATCACGCCGCGACGGTAGGCGCGCCCCCGACCGGTGCGCCAAGATCTCGCGGTGAGCCTCGACGACCAATCCGACGACGCCGGATCCGGCGACTACGACCCCGGGTACGGACCACTCGTCTCGACCCGAGTGCGAATCGCGACCTGGAATCTCTGGGGGCGATACGGGCCGTGGGCCGAGCGCATGGGTCCGATCGAGGCGAGCATGCGTGCTGTCGACGCCGACGTCTGGGCACTGCAGGAAGTGTGGGCGGACGACGAGCGCAACCAGGCCCACGAGCTCGCGTCGGTGCTCGGTTACGACCACATCGTGTTCGACGCGAACCTCGAGCGAGACGGCGCCCGCTCCGGGAACGCAGTCGTCTCCCGCTGGCCGATACGGGCGCGCGAAGTACGCGTGCTCCCGCGCCGCGCGGGAGACGCCCGAGACGACGAGGGCGAGGAGCGGATCGTGGTGTTCGCCGAGATCGACGGCCCGCGTGGACCGATCCAGGTGTACTGCGCGCATCTCAGTTGGCGCGACGACCACAGCGCGATTCGCCAGGCCCAGGTCGCGGAGATCTGCCGTCTGGTGCGAGAGCGCCAGCCGCGCACGTTTCCCGCAGTCTTGTGCGGCGATCTCAATGCCGATCCCGCGAGCGACGAGGTCCGGATGTTGACCGGCCACGCCGCGGTCCCGGTGCCGGGTGTGATGTTTCGCGACGCGTGGCTCGCGGCCGGTAACGCGGCGCCGGGCGCGACCGCGTCGAACGCGAACCCCTTCAACGCGGCTGCACTCGACCGCGACCGACGCATCGACTACGTGCTGGTCGGCACCCCGAAGCTCGGAGGCGTCGGGCACGTGGTCGACGCGCGGTTGGCCGGCGCCGCGCCAGTCGACGGCGTCTGGCCGTCGGACCACCTCGCGGTCGTCGCCGAGCTCCGCTATTGATACACGACGCTTGATACGACATTCTGATACGACGCTCGATCAGGGCTGCAGGAGGAGCCCGATGCGGCGCGAGGCGACGCGCAGGCCGATGAGTCCCATGGCCGCGAGATAGGCGGCGTGCAGCAACAGCGTGACGTGGAGGTCGCCGATCACCAACGACCGCTCCAGTACGACGCCTTGGTACAGCGGTGTGAAGCGGACGACGGCCTGCAGCCCCGCGGGATAGCGCACCAGCGGAAAGAACGTGGCCGAGAAGAGGAACAGCGGGATCATCGCCATGTTGACGTAGTCGAAGTCGACGAACGATCGCATGAATGTCGTCGCCGCGAGCCCGACCCCCGCGAAGCCGAAGCCGATCAGCACGGCACCCGGCAGCGCCAGCAGCGACCACCACGATCGCAGGTCTCCGAACAGCAGCATCGTGAGCAGGAAGACCGCGGAATAGATCGTGCCGCGGAGAAGCGCCCAGGTGATCTCGCCGGTCGCGACATCGCGCGGCGTGAGCGGTGCGGCGAGCACACCGTCGTAAGTGTGTGCGTACTTCATCTTGAAGAAGAAGTTGAAGGTCGTGTCGAGCAGCGAGCCGTTCATGGCCGCGATCGCGAGCAAACCCGGTGCGACGAAGGTGCGGTACGACACGACGTGACCGCCCACGTCGAGATCGCCGACGAGCGCGCCGACGCCAATTCCGATGGAGAGGAGGAAGAACAGTGGCTCCGCGAACCCGCTCAGGAAGATGTACCAGATGCGTCGGTACGCCAGGACGTTGCGTTCCACGAGCCGCCACGGCCGATGCCCCCAGCGGAGGAAGGGAAGGATCCGCATGGTCGACGTCATGAGGACAACCGCCGCGTGAAGGTGCGTATGCCCGCGAACGCGCCTACGGCGATGCACCCGACGAGTACCGCGACGTGCGCGACGACCGCGACAAGGTCGAAGTGCCCGGTCGTCGCCGCGCGCGCGAGCTCGACCCCGTGCCACAGGGGAGAGAACGCGGCGAGCGGCCGCAACCCGCTCGGGAGCTGGCTGATCGGGAAGAACGTGCCGGAGAACAAGAACAACGGCAACACGCCCAGGCGCATGATCATCGGGAACGAGAGGTCGGAATCCTGGCTCATCGAAAAGGCCGCGATCGGCGCGCAGAACGCCGCCGCACACAGAGCCGCGGCGGGGATCGCGAAGATGCCCCACCCCGATGGAACCGCGCCGAGCAGCGCGGCGACGAGGAGGAACGCGGTCGAGCCGACCGTCGCGTGGATCGCGGTCCAGAGCACGAACCCGCCGTACAGCTCTCCCGGCCGGATCGGCGTCGCGACCACTGCGTGGTACTGGCGCATCCATTTCGCGCCGGCGAGCACGGGCCACATCGATTCCGAGGCTGCGAGCTGCATCGCGCTCGCGACGAGAAGGCCGGGCGCGACGAAATCCAGATAGGTGAGACCGTCGACCGACCCGGTGTGCGCACGGACGAGACCGCCCAGACCGACACCCATCGCCCCGAGATACAGCGCGGGCTGGACGAACGTGCTGAACGCGAGGCCACGCCACAATCGCGCGTAGACGCGCGCCTCCCGTTCCACGACGCGGACGAGCGCAGGGGTCGACACGGCGCGACCTCAGTCCTCGAGGCTACGGCCGGTGAGGATCAAGAAGACGTCCTCGAGACTCGCGCGCCGGACGAGAACCGAGGCCGGGGCGAAGCCGTCGCTCGTCACCGCACCCGCGATGGCATCGCCATCATCGGTGTACACGAGAACCCGATCGGCGAGCGCCTCGATCCGGTCGCCGTACTGCTTGAGCGCGGCGACCTCCGACGCGGTGTCGGCGTCGATGCCGAGGCGGACCTCGACGACCTCTCGGGTGACGTTGTCGGCGATCAGCTGCCGGGGCGAGCCCTCGGCGACGATCTGCGCGTTGTCCATGATCACGAGCCGATCGCACAGTTGCTCGGCCTCGTCCATGTAGTGCGTCGTGAGCACGAGCGTGACACCGCTGCGCTTGAGCTGGTAGAGCCGATCCCAAAGGAGATGCCGGGCCTGCGGATCGAGACCCGTCGTCGGCTCGTCGAGCAGCAGGACCTCGGGCCGGTTGATGAGTGAGCGGGCGATGGTGAGCCGGCGCTTCATCCCACCCGAGAGTGGATCGACACGCGAGCCGCGTCGATCGCTCAGCTGGACGAACTCGAGCAACTCCGCCGCTCGTTCGCGGATCTCGCGGCGCGGTAGGTCGAAGTAACGGCCGTAGATCATGAGGTTGTCCCACACCGACAACTCGGTGTCGAGGTTGTCCTCTTGGGGCACGACCCCGAGCCGGGCGCGGATCTGCGGCCCGTCGTGTGCCGGATCGAGGCCGAGCACACTGAGCCGGCCACCGGAACGCGGCGATACGCAGCCGATCATGCGCATCGTCGACGTCTTGCCCGCGCCGTTCGGACCCAGGAAACCAAACGCCTCGCCGGGCTCGATCGTGAAGTCGATGCCGTCGACCGCGACGAACGAGCCGAAGCGCTTCGTGAGCGCGCGCGCCTCGACCATCGGACCCGTCATGCCGATCGACGCTACTTGTCGACGGCCGGCCGGAACGCCGAATTTGTCACGCGACGAGCCTGCAGACGCTCGGTCGGCGGCTCACTCGGTCGGTTGTTTCTCGTTCCCCGCCCTCGAGCCACGCGGCACATATTCGTGCTCGAACCCGGTGAGATTCTCGTCGTTGTAGCCGTGCATGCCCATTTCCGGGACGTCGAGGCCTGCGAGCTCGGAATCGCGGTCGGACCGGATCCCGCCTTCCGTCACCAGGTCGCTGATCTTGAAGAACGCGTACGCGATGCCGAACATGACGGTGCACAGAACGAGCACGCCGATCAGTTGTGCGACGAGTTGTCCTCCGCCGCCGTGCCCGTAGAACAAGCCCCAAACGTGTGCGGTCTTTGTGCCACCCGACGCTGCGGTCGCGTTCCAGTCGCCGCCGTACTTCCCGTTGGCGAACAGCCCGAGCGCGATGAGACCCCAGACGCCGTTGACCCCGTGCACCGCGACCGCGCCGACCGGGTCGTCGACGCCGCGGCGGTCGATGAACAACACGGCTTCGACGACGAGAACTCCGGCAATGCTCCCGATGAGTGCCGCCGCCCACGGCGTGACGAACGCGCAGGGCGCGGTGATCGCAACCAGGCCCGCGAGCAGCCCGTTGCCGAACATTGCCGGGTCGGGTTTGCCGAAACGCTTCATGACATAGAGCATCGAAATGACCGTGCCGAACGCCGCCGCGATCGCCGTGTTGGCGATGATGAGGCCAAAGCGGGTGTCGGTCGCGGCCAGCGTCGACGCGCCGTTGAAGCCGAACCATCCGAACAAAAGGACGATCACGCCCATCAGCGCCATCGGAATATTGTGACCGGGTATCGCCTGCGGCCGACCGTCCTTTCGGTACTTCCCGATGCGGGGCCCGAGCACGATGGCACCCGCCAGGGCCGCCATGCCTCCCATCGCGTGCACGACGCCGGAGCCCGCGAAGTCGACGTATCCGTGGCCGAGGCTCGCGCTCGCGCCGAGCTTGGCGAGCCAACCCCCGCCCCACGTCCACGCGCCGAACAGCGGGTAGTAGATCGCGCCGCAGAAGAATCCCCACACGACGAAGTTGTTCCACTTCCAGCGTTCGGCCATCGCGCCCGTCGGGATCGTCGCGGTCGCGTCCATGAACGCGGCCATGTAGAAGAAGTAGGCGAGCACCGAAACGGTCGAGGCCTTGCCCGACATGAACAGCGGAGCCCTCCACAAGAACACCCAATTGCCGCTACCGAGCAGCTCGCTTCCGACCCGCACGTCGTAGCCGAAAAGGTTCGGGAACGAGTAGCCCCCGAACATCAGCCCGTATCCGATCACGAAGAACGCCGCGAACGCCGTGCCGAAGATCGCCACGTTCATGCCCATCGTGTGCGCGGCGTTCTTCCTGCGCGTGAAGCCCGTCTCGACCAACGCGAATCCGCCCTGCATGAACATGACCAGGGCGCCGCCCACGCAGATCCACAGCAGGTTCGTGCTGATGCCCAGACCGCCCGCCCCGCCGTCGATCGCGGGCGGAAGCGGACCGGCGGCGTGCAGGATGTTCACAGTGCCTCCCAAGCAGACGCTGTTTCGACAGGCACCCCTGAAAGGGCGCCCGGGCCAATCCTGGCGACTCTATGAGTGGCTTCTGACGCGATCCAGCCGGAAGTGTGAACGGCCGAATGCGTAATACTGAGCAGAATATGACGCCCTGCGACCGGGGAACCGGCGACGACGATTACCGTCCTCTCCGAGTGCGCTGCGCGGTCAAGTCCCGGCCTCGAGTCGTGGCCCGAGCGGAAGGTCCGTGGTGAGCGGCACCTTCGCGGTTCCGACGCGCTCGCGCCCCGCGCCCCGCCTCGACGGATGGCCCACCGTGGCCGCGGTCGTCACCGTCGCGGGCGTGCTCGCGGTGCTCGCGATCACGCTCGGTTGGCGCGGGTCGGATCTCCCCGCGCAGGTCTTTCGCGCCGAGTTGTTCCGCCAAGACGGGTTCGTGCTCTGGAACAGTCAATGGTTCGGCGGCCACGCGCTGCTCGGCTACAGCGTGATCGCGCCGGCAATCAGCGCGCCGATCGGTCCGCTCGCGCTCGGCGCGCTCAGCGGCATCGCGTCGGCGTTCGTCTTCGAGCGCATTCTTCGTTTCGCATTCGGGTCGGTCGCCTGGCTCGGAAGCCTCTGGTTCGCGCTCGGCACGGTCATCAATCTCATCGTCGGGCGGACCACCTACGCATTCGGAGTCGCACTCGCCCTCGGTGCGATCTACGCGCTCCAGCACCGCAAGGCGGCCGTCGCCGTCGGTGCCGCCGTTTTGTGCTCGCTCGCGAGTCCGCTCGCCGGAGGCTTCCTCGCGATCGTCGCGCTGGCGTGGGCCTGTTCCCAACGTGCGCAACGCACGCAGGCGCTCGCGCTCCTCGTCGGTGCGCTGGCACCGATCGCCATCGTCGCGTTGCTGTTCCCCACTGCCGGTTCGGAGCCGTACGAGCCGTGGGCGCTCGTCTGGGACCTGATCCTCTGCCTCGTCGTGGCGATCGCCCTGCGCCGCTACACCGCGGTGCGGTGGGGCGCGGCATGCTTCGCGCTGCTGGCGATCGGATCGTTCGTCGTGCCGACGGCGCTCGGCGGCAACGTCAGCCGCCTCGGCCAGTACGTCGCGGGCCCGCTCCTCGCGTGCGCACTGCTGCCTCGTCGACGACTGGTGCTCGCCGTCCTCGCGATCCCGTTGCTCGTCTGGCAGTGGTTCCCCGCCGTCGACGGAATCGCGTTCGCGCGCACCGATCCGTCGACGCGCGTCGGCTACTACCAGCCGCTCCTCTCGTACCTCGGGAGCCGATCGAGCACAATCGGCCGGGTCGAGATTCCTTCGACGTACCGCCATTGGGAGGCGGCGTACGCGGCGCCGCACGTTCCGCTTGCGCGCGGATGGGAACGTCAGCTCGATATCGCGTACAACCCGATCTTCTACTCGGAACCACTCACCCCCTCGAGCTACCGCACGTGGTTGCACACGAACGGCGTGAAGTTCGTCGCGCTGCCCGACGCGCGCCTCGACGACTCGTCGCTCGGCGAGCGTCGGCTGATCTCGAGGGGTCTTCCGTACCTGCACGAGGTCTGGCACGACGCGCACTGGCGCGTCTGGCAGGTCGACGGATTCGAGGGTCTCGTCGACGGGCCGGCCACGCTGCAGTCGATGACGCCCGACCGGATGACCCTCTCGGTCTCCGGGGCGGGCGACCTCGTGTTGCGCGTGCGCGCCACGAGCCACTGGTCGGTGCGTCCCGGCGGCTGCGCCGCGTCGACCGACGACGGGTGGACGCGGCTACGCAACCTGCCGTTGGGCACCGTCACGCTCACGCAGTCGCTCGCCGGAACACCCTGCCCGCGCTGAACCCGCACGGCGCGGGTCTGCGGCGTCAGTGAGACGTGTAGTCGATCTCCGGAGCGTCCTTCACCGCGACCGCGAAGCAGAAGCAATGGATTGCGCCGCCACCGGTCGGCCTCAGGCTGTGAATCGTGTCCGGGGGGATGTACACGAGGTCGCCGGGCGAGACGTCGCGGTCTTCCTCATCGATCGTCATCACCCCTCGCCCTGACATCACGAAATAGAACTCGTGCGTCGGATGCGAGTGCGGGAACACGAAACCGCCGCTCGCGACCTCGAACTCGTTGACGAGCTCGAGGTGACCGCCCTCCGTCAGGTCCCTCATCTCTCGGGGGTGCACCAGATACCACACCGGCACGGTCCCGTTGTGCTCGACCTCCGGTTCGACATCGACGATCGATCGCACGTCCATTTTCCCGGCTCCCTCGTTCGGTCCGACCCCCGCGGCTCGCAGCCGCAGCATCGCGGCGCGAGACCGGCGCGTCAATCCGGCGGCCCGCGGCAATACACTTTGCCGTGCACCGGACCCGACTCCGCGCGGGGACCGCGCTCGTCGTCGTACTCGGTGTGGGCGGCGCCGTCGCCCTCTCGAGACACGCAACGACGCGCTCCGCGCGCTCGGTGCACGCGGTCGGGCGCGTCGATCGTGCATCCTCGACGACCGCATCGACAAAACGGTCGACGTCGACGGTCATCACGACCTCGACCTCTACCACGACGACCTCTACCACGACGACGCCTCCGCACGACCCCGCCCACGACTTCGTGCTCACCCGCGTCGCCACTGTGAGCGGCGCGATCTCGCCGAAGTCCGTGACCGCGACCGGGACCGGGCTCGTGTTCGCCCAGAACATGATGTACCGGCACACGATGACCGTGTACGACGCCGGCGGTTCGCTCGTGAAGACGATTCCCGACAGCGTCGACCTCGCGCAGTTCGGGATCGGCGGCCACCCGGGCGTGGCCCGCGGCGCGCCGGTGGAGGCGGCGGTCGACAACGCGCACCGCTACGTCTTCGCGACCAACTATTCGATGTACGGCGCGAACTTCGGACCCGAGGGCTCCGACAACTGCCGCGGTCCGGGCGGTTTGAGCCCGAGCTACGTGTACCGGGTGAGCGTTACGACGCTGGCCATCGACGCGGTCGGCCCCGTCGGGATGGTGCCCAAGTACGTGGCGGTGACGCCCGACGACCGGTACGTGCTCGTCAGCAATTGGTGCAGCTACGACCTCAGCATCCTCGATCACGACACCCTGCGCGAGATGCAACGCATCCATTTGGGCGCATACCCGCGCGGGATCGCGATCGACGGTCGCTTGCAGGTCGCATACGTCGCGGTAATGGGCTCGTTCGACGTCGCCCGCATCGACCTCTCGACGTTCGCGGTGTCGTGGTTGCGCGGTGTGGGCAATTCGCCGCGACACCTCGTGCTCTCGGCCGACGGCCGGCACCTGTTCGTCACCCTGAACGGCGACAACCGCGTCGTCTCGGTCGACACCGCGACGAGACATGTGGTCGCGCGCACCGCGACCGGCACGCAGCCGCGGAGTATGGCGATGTCGTCCGACGGTCGCGCGCTCTATGTCGTCAACTACGGGTCGAACACGGTGTCGGTGCTGAGGACGTCCGACCTCGAAGTGGTGAACACCTTCCCGGTTCCGGATCATCCGATCGGCATCGCGTACGAACCGACGCACCATCGAATCTGGGTCGCCTGCTATAGCGGAGCGATCCTCGTCTACGACGCGTGATTCACGGCGAGGTACGCCTCGCCGCGCGGCGACAAGCGGTAGCCGACCTCGAGGCTCAGGGTGAGCCCCAGGTTCTTCAGCTTGCGCACGTCGAGCTTGAACGGCTGCGTCTCGCGACCGAAGCTCGCGGCCAGGTCCGCGGCGCGCACGCCGGGCCGCTCTGCGATCGTCCGGAGGACATCTGCGGTCCAGCTCCCGTGTGAGCTCGCACGATCGAGACGCGCGAGGCGGAGCCGCAACTCGGTGATCTCGTCCTCGGAGAGCGTGACCGTTGCCGCGAGCAATGCACGCGGATCGGGCCCGACTGCCGGACGGAACCGGATGCGATAGGTCGGGAGATCGGTCGCGCCGCGAAGCTCGCGGAGTAGCTCGGCGCGCGAGGAGAACCCGGCCCGCTTCGCATCCGCGTCGGTGATGCGGTCGGGATCGACGACGTCAACGCCCTCGACCACGAGGCGCCCGGCTGCGGTGCGATAGGTGTTGCCGGCGACGACCTGAGGACGCTTCCACCGCCGAAACGTCAGCGTGACGGCGCCGCTCGCGATCGCCTCGCGGAACCGAGCCTGGATCAACATTGGCTCAATCCTTACCGACTCCGAAGCTTGCCCTTAGGCCGCTGAGCCACCATCGACGCCATGAACAGCCAGGCCGCGAGCCCCAGAAGCCGGAAAGACCGAGACGCCGGCCTGAAGCGGATCAAGAAACTGACCCGCTGGTCGCTCGCCGGCGCGTTGACCGGGACCGGCGTCTTTGCGGGGCTCGCCGCCCACGCCGCCGGGACGACCACGAACACCGCGAACAAGGCCGCGGGCCGATCGACCGCCGCCTCGTCCAGCTCGAAATCGACGACGAGCACGACCAGCTCCGCAAGCGCCGGGAGCGCCGGGAGCTCCGCGTCCGCGGGAACCGCCGCGACGACGACACCGACCGCGGCGACCCCGGTAACCGTCGCGCCATCGAGCGGATCGGCCACCATCGTTTCCGGAGCTTCGTGATGGGCACCCTGATCCCGAACGCGACGCTGTGGTACCTCGCGCGCGGAACGGGCTTCGTCGCGGTCGCCTGCTCACGATCAGCGTAACCCTCGGCCTCCTCACGACGATGCGGTGGAGCGCACCCCGATGGCCGCGATTCGTCACCGCGACGCTCCACAAGAACATCTCGCTGCTGTCCGTCGCCTTCCTCGCGACACACATCGCAACGACGCTCCTCGATCCAGTGTCGCCGATTCACCTGCTCAACGCGATCGTCCCGTTCACCGGTCGGTACCGTCCGCTCGGAATCGGGCTCGGCGTGGTCGCGGTCGACCTGCTCGCCGCGCTCGTGATCACGAGCCTGCTCCGACACCGAATCGGGTACCGCGTCTGGCGCGCGGTGCATTGGAGCGCGTATGCGTGCTGGCCGGTCGCGATGTTGCACGGATTGAGCTCGGGAACCGACGCGGCCGCGCCATGGGCCCGCACCGTGTATCTGTCGTGCGCCGCTCTGGCTCTCGCCGGCGTGGGGTGGCGCGTCACCGCGGCGATCGTCGCTCCCGAATCCGCCTCCCCGCGCCGCGTCACGTACCCCGGAGTTGCGCGATGACCATGACCACCTTCGTGAAACCACTCGCAGACGCCGGAACCAACGCACCCCGGCTCCTCCCCCGGCCTCCGGCCTGCGCGGGCGGGGCGGCGCGGGCTTCCCGACCGCGATCAAGATGGAGGCCGTACGCAGTCGCGGCGCGCGCGTGCTCCAAGGCCGGAAGCCGATCGTGGTCGCGAACGGCACCGACGTGACGATCCCGACCAACGTCAGCGCCACCGTGCACATCGCCGGGTCGAGTGTCGGAACCGTCGAGGAGAGTGGGCGAAGCGTGGTCGGCGATCCCGGCGTGACCGACGCGCGGGGCGCGCGGGGCGAGGTCGAGGTGACCGTCGGCTCCGGCCACTACGTCTTCACGAGCTCACCGCCGAACGCCCGTCGCAGCCCGATCTGTACGTCGCTCGGTTGCGGTTCCGATGATGTGCATCGGGCAAGATCACGCCCATGCGATTCAGCTACGCCGAGACCTTCTGCGATCCCGCATTCCTCGCTCCCCTCGCGCAGGCGGCCGAAGACGCGGGCTACGACTCGTTCGTCGTGCCCGACAGCCTGATCTTCCCGGCCGCCTCCGAGACCCTTTATCCCTACACCGCCGACGGCGATCGCGCGTTCCTCGAGGACAAGCCGATCATCGAGCCCTTCACGCTCATTCCCTACCTCGCCGCGCGCACGAATCGCATACGCTTCACCACCTTCGTGCTGAAGCTCGCGGTACGGCCGGTCGTGCTCGTGGCCAAGCAGGCTGCGAGCATCGCGGTGCTGAGCGACGACCGGTTACGGCTGGGCGTGGGCATCAGCCCCTGGCCCGAGGACTTCGCGGCGATGGACGTGCCGTGGGAACGTCGCGGCGCGCGCATGGACGAGATGGTCGATGCCCTGCGCGGCCTCACGGCCGGCGGTTGGTTCGAGTACCACGGTGAGCTGTTGCAGCTCGAGCGCTGCAAGATCTGTCCCACCCCGACCCGCCCGATACCGCTCCTCGTCGGCGGTCATGCCGACGTCGCGCTGCGGCGCGCGGCGCGCGCTGGTGACGGATGGATCCACGCGGGCGGCGACCCCGCCGAGCTCGGAAACATGGTGCAGCGCGTCCACGCGTTGCGCGCCGAATACGGGCGCGCGGTCGACGCGTTCGAGGTGCACGCGATCTCGCTCGACGCGTTCTCGATCGACGGCGTGCACCGGCTCGAGGATCTCGGGGTCACCGACGCAATCGTCGGCTTCCGGCATCCGTACACCTCCGAGCCCGACGCCCAACCGCTCCAGGAGAAGATCGACCTGCTCCGCCGCTTCGCCGACGCGGTCGTTTCACAGGTGTGAACTTGATTTCACAGTCGTGACGCGGCGGCCGTAGTTTCCCGCCATGAAATTTGCGATGTTCTACGAGATTCCGGTCGCGAAACCGTGGACACCTCAGAAGGAGTACGAGGCGTACAAGAACACGATCGAGCAGGTGAAGCTCGGCGATCGCATGGGCTTCCACTCGTTCTGGACCGTCGAGCACCACTTCCTCGACGAGTATTCGCACTGCTCGAACCCCGAGGTGTTGTACGGCCACATCGCGGCGGTGACCCAGAACCTGCGTATCGGCTACGGCGTCCGGCTGCTGCCGAAGCCGTACAACCATCCGATCCGCACCGCCGAGAGTGTCGCGGTGCTCGACCTGGTGAGTGACGGCCGGGTCGAGTTCGGAACCGGTCGTTCGTCGACCCGCGCCGAGATCGAAGGCTTCGGCCTCGACCCGCACGAGACCCGGGAGATGTGGGACGAGGCGTTGCAGCACATCGTCGGGATCTGGACCAACGACGAGTATTCGTTCGACGGCAAGTACTGGCAGATGCCGCCGCGACGCGTCCACCCGAAGCCCGTGCAGCAACCGCACCCGCCGATCTGGGGCGCGACATCGAGCGTCGACGGCCACTACGAGATGGGCAAGCGCGGCATCGGGCTGCTCTCCTTCACAGTGGGCAATCCTCCCGAGAACCTCGAAGAGCGCATCGTGAATTATCGCCGCGGCCTCGCCGACTGCGACGAGCCCGTCGGCAAGTTCACGAACAGCACTGCCGCGACGTTCACGATGGTGCACTGCAGCGACACCAACGAGAAAGCGCGCGCGGAGGCCGAAGAGTCATTCGTCTGGTATCCGCGTGCGGCCGGTCATCACATCGCGACGCTTGCCGAGTGGATGGAGGAACGCGGCCAGGATCTGGGCAACTACGGCTACGCCGGCGAGGCACGGAAAGGTGAGCAAGCCGGGTTTTTCGACCACTTGACCATGGATTACCTCTACGACAGCGGAGCCGGCGTCGTCGGCGACCCCGACCGCTGCATCGAGATCTGCAAGCGCTACGAAGCGGTCGGCTGCGAGCTGCTGTTCTGTCTCCTGAACCCGTACAACATTCCGCACGAGCAGGTAATGCACTCAATCGAGCTGCTCGGCCGGCACGTCATCCCCGAGCTCGACAAGTAGCGGGCGAGCAGGATTCGCGCTCGGGTGAGCCCTGCGCGCGCTCTACGGCGATCCGTCTCCGGGCGATGCGTCGTAGACGTCCTTGCCGAAACACGTGAGGCCGGGTGCGCCGGCGAAGCCGAGATGCGCGAGCCCGAATACGTTCTCGATGCTGCACAAGAGCGCGTAATGGTTGTACGGAGTCGCGTCGGTCGTTCCCGCCTTCACCCGCGACGACACCAGGAGCGTACCGACCCGGCCGCCGCCCGGACCGCTGAGCCCGGGCTTCGCGACGTTCGGTGAACGCGGCGTGCGACAGCACGCTTCCGAGCGCGCGAACGATGCTTCGTCGACAGTTATCACGAGCATCCCGTCGGCCTTGTATGCGGGCGACGCCAGGATCTTCGGTATCTCGGCCGCGAGGAATCGATCGGCCGAGACGAGCCCGCCGGGCTGGCCGTCGACGCACGGCGCATCGTGTCCGTCATGGCAGAGGTTCGGCGTGATGTAGACGAGGTTGGGAGTCGCCGCCACCGATTGCAGATCGGTCGCGAGCCGCCTCAAGTCGACGACGCGCGTCGCGCACGCCGGCACGTCGATGATCGAATGGAAATAGACGAACGGGTTGTGCCGTGTCGCATACATGTCGCCCTTCCGTGCCACCAGTGTCGAGTCGTCTCGACCGATGACCGGATGGCGACACGGCGTGCTCATGTCCTCCTGGTAGGCGCGCCACGACTTGCCCACCGCGGTGAGCTGATCACCGATCGTCTTCACCGACGCCGGATAGACGCAACCCTGCCCGAGCGCCTGTCCGTACGAGCCCGTGCCCGTCGCGGTGAACTCGACATACTTGACGCAGTCGGCCTGCGTCGTCGGGTTGGGAGACTGGCCGCTGATCTGCGCGATGTAATTGTCGAGGCTCGCGTGCCCTATCCCGAAGTATTGCGTGAGCAGCTTTCCCTGCGCGACGAGCGTGCCATTGAGATAGTGCGCGGGCGAGCTGGCTCCCCACGTCGTCGCGTAGTCCTCGTTCTCCAGGTTGATCACGAACATGTGACCGATCGAGCGTGGTCCGCTCGCGACCGTTGACGTCGTCGTCACCGCCGAGGTCGGTGTCGCGGTCGACGTGGACGCGGAAGAGCACGCGCCCACTGCGACGACACAGCCGGCGATTGCGGCAAGTCTTCTCACCGAGGGAGCTTGCCGCCGACCGGCTGAGGTACGCAAAGCCAGACGTGGTGTTCGCGGCCGATTCGTGAGTAGCGTCCACGCTGATCGCTCGCAACACCGTCGCTGAAGGAGAGAGCATGGAGTATCGACGGCTCGGCCGCACCGCGCTGCGCGTGAGCCCGATCTGCCTCGGAACGATGAACTTCGGACCGCTCACGAGCGAAGCCGACTCGTACGAGATCATGGACCGAGCGCTCGAGCACGGCATCAACTTCTTCGACACCGCGAACCGCTACGGCGGTCCGAAGGGCCCAGGTGCGACGGAGGAGATCGTCGGCCGTTGGTTCGCCCAGGGCGGCGGACGGCGCGAGAAGGTGGTGCTCGCGACGAAAGTCTTCGGCCCGATGACCGAGTGGCCGAATGACGGAGGGCTCTCGGCGCGCCACATCCGCGCCGCGTGCGACGAAAGCCTCCGTCGGTTACAGACCGATCACATCGACCTGTACCAGATGCACCACATCGACCGCGCCGCGCCCTGGGACGAGGTCTGGCAGGCGATGGAAACGCTCGTGCAGCAGGGAAAGGTGGTGTACGTCGGCAGCAGCAACTTCGCCGGTTGGCACATCGCGCAGGCGAACGAAGCCGCGAGGTCGCGCCATTTCCTCGGACTCGTGAGCGAGCAGAGCCTCTACAACCTCGCATCGCGTACCATCGAGCTCGAAGTGCTTCCCGCGTGCCGCGTGTACGGGCTCGGCGTCATCCCGTGGAGTCCGCTCGCCGGCGGCATGTTGGGCGGCACGGTCACCACCGGCGACACCGCGCGACGCAAGAGCGTGCAACCGCGCTACGAACGCATCCGCCCGCAACTCGAGCGCTGGGAGAAATTCTGCGCCGAGCTCGGCGAGGAGCCGGCCGCGGTCGCGCTCGCGTGGCTGCTCCACCAAAAGGGCGTCACCGGACCCATCATCGGTCCACGCACGCTCGAGCAGCTCGAAGGAGCGTCTCTGCGCGCCGTCGACCTTGCGCTCGACGAGGCGACGCTGGCGACGCTCGACGAGATCTTCCCCGGTCCGGGCGGCCGCGCGCCCGAGGCCTACGCCTGGTAGCAGCCGAGCAACGGAGCGACCCATGGACGTCTACGAAGCGCTGTACACGACGCGCGCGATGCGTCGTTGCAAGGCCGATCCGATCCCGATCGACGCGCAACAGCGCATCCTCGACGCCGCGATTCGCGCGCCGAGCGGCGGCAACACGCAGAACTGGCGGTTCATGCTGGTCGACGACACCGACGTGAAGGCACGACTCGGGCCGATCTACCGCAGCTGCCTGGCGCAGCTGTGGGAAACGATCTACAAGGACCGGCTGGAGGCCGCGCGAGCAGATCCCACTGATCCCGAGATGGCGCAGCTCTTGCGCATCCAACGCTCCGCGCAACATCTCGCCGACCATTTCGAGGAGTACCCGCTGCTGTTGTTCAGCTTCGTGCAGTTCGATCCGACGGGTGGATCCATCTTTCCCGCAACCTGGTCGGCGATGCTCGCGGCGCGCGCGGAAGGGATCGGCTCGTCGCTCACGAGCGTCTTCATGTTCCAGATCGATGCAGTGCTCGACATCCTCGAGGTGCCCAAGCAGGCCGGCTGGCTCTTCTCGTCGTGTGTGACCTTCGGCTACCCGACCGGGCGATGGGCCGTCGCGCCGCGGCGACCGGTCGACGAGGTGTCGTATCGCAATCGCTGGGGCGATCCGCTCGGCTTCGAGGTGCAAGAGCCGCTCTGGCCTTGAACCGAAGGCAGTGCAGCATCGGCGACCGGTCGCACCCGTGGTGCTCGTAACCTTGTGATCCGTCGATTGGGAGTCATCATCCAGCAACCTCACAGCCCGCTCCCAAACGGGGCGAACAGAATCGGCGTCGGACGCGCCACCCCGGGCGCGAGATCACACGGACTCGAGGCATGAACCGATGACGGAATCGGACGAGACCCGGAACGCCGACGACCGCGACCCGACCGAGCAGACGCCGGTCGAGCCACTCGAGCCCTGGCCGCAGTACAGCTGGCCCCCGACGGCCGAGGGTGGGGCGGAGGCAACACCGCCGGCGGAAGCCGTTCCCAGCCCCGAACCCGTCTGGGCTTCGTGGCCACCAACGCAACCACACCCGACCGAGGCACACCCGACCGAGGCGCACCCGACCGAGGCACACCCGACCGAGGCGCACCCGACCGAGGCGCACCCGACCGAGGCGCACCCGACCGGCGCAGCGGGCGATCCCGCCGCTCCCCTTCCCGACGCGGGGAGCGGCGGAGCCTGGGGTCCGCCGCCTCCCGCGTGGGGACCCGCCGGTCCGAGCGGTTGGTCTCCCGCTCCGCCGGCACCGCGAGCGGCGTCGAAACCCCGGCGCGGTCTCGCCGTCCTCGCAGCACTCGCGCTCGTGCTCGCATCCGCGGGGGTCGGAGCCGGTGTCGCGATCGCGGTGCACAACAACTCCAACACGCGAACCTTCGACGCAAGCGGCACGACCTCCGACAACTCGAACAACTTGCCGCCTGGCAACAGCGGCAACGGCGGCGGCAACCTCCCCGGCGGCGGCAACGGCGGGACGTCCCCACCCGGCACGGGCTCGCTCGACATGAGCGCGATCGAAGCCAAGGTCGATCCCGCGCTCGTCAACATCAACACGACGCTCGCGCAGGGTCGCGCCGCGGGCAGTGGCATGTTGATCTCGTCCACCGGTGAGATCCTCACCAACAATCACGTCATCGCCGACGCAACGAGCATCAAGGTGGTCATCGGAGGCACGGGTCCGTCGCACGACGCCAAGGTGGTCGGGTACGACGTCACCGAGGACGTCGCGCTGTTGCAGATCGTCGACAAGGTCTCGAACCTGCCGACGGTGACGTTCGGTGAGCCGTCGAAGGTCCACATCGGTGATCCCGTCGTCGCGATCGGCAACGCGCTCGGACGAGGTGGGAAGCCGAGCGCGTCACAGGGTCAGGTGACGGCTCTCGATCAGCAAGTTACGGCAGGCGACGCAGGCGGTTCGCAGGAAACCCTCGAAGGGATGATCCAGATCAACGCGCCCATCCAGCCCGGCGACTCCGGCGGCGCGCTGGTAGACCGCAACGCCAAGATCATCGGCATGAACACCGCGGCGGCCGGAGGCGGGCGCTTCAACGCCCAAATCGGGTCGAACATCGGATTCGCCATTCCCATCGACAACGCGGTGGGCATCGTGAGTCAGATTCGCTCCGGCACCGACACCGACAAGGTCCACATCGGCGACCGGGCGCTCCTGGGCGTGCAGGTGCAGAACGTCGACGGGCAGAATGCCGCGGTCAGCTCGGGTGCGCTCGTAGTCGGCGTGCAGGACAATACGGGTGCGAGCGCGGCGGGGATGCAGACCGGCGACGTCATCGTGTCGCTCGACGGCAAGCCGATCTCCAACTCCGCGGCGTTGCGCCTGGCCCTCGTCAAGTTCCACCCCGGCGAATCAGTCATCGTCGGGTGGGTCGACTCGACGGGCAAACGGCACGACGCGAGCGTCAAGCTGATCGTCGGTCCGCCGCTCTGAGCATCCTCGAAACGCGCCGCAGCCACCGGAGGAGGGGGGCTCTCCGGTGGCTGCTGTGCGTCCGCAACCGCGCTCTTTGCCCTTAGGGCTTGGTCGTGGCGGAGGCTCCGTTACCCCCGCGCACGGTGGTGGCGGTCGTGGCGTCCTGATGCGCGGTCGGCGTCGTGGTCGTCGGCGCCGGGGCTGTCGGCCCGGCGGCGCAGCACTCGATGCGGAACAAGGCGCTGTGGGAATCAACGGATCGGTCCGCCCGCAATGAGCTGACGCGATACCCGTACGCGGTGCCCGCCACGACCGACGGGTCGGTGAAGCTCAGCGCGTTCTCGGTCTCCAGGACCACACGCCCGTTTCCATCGCCGGTGCGAAACAGAACGTAGCGCGCGTGATCGGCACTGCGCGACGCGCTCCAGCTGCAGGCGATGCGCACCCGGTCGGCCGACAGCGCGCATCGGATCGACAGAAACTTCGCCTTGTTGCCGTCACCGACGCCGTTGTACACCGTGGTCGGAGTGGTGCCGTTTCCGTCACCGTTGGGCACCGTCGTCGTGGTGTTACCGATCCCATCACCCGTACCGGCACCAGTTCCGGCACCTGTACCGGCACCAGTTCCGGTACCAGTGCCGCCGTTCGAACCGTTGCCGTCGTGCCCGATGGTCGTCGTCGTGTGGCCCGCGCCGACACCGTCGTGCGCGCCGCCGGTCGTCGGAGTCACGACGGCGCCGTTGCCGTCGTGACTCCGCTCGCCCGGAGCAGTCGTCGTGGTGACCTCGACGACCGTCGTGGTAGTGGCCTCGCCTCCCGCGAGGCTTCCGCGAACCGGGCCGTGGTGGTGGTCCGGGTCGGGAAAGGAGAACGGTGTGACCTTGCCGATCGCCTCCGACACCGCGTGCTGGACCGGGCCGGGCAGGACGCCCGCCGCCGCCGCGCCCGTGACCGCGGCCGCCGCGACGCCGGCACCGAGCGCGAGCTTGCCCGCCACCCCGAGACCCGCCAGGAATCCCCGGATCCTCGTCGGCAACGTCCTCCATGTCGCGACCGGGGATCGGGCGACTGGTGGTTGGAGAGTGGCGATGGCACCCGCGGCCATCGCAGCCGCGAGGACGGGAGAAGGCGTAGGAACCGCTCCCACCAGCGCCCGAAGATCCTCGATGAACGACGCCAGGCCGTGGCCGGCGTCGCCGCGTGCCGTACCCGCGAGCAGGGCATCGATGGCGTCATCGTCCAGGGGACCGGGTCGAGGCATCTCACTCCCGTCATCGCCGGAGGAGCTCACAGGGTTACTCCCTCGCGGTCGACGAGCCGCCGGAGCGCCTCGAAGGCGCGCCGTTGGAGTTGCTTCACCGCTCCCGGGCTCTTGTCGAGCGCCTCGGCCACCTGGTCGACGCTGAGATCACCGACGATGCGCAAGAGCACGACGTCGCGCTGGTCGGGGGCGAGGCGGGCGCACAGCGCAACGACCCGGGCCGATCCGATCGCCCGGAGCACCTCCTCCTCGGTGCCCCCGCCGCCCGGGTCGCCGACGTGCTCGGCGAGAGACTCGTCGAGCGTCTCGTTGTGGTTGAGCCGCCGGAACCGGCGGCGGCGCTCGTCCTGCAACCGGCGGTGGGCGATGACGAAGACCCACGAACGGAAGTTGGCCTCGGTCCCCGAAAACGAGCCGATATTCCGGAACATGGCGAGGAACACCTCGCTCGTCAGGTCTTCGACGTCGCCGGCACCCTGCACTCGGAGATATCCCGCGACCGCCGGCGCGAGCCAGCGGTAGCAACGATCCCAGGCCGACGGACGGCCCGCCTGCACCTCCGCGAGGAGTGCGTCGAAACCCTCGATTCCGGCGCGAGGCGGCCGCGAGCTGTCCGATCGCACGGTGCGCGTATCGACCCGTTCGGGTCCACCCTGGAGCCGCGACGGGAGGACCCGCTCGCGTACGCGAACCTGTCGGGATGCGACAGCCGCGAACGACACACGCCCGTCGCGGGCGCCTGACGCCGGGCGAGCTCGCGGAAGCGGTGGTTCTCGCCGACGTGTCGCTCGCGCTCACCGTCGTCGGTCAGGTCGTACCCCTCGGGAGCGCGCTGCTCGCGGCCGCCGTCGTTCCGCTCGCCGTCGTCGCGGCGCGTCACCGGCTGCGCGCGGTGATCACCGGCGCGATCGCGGCGTCGGCGGTCGGGTTCTTGGTCATCGGGACCGCGGCGCTCACCGCGATGGGCGCGTGTGCCGCGCTCGGCGCGCTCGTCGGCGCTGCCGACCGCCGCCGCTGGAGCCGCCGCCGCACGATGTTCGTCGGGCTCGCGACCTTGTGGCCCGGCGCATCCGCGCTCGCACTCGTCGCGATGGTCGCGTTCGCGAACCTGCGCACGCTCACGCTCGCCCAGATCCGCAACGGCTGGCTCGGGTTCTTTCACCTGTTGCGCAACCTCGGGCTCGTGCGCGTCTCACGTCCGGGCGAGAACGTCGTGGCGTGGGTGGTGCGCGATTGGTGGCTGAGTGTCCCGCTCACGCTGTTCGTCCTCCTCTGGTTCGGGATCTGGCTCGCGCAGAGTCTCTCGACGCCCGCGTTGCGGCGCGTTCGAGGCGCCTTCGGCAACGCCGTCGTCGAACTGGGGAGCGCCGTCGTCGAGCCCGACGACCTCGCACAACCGGAACCGCTCCCGGTTGCACTGCGCGGCGTGCGCTACCGCTATCCGAACGCCCGGAGCGACGCGCTCGTCGACGTCACCCTCGAGGTGCGCCCGGCCGAGCTCGTTGCAATCGTCGGCGCGAACGGATCCGGCAAATCGACGCTCACGCGCGTCCTCGCGGGACGACGCGTGCCAACCGGCGGCGAGCTCGAACGGCCCGGCGGAGTAGGGCTCGGGCACCGCGGCGGGACCGCGATCGTCTTCCAACGTCCGGAAGCGCAGGTGCTCGGTGTCCGCGTCCGCGATGACGTCGTGTGGGGTATGCCCGATCCCGAACAGGTCGACGTCGACGCGTTCCTCGATCGGGTCGGGCTGCGAGCCCTCGCGGACAAGGAGACGTCGACGTTGTCGGGCGGCGAGCTGCAGCGGCTCGCAATCGCCGCCGCACTCGCGCGCCGCCCCAAGCTCCTGATCTCCGACGAGTCGACGGCGATGGTCGACACGGAGGGTCGGACGAGACTCGTCGCGCTCTTGCGCGACCTCGCGCACACCGATGGTCTCGGTGTCGTCCACGTCACCCACCGTGCGGCAGAAGCCGCGGCGGCGGACAGGACGATCACACTCTCCGGCGGAAGGGTCATCACCGCGCCGCTGCGGCTGCGAGCGGACGAACCGGGGAAGCCGGCCGAACGCCGTGAGACCGAACGCCGTGAGACCGAACGACGGGCAACGACGTCGATCGGCGCGCCGCTCATCACACTCGCCGGGGTCGGTCATGTCTATTCGCGCAAGACGCCGTGGGCGAACCGCGCCCTCGCGGGAATCGATCTCACGATTTGCACGGGTGAGGCGATCGTCGTCGTCGGGCACAACGGCTCGGGCAAATCAACGCTGGCATGGATCCTCGGGGGCCTCCTCGCGCCGAGCGAAGGAACGGCGAGCCTGGAGGGCCGTCCGATCGTCGGGCAGGTCGGCCGAATCGGCCTGTCGTTCCAACATGCGCGCCTGCAGCTGCTCCGGCCCACGGTTCTCGACGAGGTCCGAACGGCCGGCGGCGTCGACGAAGCCGCGGCCGGCGCGGCACTGACGGCCGTCGGTCTCGACCCGCACCGATTCGCGGACAGGCGTGTCGACGAGCTGAGCGGGGGTCAGACGCGCCGGGTCGTCCTCGCCGGTGTCCTGGCCGCGCAGCCGCGGGCGATCGTGCTCGACGAGCCGTTCGCCGGGCTCGACGCGAGCGGTCGCGCCGACCTCGACACCTTGCTCTCCGGGCTGCGACAGAAGCGGGACATCGCACTCGTGATCGTCTCGCACGACCGCGACCTGCCCGACGGACTCGTCGATCGGCTCGTCGAGCTCGAAGCCGGCCGCATCTGCCGCGATGAACCGCTCGAGGACGCCATCCCCGAGGGCCGGCCGTGAGCCGGCCCGACACTGTTGCTCCGCAACGGCCGGCGAAGTCTCGACGCGACACCGAGCTGACCTTCCTCCGCCTCGTCCCCGGCGATTCACCGATGCACCGGCTCTGGGCGGGAACGAAGCTGCTCGTCGCCACCGAGCTCGCGCTGATGGTGTCGATCTCGCCGACGTGGGCGATGCTCGCGCTCGTAGGGGGTGCCGTCGCGCTCGAGCTGCTCGCCGCGCGCATCCCACTCGGCGCGTTCCCGCGCCTGCCGAACTGGTTCTTCGGCGTCTTCGCCATCGCGGCGCTGCTCAGCATGTGGTCGCCGACGAAGCCGATCACCTACGTCGGTGGCATCGCCCTCAGCATCGGTGGCCTCGAGGAATGGTTGCGCTTCACCGCGCTCGCGGTCGCGCTCGTGCTCTCGGGCGCGCTCATCGGCTGGACCACTCCCCTCGGCGAGATCGCGCCCGCGCTCGCGCGCCTCGGTCGTCCGTTGCGATGGCTGCGCCTTCCGGTCGACGAGTGGGTCATCGCGATCGCGCTGGCGATCCGGTGCCTCCCTCTTCTCATCGATGAGATACGCGTCCTCGGCGCCGCCCGGCGGCTGCGCGTGCACGATCGCGACACGAGCCGCGACCGCCCGCGCGCGATAGTACGCAACATGGTGATCGAGACCCACGATCTGCTGTCGACCGCAATCGTCGTGTCGATACGACGGGCGCGCGATCTTGCCGACGCCATCGAGGCACGGGGCGGGCTCGACGCGGGTGCCAACCTCCCCCTCGCCCGCATCCGCGTCACCGACGCTCTGGTGCTCCTCGCGACGACGACATTGTGCGTGGTGACCCTCGCGGTGGTACATCTCTGAGATGAAACACGTTCGTCTCGGCCGGACCGGTCTCCAAGTCTCCAGAATCTGCCTCGGCACGATGACCTTCGGCCTGCAGATCGACGAAGCGTCGGCGCGCGAGGTCCTCGACAAGGCGGCCGACCACGGCGTGACCTTCCTCGACACCGCCGACGTGTACCCGCTCGGCGGCGACCTCTCCACGGTCGGGCGGACCGAGGAGATCGTCGGCCGATGGTTGCGCGGACGGCGCGGCGACTATGTCGTCGCGACGAAATGCTTCGGGCCGACGGGTCGAAATCGCTGGGACATGGGCAACAGCCGCCGGCACATCATGGACGCGATCGACGCGTCGCTGCGCCGGCTGCAGACCGACTTCATCGACCTCTACCAACTGCATTTCGACGACCCGGGAGTGCCGCTCGACGAGACGCTCGGCGCGCTCGACGAGGTCGTGCGCGCCGGCAAGGTCCGCTACATCGGGTGCTCGAACTTCCTCGCGTACCGGCTGGCGCGCGCGATCGGCCGGAGCGAGGTGCAGGGCTGGGCGCGCTTCGACTCCGTGCAGCCGCGCTACAACCTGTTGTTCCGCGAATTCGAGCGCGAGCTGTTCCCGCTCTGCCTCGACGAAGGCATCGCGGTGATCCCGTACAACCCGATCGCGGGCGGCATGCTTTCGGGCAAGCACGACCGGACCAAGGCGCCCGACGAGGGAACTCGCTTCGCGCTCGGCAACGCGGCCAAGACGTACCAAGACCGCTACTGGCACGACAACGTGTTCGATACGGTCGACGAGCTCGTCAAGATCGCGAGCGACGCGGGCATTCCGTTGCCGACGCTCGCGGTCGCGTGGACACTGCGGCACCCGGCGATCACCGCGCCGATCGTCGGCGCGAGCCGGCCGGAACAACTGGACGCGACGATCGCCGCGGTCGACACCGAGCTCGATCCTGACCTCGTCGACCGGTTGAACGAGGTCACCGCCGCATACCGCCGCGGCGACGCGCCCCGTTGACGAGCGGATGCTGGAGATCGCTGAGGCCGTACCGCGCACGATCCGCACCTCGGACGGTCGGGTCACGGGCTATTACGAGTACGGCGACCCGCGCGGCACACCCGTGGTGGCACTGCACGGAACGCCCGCATGTGGCGCAGGTTTCGCGTGGGCGGATACGCGCGCCCGCACACGCGGGATCCGGCTGCTCGCGCCCGACCGACCCGGCATCGGCCACTCCGACCCGTGGGACCGCGGCCGCCGCCCGACCGTCGACAGGTATCCGCCCGTCCTGAGCGCGTTCGCCGACGCGCTCGGCGTCCGGAGGTTCTCGATCGTCGGCTACTCCGGCGGCGGGCCGTATGCACTCGCCGCCGCGCACGCATTTCCCGATCGAGTGCCCGGCGTGGCCGTCGTCTCGGGTGCGGGACACGTCGGCGTGTGGGCATCCGTCGACGACTTCGAGGCGACCGATCGGCGACTCACCCATCTCGCGAATCGCGCGCCCGCGCGGGCACGGGTGGTGCTGTCGTTGTCCGCCCGCTTCGCGCGCGTCGCGCCCCTCACCTCGCTGCGATTCGCACAGATCGAGATGGCGGCGGCCGACCGCGCGGTCATGGCCGGCTTCCCGTCGGCGCGCGCCGCGCTGGCGATGTTCACGGAGTCGTGCCGGCGCGGCGCGGCAGGGGTGGTCGACGACTACGACGCGCTCGGCCGGCCCTGGGGTTTCAGGGTCGAGGAGATCGCGGTGCCGGTGCGGTGCTGGCACGCGAGCACCGATCGCATCGTCCCGGTCCGCCACAGCGAGGAGCTCGTGCGGCGCATTCCCGGCGCGCAGCTCTCCCGCTGGGAAGCCGGAGGTCACCTCGCCATCGTCGATCACTTCGGCGAGGTTCTCGACGCGCTGACGGAGATCGGCTAATCGTCGGTCGGGCGCGCGAAATGCTTGCTCAGTGTCTCGTTCTGACCCTGGTAGTTCGATCCGATGCCTTGCCCGTACAGACGCTCGGGCGCCTCCAGCATGTGCTCGAACGTGAGCTTGCAGACGCGCTGGCCGTGCTCGATCATGAACGGAACGTCGTGCGCGCGGACCTCGAGCGCCGCGCGCGACCCGACCGAGTGCCCTCCGGGATCGAACCCGAAGCCGGGATCGAAGAAACCCGCGTAGTGCGTACGCAGCTCACCGCTCGTGGGGTCGTAGGCCGTCATCTCCGACGCCAGCGTCGGCGGGATGCATACCGCCTCGTTGCTCATCAGCAGATAGAAACGCTGCGGCGTGAGCACCACCCGGTCACCTTCTTCGTGTTTCACCGATTCCCAGAAGGCTTCGGGATCGACCGGTGCGGTCGCGCTCTTGGCGACGTCGAGCAGTGGCGCGTTGTCGCGCGCGCGGTGGCCGACGTAACCCTCGGCGTCGCCGTGGAGGTCGAGCCCGAGGAACAGACCGCCGCCGAACGCGAGCTTCGTCCCCGCGACCGGAATACCGCGGTCGAACAGCACCGGCTGCTCGTGATGGAACGCGCGCACGTCGTCGTCGCCCAGCAGCGCCGAGCCGACCGACAGCCGCAACTGGTTCAGCGACAGGTCCTCGCGGACGCGTACCGGGAACGAGAGCGGCACCACCTCGAGGTAGAGCGGCCCGTCGTAGCCGGCTGCGATCTCGTCGAACCGGTAGCTCTCGTCGGTGATCACGCGCGTGAACACGTCGATACGGCCGGTCGAGCTCTTCGGGTTCGCCTTCCCCCGAACGCCGGGCGGCAACGACAGACGCTCCTTCAACGGAATCAGGTACGGCCGCTTGGTCTCGAGCACGACGCCGTCCCTGCGCAGGTCGAGCTCGTCGATGACGTAGTCCTTCACGCGCCGCTCCACCGCCTCGCGGCCGGGAAGGAAACTGCAACGGATCCGGTACGCGACCTCGCCCAGGCGCAGGTCGAGGCTCGCCGGCTGCACGTTCTCCCCCGGAATCGTGAAGCGCCCGGCATCGATCACCCGCGCCGCGATCGCGCGCTCCAGGTACTGGCACGGCAGCACGCCGGTGCGATCGGCGGGAAGAACGAGATCCACGATCAATCAGCCTACGCGCACCTCGACGCGACGGTGTCCGGCGGATGACGCGTTCCTTGCGTACGATTCGCCGATGCGTCCTCCCAAGCTCGTGACGACGGCCGCGGCCGCGACCCTCCTGATCACCGCCTGTTCGTCGTCCGCGAAGTCGACGTCGCCGACGCCCAACACTGCCGGACCCACGACGACCACGTCGATCGTGCCCGCGCCGAAAGGCTTGCCCTCTTTCTATTCGTTCACCGAGCCGATCCCGACGAAGCCGGGATCATTGATCAAATCCGAGCGCCTGACGCTGCCGAAGATGCACGGCACCGTGTACCGCGTCATGTACGTGTCGACCACCGTGCACGGCAAGCCGACCCCTGTCACCGGGTTGATCGCGGTGCCGAACGGCACGCCGCCCGCAGGCGGCTTCCCGGTCGTGTCGTGGGGTCACGGCACGAACGGCATGGCCGACGTGTGCGCGCCGTCGTTCAAGCCGGACGACTCCGAAACGGCGGGACTCGCCAACCTCCTGCTCGACAAGGGCTGGGTGCTCACCGCGAGCGACTACCAGGGTGAGGGCACGCCCGGCATGCTGCCGTACATCGCCGGCGACAGCGCCGCGCGCAACACGATCGACATCGTCCGCGCCGCCCGCGATCTGCCGGGCGCGCACGCGAGCGACCAGTACGTCGTGTGGGGGCACAGCGAGGGTGGTCAGACGGCGATGTTCGCCGACAAGATCGGTCCGGCATACGCGCCCGAGCTGCACATGAAGGGCGTCGTCGCAGGCGCGCCGCCGTCGCAGTTCAAGTTCATCTACGGCTTCTTGCTGACGAGCCCGTTCCGCTACTACTTGATCATGGCTGCCGGCGGCCTCAACACCGCGTACGGCGACGCCGCCGCGCCCCTCGACCAGGTCCTCACGCCGAAGGGGGTCGCGCTGATACCGAAGCTCGACACGAGTTGCGACGTGAACGGGACGCTCGGTCCGCTCGACGTGAAGTCGTTGACGAAGGGCGACCCATTCCAGAACACGCTCTGGAAGAAGGTGCTCGAGGCGAACGACCCCCAGGACTTCACCGCCAAGAGTCCGGTACCGCTGCTCATGATCCAGGGCGGCAACGACGAACAGATCCCCGTCGCGTCGACGAAGCTCCTCGCCGACCACCTCTGCGGAATACACCAGGTGTTGCAGCGGTGGGTATATCCGGGCCAGAGCCACGCGGGCGTGATCGGTCCGTCGGCCGGCGACATGACGCACTGGATCGCCGACCGTTTCGCCGACGGCGCCAACCCCGACCCGTACAAGCCCACCGGTCTCGCCGACATCGACCAGACGACCTGCAGCTAGACCCGTAGAAGTCGCGCCACAACGACCTGACGCTAACGTCAGGGAACACACCGCCGAGGCCGGCCGAGGGAGCGCTCCGATGGAACTACCGAAGATCGTCAGCGTCGACGACCACGTCGTCGAGCCCGCGCACGTATGGCAGACCTGGTTGCCGCAGAAGTACCGCGAGAGGGGTCCGCGCATCGAGCGCAAGCGTTGGGGCGCGTTCTCGCACAAACCCGGTGCGAAGTACGTCAATACGGAGGACCCCGACGGCCTCTGGGGTGACGCGTGGTACTTCGAAGACCGGCTCATCTACGTGCACAAGCGGTTCGTCGCGATCCCGTTGGAGGCGACGCCCGGCGGTGACCTCTCCAAGTTCGACCGCACCAAGATGGTCATGGAAGCCCTCACCTACGACGAGATGCGTCCCGGTTGCTACGAGCGCGACGCGCGCGTCAAGGACTTCGAGCGGAACTGGGTCGACGGTTCGCTCCCCTTCCCGACGTTCCCGCGCTTTTGCGGACAGACCTTCCTCGAGGCCGACGATCACGACCTCGGCCTCGCGTGCGTCAAGGCGTACAACGACTGGATGGTCGAGGAGTGGTGCGGCCCGTCCAACGGCATGAACATTCCGCTGTGCATCATGCCGCTCTGGGACGTGCAGCTCGCGGCCGCCGAGATCCGTCGCAACGCGGCGCGGGGTGTACGCGCCTTTTGCTTCAGCGAGCTCCCGCACCACCTCAACCTGCCGACGATCCACAGCGGATCGTGGGATCCGGTGTTCGACGCGTGCAACGACACCGGCGTGACGTTGTGCATGCACATCGGGTCGTCATCGACGAATCCGGCCGCGTCTCCCGACGCGCCCGGTGGGGTCGGCGGCACCCTCGCGTTCAACAACTCGATGTCGTCGTTGGCCGACTGGTTGTTCTCGGCCAAGCTCATCGAGTTCCCGAAGTTGAAGCTGGCGTACTCCGAAGGCCAGATCGGCTGGATCCCCTACGCGCTCGAGCGGGCCGACACCGTCTGGGAGCAGCACGACAGCTGGCAGCACTCCAAGGAGCGCATACCCGAGCCGCCTTCGACCTACTACTACGGCCGCATCTTCGGCTGCTTCACCGCCGACTATCACGGATTGCACTCGCTCGCCGAGGTCGGCGAGGACAACATCTGTTTCGAGACCGACTACCCGCACACCGACACGACGTGGCCGACTTCGAAGGAATACGCGGAGAAGATGCTCGCCGACTTCGACGAGAAGGTCGCCTACAAGGTCCTGCGCGGAAACGCGATCAAGATGCTCGAGCTCGACCGCACCTGAGCGCTCCCGAGCGCTCCCGAGCGCAGGTTGCGCGTTCAGCTCGACAGGAACCGTTTCGCGAACTGTTCGACCGGGTCGCGACCGCCGGAGGGCCAGCCGCACACGAGGTACTCGATGCCGGCCCTCTCCCACGCATCGATGTTGGTCGCGATCGTGTCGAGATCGTCCTCGACCGAGAGTGACGACGCGCGCGTGATCTCCGCCGGATCGCGCCCGGCGGCAACTGCGAGCGCGGTCATCCGCTGCGACTTCGCCGTCATCGACTCGGGCGAGCCCCAGGAGTGCCAGACGTCGGCGTAACGCGCCGCGATGGGCATCATGCGCTTCTCACCCGAGGCGCCGATCCACACCGGCGGATGGGGCTGCTGCACGGGGCGCGGTCGCAACGTCGCGTCGCGCACCTTGAAGTGCGCGCCGTCGAAGGTGAACCCGTCGGTCCTGAGCAGACCCCGCACGATCTGGACCGCCTCTTCGAACGCGTCGATGCGCGCCCTGAGCGGGGGAAACGGGATGCCGAGCTCGCGGTGCTCTTTGTCGAACCACGCCACGCCGTACGCCAGCTCGAGCCGACCGCCGGAAGCGTGATCGATCGTGATCGCCTCGGCCGCGTACACCGCGGGGTGCCGGTACGTCATGCCCGTGACGAGCAACCCCAGGCGGACGCGTTCGGTGAGCCCGCTCCACGCCGCGAGCGTGGTGTTGCCCTCGAAGCACTCTCCCGGTCCCTCGCCGTACATCGGCTGGAAGTGATCGAAACCCCAAATGCCGTCGAAGCCCAGCTCGTCGGCAAAGCGCGCACGCGACGCGACTTCACTCCACGGCATTCGCTGTTGGGCGATGTCCAGACCGAACCTCACGCTGCGCCCCCTCAGCTGAATCGCGACTTGGGCCGTTCCTGGCGCTCACCGTCGACGAACAGGTCGACGCGCTCGTCGAAGAACGCAACGAACCCGGCGATCCGCTCGCTCTCCGGCAACGGCGTACGGTACGACCAGACGAGGTTCTCCTCCAACTCGTCGCCGGCGCGCGCCGACCAGTACTCCGCCTGTCCCTTGTACGGGCAGTGGGTCGCCTTGTCGGTGCTCACGAGCAGGTCCATGCGGACGTCGACCTTCGGGAGGTACCAGCGCGGGACCAGCCCGGTCTCGAAGAGCACGCGAGCGCGCGGCGAGTCGGCCAGCACGACACCGTTCAGCTCGACGCGCACGTGCCGAGAGGTCGGGAGGATGTCGATGCGCGTGTACGGGCTCCGCGCGTGGGTGAAGACCTCCTCGTCCTCTTCGAACCACGCGTCAATCGCGTCCCAGTCGAAGCGAATGTGGTCGCGCAGCTCCTCGATCGGTGAATCGCGGTACTGCCACGCGGCATCGACACGCTCCTCGCCGTCGACCCGCACCGCGAAATGCACGGCATCGCCCCGGCTCGGCGAGTGCGTCACGGTCGACGTCTCGTCGAGAAGATCGGTGCGGACGTCGGCGGCCGGAAGGTAGTACGACGGATAGAACGGCGACTCCCACACGTACAGCGGCCGGACGGTGTCGGCGATCGCCACGCCCGCCACGTAGGCGCGTATGCGCTTGGCACCCGGCTCGACCCGGATCCGCCCGCGAGGTGGCGACGATGTCTCTGATGCCATGCGACGGCCAACCCGTGCGCTCGACCTCGCATTCCCGCTCCCAGAGGCACCAAACTGTCGCGATGGCCGTAAAGCGCGATCCCATCGAGCGCGTACGCGAGTTGTGCCTCGGATTGCCGGAGGTGAACGAACGGCTGAGCCACGGCGCTCCGACGTGGTTCATCCGGGACAAGAAGACGTTTGCCACCGCCTGGGACAACCATCACGGCGACCAACGGCTCGGCCTCATCTGCGCGGCTCCGCCGGGCGTGCAGCAGCAGCTCGTCGACGAGGAGCCCGACCGGTTCTACGTGCCCGCGTACGTCGGTCACCGCGGTTGGATCGGCGTGCGGCTCGACCGCAAGATCGACTGGAAAGAGATCGAGCAGGTCCTCACCGATGCTTACACCTGCGTCGCCCCCGCGAGGCTCGTCGCCCAGTTGAACGCGACGTGAGACTGCGCCGAGGCTAGAGCGCAGCCTCGGCGCCCGTGATTGCGCGCTGCAGCTCGACGCCCGCGTTCGCGGCCCAGTCACCTTCGGCGCGCGCCGCGGCCGTGAACCCGTACAAGGCTTGCGCGTTGGTACTGAGAATGCGCTCCTTCACCTCGGCGGTCAGCGCCGGATAGCCGAACTGCGCCTGCATCTGCGCCGGGATGACGAACGCGCGGAACGCGTCGATCAACGGTTGCGGTGAGCCGTACCAGGCACAATCGGTCCCCCAGACGATGCGCTCCGGGCCGAGCGCGACGAGCAGCTTCCCGAGAACGTGTGCGGCCTCCAGCGGTCGGCGCAGCATCAGGAACCACGTGGTGCCCAGCTCCGCGTACACGTTCCCGCCCGGGCCGATCCCCGCGCCGGCCAAACTTCGCACGAGGCGGTCGACACCCTTGGCCGGCTGCGCGCGCTCGAGGTCGTAGGGACCTTCCTGCCCACCCGGATCCCGCTCGTAGCCCGAGTGGTACACCACGAACGTCACGTCCGGAAAGGCCGCCGCCGCGGGTCCGATGTCTCGCGGCGACGCGGCGGCGACGGACGCGTCGGGGACCGGACCACCGAGACCCTTGTGGGTCGCGACGACGCGTGGCCCGAGGGCGCGCACCCGTTCCAGGAAGGGGAATCCCACCTCGTCGTCGTCGAGGAACCAACCGCCACTCGGCGATCCCTTGGTCGCCGGACCCCACAGCGTGTAGCACTTCCATCCCGACGGGTGCAGCGTCGAGCTCCAGTCGACCATGGCATCGAGCTCGCCCGGGCCCAGGTTGGGGTGCACGATCGTATGCGTGAGCACGCGTCCGGTTCCGGCGTAACGCTCGACGACGTCGCGCGCGGCCGCGATCTGCCGGTTGGTCAGCACATTGACGTCGGCCCGCCCCGGCGTCGACGTGAGCAGGGCCACCGACGTCTCCGATGCGCCGAAGACGAGCGCGGCCCACGCGGCACCGTCGATCGCGCGCGGGTCGATCTCGTCCGCCCAGCGGTCGGGATCAGCCATGCGCAAGAACCCGGCGAGCGCCTCCGCGCCCGCGCCGCTCCAGCGCGCGGGGTCGACGAGATGGGTCTGCACGTCGACGACCGGGCCCGTGCCACCGAACGCGGCTTCGGCCTCGTCGAGGTCGCGCGTCGCGCGCTCGGGCACCGCGTAGAAACCGCCGCCGTGCGCGACATCGATCGCCCGCAGCGTTGCGGCTGTGCCGCGGCGGTCGACCGCATACTCCCGCGCTGATCGCGCGAGACCGCGGGCCGCGACCGACGAAATCGCGTCGTATCGCGCGATCGCCTCCCGATCGGCCGCCGACCAGGGCAATGGCGCGTACTCGTCGCTCGAGCGCGCCCGGAGCAGCGACGGAACGATCATCGCCCGCTCGCACCGAGCGCGCCGTCGCTGAGCCGCTGCGCGAGGTATACGGGAATGATCGACAGCACCACGACGACGGTCGCGACCACGTTCACGAGCGGGAGGTTGTTCGGGCGGAACATGTTGTTGAAGATCCACAGCGGCAAGGTCTCGAAGCCACTCCCGGCCGTGAACGTGGTCACCACGATCTCGTCGAACGAAAGGGCGAACGCCAACAACGCGCCGGCGAGCAGGGCCGATCGCATCAGGGGGAACGTGATGAAGCCGAAGGTCTGGAAGACATCGGCACCAAGGTCGGCCGACGCCTCCTCGAGGCTCGGTGAGAGCCGTCGCAATCGTGCCGCGACGTTGTTGTACACGATCACGATGCAGAAGGTCGCGTGCGCAACGACGAGGGTGAACAGCGAAAGATTTATCCCGGCGCGGTGATAGCCCGAGTTGAGCGCGATGCCGGTCACGATGCCCGGCAGCGCGATCGGAAGCACCGCGACGAAGCTCACAGCATTGCGTCCGAAGAAGCGGTGGCGCGTCAAGGCGAATGAGGCGAGCGTGCCGAGCACCAGCGCGATCGCCGATGCGAGCAACGCGGTCTCGAGCGAGCGAAACAGCGCGTCGCGCGGACCCGACGCATGAGATGCGGCCCGCCACCACTGCAGCGTGAACCCTTGGGGTGGCCAAGCGTACGAACGCGCCTTGTTGATCGAGAGACGGGCGATGTACAGGATCGGGAAGTAGAGGACCAACAGCACCAGTGTCGTGAATGTGCAGAGCGCGTAGCGTGCGGCGCGCGACATGTACACGAGTTACAGCTCCTCGAGCGCGCCCGAGGAGCGCGCGGCAGTGAGGTAGGCAACCATGATCACGATCGGCAGGGTCGCATAAGCGGCCGCGAAGGGCAGGTTGGCACTGAATTCGCGGTACACGACGTTGCCGATGAATTGGGTCGTGCCGCCGACGATTTGCGCCATGTAGAAGTCGCCGAGCGTCAAGGCAAAGGTGAAGATCGATCCCGCCACGATCGACGGCCGGATCTGCGGCAAGACCACCCGCGCGAACGTGCGGCCTGCCTTGGCGCCGAGATCGGTCGACGCCTCGAGCAACGAGTTCGGGAGCCGCTCGAGGCCGGCGTAGATCGGGATAATCATGTAGGGCAACCACAGGTAGCTGAGCGTGAGCACGGTTCCCGACATCCCGAAGCCGGGCGAGTGGCCGAACACCTCGTGCAGGACGCCGCCGGCAGGGTCGAGCATCGCGCGCCAGGCGTACCCCTTGACGAGATAGCCGGCCCACAGCGGCATCGTCACCGCGACCACGAGGGCGCGGCGTACCCACGGCGTCGCGACCTTCGCCATGTAGAACGCGACCGGCAGGGCGATCAGCAGGTCGATCACTGTCACGCTCAGCGCGGCGCCGATCGTGCGGAACGCGACGGTCCGGTACACGTGAATGTCGAGCACCCGCCGGTAGTTCGTCGTGCTCGGCGACGTGACGAGCCGTTGCACCAAACCCGTCGGATCGTTTTCGTAGTGGTACAGCGACGTGGCGAGCAAGGCAATGAGCGAGCCGATGTATGCGACGAGGAGCCAGACGAGCGGGCCGCCGAGCAACAGCGCGAGCCGGAGGCGCGGCCGCTGGTACAGCACGCGGGAGAGCCGTCGCCGAAGTCCGCCGCGCTCCTTCACCGGGTCGATCGTCGTGGTAGCCATCGTGTGATGGTCACCGCTCCGGGTGGATCAGCCCTTGATCTCGTCCCAAGCGGCCGTCCACGCCGCATAGTCCTTGCACGTCACGTCGGTGCGACCGTCGAGACACTTGGCCGTCGGCGTCTCCCAGTAAGAGAGCCGGCCGTAGAAGGCGGCATCACCCGCGTGGTAGGTGTCGCAGTGTTTCTTGTCGACGGTCAGCGCGCATGCCTTCAGGTTGGCCGGCGCCTCACCGAAGTACTCGGCGACCTGCGCCTGGATGTCGGGTTTCGTGATCCAGTTGATCCACATGTACGCGCAGTTGGGGTGCTTGGCCTTCGCATCGATCATCCAGCTGTCGGACCACGAGGTCGAACCTTCCTTGGGGATGATCGCGGCGACGGGGGGAGCCGTCTTGTCGGCCTGAACGCCGTTCGTCGTGATCTGCCAAGTGGTTCCGAGCACGAGGCTGCCCTTGATGAAAGCTTCCTGTTCCTTCAGGTAGTCGCTCCAGTACTCACCGATGAGCGGTCGCTGCACCTTCATCAAATCGACGGTTGCCTGGAACTGCGTGTCGTCGAGCGCATACGGATCCTTGATCCCGAGGTCGGGCCTCGTCTTCATCAGGTAGAGCGCGCCGTCGGCGATGTAGATCGGCGAGTCGTAGCCGGTGATCTTGCCCTTGTAGGGCGAGTTGGCATCGAACACCGCGCCCCACGAATCAGGAGCCGGCGTGACGACGTTCTTGTTGTACATCAACAGGTTGGCGCCCCAACCGTGCGGCACCCCGTAGACGACGCCGTTCAGCGAGTTCCACGGCTTGACCTTCAGGAGCGGATCGAGGTCGTTCCAGTTCGTCAGCAACGAGGTATTGATCACCGCGGCGTCCCGGTCGGCGACCATGCGCAACGTCGCGTCGCCCGAGCTCGAGACGACGTCGTACTGGCCCGTCTTGAAGAGGTTGAACGCCTCGTCGGACGTGCCGAAGTACTTCACGGTCGCCTTGCAGCCCGTCGCCGCGACGAAGGGCTTCACCCAGTCGGTCTTCGGGTCGTTCGAGCCGTTCTCGGCGTATCCCGGCCACGCCAAGATCGAGACGGCACGCTCTCCGGCGCCGATCGCCTGTTGGCCGGTCGGTGTCGTCGTGGTGGGCCCGCCACCTGTGGTGCTCTTGCTACTGCTGCCGCACGCGGCACCAACGAGCACGAACGCGGCCGTGACGCAGGCGAGCCGGTTTGCCTGTCTCATGAATCTCCCCTTGTCTTCGCCGAACTGCCATCTGCTACGGCGCGCACGTACTCCGGGCGCCACGAAAAGGTGCATCGTCGACCGGGCGCGAGATCGGCACCGATGCCGGTGGCGGTTGGTACGTCGGCCACAAGCCGCGCGCCTTCGTCGGTTTCGGCGCGCACGCGTACGAACGCGCCGAGATACTGGACGGCGCGCACGGTTGCACGCGTGTGCATCTCGTCGGAACGCGGTTCCGCGCCCGCCGGGAGGATGCGGATGTGCTCGGGCCGGATCGTTGAGGTCTCGTCGCGACCGACGAGTGGCCGCGCCACTTCGGGCGGCAGGACGTTCGAGGTGCCGACGAAGCCCGCAACGAACTGCGTGATCGGACGTTCGTAGATCTCCGTGGGTGTTCCGACCTGCTCGATGTGCCCCTCGGCGAACACGGCGATCCGGTCGCTCATGGTCAGCGCTTCCTGCTGGTCGTGGGTGACGAAGATGAACGTGATGCCGACCTGTTGCTGGATGGCCTTCAGCTCGACCTGCATCTCCTCGCGTAGTTTGAGGTCGAGCGCACCGAGCGGTTCGTCGAGCAGGAGCACGGCCGGTCGGTTCACGAGCGCGCGCGCGAGCGCGACCCGCTGGCGCTGGCCGCCGGAGAGCTGATGTGGCTGGCGCGATCCGAACGCGTCGAGCCGAACCGTCGCGAGCGCCTCGTCGACCCGCCGGTTGCGCTCCACCTTCGGCACCCGGCGAACGCGCAGACCGTACGCGATGTTCTGCGCGACGCTCATGTGCGGAAACAGCGCATAGTCCTGGAAGACGGTGTTGACGTCCCGGTCGAAGGGAGGGAGCCGGGTGACGTCGCGGCCCTTCAACAGGATGGTTCCGACGCTCGGTAGCTCGAAGCCGGCGATCATCCGGAGCATCGTCGTCTTTCCGGAACCCGAAGGCCCGAGCATCGAGAAGAACTCGCCTTCCGCGATGTCGAGGTCGACGTTCAGCACTGCGGTCACGTCTCCGAAGTGCTTGGTCACTCCCCGCAACGACACCGCGTGGCCGGAGGGCATCGGGCTCGGCGCAGCGGCCGACGCATCGTCGACGAGCGCTCGCTCGGGCAACCTTCGCCTCCCGTTGTCTCGTGGCGGCCAACCCTAGCGAGAACTCGGGGTCCGGCCCGCGATGTCCGCGTGCAATTCTCGGCTACGAAATTCGGGCTACGAAATTCGTAGTTAGATGTCGACGGCTTCGGCATCGGCGCGAGCCTTCGGAGCGCTCAGGTTGTCGAAGATGCCCGGCGGATCGCGCCATGGTGACGCCGTGCGCCCGGCCTCCGCGTCGCGCACCGCGGCCCAGACGCGCTCCGCGGTGCACGGAATGTCGATGTGACGCACGCCCAGATGGCTGAGGGCGTCAACGACCGCGCTCTGCACCGCGGGCGTCGACCCGATGGTTCCCGACTCTCCGATCCCCTTGGCGCCGAGGGCGTTGCGGGGCGACGGTGTCTCGGTGTTCGAGGCCTCGAACGACGGCAGCTCGGCCGCGCTCGGCATCGCGTAGTCGGTGAGCGTCGACGTGAGCGGATTGCCGTCGTCGTCGTACACGTACTGCTCCCACAGCGCCTGCGCCATCCCTTGCGCGATGCCACCGTGCTGCTGACCGGTCACGATGAGCGGGTTGAGAATGCGCCCGCAGTCGTCGACCGCGACGTGCCGGATCGGCGTGACGCGGCCGGTGTCGAGATCGACCTCCACGACGGCGACGTGCGCACCGAAGGGGAACGTCGCACCCTCTTGCTCGAAGTTGGATACCGCCTGGATCGGTTGGCGCTGCGCGAGCTGTGCCCACGTGAGCGCGCTCGCGGGGACTCCGGCCACGCCCACGCCGCCGTCCATCACGACGACGTCGTCGGGATTGGCCTCGAGCATCGTCGCCGCGACCTCACGGGCCTGCGCGATCACCCCGTCGGTCGCGTTCAGCACGGCGGAGCCGCCGAGCTGCAACGAGCGCGAGCCGCCGGTGCCTCCGCCGGTCGGAACTTCTGCCGTGTCCGACTGCACGAAACGGACGTTCTCGAGCGGGATCTGCATCCGGTCGGCCACGATCATTGCGAACGAGGTGGCGTGCCCCTGGCCGTGGGCGGAGGTACCGACGCGGATCGTCGCCGTGCCGTCGGCGTTCACCGTCACGGATCCGTACTCCGCGCCCCCGCCGCCCGCGGTGATCTCCACGTACGCGCTCACGCCGATCCCGAGGACGACCCGGTCGCCGCGCGCTCTTCGCTCGGCTTGCTCACGCCGCAGCTCGTCGTAGCCCGCGACGCGCAACGCTTCGGTGAGCGCGGCGTCATAGTCGCCGCTGTCGTACTCGGTGCGCATGACCGTTGTATAGGGAAACTCATCGGGCCGGAGGAAGTTACGGCGGCGGATCTCGGCGGGATCGATGCCGAGCTCGGCCGCGGCGATGTCGATGATGCGTTCGAGCATCGCGGCGGCCTCGGGTCGGCCCGCGCCCCGAAACGCGCCCATCGGCGTGGTGTTCGTCAGCGCGACCGCGCACTCGTAGGAGATCCTGGGGATGCGATACACGCCCTGGGCCATCATGCGGGTCGGTCCCATCGCGAGCGCACCGCCGAAGCCCGCGTACGCGCCCGAGTCGGCGACGATCTGGCATCGCATGCCCACGATCGTGCCGTCGCGCTTGCATCCGAGCTGCACGTACTGCACTTGCCCGCGACCGTGCGGCATCGAGATGAGGTTCTCGGAACGGGTCTCGACCCACTTCACCGGCCGCTGTAGGCGCAGGGCCACCGCGACCGCGACGCAGTGCTCCGCGGCGAGGCCGGGCTTGCCGCCGAACGCGCCGCCGACGTGCGGCGCCACGACGCGCAGCTTCGTCGGGTCGAGATCGAACATGGGCGCGACGCGATCGGCGAAGCCGTGCGGCATCTGGGTGGAGACATAGACGGTGAGAGCGTGGGCGGCGCCGTCGCGGCCCGGGATCACCGCGATCGCGCTCCCCTCCATCGGCACGACCGCGATGCGCTGGTTCTCGATACGGGCCTTGACGACCACGTCGGCGCCCTCGAGCACGTCGCCCCGATCGCGTGAGCCGACCGCGGCCGCAAGGTTGGAGCCGAGCTCCTCGAATTGCATTGGTGCATCGGGCGCGAGGGCGGCCTCGGGGTCGGCGACGGCGGGCAGCGCGTCGTACTCGACGATCACGGCTTCGGCCGCGTCGGCCGCCGCGGCGCCGGTCTCGGCCACCACGACCGCTACCGCGTCGCCGACGAACCGCACCTTCGTCTCGGCGAGCGGCGGGCGAACGCATTGCGCGTTCAGCTGCATCAACCCCTCGTACGGCGGCAATCCGAGATCGCCGGCGGTGAAGACCGCGACGACGCCGGGCATCGCGCGAGCGTCGTCGGCGTCGATCGACACCAGTCGCGCGTGGGCGTACGAGGAACGCACGAAGTGAAGGTGCATCGCGCCGGCGATCGGGAGGTCGTCGACGAACTGCGCACGACCCAACAGCAGATCGGGATCTTCGACGCGCCGGACAGACGTTCCGAGAATCGATCCGGGCATGGCCCGACCCTATCGAGGACGCGGGCCGCCCGGGTCGGCCGGGCGCATCGAGGTTCGATCAGCTCTCGGTCGCGATCCAGTAACCGGACCCGTCGGGCCGAGCGGCGACGTCGGTGGCGTCGTCCGCGCCGATTCGGCTGATCGCACCGCCCATGTAGCGCGCGTCGCCGAAGGCCGAGATCCCGCCGTCGGCGGCCACGAACCAGTAGCCCGCGCCGCTCGGGGTCGCGGCCATGCCCACGATCGGCCGGTTGAGCGTGATGTCGACAATGGAGCCCGCGAAACGCGCGTCGCCGAAACAGAACACGCCACCATCCGACGCGACCAACCAATACCCGCGGCCCGTGACCGTCGCGGCCATCCCCACGATCGGCCGGTTCAGGCGCTCGCCGCCCATCGAACCGTGGAAACGCGCGTCACCGAAACAGAACACGCCACCATCCGACTCGACCAACCAATACCCGCGGCCCGTGGCCGTCGCGGCCATCCCCACGATCGGGCGGTTCAGGCGTTCGCCGCCCGTCGAACCCTCGAACCGCGCGTCACCGAAACAGAACACGCCACCATCCGACGCGACCAACCAGTAGCCGGCGCCCGTCGCAGTTCGCGCCATGTCGACGATCGGGAGATTCAGGCGTTGGCCGCCCATCGAGCCGTGGAAGCGCGCGTCACCGAAGCCGAACACACCCCCGTCGGCGGCAACGAGCCAATAGCCGTTCCCGGTGCGCGTGGCCTCCATACCGACGACGGGACGCTGCAGCGCTCCTTCCGGCTCTCCGTGGTCGGCCGCGGCCCCGAACGCTAGCACCGACGAGCTGAACACGTGAAGGCAAGGTGCGTCGTGGAGCGCGGTCGCGTTCGCGGTCGCGCTCGTCGTCGTACACGTCTCGTCGAAGTACCACGGCGGGATACAAGAGACGACTCGGCACACGATCGGCCCGACACACGCGAGATTCTGACTGCACTGCCCGTATCGGAATTCGTTGCAGCACGTGAACCGTTCGTCGCACGTCCCCGACGCGCAGTGGCAGTTACATGTCGCGCAACCCGGAGCGCACGTGCCGCCGGCGTCGCACCCGCACGTGCCGCACGACGCGTTGCAGTCGATGTAGTAGCGCGGACCCGAATTACAGAACGACGAGTTGTCTGCCTTCCACCACCCCGCGGGAACGGAGCCGGGTGGGCACGTGTTCTTCCCACCGTTGACCGTGCAGCAGAACGCGGTCCATCCCGACGAGCAGGACGCGTCGGGTCCGCACAGTGACGCATACGCGGAACCGGGCCGCAGGAGATACCGCAACGGATTGACCGCCAGCGCGGATCCGAAGACGGCCGTCCGGACGAGGAAGCTACGGCGTGTGACCCCCCGACCGATGCGCCTCGTCAGACCCGCGAGGGCGCGGTCGCCGAGGCGCCTCCGCGGTTCGGTCATCGTCACGATTGAACGTCCAAGCCGGCGAGCACCGCGTTGACATCGACGACGATGCGCGGCAGGTACGCGCGACTCCCCGCGACGACGTACAAACAGAACGGCCGTCCGCCGGCGGTGAAGAAATGTTGGCAGCCGAGCTGGCCGGGCAGCGGTCGCTGCAGGCGCTTGGAGCCGAACATGCCTGCGGTTACCCGCGGCACGCCCTTCGACGCGAACAACGGCGCGTCGCGCGATTCCGGTCCGTACTCGAACAGCACGACGAACACGTCGGTCGACCGCATTGCCGGCGTCACACCACCACCGAAGTCGTCGCGCTGTTCCGGCAGGGCGAAGTTCGCGAGGTGCACGACCGCACGGGTTCGCTCCGCCGCGAGGGTCACCCCCCGGCGTTGTATCCGCCCCTCCCAGCCCGGCGGCACCCCGAGCGCGAGTCCGTGGGCCGCGAGGCGCTTCATGTCGCCCTCGCGACCGCGAGCGCGACCATGCCGGCGGCGGCCACGCCCTGCACGGCAGTCGTCGCACGCGCGACCCGCGGCCGCAACCCCTCGAGGCGGCGCACGAGCCCGCGCAGGGTCGACGGATGGCGCACGCCGGCCGCGGCAAGGATCGGGAGCGCGCGGGCGAGGCCGAAGATCGCACCGATCAGGGCGCCCGCGATCGCATCTCCCGACAGCAGCGCGCACGCGAACGCGACCCACGTTGCCGACGCGGACACGATCGTCACGAGCGCGAAGCCGAGCTGCGCGCCGAAGCCCGCGCCGTAGACCCACCCGCGGTACGTGACGAGCCAACTCTCGTCGACCTGGCGCCGCGGCCCGGGAACTCGCATCCCGAACGCGCGCGCGTCGAACATGATGCCGGCGATCGCCAGCACCGCGACGACAGCGAGCGCGATGATCGGGACCGCGACCGGAGCGCCGACGAACCCGAGGGTGCCGCCGAGGAACGCGCCCGCGACGGTCGAACCGATGATGTAGGCCACGACGGTCACCCAGTAGCGCTGGCTTCGGGACCGCTCCCCGAGCGGATTGATGCTCGCAAGCATCGATTCTCCTCAGGGCGACCAGGCGCTGCGGGCCGCGGCCAGGGCGGCGAGCAAACACCCGACGCCGACGACTGCGCCGTTCACGTGCGCGAATCCTCGGCGATCTGCGCGGCCGTGCGGTACAGACTCGGATCTCCCGGCACCACGCCCTGGGCAAGGAGCTCACGATCGATGCGAACTTCCCGCACATCGCCGCGCGCGTCGTCGACCGCCTGGCGCAGGAGGTTCTTCACCTGATCCCAATTGGCGCCGGTACCCTCACCGCGAACGCGGCCGTCCTGCCCGTCGACGAGCACGAAGTAAGGCGAGCCCGGTACGCGGTAGTCGGACCAGGCCGCGCTCGACATGACAACCGCGAGGTCCGGGCGCGCGAGCCTCCGCAGCGCCGAGATGCTCTCCTCGCCACCGTCCTTCGTGACGACGACGAGACGAATGTCCTCGGAGAGATCGAGGCCGCGCCCATCGGCGAACGCGTCCCAGAAACCCTGACAGGTGAGACAGCCACTCGAGAGGAACGCGAGCAGGGTGCGATGGCGGACTCCGACGACCGACACGTGCACCGCGTCGTCGCGTAAACCGGCGCCATCGAGATCGGCCGCGGCGGCGAAGGTCGCAGGTCCGGGGGTGCGAAGGTCGACGGGACGCGACCTCGCCGGACCCCCAGCCGCGGCCGGGGCATCGGGTTCGAGTCCGGCACCGAGCGCGTGCAGGCGCCGCAGGATCTCGGCATGGCTCCGCAGCAGCCCGGCGACGAGCAAGGTGAGCAGCACGACGACCACCGTTTCCACGACCAGGATTGCGCTCGTCATGTCGATGTCGCTCCCTCCTTGGCGGCGGCGAGGTTCGACAGCTCCTCGAGCGCGAGCACGGCGAGCTTCACGCAACACCCGACGAGCACCACGAATATCGCGCCCTCGAGCCATCGCCCGGCGAGCTGTCCGAAGGGTGGACCACCCGACGCCGACGCGATCGCGATGCACACCGCGGCGAGGTCGATCGCGACATGCGTGCGCGTCACGACCGCGTTCGTCGAGCCCAGGCACGCGCACGGTGTCGTCGGCGCACGGAGAAGCAGCCGGAGCGCGAACGCCGTCAGCACGAGGTAGCAGGCGGCAACCGTGAACACGACGCGACCACCGAGCAATGCTCCCGCGCCACCGGTAGCCAGCTCGACGAGACCGAATGCGACGACTCCCGAACGGGGAACCTGTAGTCCCGCGGCGCGTGCGGCGGCCCGTGCGGGCGCGGGATGCAAGATCTTGCCGGCGCCCGCGATCGCGAGCAACGCGCACGCGCCCAGAAAGGGCCCGGCCAGAGATCGAGCAACATCCGAACCGAGGATCACGTCCGGCAAACCCTACGAACCCGGCGCGGCGGTGGAGGGGATGGTCCCGGCCGGCGTTCCTATCCGCGCGACGATGGGTGCGCCGTGAGCACCACCGTCCCCGTCACCCATGTCGAGCTGATCGCCAAGAACCGGCGCACGTCGCTCGTCATGCTCGCGATCGAGTTCCTGCTCATCGGGATCCTCGGCGCCGCGATCGGAATCCTCGTTTCCCGCTCGGTGCCGACCGGGATTCTCGTGGGCGCAACCGTCGCCATCGTGGTCGACGCCCTCGGCTGGATGGTCGCGGTGCGCGCCACCATCGCCCTGACCCACGCGGTCGAGGTCACACCCGAGCAGGCCAAGGTGCTGCACGACGTCGTCGAGGGCCTCTGCATCCGAACCGGCCTCCCGAAACCTCGGGTGTACATCGTCGACGACCCGGCCCCGAACGCCTTCGCGTTCGGACGCTCACCGGCGAGCTCCGGAGTCGCGGTCACAACGGGACTCCTCAACCTCATGTCTCGGCGAGAGCTCGAAGGCGTGCTCGCGCACGAGATGTCGCACATCCGCAATCGTGACGTCCAGGTGACCACCCTGGCGGTGACCACGGTCGGCATCCTCGTCGCGGTCGCGGAGATCGCCGCCCGCATGAGCTGGTTCGCCGACTGGGGCGACGACGACGACAACGGCGGCGCGATCGCGCTCATCGGGATCGCCGTGCTCGCAGGCGCGCTCGCGTTCGGCGCGCGCCTTCTGTCACTCGCGATCTCGCGCCACCGAGAGGAGCTCGCCGACGTCAGCGCGGCCGAGCTCGTCTCGCCCGACGGCATCCGCAAGGCGCTCGAGAAGCTGGAAGCCGACCACACGGTGGTGCACCACGTCTCGCGCGCGACCGCGCACCTCTGGATCGTGACACCGCTGCGCGATGGGGGCGACGATCGGCACGCCCAGCTCAACAAGATGTTCGACTCGCACCCACCGCTCGACGAGCGCATCGCGATCCTGCGCAAGCTCGAGGGCCTCGATCCGAAGGAGCGCGGCCCGGTCGACGAGACGATCACCGGCGTGCCCGTCGACCTGCATGCCATTGCGCAGTCAGCTGACAGGCGCGCGAGCTCGCACTTCTCCAACGCCGCGGCCGCGACGGGTGCGGACGCCGCGCCGGCGATGGTCCCCGTCGCCGGCAAGAATCCACCCGGCTGGTACCGGACCGACGCGACGACCTTGCACTACTGGGACGGCACGACGTTCACCGACTGGACCGCGACCTGGAACGGCACGCGCTGGGTCCAGTCGCGGGCGAACTACTGACCACATGGCGGTTCATTCCTACGAGGTGACCGCTCGCGCCGCCGCCCCGCCCGAACGGATCTTCGCACTCCTTGCCGATGCGACGAGCTGGCCGCGTTGGGCCGGGCCGCTCATCGCCCATGGCAGCTGGGAGCGCGAAGGCGACCCGCCGCCGGGCGGGGTCGGCGCGATCCGCAAGGTCGGTCGCTGGCCACAGTTCGGACGCGAGCACATCGTGGCGTTCGATCCGCCGACGCATCAGGGTTACACGATGTTGAGCGGGCAACCCACGCGCAACTACCGCGCCGACGTCCGGCTCAAGCCCGACGGCGCGGACACAATCATCGTTTGGGGCGCGACGTTCGAACCGTTGATTCCCGGGACCGGTTGGGTGCTGAGCGCGCTCTATCGCCGGCTCATCGGCAGCTTCGCCCGCCGGCTCGCGGCCTACGCCGCGACACCCGCATCGTGATCCCGTGACCCGCGAGCCTCGTCTCAGCGTGCGGCGCGCCACATCGTGGTGACCGCGGGGCGACCCTCGGCGACGAAGATCTCGCCGGTCGGCTCGAATCCCAGCCGCTGATAACGCGCCAGGTTCGCGGGGTTGCTCGACTCGAGGTACGCGGGCATGTGCTCCGCATCGACGCGTTCGAGATTCTCGGCGAGCAGCGCCTCGCCGATGCCGCGCCCGCGGTGGTCGTCGTGCGTGCCGACGATGCTCAGGTAGTAGTGCGGCGCTTCGTGAGGATGGGCGGCGTCGAATCCGGCGAGCACCCGCAACACCGCGTTGCCGTGGTCGCCGCCGATGAAGTCACCGACGAGCCGGACGAGCTGCGTCTCGTCCGCGGTGGTCAGCTCCGTCCCACCCGGCCGCGTCCACAACGCGACCGACTCGCACGAACCGGTGACCCACGTCCAGTTGTCGTTGCGGAACGCGGCATCGACGAACACGCGCCACCAGATCCGGAACTGCGCCGGCCGTCGCGTCTCGTCGGCGAACGCCCAGCTCCACAAGGGGTCGTTGTGGAACGCCGTCGCGATGGTCTCGGTGATCGCGTCCGCGTCTTCGATGCGGGCGCGCCGTGCCCTACCCGTCGAGGACACTGCTCGCGATCATCTCCTCGAGGACGCGGTCGTCCCACCACGAGATCTGCTGCACCTTGGCCCGGCGGAAATAGAGCTGGATGTCGTATTCGACCGTGAAGCCGACGCCGCCGAACACTTGTTGCGCCATCGCCGTGACGTCACGGAACGTTGTGCACGCGAACAGCTTCGCCATGGGCGCGAGGCGGTCGCTCGGACGGTCGTTCGCCCGAGCCCATGCCGCCTCGAACATCAGCGTCTCGGCCCCGTCGACCGCGGTCGCGGCGTCCGCCAGGTAGTGCGAGATCGCCTGGAACGCGCCGAGCGGCTTGTCGAATTGCTCACGATCCTTCGCGTACTGCACGGTGATCTCGAGCGCGTACCGCGCGCCTCCGACCGCCTGCGCCGCGAGCATGATGATCCCGTCGAGCATCGTGTCGTGCCAGGTCGTCCAGCCCGACCTCGCGGCGCCGATACGCGCCGAACCCGGCACTCGCACGCCCGACAGCATGACCTCGTACTGGCAATCGGACGCGAGGGTGACGTGCTGTTGCAGCGCTACGCCGCCCGCGGACGGGTCGACGAGGAAGAGGTCGACGTCGGTGTCGGCATCGCCGGTGCGCGCCAACACGATCATCGCGGTCGCAGCCTGGGCAAACGGCACGTGCAACTTCACTCCGTCGAGCACGAACTCCTCGCCATCGGCCCGTGCGCGCGTCTGCACGCCGCGTGCGCCGAAGCCGTTCTCCGGCTCCAACCAGGCGGTCGTGACGATCGCATCGCCCGATGCGATGCGCGGCAACCACGTTCGTTTCTGCTCGTCGCTCCCCGCGCGCAGCAGCACACCGCCGCCCATCACCGCGCTGACGAAGTGCGGTGACGGCGCAAGCGCGCGCCCGAGCTCCATGTACACGACTGCGCCCTCGAGCGCGCTCATCTCCGAGCCGCCGTATTCCGAGGGCAACATGAGACCGATCAAATCGAGCTCCGCCATCTGCTTCCACAGCTCTGCCGGGAAACCAGTCGGATCGTCCTCGAGCGCGCGCACTGTGTCGAGGTTCGCGTACGAGCTGCAGACGCCGCGCACCATCTCGCGCAGCATCTCCTGCTCTTCATTGAGGTCGAGGTCCATCCGTTCAGCTCCTACGGTCGCCAATGGTCGCCGCGGCGGGTCCAGGGATTGTCGTCGTCGGTGGTGGGCAGCGCGATGCGCGCGGTGCAATCGGTCATCAGGTCGCCGTCGACGGTCAGCCGGACGAGCACGGTTGCCCATCCGCAGCCCGTCTCGTCGGTCTCGACCTGCTCGACCGTTCCCGCGAGCACCATCGTGTCGCCCGGGAACACGGAACCTTTCATACGGAATTTCATGCGCCCGAGCCGGCCCGTCGGCCCCGACCAGTCGGTGAGGAAACGCTCGAACCACGCCGCCTGGTTCGGCGTGTTCATGAAGATGTCCTTCGTTCCGTTGCGATTGACCGCGAAGTCGTAGTCGTGGTGCATCGGTCGCCAGTCGCGTGCCGCGAGCGCGCCGAGCACGATCGTCGTCGCGGTAACCGGATATACGAGGTCGGGCAAGGCGTCGCCCACGTGGACGTCGGCGAGGGTGACCTTCGTCGTGGTCGCCGTCATGCCTCACCTCGCCTGTAGCCGAAGCCGGTATACGACTCGACGCCGACCAGCTCGTCCTTCTGGTTCAGGTACTCGACCTCGATCACCCAGAACCGGCCGGTGCCGAGCTTGGTGGTCTTCGGCTCGCTGACCGAGCGCAGGATCTGGCGCGTGCGCAGGCGATCTCCGGGCCGAACCGGCTCGTGGAACACGATCGTGTTGTCGGTCATCACCGCCTCCGGGAGCTCGAAGATCTCCTTCAAGTCGAAATGCGACTTCAAGGGCACCCCGGGCTCGGTGCGGCCCGGCGACCACTGGTGCGGCCGGAACCACACCGAGATCATCGTCGGCGGCGCGACGGGACCGCCCGTGAGGTCGTGCGCGACGGCGTCGTCCCAGAACAGCGGGTTACCGTTCTCGACCGAGGAGCACGACGTGTAGACGTAGCCGCGCTCGACCGGGAACTCCCCCGCTTCCTCGTACTGCCCCTGGTCGATCAACTTCTCGACCTCGGCCGGGAGATCGCTCACGCCGCCACTCCTTCGTCGCGTAGGGCCGCGATCTCCACAGCCGAGTACCCGACCTCGTGCAACAGCGCGTCCGTGTCGGTGATGGTCGGGTCGCGCACGACCGGACCGGGTTGGGCGCGGTCCATGCCCGCGAACACCCATCCGACCTGCTCGAAGGCGCCCGACGCCGGCGCGCTCGCCTCGACGAACACCTCCCGGGCACGGAAATGCGCGTCGTGCACGAGCTCCGGCACCGACGCCACCTCGGACACACAGGTGTCGGCGGGACCGAGCTGCGCGACCCAAGCGTCTCGGGTCCGGGTGACGAACGCGGCACTGAAATCGGCGCGGATCGCATCCTGCGCCCGGTCGTCGGTCTGGTGCGCGAGCCATTGCTCGCATCCGAGCGCGCGACACAGGTTCGCGTAGAAGCGCGGCTCGATGGCGCCGACCGCGATCCACCGGTCGTCGGCACAACGGTAGACGTCGTAGCACGCGTACCGACCGGTGAGGATGTTGTGGCCGGGGCCGGGTACTTCACCGGTCGCGAGGAACTCGTCGACATAGAGCGACATGAGCGCGACCACTCCGTCGGCCACCGAGACGTCGAGGTACGCGCCCACGCCCGTCGCCGCCCGCTGCACGAGCGCGGCGAGGATCGCGATCACCGCTTGCATCCCGCCGCCCGCGGCGTCACCGATCGTCGCCCCCGGCATTGCCGGACCGCCGTCGGCCGCGCGGCCCGAACAGTCGAGGTAGCCGCCGACGCCGAGGTAGTTGAGATCGTGGCCGGCCCACTGCGAACGCGGCCCCGTCTGCCCGAAGCCGCTCGTCGAGCAGTAGACGACTGCGGGGTTCACCGCGCGCACCGCGTCGTCGCCAAGGCCGAGCCGGCCCATGACACCCGGACGAAAGCTCTCGATCACCACGTCGGCGCGCGCCGCGAGCCGCAGGAAGGCATCGCGCCCGGCGTCGGATTTCAAGTCGAGCAGCACGCGTTCCATTCCGCGGTGCCCGGAGTACGCGTAGAACGGCGGCACGATCTGCACGCCCGACTGCTTCGGCGGCGGGCCGATCTTCACGACGCGGGCGCCGTAGTCGGCCAGCCAGCGCGACGTGCGCGCGGCCGGACCCACCGACGCGAGATCGAGAACGGTCACACCCTTCAGCACAGTGTCGTTCCTAGCAAAGTGTCAGTTCCAAGCACAGTGTCAGAAGTTCTTCGGGAGACCGAGCCCGCGGCGGGCGATGATGTTCTTCTGGATCTCCGACGAGCCACCGCCGATCGTGTCGATCACGGTGTAGCGGTACGTCGATTCCGCCCGGCCCTCCATCGGCGCGGTCTTGGTGCGGACCTGGAGTTGAGTGCCCGGACCACCGATGTCCATCGACGCGTTCGCGAGCCGCCGCGAGAACTCGGTCGCGAAGAGCTTGTACTCGGACGACTCGATGGTCGGCGGCGGTGTACCCGGAACCTTCTCGCCCTTCATCGACGCCGCGACCACGCGTAGACCGAGCACACGCGCCACTTCCGCGTCGGTCACGAGCCGGGCAATGCGTTGCCGCACGACCGGGTCGCGGCGCAGGAGCACGCCGTCGCGCTCGGTCGTGCGCACGTAGTCGATCAGCAGGTCGAGTCGCTGGTTGATCGGCGAAAACGTGAACAGGGTGAAGCGCTCGAGGTCGAGTGCTTGCGAGATGTACTGGAAGCCACGATTCACCTCGCCGACGACGTACTCGTCGGGCACGAACACGTCTTCGATGAACACCTCGTTGGTACGTTCATCGCCCATCGTCCAGATGCCCTTGATGGTCACACCGGGCTGGTCGAGCGGAACGAGCATGAGCGTGATGCCCATGTGCTTGTTGCCTGGGTCGGTCCGGGTGCCGAGCCAGTACCACTCGGCGAAGTGCGCGGACGTCGTCCACGTCTTCTGGCCGTTCAGGATCCAGCCCCGCGTACCATCGCGCTCGCCGCGTTCGGCTTTCAGCCGCATCGACGCCGCGTCGGAACCCGCGTTGGGCTCGCTGTAACCGACGGCGAACTCCACGTCGTTGCACAGGATCTTCGGGAGGAACTCCTGCTTCAAGAATTCGCTCGCTTCTTTGATGAGCGTCTTGCCGATGATGCCGACGCCCTTGCCGATCTGGGGGCCACCGCGCGCCGCGAGCGCCTCGTTGAGCAGGTACTCGTACACGCCCTCGCCCTCGGAGCCGCCGTACTCCTTCGGCCACGTCAGCCCGAGCCAGCCCCGCTCGCCGACCTCGCGCATGAACGCGCGCCGCTTCGGCGTGTCGACGATCTGCGCCATGTTCTCGCGCGTCAGATCGAAGACGTCGGGATCATCGTGGTCGTCGAGGAACCGCTCGACCTCGGCCTCGAAGGCGCGCTGTTCGGGCGAGAAATCGAAGTCCATGGGCCGGATTGTACGAGGCGCGCCCCGGCCGACGCCCAGTCACGAGGCGGCCGACGCCCAGTCACGAGGCGGCCGTCAGGAGATGACGCCCCGCTCCCGAAGACCTGCGAGCTCGGCCTCGTTCAGGCCGAGCTCGGCGCTCAACACGGCGCGGGTGTGCTCCCCGACCCAGGGGACGCGCGTCTCCGGGCCCTCGCTCATCTTCGACAGCTTCACGGGGTTGCCGGGCACCAGCACGGGCTCGGGCCCGTCGTCGGTGCGCGGCATCTCGACGAGCATGTGCCGCGCCGCGACGTGGGGATCGGCGATCACGTCGGACGCGTGATTGCTCGGTCCCGCGACCACACCGGCCGCGGTGAGCTCGCGTGCCGCGTCGAGCTTCGTGCGCTTCGAGGCCCACGCGTCGACCGCGGGTCGAATCTCCGACTCGAGGTGTGCCCCCCAACCCGCGCGCGTCGCGAAACGCGGATCGTCCCTCCACTCCGGATGGCCGACGAGAACGCCGAGGTTCCAGAACTGGTGCTCCCGCACGATCTGCGCCACGACGTAGCCGTCGGAGGCGCGGAACCCTTCGCAGATGACCTGCAGTCCCTTTTCGGGCTCCGGCCGAACCCCGAGCGACCAGAAGTTCGTCACGATGTCGGTCATCGCAACCATCGCGTCGAACATCGCGATGTCGACGTACTGGCCAACGCCCGTGGAATCACGGTGCCGCAGCGCGGCGAGGATGCCGATCACGCCGAACAGCGCCGAGCTGATGTCGCCCAACGCCCCGACCGGGATCGTCACGGGCGGCTCGTCGGGATGGCGGTAGTCGTAGATACCCGACATCGCCTCGACGATCGACGCGTAGGCGGGCCAGTCGCGATACGGCGTCTTTACCGTGTTGCCGAATCCGGAGATCGAGACGTACACCGTGCGCGGATGGCGCGCGGCGATAACGTCGTAGCCGAGACCCATGCGTTCCATCGTGCCGGGCTTGAAGTTCTCGGCCACCACGTCGAACCTCGGCACGAGCGCGAGGAACAGCTCCCGCCCCTCTGCCCGCTTCAGGTCGATGCCGACGCTGCGCTTGTTGAGATTGTTGCGAAGGTAGGTCGCGCCGACCGCGCGGCCGTCGGGGTCGAGCATGCCCGGAGTCGACGCGCGACCCGACTCGCCGTGCACCGGGTGCTCGACCTTCACCACGTCGGCGCCGAGGCGAGCGAGGAGCTGCGTGGCATACGGCAGCGCCTGCATCTGCTCGGCCGCGAGCACGCGCACACCGTCGAGCGGCTTGCCGTAGTGCTGCGCTCCCTCGTTCGCCACGTCGCCGAGCCGCATCTCGCCGATGCTACGCGGAGCGATACGGCAAATCCGAAATTAGTCTTGTTCCTATTGGATGTTTTCGGATGTCATCGAACGTATGTTCGGGTCGTTGGAAGCGCTCGCAGCAGAACGAAGGGCGCTCGACGCGCGTGAAGCCGCTTGGCTCGGTGAAGTCGCGAAGTACAAGCATTCCGACGACTGGCGCGCGGACTGATACGCGAATGCAGCCTCTGCACTACGCCACGCGTGCCGCATGAACCCCGGCGTGGCCCGCGGGCACGTCGAGCTCTCGCGGAAGTTGGAAGACCTTCCGGAGGTCGCGGACGCGTTCGGTTCGGGCGAGATCTCGCCCGCGCACGCACGGGTGATCGCGAAGGCGTACACACTGGAACGCGCTTCGGAGATGGCCGGGCTCGAGAAACCGATCGTCGATGCGGCGCGGGTCGCGAACCCGCGCGAGCTGCTCGGAATCATGCGTCACATCACCGACGCGATCGATGGCGACGGCGGCGCGGCATCCGACGAGGCGATTCACGCCCGTCGGCGCTGGCACATGTCGCTGACGATCGACGGAATGCTGAAGATCGACGGGCTGGTCGACGCGGAGGCGTCCGAATACTGGCAGACGGCCGTCAACGCCGAGATCGACCGCGACTATTACGAGGGCGACACGCGAACCCTTGCCCAGCGACGCGCCGACGCGGCCACGAGCCTGATCCGCCGACCGCTCGACACCGGCGACGCGAGCAACCGCCGCGCGGCGCGCCCACATCTCGCGGTCGTCGTCGACCTCGACGAGCTTCCCTCCACCACACCCGCGTTGATCGCCGTGATCCGCGCCGAGCAGCGCTCCCGCGGTCAGCTGTCGGCAGCCATGCTCGAGCGCATCAGCTGCGATTGCGACATCAGTCGGGTCATCATGGCGGGACCGTCCGAGGTGCTCGACGTCGGCCGCGCGACCCGCACCATCTCACCTGCACTCTGGAAAGCGACCTGACCGCAACCTTCTTCACGACGCCGAGAGACAGAACTCGTTGCCTTCGGGGTCCAGCAACACGATCCGGTGCGCATGCGTGGCGGCCACGACCGCGCCCAGGCCCACGAGCCGCGCCGATTCGGCGGCGAGGTCGTCGCACAGGAGGTCGAGATGCACTCGATTCTTCACGACCTTCGATTCCGCGACGCGCTGGAAGAACAAACGTGGTCCGACAGCCGACGCCTCGACCAACACGGTCGGGTCGTCTTCGACGTCGTCGATGCCGGCCGCTCGCAGGCGTTCGAGCTCGGCTTCGTCGTACGGCGCGACGGCGTAGCCGTCGAGCGCGGCCGCCCAGAATCGAGCCAGCGACGCGGGGTGCCGGCAATCGACGACGACGTCGTGAATCCGAGCCACGCCAGAAGTCTCGCCTGCTTCCCGGCAGGACGAGAGCTGACAACGGCGTCATAGACTCCCGAGCCATGCGAGGAGTCATCGGCGCCGGCGGCTACGTGCCGTTCCGGCGCCTCCAACGAGCCGAGATCACGACGACGTTCGGGAGCGGTGGAGGCAAGGGAACGCGCTCGGTCGCGTCGTACGACGAGGACACCACGACGATGGGCGTCGAGGCGGCGCGGCTCGCGCTGCGCAGCGCACCGACCGGAGCCGGTCCGGACGCGTTGTGGTTCTCCACGGCGTCACCCGCATATCTCGATAAGAACAATGCGTCCACTCTCCACGCCGCACTGCGGCTCGACACCGAAGTCTCCGCCTTCGACTTCGGCGGCGCCCTCCGGTCGAGCTTCGGCGCACTGCGCGCCGCGCTCGACGGCGCCAACTCCGTTTTGGTCGTCACGTCCGACCTGCGCGGCGGCCTCCCGACGAGCGGCGACGAATCGGCATCCGGCGACGGTGCGGGCGCGCTGCTGGTGGGCGACGACAGCGATGGCCCCATCATCGCCGAGTATCTCGGTGTCGCGAGTGCGACCGAGGAGTTCCTCGAGCGGTGGCGCACCCCGGGATCGACACGGTCGCGCGTGTGGGAGGAGCGCTTCGGTGAGGTGAAGTACGGGCCGCTCGTCGAGCAGGCGTGGAACGCGGCGCTGAAGGCGGCCGAGCTCTCGGCCGACCAGGTCGGCCGGGTGATCGTCACCGGTATGCACGCCCGCGCGGTGCGTGCCGTGAGCGCGCGGCTCGGAACCGCGAAGGAAGCCCTCGTCGACGACCGCTCGTCAACGGTCGGCAACACCGGCAGCGCGCACGCCGCGCTCCTGCTCGCCGACACCCTCGAGTCTGCGCCACCCGGCCAGGTGATCGCGCTGGTCGTGCTCGCCGACGGCGCCGACGTGTTGCTGTTCCGAACCACCGACGCGATCGCTTCCTACGCGCCCGCGCGAACGGTCGCCGCGCAGGTCGAAGGCGCGGCGGATATCCCCTACGGCAAGTTCCTCAGCTGGCGGGGCGAGGCGCGGCTCGAGCCGCCTCGGCGACCCGAACCCGACCGCATCTCGGCGTCCGTGTCGGGCCGCACCGAGGAGTGGAAGTACGCGTTCGTCGGTTCGCGCGACCGTGGCAGCGGCGAGTTGCACATGCCGCCCGCACGCATCTCCCGCGTCGGCGACGCAGTCGACGACATGCAGCCCGCGCCGATGGCCGACGTGGAGGGAACGATCGCGCTGCTGACGATCGACCGCATCGCGTACTCCCCGAGTCCGCCGGTCGCGTTCGCGGTCGTCGACTGGGACGGCGGCGGACGCCTCCCCGTGGAGCTGACCGATGTCGACGCCGCGACCTTGCAGATGGGCGACCGCGTCGAGATGACGTTCCGCAAGCTGTTCACGTCGGACGAGATCCACAACTACTTCTGGAAAGCCCGCCCCGTTCGCTGAGTCAAGCGGTGAAACAAGGAGCGCACTATGGGTTCGCACGGGATCAAAGACCGCGTCGCCATCGTCGGGATGGGTTGCACGAACTTCGGTGAGCAATGGAACAAGGGCACCGACGATCTCCTCGTCGATGCGGCGGAGGCGACATTCGCGTCGGCCGGCATCACCAAGGACGACGTCGACGCGTACTGGCTCGGCACCGCGATGTCGGGCATGAGTGGCATGGCGCTCGCGCGACCACTACAGCTGCACGACAAGCCGGTCACGCACGTCGAGAACTTCTGCGCGACCGCCTCCGAGGCGCTGCGCAACGCGGCGTACTCCGTGGCGAGCGGCGCGTACGACGTCGCGATGGCGATCGGCGTCGAGAAGGTGAAGGACAGCGGGTACCAAGGGCTCGTCGGCGCGGCCAAGACGCCGACCGACGGCACGGGCCGCACGCTCACGGCCGCGGCGATGTTCGCGATGTGCTCGCCCGGCTACGGCAAGAAATACGGCCTCGACGAAGCTCAGATGCGCGAGGTGCTCGCCCGCATCGCGTGGAAGAACCATTACAACGGCGCCCGCAATCCCAGGGCCCAGTTCCGCAAAGAGGTCTCGATGGAAACCATCTGCAACGCGCCCCTGATGGCGGGCGGGCTCGGCGTGTACGACTGCTCGGGCGTCGCCGACGGTTCGGCCGCGGCGATCATCGTTCGAGCGGAAGACGCGCACCGCTACACCGACAAACCGATCTACGTCAAGGCGCTCTCGCTCGTCGCGGGCAACTGCTCCGGTAACGCAGACCCCGACTACGACTACACGACCTTTCCCGAGATCGCGGCGACGGGGCGCGACGCGTACACCCAGGCCGGCATCACCAACCCGCGCGAGCAACTCGCGATGGCCGAAGTCCACGACTGCTTCACTCCGGCCGAGCTCCTCATCTATGAAGACCTCCAGTTCGCCGAGCGCGGGACGGCGTGGAAGGAAGTGCTCGACGGTACGTTCGATCTCGGGGCCGCGCTGCCGGTCAACCCCGACGGCGGCCTGAAGAGCTTCGGCCATCCGGTCGGCGCGTCCGGTTTGCGAATGGTCTTCGAGGCCTGGCTGCAGCTGCGGGGCGAAGCGCCCGCGGAACGCACGATCGCGCACGCCGACCGCGGACTCGCGCTCACCCACAACCTCGGCGGCTACCCGGGCGAGATGGTCTCGTTCGTCTCGATCGTCGGCAACGATCTCGGTTAACAACTCGCCTCCGGTCGCCGCTACCGTCTCACTGCTCGGGCATGATGCGGCCCGTGGTCGATATCGGCGAGCCTGAAGTCGTCACCCGCCTCGGGCGGGGCGTGATTGTGGGCCCAAAGACTGTGGCGCCCGATCACTGGGCCCGCACCGATCGGGTCGTGATCGACGACGCGGCGCTACGCGATCCGGGCGCGGCGCTCGAGACGTTGCACCACCACTGGTCGCAACGAATCCCGGTGGTCGTCGAGCTGCGGTGTTCGGCCGACGAGCTCCGGGCCCCGGAGACCGAGCCGGTCAGGCCGCCGTACGCGCTCTCGCCCCACTTCGAGTTCGGCCGCGAGCGCCTCTACTTCCTCGCCCGCGCCAACAACTACGACGACCGCGCCGGCCGCATGGTGTGGGGTCCGACCCTCGAGGCCACACGGCTCGGTGCCACAGCTTCCGAAGTCGCCGACGTGCTCATCGACGGCGACACGCCGGCCTGGTGCGACGGAGGTCCGCGCGCGGGCGCAACGCCCGTGCCCGGCGGTCACGTGCTGGTGCATCGCAACAGCCTCGAACAGCAACTGCTCGTCCCCGATCGGCGCGTGACTCCGCAGGGGGAGCTTGCGGCCGACCAGCTCGCGGCCGTCGTTCACGACACCGGCGCGGCGCGCGTCATCGCACCCGCGGGCTCGGGCAAGACCCGCGTCCTCACCGAGCGCTTCCGCCTGCTCGTCGACCGCGGCTGGAGCCCGCGCTCGATCACCGCGGTCGCGTACAACGTCCGGGCGAAGGACACGATGCGGGCGCGCCTGGCCGACCTGCCCGAGGGCGCGCGACGCCGAGTCCGCACCCTGCACGCGCTGGGCAACGACGTCCTTCGGCGCGCCGGCGGCGACCACGCCCTCATCGACGAGTGGGAGATGCGCCGGCGCATCGAGGCGCTCGTGCCCGTGAAGCCCCGAGCGAACACCGACATGTACGCCCCGTATCTGGAAGCGTTGGGCGAGGTGCGCCTCGGGCTCGCCGACCCGAACGTGATCGAGGCGCAACGCGACGACGTTGCCGGCTTCGGCGCGATGTTCGCCGAGTACCGCGACAAGCTGCGGGCCGACCGTGCCATCGACCACGACGAGCAGATCTACGGCGCGATCGAGGCCCTCCTGCGCGCCCCCGAGGTCCGCAACGAGTTCCAGCGGGAGGGCCGCCACCTCCTGGTCGACGAGTTCCAGGACCTCACGCCGGCCCAACTCCTGCTCCTGCGCCTCATCGCCGCGCCGGCTTACGACGTCTTCGGTGTCGGCGACGACGATCAGGTCATCTACGGCTACGCGGGTGCCGATCCGGAGTTCCTCATCAACTACGACCGCTACTTCCCCGGCGGGGCGCACCACGCGCTCGCGACGAACTACCGCTGCCCGGGACCGGTCGTCGCCGCGACCCGGAACCTCCTCTCGTACAACCGGCGGCGGATCGACAAGGAGATCGTCGCGGCCAAGACCAGCGGCGACGGCGACGCGCTCTCTGTCGCGACCGCGGCCCCGGAACGCGTCGCGCGCGCCGCGGTCGACCAGGTCACCGCGTGGCTCGAACGTGATGTCCGGGCCGCCGACATCGCAGTGCTGAGTCGCGTGAATTCGGTGCTGCTGCCCGTGCAACTTCTTCTCGGCGAGGCGAGCGTGCCCTGCTGGACGCCGGTGAGCGTCGCCGTGTTGAACCGAACCGGCACCCGCACCGCACTCGCATACCTTCGCCTCGCGCTCGCGGCCGGCAACGACACCGGTTTCCACGGCAGCGACCTCGCGCTCGCGGCGCGTCGTCCGAGCCGCTCGCTTCGGCGAGAGGTGCTGCAACGACTCGAGCGCCGCCGGCAGTGGCGCCTTTCGCTGCTGCGCCGCGAGGCCGACGGCCTCAATGCGTCCGCCGCGGGCAAGTTCGAGGCGTTCTGTGACGACCTCGAATCGCTCGGGCACGCCTTCGAGGCAGGTGCCACCACCAACCAGCTGCTCACCGGAATCCGCGACGATGTCGGCCTTGGTGCCGCGCTCGCGACCCTCGACCTGTCGGGAAAGGCTCCCGACGCCAGCCACCGCGACGATCTGAACGCGCTGATCGCGGTGGCCACCAACGAATCCGATCCCGCCGCCTTCGAGCCGTGGTTGCGCGCCCGGCTGCGGGCCGCGAACGAGCCCGCGCGAAGCGACGGTGTCGCGTTGTCGACGGTGCACCGCGTGAAGGGCATGGAGTGGCCGTTCGTCGTCGTGCTGGGCGCGCACGACGGGCTCATGCCCCACGCGCTCGCCGACGACATCGAAGAGGAGCGTCGTATCTTCCACGTCGCCATCACCCGCGGCGACACCGCGGTGCACGTCGTTGCCGACGAGGGGTCTCCTCGGCCGTTTCTCGAAGAGCTCCTCGAACCCGCGCCACCCGAAGCCTCGCGACCGGTCCGTGCGGTCGCGAGCGCGACAGCCACGTCCTCCCCGCCCCGCGCCCGCAACACCTTCGCGGCCGAGCTCGGCATGGAGGTGACGTTCGCCGGATCGAGCGGTCCGATCGTCGAGCTGCGGACCGAAGCCGCGGTGCTCGAGGATGCGAACGGTGCCCGAGTCGTGATCCCCTTCGGCGAGCGCGTCGAACGCGACGGCCGCCGGGCGCAGCTCACGCGCGGAGCGTCGGCCGACGTCACGCACGCGTCACCCGGGCTCGTCACCGCCCTCAAGGCCTGGCGCAAGCAGCGAGCGTCGAGCGACGGCGTACCCGCGTACATCGTGCTCAGCGACGCGCACCTGGAGGGCATCGCCGATCGCCGCCCCGAGTCGCTGGCCGATTTGGCGCGCTGCACCGGCATCGGCCCGACCAAGCTCGAGCGCTACGGCGACGAGATCATCGCGGTGATCGCCGACGACTGATTCCCCTTGACGAGGCCGGGCTATAACCCCAATATAACCCCCATGCCGAAGATCAACGTGTACCTCCCGGACGACCTCGCCGCCGCGGTGCGCGACGCGCACGTGCCCGTCTCGGCGGTGTGCCAGAGCGCGCTCGAACGGGCCGTTCGCGACGTCGCTTCGCTGCGAGCGACAGACCTGGCCCCGCCCGAGGACCATCCCGGGCTCGGGACGTTCGGGCGCTTCACGCCGCGCGCTCGAAGGGCACTCGCGCTCGCCGAGGACGCCGCCCGTGCGGTGCCGCACAACTATGTGGGCACGGAGCACCTCTTGCTCGGTCTCATCGGCGAGGGCGGGAACCTCGCGGTCAAGGTGCTCGAGGCGCTCGACATCGAGCTCACGGATCTGCGCGCCGATGTGCTGGGTTCCATGGGGCCACCGAGCGATGCTGTCGAGGGGCGAATTGCGTTCACGCCTTTGGCGAAGCAGGCGCTCGAGGACACAGCTGCCGAGGCGCGCGGCATGGCCCACAACTACATCGGCTGCGAGCATGTGCTCCTCGGGCTGATCGCGACCGAGAAGGGCCTGGCGAGCGAGGTATTGCGGCGGATGGGTGTCGAACGCATTACCACCCGAAGGGCAGTGATCACCGCCTTGTCGGGATTCGTGCACGCTCGGCAAAACCCGGCGCCGGCACGCAACACGGCCGACGCGCTGCAACAGATCCTTCAACGCCTCGACATCATCGAACAACGCCTCGCCGGCTGAATCCAACTGCGCACCACCGGCTACCGGTAGGCACGGGCCTGCATCGCGTAGAGCTCGGCGTAGAGCGCGGCCCGCGCGATCAACTCGTCGTGAGCACCGGACTCGACCACCCGCGCACCGTCGAGCACCACGATCTGGTCGGCCATGCGCACGGTCGAGAACCGATGTGAGACCAGCACCGTGATGCGGCCGTCGTCGCTCGCCGCGCGCGACGCGGCTGCGAACCGCTCGAACAACGCGTGCTCCGTCTCGGCGTCGAGCGCGGCCGTCGGCTCGTCGAGAACGCAGAGGAGCGGATCGTCGCGCATGAAACCGCGCGCGAGCGCAAGCTTCTGCCACTGACCGATCGACAGCTCGATGCCTTCGTTCCACGTCGGCCCGAGCTGCGTGTCGAGACCGAGCGGCATGCGCGCGACCACGTCCGCGGCGCCGGCGCGCGCGACCGCCGCGCCGACGGCGACCTCGTCGCCGGCGCGATCGAGCTCGCCCACGCCGATCGAGCGCCGGGCGTCGTACTCGAAGCGGAAGAAGTCCTGGAACGCACCCGAGAGGCGATCGCGCCACTCCTGCGCCGGCATGCGGGCCACGTCGACACCGTCGACTGTGATGCGGCCCTCCGTCGGCTCGTAGAAGCGGCAGAGGAGCTTCACCAACGTCGTCTTGCCGGCGCCGTTCTCGCCGACGAGCGCGACGACCGATCCCGCCCGCAGCTCGAGATCGACGTCGTCGAGCACGAGCGTCTCGGTTCCGGGATAGCGGAACGACACGTGCTCGAAGCGGATCGCGTCCCGAAAGGAAGTCGGGACGGGGGAATCGGCGGCGTCGAGATTCGTCGCCGCGTAGTCCTCCAGCCAGGCGAGTCGTTGTGACGCGTCGAGCGTCCAGCGCAAGAACTCCGCCTGACCAACGGTGACGCCCAGGTAACGCGAGAGGTTCGCGCCGGCGGCAAGCGCGAGCAACACGTCACCGGCGGAGCGGTGGAGGCCCGACGCGACGATCACAACTGCACCGACGTACGCCGTCCCGAAGACCGCCCACGCCGCGGTGTGACTCAGCGCGCTGATCCAGCGGGCGCGAGACACCTCGGCAAACCACGTCTCCCACGCATCCCGCCGGCGCGTGGTCAGAAGCGCCTCCGTCCGGCTCACCCGGATTTCCTTGCCGGGACCGGCTGCGGTGCCGACGTCGAACAAGTGGCGAGCGAGCCGAGCATTGGGCGCGGCGTGCTCCTCCGTCCGGCGCTCGACTCCGGCCCGCCAGGTCGAGACGACGGCCGGCGGGATCGCGAACACGACCAGCAGGACGAGCACGGGATGGATCGACGCGAGCAGCGCGACCGTGATCGCGATCCGTCCCACCGATCCGACGGTGCTCATCAGCGACTCGTAGAGGTGATTCAGGAGGAACACCTGCTCGCGCAGGAGTTGCAGCCGGTCGAGGTACTCGGGGCGTTCGTGGTGCTCGATGCTCGCGACCGACGCCTGGAGATGCGCGACGTGGGCCTCGATCTCGATCGTGGCCCGATCGCGGAAGCGGCTCTGAATCCGGTCGCCGAGCGTCCGCAACAGCCAGCCTGCGGCGGCCGCCGCCGCGAGCCCGAACGCCGACCACATCACGAGCGAACGTCGATGCTCGGTGACGCCGTTCGCGAGCAGCTTCAGCCACAGCGCCCCGAACGCGTCCGGCAACCACGAGCCCGCGACGAGCACGAAGGACACGATGAGCAGGCGCGGTTCGGCGCGGTACGCGATGCGCATGGAGCGCGCCAACGACCGCCACACGGGCGGGAGGTCGGCATCGGAGGAGTTGGGGCGGCGGAAGCTCACGCCCGCTCCTCCAACGACACTTCGTCTCCGTCCACGAGGTCGCCGTCGTCGAAGCGTGACGCTTGCAACTCGAACATGGCCCGGTATCGCCCGTCGAGTTCGATCAACTCCTCGTGCGTACCAATCTCGACGACGCGTCCCGCTTCGACGACGCAGATGAGGTCGGCGCGGCGCACGGTCGAGAAGCGATGCGAGATGAGGATCGTCGTCGCGCCGCGCGTCGCGTCGATGAGGCGTTCGAAGATCTCGAGCTCGCCGCGCACATCGAGCTGTGCGGTCGGCTCGTCGAGGACGACGACACCCGCGCCCAATCGCACCGCGCACAGGGCTCGGGCCAAGGCCACGCGCTGCCATTGCCCGCCCGAAAGGTCACGCCCTCCCTCGTAGGCACGCGACAGGACTGTGTCCAGTGAGGCCAGATCGTCGGCGTGGGCATCCGACAGCGCGGCGAGAATTTCGGCATCGGGCGCGCCGCCGGGCGCGACGTTGTCGCGCAACGGCAATTCGTAGCGCAGGTAGTCCTGGAACACCGCCGCCAGGCGCGAGCGCCACGAAGCCAGGTCGAGATCGCGCAGATCGACTCCGTCGACGAGGATCGCTCCGGCGGTCGGGTCGTACATCCGGCACAACAGCTTCGCGAGCGTGGTCTTACCGGCACCGTTCTTGCCGACGATCGCGAGCGAACCGCCGGCCGGGATGGTGAGGTCGAAGCCGTCGAGCACGAGCCGGTCACCGGACGGATATCCGAACCGGACGCCTTCGAAGCGAATCTCGTGGCTCGGTAGTGCGTCGGCCGATCGGGTTCCCGACGCGAGCGCGCCGGACGAACCCATGCGCGCGGCCAGGTCGAGCACGAGCGGCACCGGCTGCGCGCTCGTGCGCAGCCACCAGTCGTATTCGCCGAACGCGAGCGCGCTGGCGCCGACCGCGGCCTGCGCGTACACGACGAGTGCTCCCAGCGCGATGTGCCCCCCGCTCGCGTCGCGACCCAACGACCAGAAGAACAAGCCGTTCGCGACGCCGACGACAACGATCGCGTAGGCCGTCGACCGCGCGCCGAGCCGGCGATCGGCCCACGAAAGGTCGAGCAACTGCCGGCGGAGCGACGAGAAGCCACCGACGATCCAGCCGGCGAGACCGAACAGGCGCACCTCTTTGGCGGCCGGCGACTCGACGCTGAGGCGATAGGCGTAGCCCGCGCGTCGCTGTTTTTCGACCATCTCGTCGGTCGTCCGACCGTGCCAGATCGAGGCCGACTTCAAGAAGTGATGGGTCGATCCCCACGCGCCCCCGAGCAGCAGCGGCGCCCACCAGCGGTAGCCGAACAAAAGCGTCGCCTGCGCGATACCGCCGGCGAACGACGCGAACCCGCCGCCGATGTTCGGCATCGACACGATGAGTCCCGGGCCGGAGATCCCGAGATCGAATTCGCGCGCCGCCGACAGGTCGTCCGCGAGATCGGAGCGTTCCAAGTGTCCGAGCCCGGGCGGTCGGACGCACGCGTGCATCAGTTGATCGTGCAGCCACGCCGACAGCTGCGCTCCGAGGTTCGACGACACTGCATCGTGCACCGGACCGAGCGCCTGGAGCGCGACGAACACGATCCCGATCAGGGTCAACGGGATCGCGAGCGAGTCGCCGTGCTGCACCGCCGACACGAGGACACCCATCGCCACGACGAATGCCGCCGGCAGCAATCCTCGCAACAGGACAAGCGACCACCATACGATCGAGAGCCGCGGGCTGGCCGAGAAGAACGCCCCGAACAACCGCCACTCCGCCGACTGGCGAAACCTCCTCACTCTCGCACCCCCTGAGCTGCCGATGCTCGCACACGGTGAGGCGCGCTTGCATCAACCTGCCCGATCGGATCATCGTCTGAGCCCCGATTCCTCCGACGGCCATCACCAGAGAGGCGCGCCGATGCCCTACCCACGCGACGAGATCCAGGCCACGGTCGAGCGCTACGTGGAAACGCGCAAGGTGATCGACGCCGGCGGCGCCACCTGGAGCGCCCTCGCCCAGTACTTCACCGACGACGCGGTGTTCATCGACCCGGCGTGGGGCCGAGTCGAGGGCATCGACGAGATGAACGCGACCGTCTTCGGCGACGCGATGGTCGGACTGGACGAGTGGACGTTCCCCGTCGAGTTCTACGCGATCGACGGCGACAACGTGATCATCAAATGGAAACAGCTGCTCCCGGGGAAGCGCGCCGACGGGCGACCCTACGAGCAATCCGGCGTCTCGACCCTCATCTACGCAGGCGACGGAAAGTTTCGCTACGAAGAAGACCTCCTCAACATGGTGCACGTGCTCGAGGACATGCGCGAGAGCCGTTGCAGGGTGCCCGACGTCGCGATGCCGCCCAAGCATCCCAACCGCGACTTCTCCCGCCCGAATGCCTGACGACGCGCTTCGGGACACGATCGACTACGTCGCGATCACGCGGCTGCAGAACGCCTACGCCGACACGGTGACACGCCGCGCCTGGCCGGAGTTCCACGACATGTTCCTCGCCGACGCGCCGGTGCGGGTCGACACGGTCACGAATCCCGTCATCGAGCTCGTAGGACCGCAGCAGGTCGGCGACTTCATCGGTCAGGCGGTGGAAAGGTTCGAGTTCTTCGAGTTCGTCCCGTTGAGCACGCGCGTCGCGCTCCGCATCGGCGGAGATCCCGACCACGCCACCGCCCGCCTCTACATCTGCGAGCTCCGTCAGGAAGCAGCGTCGGGCCGCTTCACCAGGGCGTTCGGTGTATACCGCGACGACATGTCGAAAATCGACGGCCGCTGGTGGTTCGCCCGGCGCGACTACCAGTCGCTCGCGCGCAGCGGCCGCGGTGAGGTGTTCGCGTTCCCCGAGGAGGACTCTCAGCCGTAGCTGGGACGGCGCGACGAATATCGCAGCGCGGTCGGCGGCCGAGGAACCACTGCGACGACGCAACCGGGCGCGCTACCACCCACGGCACGGCGGGTGCATCATCTTGGTTGCAGCGCGGCCCTGCATCTGCGAGGGTGCGCGACAGTCAACAACCGCTCGCAGGAGGCCGGGTGCCGGATCCGGAACGAAAGGTCGAGGTCGGCCTCTACGGAGTGACGAAGCGCTTCGGCCCCACGGTGGCGGTCGACGACGTGACCATCGAGGTCGGGCGCGGCGAGTTCTTCTCGCTGCTCGGGCCGTCAGGCTGCGGCAAGACGACCTCATTGCGCATGATCGCGGGATTCGAAGAGCCCGACTCCGGACGGGTCGAGCTGACCGGCCGCGACATCGTCGGCGTCGCGCCCTACAAGCGCAACGTCAACACCGTGTTCCAGTCGTATGCACTGTTCCCACACCTGACCGTCGCCGACAACGTCGCCTTCGGACTTCGGCGCAAGAAGGTCTCGAGGAGCGAGATCCGCGACCGGGTGAAGCGCTACCTCGACCTCGTGCAACTGCGCGGCTACGACGAACGTCGTCCTTCACAGCTCTCCGGCGGGCAGCAGCAGCGGGTCGCACTGGCGCGGGCCCTGGTGAACGAACCGGCCGTCCTCCTGCTCGACGAGCCCCTCGGCGCCCTCGACCTCAAGCTCCGCAAGCAGATGCAACTCGAGCTCATGCGCATCCAACGCGAGGTTGGTGTCACGTTCGTCTACGTCACCCACGACCAGGAAGAGGCGCTCGTCATGAGCGATCGCCTTGCGGTGATGTCGCAGGGCAGGGTCGAGCAGATCGGGCACCCCGAAGACATCTACGAGCGACCGGCCACCCGCTTCGTCGCCGGGTTCATCGGCACGTCGAACATCGTCGAGGCCGCGGTCACGGGTCGAGCGGGGAATTTCCTGCAGATCGACGCGGCGCCGGGCGATCGCCTGCTCGTCCGTGCGCCGGAGGGCCGGTCGATCAGCCCGGGCGACATGCTGGCGTTCACGGTGCGGCCGGAGAAGCTACGCATCGTTGCCGAGAACGAACCCGTTGCCGACCAGCTCTGCACGATCGCGGGCACGGTCGTCGACGTCGTCTACCAAGGCGTCTCGACCCAGCTCGTCGTACAGACCGAAACGGGCACGACCCTCGTCGTGTTCCGACAGAACAGCGAACGGGTGAGCGACGCCGGCGTTCCCGGCAGCCGCGCCCGGCTCGTCTGGGACCCAGAGTTCAACGTGGTGCTCGCCGACGAGCCCACCCTCGACAAGGAGCTGATTTCATGAGCGATCCGGACCGCGTGTCGTTGGCGTTCATCTGGGACACGGGCTCGCCTCATTTCAGCCGTCGCACCTTCATGAGGACGATGGCGTTCGCCTCTGCCGCGGGATTCGTGGCCGCGTGCGGCAGCAGCAGCAAGAGCAGCACGGGCAGCAGCGGGTCGACGACCCCGCCCACGTTCTCGAGCAAGCCGGAGGCGAAGGTCCTCAACTTCTACAACTGGACCGACTACATCGACGACGATCCGAAAACCGGGACGATCCCGAGTTTCCAGAAGCAGACCGGGATCAAGGTCACGTACGACAACTACAGCTCGAACGACCAGCTGTTCGCGAAGCTGACGGCGGGGAGTACGGGCTACGACATCATCGTCCCCACCGACGCCACTCTCGTGAAGATGAAGCACGCCAACTTGGTCCAGCCTCTGGATCTTTCGCTGATACCCAATGTGACGAACCTCGACCCCCGCTTTCGCAACGCGGCGTACGACCCCGGCAACCAGTACTCGATTCCCTGGCAGTGGGGCACGACCGGGATCGGTTTCGACAAGAAGAAAGTCGGTGGCAGCGTGACCGATTGGGACGCGTTCGAACTGCCGACCGTGAAGGGAAAGTCGTCGTACCTCGACGAGGCCCGCGACGCCTTCGCGATGGCGTTGTTCGCGTTGAAGAAGGATCCCAACAGCACGAGCGATTCCGACCTCGACGAGGCCAAGAACTACCTGATCGATCTGAAGAAGAAGATCAAGTCGATCACGTCCGACTACCAGGATCCGCTCAAGGGCGGCGAGCTCCTGCTCGCGCAGGCGTACTCCGGTGACGTGTTCACGATCCAGGTGGACAAGCCGAACATCGACTACGTGATCCCGACGTCGGGCGCGTTCTCGTGGGTCGACTCGATGGCCATACCCAAGGGAGCCGGGCACCCGAAGAACGCAGAACTGTTCATGAACTACATCCTCGAGCCGAAGGTCGGCGCCGCGCTGACGAACTTCGTGAACTACGGAAGCCCCAACAAAGCTGCGGCGCAGTTCATCAACAAGGACATCCTCGACAATCCGCTGATCTACCCGCCGGCCGACGTGCTCGCGAAGCTCCCGTTCCAGAAGGACATCGGCGAAGACGAGATCAAGTACTCCGACCGGTGGACACAGGTAAAGACGGCTTGAGCAAGACCGAGGCCGAGGTGGGGGCCGAGCCGTCGCGGAGACGGCGAAGGCTCCCGGATTGGATCGCGGGCAATCTGCTGCTACTCCCCACGAGCTTGTGGTTCGTCTTCTTGCTCGTGATCCCCACGCTGCTCGTGGTCGCGTACAGCCTCGGCAAGCGGGGCGTCATCACGCCGGTCCGCTTCTCGTGGGGACACCTGCTCTTCTCGAACTACAACACCGCGTTGAACCCCCGCTTCCTGCCGATCTTCACCCGATCGGTCACGTACGCGGCGGTGTCGACGATCGCCTGCGTGCTCCTCGGCTTCCCGCTCGCGTACTGGATCGCCAGATTCGGGGGCCGCTTCCGCAACGTGTACCTGGTGCTCGTCATCATCCCGTTCCTGACGAGTTACCTCATCCGCATGTACGCGTGGCAGTTCATTCTGCAGCGCAACGGGTTGCTGAACTCGGTGCTGGGCACGATCGGGCTCGGCGACAACCACATCTTCCTCAACACGCACTTCGCGGTGATCCTCGGGCTGACGTATGGCTTCTTACCGTTCATGGTCCTGCCGCTGTACGCGTCGATCGAGCGCATGGACACATCGCTCGTCGAGGCGAGCTACGACCTCGGCCACGGCAAGGCGTCCACCCTGTTCCGCGTGATAATTCCGACGGTCTCGCCCGGACTCATCGCCGGCGTCCTCCTGGTGTTCATCCCGGCGGTCGGCGACTTCGTGACGCCGGAGCTGCTCGGTGGCGTGAAGACGCAGATGTTCGGCAACACGGTCTACGACCAGTTCGGGAGCGGCAACAACTGGCCGTTGGGGTCGGCGATGTCGGTGCTGCTCATGACGCTCATTCTCCTGGGCGTATTCGTGTACCTGTGGCGGGTCGGCGAGGAAGCGCTGTGAGCACCAAGAGCGCGCTGCGCCCGCGCTACCTCGTGGTGCACGCCGTCGTCGTGTTCGCGTTCTTGTTCGCGCCGATCGTCGTGCTCGTGGTGTTCAGCTTCAACAAGGCCAAGAGCGGCACCTCCTGGGCGGGATTCTCGACCCGTTGGTACAGCTCCCTCGCCCACAACCACGACGCGTTGCAGGCCTTCCGGAACACGCTCAAGGTCGCCTTCATCGCGACGCTGTTCGCGACGGTGATCGGGACCCTCGCGGCGTTCGCGCTCACTCGATTCCGGTTCCGCGGTCGCTCCGCCTACTCGACGTTGATCTTCATCTCCCTGGTCATGCCCGAGATCATCATGGGAATCTCGCTGACCGCCTTCTTCCGGCGCTTTGCTCATATCGACCTGAGCATCCGGACGGTGATCGCCGCGCACATCACGTTCTGCATCGCGTTCGTCGTCATCGTCGTGAAGGCACGGCTGACCGCGTTCGACAACCGGCTCATCGAGGCGGCTGCCGATCTCGGTGCGACCCCGGTCCAGGCTTTCCTCCGGGTCGTGCTGCCGCTGGCGGCGCCCGGGATCTTCGCGGGCGCGATGCTGGCGTTCACGATCTCGCTCGACGATGTGGTGATCACGTCGTTCACGTCGGGCCCCGGTTCGACGACGCTGCCGCTCTATATCTTCGGTCAGCTCAGGTTCGGCGTCTCGCCCTCGATCAACGCGCTGTCGACGATCGTGCTGTTGTCCGCACTCCTGCTGCTTGCGGTCGGAGGATTCTTCAGCGTGCGGGCGGCTCGGCGCGGCGTCGGCGCCATCGACGCAACAACACTGGGGTAGGGATCATGGAACAGCAACGTCAGCTCGTCACCGAGATCCCGGGTCCGCGGTCGCGCGCGCTGTGGGAGCGGCGCACGCGCGCCGTACCGGCCGGAGTCGGCACGACCTTGCCGGTCTTCGTGCAGCGCGCGCAGGGCGGCATCGTCGAAGACGTCGACGGCAACCGGCTGATCGACCTGGGCGCCGGCATCGCGGTCGTGAACGTCGGCCACGCGCATCCCGCGGTCGTCGAGGCGATCGCGCAGCAGGCCGCGAACTTCGTCCACACGTGCTTCCAGGTGACGCCCTACGAGGGGTACCTCGCGGTGTGCGAGCAACTCGCGGCGCGCACACCCGGAAGCCACGAAAAGCGCTCGCTCCTCGTGAACTCGGGCGCGGAGGCCGTCGAGAACGCCGTCAAGATCGCCCGTGCGGCGACCGGGCGGCCGGCGGTGGTCGCGTTCGACCAGGCGTTCCACGGCCGCACGCTGCTCGCGCTCTCGTTGACCGCCAAGGTCGTCCCCTACAAGAAGTCGTTCGGTCCGTACGCGCCCGAGATCTATCGGGCGCCGTTCTCGTATCCGTTCCGCGGCACCGGTGGCCTCGCGGAGACGATCGCATGGATCGAGGCGAGCGTCGACGTGGCTCAGATCGCGTGCGTCGTCGTCGAACCGATCGCGGGCGAGGGTGGCTTCGTCGTGCCCGAACCCGGATGGTTCGCCGGGATCGCGCAATGGTGCCGGTCGAACGGAGTGCTCTTCGTCGCCGACGAGGTGCAGACGGGCTTCGGTCGCACGGGCGCGTGGTTCGCGAGCGAGCACGAAGACGTCGTGCCCGATCTCGTCGCGACCGCGAAGGGGCTCGGCGGCGGTATGCCCATCGCCGGCGTGACCGGTCGGGCCGAGATCATGGACGCGGTCCACTCCGGCGGTCTGGGGAGCACCTTCGGCGGGAACCCGGTGTCGTGCGCGGCCGCGTTGGCGGCGATCGACGTGATCGAGAAGGAAGGGCTCGTAGAGCGCGCCCGGAAGCTCGGCGACCGCATGCTCGAGCGGCTGGTCGCGATGCAGCGCGCCTCGTCGGGAGTCGGCGACGTTCGCGGCCGGGGTGCGATGGTCGCGATCGAGCTCGTGCACGCCGACGGAACACCTGACGCCGACCGCGCCAAGCGCATCTGCGGGTCCTGTCACGAACAGGGTGTGATCGTGCTCACGGCGGGCACGATGGGCAACGTCGTGCGACTGCTTCCGCCCCTGGTGATCGACGAGGCACTCCTCGAGGAGGGCCTCGCCGCCCTCGACGTCGCCGTCCGCGCCTGAGCGCTATTCGGTCGAGCTCATGACGTGCTTGACGCGCGTGTAGTCGTCGAGCGCGTAGATCGAGAGGTCCTTGCCGTAGCCCGAGTGCTTGAAACCCCCGTGCGGCATCTCGGCGACGAGCGGGATGTGGGTGTTGATCCACACGCACCCGAAGTCGAGCGCGGCCGAGAGCCGCATGGCGTTCGCGTGATCGCGCGTCCATACACTCGACGACAGGCCGTACTCGGTGCCGTTGGCGTCGCGAGTCGCCTCGGCGACCTCGGTGAACCGCTGCACCGTGATCACCGGGCCGAACACCTCCTGTTGGACGATCTCGTCGTCCTGCTTCAACCCGGCGACGACGGTCGGCGCGAAGAAGTATCCGGCGTCACCGATCCGCTCCCCGCCGCACAGCACTTGCGCTTGGGACGGCAACCGCCCGATGAATCCCTCCACTCGTTCGAGTTGAGTCGGGTTGTTGAGCGGACCGAGATCGGCGTCGGGAACGTCGAGCCCGCCGACGGTCTTCTTCCGTGCCTCCGCGACGAGCAGATCGACGAAGCGGTCGTGCACCGACGCGGCGGCGAGCACGCGCGTCGCGGCCGTGCAGTCCTGTCCGGCGTTGTAGAAGCCGGCGGCGGCGACACCCGCCGCGGCCGCTTCCAGGTCGGCGTCGTCGCAGACGATGACAGGCGCGTTGCCGCCGAGCTCGAGGTGCACACGCTTCAGGTCGGCGGCGGCTGCCGCCGCGACCTCCATCCCCGCGCGGATGCTGCCGGTGATCGAGACAAGGCCCGGTATCGGATGCGCGGCCAACGCGCGCCCACTGTCGCGGTCGCCGCACACGACGTTGAACACTCCGGCGGGTAGGAACTCGGCCGCGAGCTCCGCGAGCATCACGGTCGTCTCAGGTGTGCTCTCGGCCGGCTTCAGCACCACGGTGTTGCCCGCGGCGAGCGCGGGTGCAATCTTCCAGATCGCCATCATCAGCGGGTAGTTCCACGGCGACACCTGCGCGACCACACCGATCGGCTCGCGACGAATGAACGAGGTGAGTCCCGCCATGTACTCGCCCCCGCCGCGCCCTTCGAGCATGCGCGCCGCGCCCGCGAAGAAGCGCAACTGGTCGACCGAGGGCGGGATCTCATCGGCGGCCATCAACGCCTTGGGCTTGCCGGTGCTGCGGCATTCCGCCTCGATGAAGCGATCGGCGTCCTTGTCGAGCGCGTCGGCGATGCGCAACAGCGCGAGGCTGCGTTCGGACGGGGTGCTCGAGCGCCAGCCGTCGAACGCGGCGTCCGCGGCGGCCACGGCGTCGTCGATGTCGGCCGCGCTCGATCGGGGAGCCGACCCGTAGGTCCGGCCGGTGCACGGGTCGACGAGCGGGGTCGTCGCGCCGTCTCGGGCGTCGACCGGCTTGCCGTTCACCACGTTCTGCACGACTTCCATCGGTACCCCTCCTGCTCCGCTGTTTGCGACCCTCGCAGGCTAGTATTCGCAAATCCACCGCCGTCGATGCAAGTAGATCGTTGTGGCACAGGTCTCTGACGACGATATCCGCACATCCGCTCCCCTGCTCGACGACGTCTCGATGCAGATCATCCGGGAGCTGCAACGCGATGGTCGCCGCCCCTACACGTCGATCGCAAAGACGATCGGGCTCTCGGAGGCCGCCGTGCGCCAGCGGGTCCAGCGGCTCCTCGATGCGGGGGTGATGCAGATCGTCGCGGTCACCGACCCGCTGCGGGTCGGGTTCCACCGTCAGGCCATGGTGGGCATCAAGGTCGACGGCGACGTGCGGGAGCTGGCGGCCAAGCTGAGCGCCAGCGCGGAGATCGACTACGTCGTCATCTGCTCGGGCACCTACGACCTCCTCGTGGAGCTGACCGCGCGCGACGACGAGCATCTCCTCGACGTGATCAACACGCAGATCCGGTCGATCGCGGGTATCCGCTCGACCGAGACGTTCGTCTACCTCCGGCTCGAGAAGCAGACCTACTCCTGGGGAACGTGATGGCAACGACATCGCCCGAGACGCTCACCGCAGCCGCGCATCGTTACCTCTGGATGCATTTCACACCGATGTCGTCCGATCCCGCCGCCGACATTCCGGTGATCGTGCGCGGCGAAGGCGCATGGGTGTACGACCAGAAGGGCAAGCGCTATCTCGACGGCCTGGCGGGACTGTTCGTGTCGCAGGTCGGTCACGGGCGCAACGAGCTCGCCGACGCCGCGGCCGAACAGGCCCGAACGCTCGCATACTTCCCGGTGTGGAGCTACGCGCACCCGGGCGCAATCGAGCTGGCGGAGCGGCTCGCCGATCTCGCACCCGGTGATCTCGAACGGGTCTTCTTCACGACGGGCGGCGGCGAAGCGGTCGAGTCCGCGTGGAAGCTCGCCCGGCAGTATTTCCAGGCCGTCGGTCAGCCGCACCGCTACAAGGTGATCGGTCGCCACATCGCGTATCACGGCACGACCATGGGCGCGCTGTCGATCACGGGTGTGCCATCGATCAAGGCGCCGTTCGAGCCCCTCGTGCCCGGTGCGGTGCGCGTGGTCAACACCAATTCGTATCGTCCCGCGCCGATCGATCCGGCGGAAGCGATCGCCCTCGCGATCGAGATGGAAGGTCCCGAGACCGTCGCCGCGGTGTTCCTCGAGCCGGTCCAGAACTCGGGCGGCTGCTTCCCGCCGCCCGAGGGCTACTTCCAACGCGTCCGCGAGATCTGCGACGAGACCGGCGTGTTGCTCGTGTCGGACGAGGTGATCTGCGCCTTCGGACGCCTCGGCCACTGGTTCGGCTCGCAGCGGTACGACTATCAACCCGACATCATCACCATGGCCAAGGGCATGACATCCGGCTACTCGCCGATCGGCGGCCTGATCGCCCGGCCCTATCTCGTCGAACCGTTCCTGAGGGACAAAAAGACGTTCCTGCACGGCATCACGTTCGGGGGTCATCCGGTGAGCTGCGCGGTCGCGCTCGCGAACATCGATCTCATGGAGCGTGAAGGCCTGCTCGAACACGTGCGCGCGAACGAGGGCGCGTTCCGTGCGACGCTCGACAAGCTGCGTGACCTACCGATCGTCGGCGACGTTCGGGGCGCGGGCTACTTCTACGGCATCGAGCTCGTCAAGGACAAGACCACGCGCACGTCGTTCGACCCGGAGGAGAGTGAACGCCTCCTGCGGGGCTTCCTTTCGCGCGCACTGTACGACGCCGGGCTGATCTGTCGCGCCGACGACCGCGGCGATCCGGTCGTCCAGCTCGCACCGCCGCTCATCATCGGCCAGCCCGAGTTCGACTACATCGAACAGGTGCTGCGCGCGGTCCTCACCGAGGCCTGGGCTCGCATTTGACGCATTCGTCGAAATAGACGCTCACGTGCGATCGAGGATCTCGGCCGCGGCGCGTTCGCCCGAACGCACGGCGCCATCGATCGCACCGTGCGACGTCGTCGAGGTTTCCGTTCCGGCCCAGCACGACGACCGACCTCACGCCTTGACTCAGGCGCCGGCCGGCCGTGAGTCCGGCGTATCCGGCACCGACGACGCAGACGTCCGCATCAATCCGCTCGGGCATCGGCGCCGCACCGTACTCGGTTCGCGCCGGACGAGATTCAACGCTCGTCGACGTGCCACTCCTCGCCGCGTTCGCGCAGGCGTTGGAGGAACGGGACCGCGTCGAACGCTTCGGGTCCGAGCACACCCGTCCCTTGCCACACGCCCGTCGCCAGCAGCTCGAGTGCGACGACGGGATTTACCGCCGTCTGCCACACCACGGCCTGCGCGCCGTGACGCGCCATCGTGTCGGCATTGTCGGAGACGTGATACAGGTACACCTCGCGCGCCCGGCCGTCGCTACCGGTGCCGGTCACCCAGGTGCCCGCGCACGTACGGCCGCGCATGCGATTACCGAGGGACGCGGGATCGGGCAGGACTGCGGCCACCACGTCGCGCGGTGAGATCTCGACCCCGCGCACCCACACCGGCTTCGTCGAGGCCAGGCCCGTCTTGTCGAGCACGCGGAGGACCTCGATGAACTCGTCGCCCAGCCCGTACTTGAATGTGACGCGGCGACACTTCACCCAACGCGGGATCAAGAGCACCTCCTCGTGTTCCACGTTCACACACTCGATCGGACCGATGCCCTCGGGGAACACGAACGTCTCCGGCTCCGAGAAAGGCAGTGTGGTGAACCACCCGCGATCGTGCTCCCACACGAGGGGCGGGTTGAGGCACTCCTCGATCGTCGTCCAGGCCGAGAAGGTCGGCGCGAAGTCGAAACCCTCGATGACGAGATCACTCCCGTCTCGAACGCCGATCTGGTCGATCTCGGAGAACAGGTGGTCGGCGGCGTAGCGGGCGAACACGTCGGAGAGGCCGGGCTCCACGCCCATGCCCACGAGCGCGAGGAGCCCCCGCTGTTCGAGGCGTTCGGACGCCGCGAACTGCTCCGCGCCCAACACCACGCCCGGAGCTTCGTAGGGACGCTCGGGGTGGGGTTCCGACAGGGTCATCGCCATGTCGATGTAATGACAGCCGGCATCGAATGCCGCTGCGAATATCGAAGGATTGAGCCGCGGGTCGCACGCGTTGAGCACGACGTCGACCCGTTCGTGATGCGCGAGCTCCGTGATCGCGGCACCGTTCGAGGCATCGAGCGCGTGCGCTACGAATCTCGTATCCGCGCACCGATCGACCGCGGCGGAAGCGCGGCCGAGCTCGAGATCGGCGACGACGACACGCTCGAGAACCTCGGACTCCGCAGCCGCACGCGCGATCGCCGCCCCGACCCCGCCCGCTCCGAGCACGAGAACGCGCACGGGCTCACGTTACGTTCAATACCCTCGTCACCCGCGGTTCCCGACGCCGCGCCGAACGCCGCACGTGGAAGGCGATCACGACGCTTACCATCGCGGCCCAGAAACACCACAACGAGACGAAGCCACTCACTGTCATCCACATCAACACCGGGACCGCGACGAGATTCAACACGCCGAGCGCGGCAAGGTCGCGATAGCTGCAGGCGATGAGCGCGCCGCAGGCCGCGACGACGTAGAGCGCGGTGAGCTCGCGACCCTGGTTCAACGCACTCACGTCGTATGCGATGTGGTGACCGTCGATCGCCGCGTTGACCGAACCCTGGAAGAGTGAGACAGCAAGCGCGGCACCCACGCCGATTCCCAGCGCCGCGAGCACCGCGATGATGCGCCTCCGCAACGGTGATCGCTCGACCGCGAACACTGCGAGCGGCACGAGGGCCGGCAGCGCGGCCAACGCGAACAACAGATAGGCCCAGATGCTGAGCCGTTCGATCGATCCGGCGACGCGGCCCTGGAGGCCCCACCACACGAACGCCTCGTCGAGCTGATGCAGTCCGAACAGGACCGGGAGCGATGCGAGCAGGACCTGCTTCGGCTCGCGCACGTGCCGCAATGCGTCCGCGCCGATGACGACGACGATACCCCCGACGACGGCGTCGGCGCCGGGGGCAAAGCACATACCGTCTAGTCCGGCCTGCAGATCGCGAGCTGCGCTTCGGTCGGCCAGTGCACGTCGGTCGCCCAACCCGCGCGCTCGAAGAGCCGGATAAGAGCCGCACCCGGGTCGATCTGGTGCGCGAGCGCACCGTGGCGAGCAGAGCGCGGGAAGGCGTGGTGGAAGTTGTGCCAGGCCTCGCCGAACGAGATGACGCCGAGGGGCGCGAAGTTGGTGCTGCAGTCCTTCTGCGTTGCCGGCTTGCTCCCGAACATGTGGCAGATGGAGTTCACGCTCCAGGTGACGTGATGCAACAGCATCATGCGCGCGAGGCCGGCCCACAAGAACGCGGTGAGCGCACCGCTGAGCGCGCCGGTAATCGTCCAGCCGAGGAAGAACGGAGCCGCGAGCGACACCACCGCGAAGATGGGGAACAGCCGGCTGATGATCACCGTGTCGGCATCGGCCAGGAGATCAGGTGCGTAGCGCTCCGCCGAAGTCGGATCGGTCTTGAACAACCATCCGACGTGCGCGTGCGCGAACCCGCGGACCTGCGCCGCCGGCCCGGGGCCGTACTCGTGCGGCGAGTGCGGATCGCCCGGCTTGTCACTGAACACGTGATGGCGGCGATGGATGGCCACCCAACCGACGACGGAACCTTCGACCGCCATCGAGCCGGTCGACGCGAGCAGGATCTTGAGCCAACGCACGGCCCGAAAGCTGCGGTGGGTAAAGAGGCGGTGATAGCCGACCGCGATCCCCAGCCCGGTGACGACGTAGAAGACCGACGCGAGGACGATGTCGAGGAGGCTCACCGCTCGCCCCCAGAGCAAGGGAACCGCGATCCCGAGCGCCACCGGCGGACTGATCATGAGCACCCCGGTGACCAATCGCCCGGCCCGGATACTGGCCCGGCTCGGGGGGGTTTCCGGCGCGGGTTGCGGCGCGCGTCGAGGCGCAGCGGGAGGATCCAACAGCGTTGTAATGGCGTCTCGGCTCTCTGGAAGGAGAAAGGTCGTTACTGACCAGCCTCGGGGTCCAGGAGGGTCGCCAGGCGCCGGGCGTGGCACGCACGACTCTTTGAGCATATGCCACCGAACACACCGGCTCGCCCGCGGCCCCGCCGCGGGGCTACAGCGGCAGCGCGAAGGCGTCGAGCGCGTGCAGCGCGGCGAGGCTGCGGCGGAAGAGCGCTCGGGTGAGCTCGACATGGCGAGGGTCGTCGATCGTCAGCGCACCCGTGGCGATGACCGGGTACACGAAGCCCAGCATGGTCCCGTACCGGTACATCTCCCAGGCCCACGCCCGATCGACGTCGACGCCGAGGTCGTCGAGATCGGAGACGTAGGTGTCGAACGCCTGCCGATAGCCGGCCGGGTCGTCGATGTTGAGGCTCTGGGTCACGTGATACGAGAGATCACGCGGTCCGACCGACCGGTCGATGAGCTGCCAGTCGACGGCGATCACGTCGTCATTGTCGGTGAAGAAGAGATTGTCGAGTCGCCAGTCGGAGTGCGACAGCACCAAAGGGCCGTCGCACAGCTTGGCGAACATCGCCGGAATGAGCTTCGCGTATCCGTCGCCGAACGCTCGCACGCGCTCGTCGATCATGTCGTGGAAGAGCTCCTGGACGCGCGGCCACGCCATCTCGTATGCCATCGCCACCGCGGCGGGATACGGGTCGTCGGCCAGCCGCAGGAGGAACGACGAGGAGAGCAACGACGGGTCGTCCCAGAACCCGGCGTGCAGCCGCGCGAGGGTGCGGATCGCGGGCCGGGCAGCGGCGAGCGAACAGCCCCGCACCTGGTCGCCGCCGCGGCCGCGAACCGACACGTCCTCGAGCAGCAGCACGCTGTCCTGGGTCACCGGATCGTGTGCGGCGAAGTAGCACGCCGGGTGCGAGATCGAGGTGCGAGGTGACAGCTCGGTGTAGAAGCCGACCTCCCGCCCGTACATGTTGAGCACAGTCGCGACGAAGCGACCTTCCTCGGTGGGAGCGGCAAGCTTTGCGATGACGATCGAAGGTTCACCGCGACCCTCCATCCCGAGACGGAACAGCTGGCCGACGAGACCGACGCCGACACCGACGGGCTCCTTCGTCACCGCCGTCACCGATCGACCGAGCGTGTCGCTCAGCCATTCGGGGGTGATGTCGTCGATCGTTGTCGGAATCGTCATCTCATACCCGCCAGGAGAAGCTCGGTGACGCGGCGCGGCACCTCGACGATCAACGGGAAGAGCGCGTCGCGCTTGGGCAGGCGAAGATGCCGCTTGTCGCGCTCGATCGCGTCCGCGAGCGCGTCGACGACGACCCGCAGGTCGAGGTCGACCGCGACGTGGAGTCGTTCGAGCCGGGCGAGCGCGCGGCGCGTCGGCTCGTGTGCGCGCAGGGAATCGACCATCGCGCTCTCGACGGTGCCGACCTGCGCGAGCGTCGTCGTGATCGGCGTGCCCTTCAGCTCGGCCCGCAGCCCGGCCGTGAAATGACTGAGCCCCGCCTTCGACGCGGAGTACGGCGCAAGCCCGGGCACCGCGTTGGTGCCGGCGAGCGACGATACGTTGACGATGTGCCCGGCGCCCCGGCTCCGCATGCCGGGGATCACCGCCCGGCACAGCAGCATCGGCGCGCACAGGTTGACTGCGAGCAGGCGGGCGATCTCGTTGGTCGGGAGGGTGACGAGATCGCCGGTGAGGTCGACGCCCGCGTGGTTGACCAGTACGTCGATTGGACCGCCGGCCTCGATCCGCCGGACGAGCGGCTCGATGGTTGACGCGTCGGCAAGATCGGCGGCAAAGGCTTCACCGCCGAGCTCGGCCGCGAGCTTCTCGAGCGGCTCGACGGATCGGGCGACGAGTACGACGCGCGCACCCCGCGCCGCCAACTCGGCCGCGAGCGCCGCGCCGATCCCGCGCGACGCGCCCGTCACGACGACCCTCGCGCCGGGCAACCTCACCGGCCCACAACCGCCGCCGTTGCCCGTTCCTGTTCTATGGCATTCAGCTCCGAATATTCGACGCTCGTGTCGACGAAGTCCTCGTACTCCAGCACGCCCATCTCGGTGAACCGATCGCGGAGCCACGGCGTGCGCGGGTCGAGCAGACCGAGCTTCTTGCAGTTCGGCACGATCTTGGCGAACAACATGCGCTGGAAGAGGATCTCCTCGTCGCGGTTCTGGCGAATGAAATAAGGAACGATCGCCCGAGCCGACACGCCCAGACGTTCCCAGACCTCCTGATGCAGGAAGCGGTCGCGCATCCGCAGCGAACCCTCGTACACGAACTCCTGGCGCTCGCGCAGCTCCGGTCCCGAAAGCTCGGCGTACGCCTCCTGCAACGACAACACCCCGAATGCCACATGACGTGCTTCGTCGCTCATGACATATCGGATCAATTGCCGGAGCAGCGGCTCCGAGCTGGTCCTGTAGATCGTCCCGAACGCCGCCAACGCGAGACCCTCGATGAGGATCTGCATCCCGAGGTAGGTGATGTCCCAACGCGAGTCGGAGAGAACGTCGTCGATGAGCGCACCCAGGTGCGCGTTCATCGGGTAGCGCGTTTGGAGCTTCTCGTCGAGATATCGACCGAACACTTCGACGTGGCGAGCCTCGTCCACCACCTGCGTCGACGCGTAGTACTTGGCATCGATCCACGGCACCGTCTCGACGATACGGGCGGTGCAGATCAATGCGCCCTGCTCGCCGTGCAGGAACTGGCTCACCCGATGCGCGACATTTTCCATCGCGTAGCGCGTGATCTCCGGCTCACCCCAACTGCGCACGGGCGAGCCGGGCTCGTCGACGAGTGCACGAACGTACTGCATGCGCCGATCGTTCTTCGAGAGCTCGACCGCGGTGCGTTCGGGATCGACGTCGATCGACCAGTCGAGATCGGTGGTCCCGTTCCACTGCGAGGTCTTCGCCTTCTCGTAGAGCTTGTCGAGGGCGGGACGCTCGCCCTTCGCGTAGTTCCAGGTGAACGTCGCGTCGAAGGCCGAGTCGATCGTGTGGGTGATCGCGCCGTCATCGACCGCAACCTGCGCGAGGATCGCTTCGAGGTCGTCGTGGGCACGCGGCGTGGTCATGGCCGAATGATCCCACCTCGCCGCGCGACTGTCGATGACGAGCGACAGCGGAACCGACCGGGAGCGACAGCGGAACCGACCGGGAGCGACAGCGGAACCGACCGGGCGCGACAGCGGACCCGACCGGGAGCGACAGCGGAACCGCCCGGGAGCGCCCGCGGGCC
>JBBQTI010000010.1:0-86991 GCA_038213435.1 Acidimicrobiia bacterium
TGGCAAGCCTGGTTTCATCGGCGAGTCCGGCATCTGCGCTTCCGTAGATGCGAGCGGCAACTGTACCGGTGCGACCAGTGCCGCGACCTTGCAGAACCGGGCGAGTGACTTCGGGGCCAAGATGAATGCCAGCTTCCAGGCCGGCCTTAGCGGCTACGTGATTTGGCAGGCCGCCCACGGCTGTAGCGGCTCCAACAGCTCCTGGGATATCGGGGCGAGCAACTCGAATCCCTCGTACAACTGTGCCGTCACCGGAGTGGACCCGCTGGAGGCCGTTGTGGCCGGGTTCGCCTCCTAGCGAGCTCCCCTCAGGTGGTTCTGCGTTCGTAGAATTCTGTGGTCCCGTAGGGAGTGCGGACCGACTTGCGGTGGACGAAGTACTTTCGCCAGTGAGTCGAAGTTCGGAACGTCGCATAGATGCGGCTCGTGAGTGTTCGCTCGTCGGAATTCATGACAATCCACGTCACGGTCGACTCGGGGTGTGCCAGTGCCTCGTTGAACTGCGAGCCGTTGGCGTCGGTGATGAAAGCACGATCCGGGAAGTCATGCTTCGTGAGCAGGTACCACATCAGCGAAGAGGAGTTCACGTACTCGATCAGCACGGCGCCGCCTTTGAAATTCGAGGTGAACCATTGTGCCTGTTGCTCGTCGGTTCGGGACGCGAACAGGGGATCCTGGCGCGCCTCGCGGAGCGCCAACGGAGTTTGACTGAATTCGGCGACGCTCGAGAGCGCGATCGCGGCGAGGACGATCGCGACGAGCACATGCCTCACAACTCGCTGCGGGACGGCAACGAGGACGGCGAGGAGCAGTGCAACCGCCGGCACCATGAGGAGTCCGAAGCGGATGTTGTAGTAAGGCCCCTGGCCGAACTGGGGCAGGTTCTCGGTGTTTATTCCTTGGTAGAGCACCAGCCAATAGAAGCCGAACGGGAAAAGAGTGAGGTAAACGGGAAGCGTCGCCAACCGTAGGCGGAAGCGCCACAGGAGCGCGACGAGTCCGAGCAGCGCCAGCGCAAGTAGCAACCAGCCGACCGTGAGCGCGACGGTGAGCCCGTACATCTTGAAGGCCAGTCCCGCGTGATGGCGCGCCGGGACGAGGGACGCGGCCGTCTTCTCGTAGTACTTGTGTGAGCTTTGCCCGTAGAAGAAGGACAGCAGCGGGTCGTGAAAGATGATGCCGTTGTACAAGACCCAGGCCGCGCAACCGACGAAGGCAAGCATGCCGTAGAGAAGTATCCACGCCTCAGCCAACGAATAGCCTCGACGTCGCCACCCTGCGTACACAATGACGGGAACGAGCGCAAAGGCCAGGACCCAATTCTCGTAGCGAATGAGGGTGCCCGCCGCGACGGCGGTTGAGCACTTGATGAGGTCGCCCGCGTGGCCCGTACGCAGAAGCTTCAGCGCATAGTACGTCGCGACGATGAGGGCAGTGAGCGAGGCCGTCTCGCTCATTGCAGTGGTCTGCATGTAGAGCACGCTCGGATTCAGCATGAAAGCAGCGGCGGCCACCCAGCCCGCGCCGCGCGATGAGGTCACGAGGAGGCCGATGCGATACAGGTACACAGCCGCGATGACGAAACCCAACATCGAAGGAAACGAGCCCGCGATCCCCGTGCGAAACAGGGTGTCGTTCCATATCAGCGGCGCCGAGACGATGGCGTTCAACGGGAGCCAGGTGCTGCCGAATTGGGCAAGTCCGGGCGTACGGCTCACGATAACGCGGCGGGCGATGACCTCCCGGATGCGCGCGTCCCCGAACGCTGCAATCAGGCCGTGCGCGTCGTACCACACATAGAAGCCGATACTCAACGCGGCCGCCAGCGCGACTATGAGCCACTCATCGGTGAGATGTTTCCGGATCAAGCGGCGCGTGGACGCGACCGTGAACGGCACAGACGGACTGCGCACTCGCGAAGTCTCGTCGCGCGACTCAACCTGCGTGGCGGCATAGACGTCAGTACCGCTACTGAGTCGACGGATGCGCATGGACGACAAAGAACTCAACCCATCCCTCCGGCCCGGCAAACCGGCCGGCCCGCTTGCGCGCCGACCACGAAAAGTATAGCGCCGGCCACGCGCCGTAACCGCGCATGCGACAGGATCGATGCGGTTGGGCGGCATCCCGCCCGGAATTTACTGCGCGCGGGTTAGCGCCCCGCGGTCCGTTGCCGGATCCTGTTCGCGAGAAGCTCTTCGTACAGCATCGTGGTTTCCCAATCCGGCGCCCGGTTGAGCTCGCGATCGAGCTGAGCCCGACAGATCTCGAACTGACGCAGCGCGAGGTCACGAGCTCCCATCGCATCATGCAGACGCATCAGCTGGCGATGCGCGTCCTCTCGGCTCTGATCCTCCTGCAGCGCGCTCCTGAGGCAGTCGATCGCCCGATGGTGGTCACCATGTTTCGCCAGCGTCTCCGCAAGTCCGAGAAGCAGCCGTAGGTTCAGGTCGGCGAGATATCGACGACGCTCCGAAGGCCAGTCCTCATAGAGGTCGCCGGGAAGCAGCACGCCGGTGTAGACCGCGAGCGCGGCGTCGTACGCGGAGACAGTTGCCAGCCGTAGGGCACTCTGGGCAAGTCGGTGAAAGTTGTCGGCATCGATCAGGACATGATCCGCGTTCAGGGCGATCATGTCGTCGCGTATCTGGATGTACAGAGAGCCCCGCCTCGGGAGCCGCTCGGGCTCGAGTGCTTGGCGAGCGGCGTGTAGCGACTTGGCGAGGCTGTTGCGGGCCGAATCGACACCGACTCTCGGCCAGAGCGTTTCGACGATCTGTTCCCGGTGCAGCGCGTGCCCCGGAGTTATTGCCAGCAATTTCGTCAACTGCTTTGCGCCGCGTCTTTGCCAGGCGAAGTCGGGTACGGGGCCTTCGCACCGCTCGGCCCGGAAGCCTCCGAGCAAGCGGATGCTCAAAGCGAGTGTGGCGCTGCTCTCCTCCGAGCCCGCGGGGGACGGCCTCGAGGTTGTGTCCTCGAGCACCGCGCCCGGGCCGCCGAGGTCTCGGTCACTCGACCCACCGTTCGGGTGCACGAACCTCTCAGCCGCAGTCACGGCCGCGGCTCCGCAGCCGACGCGTTTCGATCGCGCGGCGTGACCGGCGCGTCACTGAGAATGTCGAATTGCGTCAAGAATCCGCATTGCAGCATCTGGGAAACGCTCACTCCGCCGACACTCCGCCGACCACTCCGCCGACGTCGTCATCCCACTACTCGCGTACAGAATACCACTTGCCGTATCAGAACCGGCCAATTCTTGCTACCCAGCGTATCGTTTACAATCCGCACCGCTCGCACGACCGGAGTGCCTGTGGCACTACAGCGGCGTCGAGCCCCGAAACGAAGTATGTACCCGTGAGGTCGCGCTTCCAACCCCTGGTAATTGCGTGCTTCGTGGTCGTTCGCCTTCGCTTCGCGCGCAGGGGGTCTGCCCTTCGGCGCCGGTCGCCGGGAGGTCAGGAGACCCGCCCCGTTCGGATACGAGGTCGAGGTTCCGGTTGCGAGCGGTCCTCAGGTCCGCGTCATCGCCTGTCGAACACCGAGCGCGGGGCAGTAACGCACACAACTCGCCCAAGCCGATTCCCGCGCACGCGCCGGCCCGTCGGAGCCTCGGCCACGCCGAGCGGCTCGGTCCGCGGAAACACCTACATCTCGGGCCGTGAGATGTCGACATAGTGGCCGATGAGGGTCGAGTGTGATCGCCCGCCCGTTGCCCGGACGTGGGCGCCGTTCATGGCGCGCACGCGTCGGCACGCGCCTGATTCTGATGGCTTCACACTCATCGAGCTGGTGATCGCCCTGTCGTTGAGCGCCATCTTGTTCGCGGGGCTTGCGGCGATCATGGGTACATCGCTTCGGACGCTGTCGGTCACCCGTAGCCGTGGGCAGGCCAACGAGATTGCGGCGCAGGGGATCGAGGATCTGCAGCGCTTCAGCTTCAGCAACCTGGTGTTGTGCAACACGCCGACGGTCCCACCGGGCGGCGCCGCGCCGAGCGGGTTCACGGCGGCGAACACGGTTCTCGCGGTCAGTTGCGCGAACGCGACCCTCGAGTCGCCGTGCCCGGCGCCGGCGACAACGGGTCTGACCGGCTACCCGGTTCCGACCGCGAACTACACGTGCACGCGTTATGGCATCGGCTACGCGGTCAGCCGTTACATCTCATGGGCCGACTCCACGCAGACCAATAAGCGGCTCGCAGTCGTCGTCGACTGGACCGATCAGGTCGGCCGGCACGAAGTTTCTCAGCAGAGCTCGGTGCGGGCACCCGATCAGGCCGCGATCATCGGCGGAACTCCGCCGAGCGTGACATCCGTGTCGACGGCTCCCATGACGGTGTGGGTCAATTCCTCGGGCTTCCTGGTCACCTCGACGGGCAGTCCGCAGAGCGTCGGGCTCGTCGCGAACACCTCCGGGCTCCTCGCGACCGACAAAGTCAGCGCGTACTTCCTCACCGAGGATCCCGTGAGTCATGTGCAGACCACCGCGACGCTCCCGCTCACGTCGGCGAATGGCTCCACGTGGACGGGTTCGATCCCGGGATTCGGAGCGAGCGGTGCGCCGACGTTCCCAACGGCGGGCGGATCTCAATACATCGGGTTCACCGCGATCCGTCAGTCGGACGGCAAGGCGAACTCGCTTCTGAGCGTTCCGGCGATCACCTTCTGTAACAACCCGTCGGCGGCCAACACGGGCGGCACGTGCACGATCGCCGCCGGCGCGCCCTCCATACCTTCGGTCACCGTGAGCCCGACCGCGGTGCCGCTCAACCCGGACGGCACCCTCTTCGTCACGTCGACGCTCACGATCACGGCGACGACCGCCAACGTCTACACGTCGACGACGGCCTCCGACTCGGTCATCGCGGTGGTCGAGACGCAAGCCGGCGCATCGCAGGTCGTGCTGAAACCGACCTGCTCGTTGACCGGCACGCTCACGGCGTGCAACACGTGGAGGCTGACGATCGACAGCACGATGGCTCTGCGGTTCGCCGCGGGTCCTCAGAAGATCGCCGTCATTGCCAACCAGGTCGCGAGTGCGCCTTATTCGACGGCGTCCGCGCTTTCGGGGACCGTGACCTTCTCATGAAACGGGTGCTGCGTCGTCGCAACGAACGCGGGATGTCGTTGGTCGAGCTCCTCGTCGTACTCGCGATGACCTCGATCGTCAGTGCCCTGGTGTACACGGTCCTCATCCACAGCACCCAAGTAGCGGCACGCGCGGACAACAGCACCAGAGCCGAGAACAACGGCCGCCTCGCGCTGCGGGCGATCTCGCAGGACATGCGAGCGGCCGTTCAGATCCGGACGTCGTCGTCGACGACGGCGTGTGCGACCGGCTTGACGTACCCGGCTGGTTTCGTATCATGCGTCGGCTTCCTCGTTCCGCACGCGGTCACGGCAAGCGCGACGACCACGACGATCGCGCCCGGCGCAACGCCGATCGCGTGCCCCTACTCGAACATCACGTACGGCCTGAAGGCCGGCGTCATCCGCGAGGACCGCATCGACTACAACGCCTCGTGTGTCGCGACCTCGACGACCGCGGGCAAGACGGTTCTCGCCGGTGTCGACAACACGTCGGCTCAGGCCCTGTTCACGTTCTACGACGCCTTCGGCAATCAACTCGGCGCGAGCAACACGGTCGCCGATTTCCAAAAGGCGGGATCCGTATCGATGCAGGTCTATCTCAAGTATCAGACTGGCGCACCCGACATCTCGCTCATGGCGACGGCCGCGCTCCGCAATGACCGATAGGGGCACACGCATGCGAATCCGCCCGCGAGATGAAGACGGCAGCATCGTCTTGGTCGTCCTGTCCGCGATGATCGTGACGATGCTCATCGTTTCGATTCTGGCGACCGTTACCGACAGCCTGAAGTTTTCGCGCCGGTCAGGAGACTCTGCGAACGCGTTACAGCTCGCAGATGCCGGCGTCAATGACGCGATCCAGACGCTGCCGGCCCAGGTCGGACCGACGTACAACTCCGGTGGGTGCGCGTCACCCTGCGCAGTGAACCTCGGGAGCGCCGGAAGCTACCAATACACGGCCACACTCGACCCGGCCGCCACGGTTTGGCACATCACGTCGTGGGGCACGGATGCGCACGGACAGATGCGCAAGATTCGAGCCGACGCCGCGGCCGAGAGCCTCTTCGGTACCGCCTTTTTCATCTACGCCAACGCGAACCTCGGCCAAGGCGTGCTCGACAGCTTCACCGACGGCGCCAGTCTCCAACGCATGTGCACGAAAAATGGAGTGTTGAGCTCCAACACCGGCGGGACCTGGTTCGGCACCAACGGAAACGGCAACACGAACTGTCAGAACTCCGCGTACAGCAACGGATGGAACAGCGCGGTCGACGGCTGCGAGCTGTTCTCCGCGGCGACGCCGGCTCCGGCGCTGCCTACTACCGGTTCGGGTCAATGCCCGGCGTCGCAAACCAAGCTGGTTCCGCACGACTTCACCCCGCCTCAGGTCACGGCGCCCGGCGGCAGCTCCCCCGTCGCGCAGCCCGCGGTCTGTGACGGCATCCCCGGCCACAGCAGCTTGAAGGCTCAGGCCAACGGCCTGCCCTACTTCTGGACGACCGTCTCGCTCCGACCGCCGTGCCAGGTTGATCCCAGCAACGGGCCCGTCTTGATCTACAGCCAGGGCTCGATCGACATCGGCAACGCCAACGGCAATAGCGGCGTCGTCAACCCGCCGCTGCTGAGCTCCCCGCAATGCTCGTCCGTGACGTACACCTCGTCAAAGGACTACAACAACAACTCGTCGAGCTACTACTGCCCCAGCTGGTCCGCGAACCTGCGTCTCTTCCAGCTCAGCGGAGTGAGCGGCAACGCGGCGAACATCTATCTGCGCAACCATGTGCAGTTCTGGGGTGTCATCGACGCGCCGAGCGGCTGCACCCAGTGCGGCGCCAACGGCCCCCAATCCGAAATTTGGGGCGCGATCATCACCCACGACTTCAACGCCAACGCCCAGGTCACCCTTCACTACGACGACTCCCTCGGCAAAATCGGCACGGGGCGATTCGCGACAACGAACTGGCGCGAGGAACCGCTGCCCTGAAGAACCGCTCCCCCGAAGTACCGCGAGCGCAGAGCCGCGGGCGTGACGCAGCGAGCGGGTCGATGCTGAGGGGTCCATTGGTGTCGCGAGTCGGTGAGCTCGGTCGTGAATCGAGTGTGACGGCGAGGGCGAGCTGCCCCCGCGTCGGCACCGTCCCAGGCGATAATCAGAACGTGGAGGAATCGCCCGAGCAAGTCCTGGCTCGGCTCGTCCGATACCGGGACTCGCTGAATCGCCCGCCGCGATCCCCGATCGGCGGAGGGACGCGAGGGCCGGTTCACGGTCACCGCCAAACGGCGCCGAGCACCTCGGTCGTGGTCTGGGACGACGACCGCGCTGGGCACCAAGCCGTGCCCGCGTCACCGCGGGTCTGGCGACATGCGCGCGCCCGCGAGTTGGGCACGAGCCTGGGCACGGTACGGGCGACCCTCGTCGGCCATCTGGTCGCGGTGCTCGCGTGCGCGTTCGCGGTGCTCGCCTTCGAACACGCGAGTTCTTCGGTCGCGGTCGCCGTCGTCGTCGTCGCGATGGCAGCGGGCGTGACCGCCCTGGCGCGACGCGTCCCACTCGCGGTCTGGTGGACGCTCGGTGTCGTGATCGGTGGTGCGCTCGGACGCTGGTCCTGACGCCGGACTCGACCTCCTCGGGCGTGGCGTCGCTCTTTGCCCGGGAATTTCCGTTTGCCGAGGATCGCGTTTAGCTTCGACCCGACCCGGGGACGCTGTCCGCTCGCTGCTGTGACCGGCGTCGACTCCCGGCACTCCCCACCGAAGGAGCGCAGACATGGCCCAGAGTGCCGGACTGCACGAGCCGGAAGACCGGTTGACGCCCGAGACGATCAACCGGCACCGCGCGCTCGCCTCCATCCAAGAAGAATTGGAAGCGGTCGACTGGTATGCCCAGAGGGTCGACGCCACGACCGACGCGGAGCTTGCGGCTGTGCTCGCACACAACCGCGACGAAGAGAAGGAGCACGCGGCCATGACGATCGAATGGCTGCGCCGGCATGACGCGGTGCTGGACCGTCACCTCCGGACGTACCTCTTCACGTCCGGATCCATCACCGAGCTCGAGACCGAAGAGGAATCGGCAGACGATGCGACGCCCGGGGCGAACAAGCGAGACGCGTCGGGATCACTCGGCATCGGCAGCTTGAAGGGATCGGCGCGATGAACCATCTTCTCCGTTCTTCGGCACCGATCAGCGACTCCGGATGGAGCGAGCTCGACCGTGAGGTTCAGCAACGGCTGCTGCCCGGGTTGGCGGCGCGCCGGCTCGTCGACTTCTCCGGGCCGCACGGCTGGGAACACTCGGCCGTCGATCTCGGTCGCGTGGCCAACATCGAGGCTCCGGGCAAGGGACTGCGCGCCGGGCTGCGGCGCATGCTTGCGCTGGTCGAGCTCCGCGCCGACTTCGTCGTTTCCCGATCGGAGCTGCGTGATCTCGACCGGGGTGCCGTCGATCTCGACCTCGGGGCGGTCGATGCGGCCGCGCGCCAGATCGCGCAGGCCGAGAACATCGCCGTCTTCCACGGTTGGGCGAGTGCCGGGATCGTCGGGATATCCGACGCCGCGGGGATCCCGCCGATCGCGCCCGGAAAGAAGTTCGCCGACTACCCGAAGTACGTCGCCAAAGCGGTCGAGACGCTGCTCTCGGCCGGTGTGAGCGGGCCCTACGGTCTGGCGCTCGGGCCGGACGGCTACACCGGCGTCGTCGAGACCACCGAGAACGGCGGGCTGATCGTGTTCGACCACCTCCGCGAGATCCTGGGCGGTCCGATCGTCTGGGCACCCGGCGTGCGCGGTGCGATCGTGGTGAGCCTGCGCGGCGGCGACTTCCTGTTCGAGTCCGGGCAGGATCTCTCCCTCGGCTACGACCATCACGACGCGACGAGTGTCCACTTGTACGTGGAGGAGAGCTTCACTTTTCGGGTCGCGACGCCGGAAGCCGCGGTGGCCCTGAAGCCTTGAAGGCGCCTCGTCAGGCCTTCTCGGTGTCCCAGACGAGCACTGCGGGCAGGCCGGCATAGGCGCAGCACGGACACGACAAGGTGCCCGCCGGACCGGAGAACGCGTGCAAGCTCGCCAACCGCCCGGCCGGGGTCGGCGACGTGGGCGAGAGCGAGCCCGCACACGACGAGATCGAACCGTCCGGCCGGCCACCCGGCGATGTCGACCAGATCTCCCGTCGATGGCGCGCTCGATCATCTCACCTCGCGAGCGTATTCGTGCGGCGCGCGTTCGTTGTTCGGCGAGTAATCGGCTCAAGGCTCGTGGCCCACGATGCGCAGGTACGCGAGTGGATCGGTCGCGCCTTCGGTGCAGAGGACGAGGATCCGCCGGCCGTGGAGGCCGGAAGCACCGGCAACCACTGCGGCACTCAGGCCGGCGAGCGCGGCGGCGCCGGTCTCGCCCGCGACGACGCCGATCGTCGCGAGGGCGCGCATTGCCTGCTCGGCCGCGATGTCGTCGACCGCGACGAACACGTCGACCCCAGCCGAAACCGCGGGCCAGGCGATGATCGAGACCATGCCGCAGTTCAAGCCGGCCATGATCGAATCGTGCGGTCCCGGCACCGCGACCGGATGTCCGGCGGCAGCCGAGTGCAGCCCGCACGCGGCCGATAGCGGCTCGACCACGACGACCGTGGCTCGCGACGCGAAGTGATGCACCGTCGCGGCGGCGAGCGCGCCGACGCCCATCGGTACGACGACGACCTCGGGCGGTGCGGCCGCGAGCTGCTCGTCGGTCTCCGCGAAGATCGTCGCGTAGCCCTCGATCACGGTGCGTGGAACCTCGGTGTAACCCTCCCACGAGGTGTCCGACACGACGAGCACGTCGTCGGCCTCCCGCGCCGCGGAGGCGCGCACTGCGTCGTCGTATGTCCCGTCGACGACGGTGACCGATGCGCCTTCGCCCGCGATCGCATCGATGCGCGCCGAGGCGGTCCCGGCCGGAACGAGAATGCGCGACTCGTAACCGAGGAGTCGGGCCATGTGCGCGACCGCGCGTCCGTGGTTCCCGTCGGTCGCCGCGACCAGCGTGAGCGGTCCGAGCGGTGCCAGCGCGCGCCGCAGATCGTCGATGTCGAGCCATCGGGGCTCGTGGCCGAGGCGGCCGATCAGCAGCCGATACACCGCCCACGACGCGCCGAGAATCTTGAAGGAGGGCAGCCCGAGCCGATGCGACTCGTCCTTCACGGACAACGCCGCCACGTCGAGCTCGGCGGCGAGGCCGGGTGCGTCGACGACGCGGGTCGGTGCATATCCCGGAAAGCGCCGGTGGAACTGCGCGGACTGTGGGTCGGGGCGTGCCGCGCTCCCGTCGTGCCGGCGGCCGGGATTGACGAGGAGCTCTGGGGCAGCTGGTCGCATCGGGGTCGAGCTTGGGGCCGATTTTCACGCGAATGCAACGGATCTCGCGTTGACGTTTTGTTGAAGCGCAGAGGACGCTAGCTGTAACGGTGTCGTTCATCCCCCACGCTCCGCGTGACCCTACGCTCGAGATGTTGAGTACGCGCCGCGTCCTCGCCATGTCGTCGTGGTCGTCCCCCGTGTGAGGAGTCCCAGATGGAGTACGCCGAATACCTGCGCCAGCTGCCGAAGGTCGAACTGCACTGTCACGTCGAAGGGACCCTGCGACCCCAAACGGTCGCCGACCTCGCGCGCAAGCACGACATCGCACTGCCGACGACGGACGTCGCCCGCATCTACGACTACGAGACGATCTACGAGTTCTTGGAGATCTTCAGGCTCGTCAACTCGACGGTGATCGAGGCGGGCGACTTTGCGCGTGTCGCGTACGAGTCGCTCGAGGACGGCGTGAAGCTGGGCAACCTGAAGTACCGCGAGATGTTCTTCAACCCGACCTTGCACACGACGCGCGGCGTCGCGATGTCGACGATCATCGACGGGCTGATCGATGGCTGTCGCGCCGCGGAGAACGACTTCGGTGTGCGCTGTCGGTTGATCGCGGACATCTACCGCCAGGATCCCCCCGAGATGGCGCTGCAGATGACGCAGGAGGTGCTCGCGAACCGGCGCGACGAGGTGATCGGCTTGGGCATGGATGCGGCCGAGGCGCCGGATCCGCCGGAGCGGTTCTTCGAGAGCTATCGCCTCGCGGGCGAGTCGGGGTTGCACCTGACGAGTCATTCCGCGGAGGACGGTCCGCCCGCGAACATCTCGACCTGCCTCGACCTGCTCGGCTGCGAGCGGATCGACCACGGCTATCACATTCTCGAAGACGCGGCCGTTGTCGCGCGCTGTCGCGAGGACGGGATCCATTTCACCTGTTGTCCCACCTCGACCGCCGTCGTCTACGGATGGCCCGATCTGACGACCCACCCCATCAACGGAATGATGAAGGCCGGTCTGCTCGTCCACCTGAACTCCGACGATCCGACGATGTTCCGCACCGACATCGGCAAGGAATACGTCGACTTCGTCGGCCAGAACGAGTATCCACCCGACACCGCGAAGCAACTCGTGCGCAACGGCGTCGACGCGTCGTGGCTCGACGACACGGAGAAAGCCGCGTTGCACCGCGCGTTCGACGACGAGATCGCCGCGCTCGACAAGGAGCTCGCCCGGTGACTCGAGCGGTGACGCGGATGCTGTCGAACACCGATCCCGCGCTTCGGCGCCTCTTACTTCGAGAACGTATAGGTCACGATCGTCTGCGGGGCGATGTGCGCGACCCAGGCGCCCGTATCGGTTCGGGCGGGCGCCGTCGTCGGCGAGAGCTGCATGTCGGCCGAGGTGGCAACCGCGTCAGCGGCGGTGGACGTCGGTGAGGGCAAGGCAATACCGAACGTCGCCTGGGAGCGACCCTCGTTCCACGCGACGACGGTCCAGCCGGTGGGTTGCTCGAACGCCATGACGAATGCACCGTTGGGCGCGCCGCGCGCGTCGTGACGGATCGCGCCCGGACGCACGTAGCGGCTGAACTGGCCGAGCACGTAGAAGCGCTTCGTCGGGAAGATGTTCGTGATGCCATCGGTGGCGGACTTCTCGTCGTAGTACAAGAGTCCGTCGTTGAATCCGTTCGTGTTGACGCGTGTCGCGCACCGCGGATCGGCGCGGGGGTCGCAGCCGAGGACCGGCGACAACGCGGTCCACCAGTACCAGGCGCTGTCGTTGGCGATGGTGAGATCGTCATAGACCTGGTCGGCGAGCCACAAGCCTTGTTTGATCGTGGGATCGTATTGCGCGCCGAAGCTCGTCGCGACGCCGCCCGATCCCTTATAACAGCAGATCTCGGTCATCCACGTCGGCTTCGCGAACCGTCGCGCGACGGGAGGGAGGAGCCGGCGCAGTGCGTCGTTGGGGAAGTCGTAGGTGTGATGTGCGATCGCCGCGAGATATCGGGTGGTACCGGACACGGCGAGCCACCGCGGTGCCTCGTCGGCGAGGATCGCGTCGGCCGTCGTCTCATCGGCAATCACGCTCGCGTTCGGTGCTTCCCGTGCGAGCGCCTTACCGAGCGCTTGGACGACCAGCGCTCGCTGCGCGACCGGAACCTGCATGCCCTCTTGCCCGCAGTCGCCGAAGTTGTTGTCGGGCTCGTTCATCGGACTGATGTACTGCAGCCTGATGTGCTCGTGCTCGTCGAGCCGTTTGACGATGGTGGCGAGGTACTGCGCGTACGCGGCTTCGCTCCCCGGCTTGAGGCTGCCGCCGCACGACTTTCCGTTGGTCGTGAACTGTGGTGGAGCGCTGTTGACGAATCCCGTGAGGATCGGCACGTGCGCGTCGTTCGCGGCCCGCACGAACGTCAGACCGGCGGTGTCGGCCGGCACCTGTCTGGGTGCGCGAGCCGGCGTTTTCACACCGACACCGCCGCCGCCGATGTTGTAGCGGTAACCCGACAGCGCGATGCCGTGTGGGGAGAACAGCATGTCGGCGACGCGCTTCTGCACGCTCAGCGGGAAGCGCACGAGATCGTTCGGCCACCACGCGCCCGACGCGCCGAACCCGTCGATCGTCTGCGCGGGTGCGGCAACGACCCGCACAACGGTGAGGTTCGCCGGCGTCGCGATCGTGGTAGTCGTCGCCGGCACGGGCGGCGCGGAATGTCTCGACGCGGAACACGACACGACGAGCGCCGACACGGTGATCATCGAAACGGCTCGCAACATTCTTCGCGAGCCTAGAGAGTCCCCGATACGACATCCCCGCCCAGCGTGGCGCCCAACCCGAGCTCCGCCGCGACGTCGGCCGATCCCTCCATGAATAGCCACATGTCGCAAATTCTGCCCAGTTCTGCCAGTCCGAGCAGATTTGCGGTGATCTCTCGGTCCGGGGCTGCCGATAGAAACATGGGTGCCGGTATCTCACCCTGTTGCTGGCCTTCCCGGATGACGTCCCGATCGTCGGGCGCCGGCTTGGGAGACCTGGTCAGCAGATCGTACGTACAAGGGCCAATCCCCCCTGCCGCGCGGTGCTGTTGTTGGCGATGCCTTGCTACGTACGAGACGAGCTCTCTCATGACACATCGCGTTGCCCTTGCACGCCGGAGCGGAGTGGCAGTGATCGCGCTCGCTTTGGCGTCGGCGATCTTCCTCGTGTTCGCGCACACCGCCGGCGCGGCGATCGTGACGAACGTTCCGATGGGGAGCACCCTTGTGACCTATTCGGTGCTCGCGGGCCAGACGGTCACCAACGCGGGGAACAGCACGATGCCTCTGAATCTCGGCGTGTCGCCGGGGTCGGCGATCGTGGGCTTCGACCAACCCGGAGGCCCCGGGACGGTAGGACCTCCCGGAACGATCGACAACGCCGCGGCCGCGCAGGCGCAGCTCGAGCTGACCACCGCGTACGACAACGCCCACCTCCGGACGACGCTCACCGCGACCACCGGCAACAATCTCGTGGGCACCCTGCAGGGCGGCATTTACCACGCCAGCGCCAGGGGACCGCTCCTTATCAACGGGACGCTGACGCTCGACGGGAACAACGACCCGAACACGGTCTTCATCTTCCAGACGGACTCGACGCTCACGACCGCGTCGAGCAGCGTCGTCAGCTTGATCAACGGCGCCCAGGAGTGCAACGTCTACTGGCAGATCCTGAGCTCCGCGAACCTGGGGAGCAGCTCGACGTTCGTCGGCAACATCCTCGCCCTGACGACGATCACGATGCAGGACAGCGTGACGGTGCACGGCCGCGCCCTCGCCCGCAACGGTGAGGTGACGTTGATCAACGACCACTTCACCACGCCGACCTGCGCGACGAGTCTTCCGACGACGACGAGCACGCCGGGTGGTGCCGTCACGACGTCGACCGCCGCGGGCGGCGATGGCGTCACCACGTCGACCGCGCCCGGCGGGGGCGGGGGCGTCACCACGTCGACCCCTGCGGGTGGCGGTGGCGTGACGACGACATCCCTCGGCCTCACCGTCGGCATCGTCGGTCCGCCTCGGACCGGTGTCGCACCGTTGCCTTCCGGCGGCTTCTCTTGGCCGGCGGTGTTGTCCGCGGGCGTCGGGGCGACGGCGACCGCAGGTGCGCTCGCGCGACGCCGGCTGCACGCGCGCCGCGCGGCGCGTGCGGAGCAGTGAGCCGCCGTCGGCGTCAATGAGACGGCACGCGCTGGGCGGGATCCTGCTCACGATCCTGCTGATCGCGACCACCGCGTCCGTGGCGGGTTGCGCACGTTCGGAGCGACAATCGACCGCGCCGGCCCCGGCGACCGTGGCGAGCTCTGATCCGCCCCCGCGCGCGGCAACCGTTCGACGTCGGCCGGCGCCAGACCCGCCCGTTCCGGCCGCGCTCTTCTCCTCCGGCCTCGACGTGCGGGCCGGACCGGTGCCGGTGCCGTTGAAGCTGCAGATCCCGTCGCTGAACGTCGATGCGTCCGTGCTCGGCGTAGGCGTCACGCCGGGCGACGTGATGGACGCGCCGGAGGGCCCCGTCAACGACCGGGTTTGGCAGGAGGCCTTCTGGTACCGGGGCAGCGCGGTTCCCGGGGTGGTCAGCACGGCATTGATCGCTGGACACATCGACGGCCCTCGTGGGACCGACGCCGTGTTCGGTCACATCGACCGTCTGCGTTCCGGCGATGCGATCATCATTCACGACACGCGCAGCGGGCTCGACGTTCGGTTCGGCGTCACGGGCTCGACGAGCTTCTCGCTCGACGAGACGGCCGACAAGAGCGTCCTGACCCGGATCTACGGCGTCGGTCCGGTCGCGGGCACCACGCCCCAACGCTCGGCCGACGGCCTCGCCCACTTGACGCTCGTCACGTGTGCCGGGACCTTCAGGAACGGCACCCACGACCACCGGTTGGTGGTCTTCGCCACTCGCATCGCCTGACACTCGGCGTACGGCGCTCAGCCGCTCTCGGCACCGTTCGCCTCGGGTCGAGTCTCCGCGACGACCCAGTCGCCATATGCCTCGAGTCCTCCGGTGATGTCGCAGGCGACGATCTCGGGGATCTCGTACGGATGCCGAATTCGTATGTGCTCGGTCACGTCCATGACGCGCTCGGGCGTGGTCTTGCAAAGGAACAGCCACTCCTGCGCGTCGTTGATCGATCCTCGCCACCAGTAACGACTCGTGACCGGACCGATCGTCTGCGCGCACGCGATGAGATGCTCGGTCAACAGGTCCACGACGATCGCGTTGCCCTGCACGATGTCGTCGATCGCGAACTGCACTTGCACACTTCTCACCAAGGCGGCGTCAGCTAGCGCGCAACGCGCGCGAACACGAGATCTTCGGCGCGTGCCGTCCGGATCGACCACGAAACGGTAAGCACGACGGCACTGATGGTGATCGCGAGGCTGACGAGGCTTCTCACGGCAACGAATGTCGGCGTCGACAGGAGCACGAGCAACGAGAACGTGGTCGCCGCGCTCAGGAGATGAACGCCGGCCCATAACAGCGTGAGGCCGCTGAACAGGCGGACCACGCCCGGACGGCACGCGATCTCGGGCGCAAGCGGGCAGAAGTCGGATGCCATACGCGCGATCATCGGGCGACCGAACATCAGGGATCCGAAGAAGACGAGCGCGAGCGCGAGCGTCGTTGCGACCGGCTGCAAGAAGTACATGAACGTGCCGCTGAGAATGCCGACGATGGTGCGCACCGTCAGCCCGATGACCGCGAGCTGAAGCACGCCCGGAACCCCGTGGCCGCCGAGCAGCCGGCGCAACACCGCTCCGTACGACCACGTCAAGACGGCGAGCATCGCGGGAGTCGGTCCGAGCGTCACGAAGAACACGTACAAGAGGATCGCGGGGATGATTGTCGCCTCGATCAGCGAGGGCAGCGAGCGACGCCCGACGACTTCGAGAACGCGCAGCTTCGACACCGACGAAGCTGCATGACGATCGCCGGACGGAGCGGCGACGAGCATCGGCCGATCAACCACTCCGTGAACGGGAATCTCGCCGCGAATTGGCCCGGGCGAATCGACGACGAGCGAACCGTCCATGTCTGCACGACCGATCAGAGGCCCGGTCGGCGAACCATCTGCCCGGCGAAGAAGCCACCTTCATTGTATCCCCCGGGAACGCGATGCCTGACGGCCGGTGGATCAGCCTCTTCCTCCGACGGAGGCCTTCCGACGAGCAGACGAATCCTTACGCGCGCGGCCGTCGGCCTTGATCGTCCGGGGGCGTGATTTCGATGCCACGAGGAGGTTGAGCACTTCGCCGACGGTGCGCTCGCGGCCGGTGGAGTCGGGAAGCGGCATGTGGCGCTGGATCGAGTACCGGTTGCGGCGTCCGTCGCGTTCTTTCAACACGTAGCCGGCCTCGGTCAGGTCGGCGACGATGGCAAAGGCGCTTCGTTCGGTGATGCCGAGGGCCTCCGCCATATCGCGCAGTCGCAGCCCGGGATCGTGCGCGATGCAGAGCAGCACGCGGGCATGGTTCGTGAGGAAGCTCCACTGGGCCACAGGGGCGACTCTAGCAATCAGTTTCCGGTATTCGAGTGCTACGATCCGGGGAGTGCGGCGGGGCAACCGTTAACCCGCCTCCCGCTCCAAGAGGCGGGGAAAGGGAAAGTGGCAAGCGCCTGATGCGATATCTCTACACGGTCGACGACGACCAACTATTCGCGTACGCGCCCGGCCGGCGCGACTTCTTCCGCGCCGGCGACGACGGTCTCTGGGCGCACGAGTCACACGGCTGGCTCGTGGCCGCGGAATCCGGTGAGACCTTGGCGCACCGAACCGGAGACGTGTACTACGGCGCCGTTGACGGCGAGCGCCTGTACCGCGTGACCGCGGATCGGGTGCCCGAGGTGGAAATGAACGGGTCGGGCACAGATCAGAGACCACGACCTCGGCGCGCGACCCATCGGGTTGTCCGTTCGCGACATTGAGAGCTCCCCGCGCAACGGTGCTGGAGTCGAACCGCATCTGCTGCGTACCCCGTAAGCAACGAGAAGAAGGAGTCCGCGAATGAACGCCGACCGCGGAAGTCTCGAGCGAAGCGTCGCGCGACTCGCCTCCGAGCGCACCACGCTCTTCAATCGCTCCGGCACCAGTTTCGGCCTGTCCGCCGTGGACCAGAACCGGCTGCGCGTCGTCGAGCGCGAGCTCGACGAGTGCTTCGGCGCGCTGCGCGAGATGCGCGCGATCCGAGACGCGAGCCGGTTCAGCCGCGAGGACCCCGTCGTTCGGCGCGCGATCACACGAAACGGCGAAACGCCGACAAGTTCCCGAAGGGCTACCTGAGCGAGCGAGGTGGCCGGGTCCGCGGGCGCGATCACCACGCCTTCAACCTGGGCTGTGGGTATGCGGCGATCACCGGCCGGAAGTGCGACGGCCGGTGAGCGGCGGTTGGCGCAGTGGATGCTCGACGTCGGCACGCCGCCGGCGCGGGTTTTCGAGCTCCTTGCGGGAGCCGCAGGTATCGCGCACGGGGCACGCGTCATCCGGACGTTGGACTTCGCAGCCGAGGTGCCCGCAACCGAGCCGCCTGTCCGCGAGCTCCTGCGCCTCGCCTCTTGAGTCGGGTGGGTCGGTGCGTGCGGTGCGCCCGGCGTCCTGAGCGGTCGCCCGTAACGAGACTTCAGCTCGGAACCGCGCCCGCGCGACGCCGCTGACGGAGAATGCGGCGTCGTTCGCGCTCGGAGGCGCCGCCCCAGACGCCTTGCTCGATGCGGTGTTGCAGCGCGTATTCGAGGCACTCGTTCTGCACGGGACAGCCACGACAGATCCGCTGAGCGGCTTCGACGCCGAGACCGTTGCACGGGAAGAACGCCCGCGTGTCCGCGCCTCGGCAACTTCCCTCCAGCATCCACGCGTATTCGTCGGGAACCTGGTTCACGTTGCGCAACCTGTCGGGCGACCATCCGGGCCGCATTGGTGCTCGGGGCCCGCTGTGGTCAGGCGGGCCGTCGTCGGAGTTCGCGGGAAGGGCCGTCAGTGAGGGGATTGGGGCTCGGTCTCGGTCGGCCCTCTGCGGGGCGGGTTGCGGGGTAACCGACCGAGATCCGAGACCTGGCGGGCAGTATCCCGGTCGTCGATGAAAGTCGGCTGTGAACGAGGTGAGGAAAATGTGGAGGCTCGATGGCATGCCCTGGTCACGGGTGCTTGTGGACTCCGAGCGCGTTTATCAACAAGCAAGTCACACCCTTGTCCTCTTCCTCCCCACAGCCGGCGCGGCGGACAATCGCAGGTATGCGATGCGCTTCGAGGCCGGTGTGACACCGAGCCCGCCGGTGACCGAACACGACCTCGCGCCGGCGTGGCAGGAGCGCGCCGAATGCGCGCACTACGCGGGTCGGGTCGACTTCTTCCCCGGGCGCGGCGAGTCGGTGCGCGACGCAAAGGCGGTATGCACGATCTGCCCGGTCAAGAACGAGTGCCTCGAGTTCGCGATGCGGTTGAAGGTCGGGCACGGTGTGTGGGGCGGTCTCAGTGAACGAGAACGGCGCTCCCTTCGTCGCGAGCGGCATCGCGACGCGATCGGCCAGCGAGCTCCGCGCTGACACGCAGGTCTACGCGCGCCGAATGGCGTTCACCGTCATCGCAGCACGCGTAGGTCGAGAACGAGGAGCGCGGGGTGAACGTCGACGTGACCGGGCCCGGGGGTGTCGCCACGGCGTTGTTGACGGCGTTCGGCCGGCACACCAGGTCGTCGCGCGTTACATGGTCAACGGCAGGGTGGTCGCAGAGAAGCGCCTCGCCTGCAGCCCGTACGCCTGATCGGCCTGATTCCTCTGATTCGTCGACGATGCGTCGAGGCCTGATCTCGGGATAACGGCGGCCCGTTGACGCGCCGGCGCCGGTGTGACGCGCGGGTCACGCGCTCGTCACATCGGCCCGACGACGGTGGTGGCGACGGCCTCGCACACCGCGCGAGACCCGAAATCGCGCCGAAGGTCTTGTTGCCATGACAGCCGCAATCGCCCCGAATCTCACCGACGCACGCAGCCCCCAAGCCCAGACTCCGGCCGCCGCCGTGGCTCGCCGAAACGCACTTGTCGAAGAGGCGATCCCCCTGGCCAAATTGATCGTCGGTACCTACTGCCGGGATCACGGAATCTTCGGTCTTCGTGAGGAGATCGAGGCCGAGGCGTTGGCCGGGTTGCTGAACCTCGCCGATACCTACCGGCCGGCGTCGCCGTGGCTCAAGTACGTGAACCGCAATCTGAAGTTTCGCCTCATCGATGCGATGCGCAAAAGGTCGGGGCGAACGAGTGGGAAGAATTACGAGCGACGGTCGAACATCAACGACGCGGACGTGCTCGACCTGCGGCTCGAAACGATCGGCCACGGGGATCCCGCGTTCGCCGAGATCGAGGTGGCCGACGCGTTCGAGTTCGCGACCAAGAAGATGCCGCAGCGCACGAGGTGGATCATCTCCCAGCGCATGGCCGGCGTGAAGATGGATGAGATCGGCGCCGAGCTCGGGATCTCGGAGTCGCGAGTCAGCCAGATCCTGTTCGAGATCCGTCCGGAGTTGGAGCGCGTGCTGGTCGGTCTCTGACGAGTCGTCCGTGTCCTATTTTTGTCGGTGCTACGCGGGCTTGTCGGTGCTACGCCTGCCGAGGCTCGTGACGAGGTCGGAGATGTGCGCCGTCGGCTCGAGGCTGAGCTCGGTGTTGAGCAGGGTTCTATAGCGTTCGAACTGACCCAGCGCTTCCGTCTGGTTCCCTTCGGCGAGGAACACGCGGATCAACGCCGCGTGGGAGGTTTCTCGAAGCGGCTCGCCCCGGATCGCGGCTTGCGCCGCCGCGATCGCTTCGGCCCATCGACCTTCCGCGGCCAGGTGATCGGCCATTGCCTCGAGCGCGTGTAGGCGGAGCTGGCGCCACTCCGCGGTCTCGATCAGCACCCAGTCCTCGTACCAATCGGGAAGGAGATCGGCCGACAACGAGGCGACGGCCGCGGCCGTCGTCTCGGGCGCCAGGTGAGGGGCGTCGGGTTCGAGCAAGCGGTGCGCGAACCGCTTCGATTCGCGGATGTCGACGACGACTCCCGATGCGAGGTTCAGGTCGAGATCGGCGACGTCGACCGCGGCGCGGGCTTCGCCGCGGAGTCGCGTCAGCGCCGAACGCAGGCTCGCCGACGCGTGCTGCTCGGTGGAGTCCGGCCACAACGTGCCCGCAATCATGAGTCGGGTCACGGACCGATCTCTGAGCGCGAGAAGCGCGAGCAGTCGTTGGGATCCGCTCGGCAGAGGAGGCGCGGTGTCGCCGGCGCGGAATTGGAAGCTGCCCAGCACCGAGAGCGTGAGGTCCTCGCCGGCCTTGCGGACGAACGCGACGTCGAGCTTGTCGCTCACGGCGCGCTCGGCACGGGGGCCAGGTTCCGGTCCGGATGAACCGAGATCCTCTTGCATCATGTTCGTCGGGTGTCTCTCACATCGACGTTCGGCGCATGGGCTGCAGGAACGGGTCTCGGAGCTGCGCCCGGTCGTGTGCGCAACTCGCCCTGTCCGTACCGGCAGCCGCACTCGATGAGGATCGCGGTCTCGACCTCCGTTTGGATGCCCGCGGCTATCACCGACAGGCCGAGCGTCGTGCCGACCTGTACCAGCGCGGCGACCATGTCGCACCCGGGGGGATGGATCTCGCCGTCCGACGTCAGGTTCGCGACGAGCTCGCCGTCGAGCTTCAGGAAGTCCGTCGGCAGCTGCTGGAGTCTCGGAAGCGGTGTGTGGCCGGTGCCGAACGCATCCACGCCGATGTGGACACCGAGGTCTTGAATGGCCGTGAGCTCACTCGTGGCGGAACTACTCGCGCGCATCAACACGCTCTCGGTCAGCTCGAGCCAGAGCCGGTCGGGCGCGACGCCCGTATCGTCGAGCGTGGCGGCGACGACTTCGGCGAGCCCGGGTTCTGCGACCTCCCGTGCCGAGAGGTTGACCGACATCCAACCCGGCCATCCGGCGTCTCGCCAGAGCCGCGCTTGGATGCAAGCGGCGCGCATCGCCCACGCGCCGATGGGAACGATCAGGCCGGTTTGCTCGGCGATCTCCAGGAACTGGCCCGGCTGCAGGAATCCGCGAGTCGGATGTTCCCACCCGAGGAACGCCTCGACGCCCACGACGGAGCGTCGGGCGAGCTCGTGGATCGGCTCGTAGTGAAGGACGAACTCGCCGCGCTCGAGCGCGGGACCAGGTCTGCCTCGAGCTCGAATCGCTGCGAAGCCTCTTCGACCAGCACGTCGTCGAAGCGATGCCAGCGGGCCCGTCCCCGGCGCTTGGCTCGGTACATGGCGGCGTCGGCGTTGCGTAGCAGTGTCAACGAATTGGCGTGCTCGACGGACGTGCCGTCGACGGTCGCGATCCCAATGCTCGACGTCATCAGACACTGCCGGCCGTCGATCACGATCGGTTGCTCGATCGTGGCGTGGATGCGTGACGCGATCGCGGTCGCTTCCTCGACGTCGTGCAGGCCGTCGCACACGACGACGAACTCGTCTCCGCCGATGCGGGCCACGGTGTCGGACTTCCGTTGCAGTCGCTCCAAGCGCCGCGCGATTTCCACGAGCACGTGGTCTGCGAACTCATGACCGTACCCGTCGTTGACGAGCTTGAAATCGTCGAGGTCGCAGAACAGCACCGCCACGACGTCTTGCGATCGCTCCGCGCGCGACAACGCGACGTCCAACCGTTCCAACAAGGCGAGTCGGTTCGGGATCCCCGTCAACGGATCGCGCAGGCTGCGCTCGAGCAACTCGGCCCTCTCGGCCTTCCGGGTGGTGACGTCGCGAGCAGAAGTGACGATGCCGTTCACGTCGGGATCGTCGAGGCAGTTGATCTCGATGTTCTCGAACCAGTGCCAGTCGCCTTCGCGGTCGCGCATCCGGACCTCGATCGGCGGAAGCGGCGGACCTCCGGGCGGCGATCCCGCCACGAGATCGTCGCGTGCGTCGACGTCGCTGGCGTGAATGAGGTCTCGTTCCCTCGTGCCCTCGAGCTCGGCGGGCTGATAGCCGAGCGCATCGGACACCGACGGGCTGCAGTACGTCAAGATCCCGTCGGCGTTGCGTACGAGGACGATGTCGCGCAGACTCGACAACAAGGCGTGGTCGCGGCTTTCGCCAAGATGCTCGGGCACACCGAAGCGAGTCGTGGCCCCCTTCGTCGATGCGGCGCGATCATCGAGTCGGCTCGTTGGACGCCTGCGCGTCGCTCGCCCCATACGTCGCTGCTCCTTGCGGTACCGAACCGGAAGTGCGAGCGCGTCGCGGGGTCTCGGCGAGACGCGCGTAGTCACGTTACGACGACCTGACCGCGCAACGAATCCGCTGATTCCCGTAATCGCAGCCTGGAAAGGCCGCACCGGAACGCACTCGACCGACTGCGCGCGGTGTGTTGTCACGTTGCAGTGACGACGTCGTCACGCTCCGAGACAACGGTGGAACGGACGCCGAGGCGAGCCATCGAGCAGGAGGCATTCCCATGACACCCGGTCATTCGCGTGGGCCCGGACGATCACGGCCGCGCGGGAGGAGTGGTCCGACAGGCGTCGCGATCACGAACGCCGAGAACGCGTCCCATTGGGTCAGCGTGACGTGCCCGGCGTGTGGTGTCGTGCGAGTGCGAGCCGACCTCGTCGTCGTCCGCAACTGCGTCGACGATCAAAGCTGGTCCTATCGCGCTCGTTGCTCCGGCTGCGATATCACGTTCGTCGGCCCGACTCTGGCATCGCTCGCGCGCCCGGCAGTCTCGGCCGGTCTTGCGATCGAGCTCTGGACGCTCCCCAAGCCGAGCGCGCGACGAGCTGGATCGCCGTTGCGCGCCGTCGACGCGCTGGAGCTCCACCTCGCGTTGCTCGAACCGGATTGGTTCGACCAGCTGGTTCGGCTGGAGCCGCCCGAGGAAGGCTGATCGCAACCGGCATGGCCGAAAGCCGCGATCAGGGTGGTACCAGCCCGAGGTCGATCTGCGGACGGGTCTCCTCGTCGCGCCGAGGCGCTCGCGCGTTGGGACCACCCCGAACGTGGAATCCTCGACGCGGAGAAATTCGTTCCGCTCGCGGAAGAGACCGGGCTCGTGTTCGGGCTCGACGATGCGATCGTGCGGAGCGCGGTCACGACCCGGGCGGAGCTCGCCGGCGCCGGCCTCGCCGACAGCTTTCGGATCTGGTGCAACGTGTCCGCGACCCGCTTGACGCGCGGGATGCCGGCTGAACAGCTGGCGCGACTCTTCGAGCGCACGGGGTGTGACCCGAACCTGTTCGGCGTCGAGATCACCGAGACGGGGGTGCTGGGCGACGTGGTCGCGGCGGAGCGTGAGATCGCGGCCGTCCGAGCGATCGGCGTCAAGGTGGCGCTCGACGACTTCGGCACCGGTCATTCATCGCTCACGTTGTTGCGCTCGCTCACGATCGACCGGGTGAAGATTGATCGGACCTTCCTCTCCGAATGCACGCGCGACTCGCGCGACGCGGCCATCGTCCGACGCGTCATCGCGCTCGCCCACGACCTCGGCCTCGACGTCGTAGCCGAAGGGGTGGAAACCCCCGAGCAAGCGCGTCTCCTCATCGAGCTCGGGTGTGCGAGGACTCAGGGAAATCTCTGGGCGAAGGCGCTTCCGATCGGCGAGCTCCGCGACCTGCTGGACGCACAACAGCGCCGCACCCCCGTGGCCGTGCACGATCCCGAGTCCGGCGTCGCGGGGTAGCGTTTCGCCCGAAGCGATCGCGGAGGTGTTGTGCGAGACCGAGGGTCGGAGCCCACGAGCAGGTACACGATCATCTCGGTCGATGGGCATGCGGGTGCCGCTCTGTCCGACTACAAGCCATACCTCGCGTCGCGATGGCACGACGAGTTCAATGTCTGGGCCGAGGCGTACGTCAACCCGTTCGCCGATCTGCTTGCCGCGACCGCGTACAGGAATTGGGACAGCGAGCGACGCCTGAAGGAGACGGAATCGCAGGGAATCGTCGCCGAGGTGCTGTTCCCGAACACGGTGCCACCGTTCTTCGCGCAGGGAAATCTCACCGCGCTCGAGCCCAATACGGCCGATTACGAACGACGCTTTGCCGGCCTTCAGGCCCACAACCGTTGGTTGGCCGACTTCTGTGCAGCCGCGCCGGGCCGCCGCGCCGGGCTCGCGCAGGTCTTCTTGAACAACGTCGACGACGCGCTCGGTGAGGTTCGCTGGGCGAAAGAGAACATGGACGTGTTCGGCGGAATCCTGCTGCCGAACGTCGCGCCGAACTCCGCGGTGCCGCCGTTGTGGGATCCCTGCTACGAACCCCTCTGGGAGTTGTGCGAAGAGCTCGACGTCGTCTTGAACGTGCACAGCGGAAGCGGCCTTCCCGACTTCGGCGAGCACGAGGCCGCGCGGGCGATCATGTTGATCGAGCTCGCGTGGTTCGCGCATCGCGCGGTGTGGCACCTGATCTTCGGCGGCGTGCTCGAGCGCCATCCGAGCCTTCGCGTCGTGCTTACCGAGCAGGGCACCGGTTGGATCCCGCGCGGCGTCGAAACGCTCGACTGGTTTCATCGCCGCATGACGCACGGCGGTGCGGCCGAGGCCGTGTTCTTCGGCGCGGTCGCCGGCAGCATGTCGTTGACGCCGAGTGAGTACTTCCGGCGCAACTTCTGGGTGGGCGCGAGCTTCCTGCGTCCTTCGGAGAGCGAGTTGCGCTACGAGGTCGGAGTCGACCGCATCATGTGGGGCGCGGACTATCCGCACTCCGAAGGCTCCTATCCGTACACCACGGAGGCGCTCCGTTGCGCGTTCGCACCGTGTCCGCCCGAAGAGACGCGCATGATGCTCGAGACGACCGCGGCCGACGTCTACGGATTCGACCTCGAGATGCTGCGGTTGATCGGAGACCAGGTCGGCCCTACGGTCGCCGAGGTGCTCGTGCCGCTCGATCCGGCCGACTATCCCGCCGACTCCACGTGCAATGCGTTCGACGCGGAGCAGGTCGTCAAGTCGTGGTGATCCCAGTGGCTTTGATCAGCCGTTCCACGCCACCTGGTACTCGTCCTTCCACCACTCGGCGCGTCGGATCTCTTCGGGCGAGGTGACGAGGCCGACGTCTTGGCCGAGATCGTGCGGTGTGGGGCCGATGCGCTCCGCGATCGGGCGGAGTGCGTCGAGGTCGAAGCCGTAGCACCGCGCCGCGGTCTCGCCGAGCAGCCGACGTGTGTCTTCGACGGGAACGTCGCCGAAGTCGCTGCGCAGTCGCGCGATCGTGTGGGGCCACGTCCCTTCGGGATGCGGGTAGTCGGTGCCCCACATCGCGACACCACAGCCGATCGTGTGCCGGCGGCGGATCTCCTCCTTCGACATCGTCGACGCGCCCACGAAGATGTTGGTTCCGAAGTACTCCGACGGGAGCTTCGACAGGATGCCCGTCATGAGCGCGGCCAACTTCTTCGTGGTGTGCCCGCCCCCGAAGTACTGGTCCCACTTCCATTTCATGTCGGCGACCCAGTAGCACGCGCCTTCGGTCACGATGAACTTCAATCCGGGGAAGCGCTCGAAGGCGCCGCTGAAGAGGAGGTGCGCGATCGGCCGGTGCGTCCAGAAGACGACCTCGGCGAGATAGATACCGATGAACTCGTTCATCTCCTCGCGCGGCGCCTCACCCGAATGCGTGTGCACGGGGAGCGCGGCGGCCTGGCACGCGGCCCAGACCGGGTCGTACGACGGATGGTTGTACGGCAAATGGCCGCGCCACATCGTGGGGATCATGATCCCGCCGATGCCGGGTTTGTCGGCGAGCCATTCGATCTCCGATACCGCGCGCCCGACGTCGTGGCATATCGGCACCAGCCCGACTCCCGCCCGCCGCTCGGGGCTTCCGGCGCACAGCTCGACGAGGAAGCGGTTGTGCGCCCGGGCACCCGCGAACGCGAGCTCGGGGTCGTCGATCGTGCCGGCCGAGAGTCCGGCACCGAAGGGCGGGGACTCCATGCCGGTGATCGCGTCGGCATCGGGGAAGATGACCTCGGCCGCGACGCCGTCGGCATCCATCTCCTTGTCGCGTTGCGCCGGGTCGTACGCGCCGCGCAGGCCCTCCTCGTGAGTGGTCTCCCAGGTGGTGATGTAGTCGTAGTTCAACACCATCTGCTCGTCGCGGTTCGCCTGGCGCTCCGCGAGGAAGTCGTCGAACTGGGGAAGGACGCGACTGTCGAGATACGGCCGGTACTCCTCGCAGGGAAGTCCCGCGTGCGCGTCCGCCGAGATGATCGTGTAGGGCGGGCTCACTTCGCGTCCCTCGGCCCCAGCACCGACAGGTCGTCGTAACGCTGATGAACGTAGGGGAGGAGCCAGTCGGCGGGAACGCGCTCGACCACCTCGCCCGCTTGCGTCGTCGCGACCTGCGCGTACTGCATGGAGACGATCCGGCCGACCGGGATGTCGGCGATCGGGTCGAGCGGCGAGTCGTGCAGCGTCAGCGTGCCGTCGATCGTGCGGCCGTCGCGCGCCTCCTCGTGACGGCGCACGTGCACGAGCGCAGGCTCGGTGTCGAAGCCCTTGCCGTCGGGCGAAGGGCTGACCTTGAAGTAGAAGTCGACCTTGTCGCGGGCGGGAATGTCGATCGACGCGCCAAGCGATCCGTCGACGACCGCCAGCGGGAAGCCCATGCGGTCGAAGCGCGCGTGCAGGTGATCGCCACTTCGCTCGATCGACACGCCGCCGATCTTCTTGGGCTCGCCGTACGTCTCACGACCGCCGACCGTGGCCTGCTCCGTCGTCATCGGCATGAACAGCGCGTACTCGCCCTCGACGCTTCCGTGCCGGGCCCTGACGCCGAACCATCCGGCTCCGAACACCGGGATGCCCGTGCCCATGTCGACCGTGGCGAACCGGATACGCGCGCGGGAGTCCGACGGCTCGAGCGGCGGCGGCAGCACCGCCCGGATCGCGTCGGCGTCGGTCTCCCACACGACCGTCACGGCGGTCGACCAGATTTGCTTCGACGTCGCTTCGACCTCGCGGTTGCGTTGTTGCTCGGGTGGACGAGCGCCGTATCGAATCGTCATGATCGAGATTCTTCCACGGCCACCCGGGCCTCGGTAGGGCACAACGCGGTAGGGAGAGAATGGTGCACGCGGTCGAGGGAAAGGTCGCGGTCGTCACCGGCGGCGCGAACGGCATCGGCCTCGCCATGGGACGGCACTTCGCCGCGCACGGGATGTCGGTCATGCTCGCCGATATCCAACCCGATCCCCTCGACGCGGCCGTCGCGCTCCTCCGCGGTGAGGGACTCGACGTTGCCGGCTGCCTCACCGACGTGACGAAGCTCGCGTCGGTCGACCATCTTGCCGACGAGACGGTGCGAGCCTTCGGCGCCGTGCACGTCGTGTGCAACAACGCGGGCATCGGTCCGGGCGGTCAGACGCTTTTGTGGGACTACGAGGAGAACGACTGGCGCTGGTGCCTGGACGTCAACGTGTGTGGAGTGGCGTGGGGGATCAAGGCGTTCGTGCCACGGATGATCCGGGGCGGTGAGGAGGGGCACATCGTCAACACGTCGTCGGGGAATGGTGGGATCGCGCCGATGGGCGACGCGCCGATCTACGCGATGTCGAAGAGCGCGGTCACGACGCTCACAGAGTTGCTCTTCTATCAGCTCCGAACGCAGGACACGAAGGTCTCGTGCTCGGTGTTGTATCCGGGACCGAACTGGTTGCGCACGAAATTGTGGGAAGCATGGCGCACGCGACCACAGGAATACGCGAAGTCGCTCGCCCGAACGACCGCGTACCCGAGCTTCGAGGAGTTCGAACGGCAGATGGAGGCGGCCGGAACGCCGTTGCCGGTCACACCGCTCGAAGAGGTCGCGGGCCGCGTGCTCGACGCGATCCTCGAGGACCGCTTCTGGATCAATCCGAGCAACGACGACGCGCTCGACGCGCGCTACGCCTCCATGAAGGCGCGGCGCAACCCCGACTACTTCCGGAACTGGAACCCCACAACCAACCAGTGAAGTTCGCAACCAGTGAAGTTCGCAACCAGTGAAGTTCGCAACGAGTGAAGTTCGCAACGAGTGAAGTTCGCAACCAGTGAATTCAGTTACGGATGAGTGCAGTGATCGGTCGCCGCGTCGGTCGCGACTTCGGCGCCGTCGAAGTCGGCCAGGGTGCTGATGCGGAAGCGACCGTCGCGTTCGGTCTCGCTGCGCATGCGATCGCCGCGCTGCGCGTAGTAGTGCGCGCGGGTGTATTTCTCGCTGGTCGGCGCGTAGCTCGCGACGAGTACCCGCCGGGGAACGTCGCCGCGGTTCGTCTCGCTGTAATGCGGCGCGAGGCCGTCGATGCAGACCGCGTCGCCGGAAGCCAACTCGACTGCAAACCAATCGAGCTCGGCTGCGACGTCGGCACGCACAACGCCGCGGTCGTCGACCGGGAGAACATCGTGCGCGTCGCCGGCCAGCCACAGGCACCCGGACTCGACACGACAATCGTCGATCGCGACGAGGATCGACATCACGCGCTCGACGCCGGGATATGCGACCTTGTCCTGGTGTGGGCTGAAGCCTGCGCCTCCGGGCTGCTTGTAGTTCAGCTTGTCTTTGAAGGCGACGACCGGCTCGCCGAGTGCCTCCGCCGCGCAGTCTGCCAACGAACCGGTGACGAGCGACGCGATCTTGGGGTGACACGCCGTCACGTTCTCGGTGCGACAGATCCTCGGTCCCTCCTGCGTGTGCTCGGCGTAGTGACCCCACACGTGCGAGCCGGTGGGCCACGCCTCGACCTCGTCGGCCCAAGCTCGCAGCGCGTCGACCTGCGATTCGTCGAGCAGCCTCGTTCGCACGACCTCGGTTGCGTTCACACCGAGAAACCTAGACCGCGTGCCCGACGGAGACGTGAGCCAGCCAACCGAGGAACGCTTCCTCGTAGGCGATGCCGAACTCGACCACGGCCGCGACGTGCGGATCGATGGAGTCCGAAACGGCCACGACCTCGTTGAACCCGCGGTACTCCGCGAGGCGGCGTTCGTGCTCGGCGCGGTGGTCTTGGAGGAAGACCGCGAGTGTCTCTTCGTCGAGGTGCTTGGCGAACCAAAGCGTGACCAGCAGGGGGATGCGCATCTGCTCGTGCCCGGGCGGCTGGCGGATCCACCGCGCGAACGCGCTCCTCCCGGATGAGGTGATGCTGAACGGACGGCGGTCGCGGGGGCCCGGATCGCCGGCCCGTACGAGGCCGCGCGTCTCGAGCGTCTTCAGCTCGCGATACACGTGGCTCGAGGTGATGTTCCAGAATCGAGCCAGCCCGCGCCGCGCCTCGTCGAGAAGATCCCAGCCGGTCGCCGGTTGCTCATGCAGGAGCCCGAGTAGGGAGGCCTGCGTCGCGTTGAGCTCCACGACTTCGAGGTCGCCGTCCACTTGACATTCCCTTCTGGAGGGTTAGCCTCACTCTAACATTCCCCAAGGGAGGGTCCAGGTGGGGCACCCGCCGACTCTGGAAGACGACGGGTACTGCGTCGTCGAAGACGTCATCGATGGAGCGACGGTCGCCGGCATCCGCGCCGAGCTCGCCCGCCTGTTCCACGCGACGCCGCTCGGGCGCGACGACTTCGAAGGCCGTCGCACGCGACGGGTCTACGCGCTTTTCGCCAAGACGCGCGTGCTCGACGAGCTCGCGATTCATCCGCGGGTGCTCGACGCGCTCGATCGCGTGCTCGGACCCGCGCAGCTGAGCGCGCCGACCGCGATCGAGATCGGTCCCGGCGAGCACGCGCAGCCGCTGCACCCCGACGACGCGATCTACCCGGTCCCGCGTCCGCACCCGGAGCTCGTCGTCAACGTCATGTGGCCGCTCGACGACTTCACCGAGGAGAACGGTGCGACGCGCGTCGTGCCCGGGAGCCACCGCTGGATCGCCGAACGCCCCGGGCCCGACTCCGAGTCCCTTGCCGTGGCGATGCCGGCCGGCTCCGCGATGCTGTACGTCGGCAGCCTCTGGCACGGTGGCGGGGCGAATACGACGCAACGATCGCGTGCCGGCGTCGTGCTCCACTACGCGGTGTCGTGGTTGCGCCAGGTCGAGAACCACGTGCTCGCGGTTCCCCCCGACGTCGTGCGCGGACTGCCCGAACGGCTACAGGAGCTGCTCGGCTACAACATCTACCCGCCGTTCCTCGGTTACGTCGACGGCCGTCATCCGCGCCGTCTGCTCGCCCGCGACGGAGGCAGCCGTACCGACTGAGCGACTCGCCGAGGCTCGGTGGCCGAGCGTCAGCTACCGAGACCCGGGCGCTTGTCGTCTCGCTTGGCGTGCTTGTCGGCGCGCTTCTCCTTCAACGACTTCCCGGGTTTCTTGCTGTTCGACTTCTTGGGTGACTTGTCGGCCATAAGGTCGAAGGCTAATCCGACGCGGCGCCGCGCGCGCCGAGGTGGCGTCGGGCGAGAACGGGCGACTGGAGGCGTAAATGGCTGGGCGGTTCGCTCGCGACGAGGAGGTCGCGGCCTGGCAGCAAGACGGATGGGTGATGCTCGACGGTCTCGTCGACACCGACGAGATCGACGACGCGATTGCCGATCTCCGGTATGTCTTTCCGTCCCCCGAGAAGTTCCACGCCGATCCTGGGGCCCACCGGCCGCCGGGTCGCGCGGATACCGAGCTCCGCCGCGGCTACCCGGAGATGCCGGCGACCGGTCCCGCGTTTCGACCGGAGCAGCACCGGTTCCGTGCGGAGTTCCCGTTCTACGGCAGCGGCCTGCTCTCGCGTCTTTGCGTGCATCCCGCGATCGTCGACTTCATGCAACGCGCGCTGGACACGATCGAGCTGCGCGTGTACCAGGCGCAGGTGAGCGCGAAGTACACCGGCGACGCGAACTTCGAGCAGCCGATGCACACCGATCGCAACCACTCGGTCCTTCCCCCCCGAATGGAGCCGCCCTGGTGGCACGTCGAGTCCTTCCTGTATCTGACCGATGTCGACGAGGGAACGGCGCCGACGCATCTCGTCTCGCGCAAGGATGCCACCGGCCGCTCCACCAACTCGATCTTCATGCCCGCCCGCGATCCGGAGTTGTACGCACGTGAACGCGCGGCGGCCGGTCGGCGCGGCTCGCTGCTCGTCTACGGTCCGGACGTCTTCCATCGAGGCGTCGATCTCACGAAGCCGGGCGGTCATCGCTACCTGTTGAACGTCAGCTACAAGGTCGCGGGCCAGGACTGGATCGGCTTCCATGCGGTGCAGTCGCAGGCGACGCATCCGGCCTGGGTGCAGTTCGTCGAGGCGTCGACGCCGCGCGAGCTCGAGCTGTTCGGTTTCCCGCCGCCGGGTCATCCGATCTGGACGGCCGCGCTCGTCGACGCGACTACCGAGAAGTATCCGAAGCTCGACGTCGAGCCCTGGCGCCGCGCGCTTCCTCGATGACTGTGGCGGGAACGGGTTTCAGATCGTGCACGATGCCGATCCAGCCGAGCGCGCGGAGCACGTAGTAGGTCGCGTCGATCTGCCACCAGCGGAACCCCTGGCGGGCCGACCACGGGTAACGGTGATGGTTGTTGTGCCATCCCTCACCGCCGGTCGCGAGCGCGACCAGCAATGTGTTGCGGCTCGTGTCGTCCGTCTCGTATGCGCGCCGGCCGAACACGTGCGCGACGGAGTTGACCGTGAACGTGACGTGCCAGAGCAGCACAGTCGACGCGAAGAACCCGATGAGTAGGCCACTCCAGCCCCCGATCAGGAAGCAGATGGCGCCGAGCATCCAGGGCCCGATCCAGTCGTGGCGGTCGATGAAGCGCAGCTCCGGGTATCTCGCGAAATCGCGGATCTGGCTGCGATCGGCCTCGTTGTACTTGTCGCAAAGGATCCAGCCGACGTGGCTCCACCAAAAGCCCCGAGCGGGCGAATGCACGTCGCGTTCGGTGTCGGAGAAGCGGTGATGGTTGCGATGATGCGCGGCCCACCACAGTGGACCCTTCTGCGACGCCATCGTCCCACCGAACGCCAATACGAACTGCCAGACGCGGTTGAGCCGGTACGACTTGTGCGCGAAATAGCGGTGATACCCGGCCGTGATGAAGAACATCCGGGTCGTGAACGTGACGAACGCGAGTATCAACGCGGCGCGGGTGACGCCAGTGAAGATCGCGAGGAAGGGAATCAGGTGCAGTGCAAAGAACGCGAGCGAGGAACGGACGTTGAGCCGGTCCGCGTTGTTCCCGTGCCCCGTCGAGGGATCCGGCATATCGGAGTCGGTTGCGTCCGCGTGTGAGCCGAGACCGGTGAGCGACTGATTCACCCTGCTCCTGTATCTGTCGGCGGGAGCCTCTCGCAGCCGAGACTATTCGGACAGGCGCGCGGTGAGGAGAGCCGTCAGCTCGGACTTCTCCTCGTCGAACGCCTCGAATGTCATCCGACCGGCGTCGAACTCCTCGTGCATCGCGGCGATGCGCTCGATCAACTCCTCGGTGGTCGCCGAGTTCTCGTCGAACTCGGGACCGGTCTCCGCGTCGTCCTCGGGCGACTTGTCCTGTCGGCGCTCGCGCTTCGCCGTGGCCTTCGCCTGCTTCGAACGTTCGCGTTCCCGTTTGTTGGAGGTCGTTCGCCGAGTTGCCATATCGTCTCCTCATCCGGCGGCGAGAGCGCAGGACCCGCCGGCGCGCGCTCGCAAGATGATCGAAAGTGCCGTCAGCCGGTCGTGGGAGGATGGTGGTGCGAGGCCGAGATCGCCCACGCGGCTGCACCAACAGACTAGGCGAGCGCTGCTCGACTTCCCGGACAGGGCCGTCGCGTGGCGCTCGGCCGCTCGCTATTGCTCTCGGCCAGTGGAGAGGCGGAAAGGGCGGATCAGCGTGGTGACGCTCGCGGCATTGCTGTTCGATCATCCCAATGCCGCCGACGAGGCGCTGCTCCACGCACCGGGCGAATCGGTGACCGCGGACGAAGCCCGGGCCCGGGCGCGAGCCGTCGCCGAATCCCTGCGCGCCGCGGGCGTCGAACCCGGCCGAGCGGTCGCGGTGCAGCTTCCCAACGGGCCCGGGGCGATCACCGCCATGTTCGGTGTCTGGCTGGCCGGCGCGGTCTTCGTGCCGGTCAACCCGCGATCGCCGGAGCCCGAGCGACGCACCATGCTGGAAGCGACCCGCCCGGCGGCGTTGCTCTCGGGCGACGGGCTGCGATCGCTCGACGATCCCGCGGTGTACGACTCGGACGTCGCGTTCGTGACGTGGACGTCGGGGACGACCGGTTCCCCGAAGCCGGTCCAGCACACGCACGCCAACTACATGGAGCTGCTCGACCGCGTGCTCGGACCGCTGCGGGGTGAGGCGCGCGGCGACGTCGAGCGGCGGCCCACACCGAATCTCGTGCCTGTTTCTCTCGCGCTCAATGCCGGGATCTACAACGTGCTCTTCGGGTTGCGGGCCGGAGCCGAGGTCGTCGTCATGGACGGATTCGATGCGGGCGTGTTCGCCGAGCTGGTCGCCCGGTTCGGTATCCGGTCGACGGTGCTTCCGCCGGCGGCGATGGCGATGCTGTCCGATGATCCGACCGTTGTCGACCTTGCACCGCTGCGATACGTGCGCAGCATCACCGCGCCGCTCTCGCCTTTCCAAGCGCGCCGTTTCGCCGACAAGTTCGGCGTCGTCGTCTTGAACGGCTACGGCCAGGCCGAGATCGGCGAGGTCATCGGGTGGACGGCCGCGGATGCGCGCGAGCATCCCGACAAGCTGGGCGCGGTCGGGCGTCCGCATCCGGGCGTGTCGATCAAGATCGCGCAGGCGGCCGGCACCGACGCGGGTCAGGTCGGCCGGTTGCTCGTGCGGCCTCCGACGACCGCGGTCGGCATCGCCGCGTCGCGCGTCGACGAAGAGGGATATGTCGATACCGGCGACCTGGCCCGCGTCGACGACGAGGGCTTCGTGTGGATAGAAGGCCGGGCGAGCGACGTCATCAATCGCGGTGGCAACAAGGTCTTCCCCGGGCACGTCGAGGAGGTGCTGCGGGCCGTCGCGGGCGTCGCCGAGGCCGCGGTCGTCGGGATGCCCGACGACCGGCTGGGTGAGGTTCCGGTCGCGTACGTCGTCACGACGACCGACGTTTCGGACGACGACCTCATTGGGGCGTGCCGCGCGCATCTTGCTCCGTACAAGGTTCCGGTCACTTTTCGCCGCGTCGACGCGCTGCCGAGGAGCGAGGTCGGAAAGGTGCTGCGGCGTGAGCTCGAGCGCCGACCGGCCGACCCCGGGATCTGAGTGCTTTGAAGCTTCCGGGAGTACGGTCGGCCTATGGTCGGAATCGATCCTTTCGCACCGGCTCGGCTCGGCCCGATCGATCTGCGCAATCGCATCATCAAGGCCGCGACCTTCGAAGGGCGTACTCCGAAACGCGTCGTCACACCTGAGCTCGTCGAGTTCCACCGCAGGTTCGCGGCCGGGGGAGTCGGCATGACGACGGTCGCGTATTGCGCGATCACTCGCGCCGGCTCCACCGACGGTCACCAGATCGTGCTCGACAACGCGGAGGTTGGAACGGGCCTACGAGCCCTCACCGACGCCGTCCACGCCGAGGGCGCCGCGATCGCCGCGCAGATCGGTCACGCCGGCCCGGTCGCGAACCCGATGGGCACGAAGTCGCCCGCGCTCGCGCCGTCGCGCATTTTCAGCCCGCTCGGCATGCGGCGGTACCCGCGCGGCGACCGCGGACGCGATCGCCACAATCGTCGACCAGTACGCGCACGGCGCGAGGGTATTGCGAGACGCGGGCTTCGACGCCATCGAAATTCACATCGGTCACGGCTATTTGTTGAGCGCGTTTCTGTCGCCCAAGCTCAACAAGCGCACCGACGAGTTCGGCGGCAGCCTCGAGAACCGGGCGCGACTTCCGCTCGACGTCGTACGCGCGGTGCGTGGTGCCGCGGGCGCCGGTGTGGCGGTCACCGCGAAGATCAACATGACCGACGGGGTGCGGGGCGGGTTCTGGCTCGACGAGAGCATCGAGTTCGCGCGCATGCTCGAGGCCGACGGGTCGCTCGACGCGCTGACTCTCACGGGCGGCAGTTCCCTCGAGAATCCCATGTACTTGTTCCGCGGCGAGGCGCCGGTGGCCGAGATGGCGGAGATGTTCTCCGGCGTGCTCAAGATCGGGATCAAGCTCGCCGGCGGCGCGTTCTTCAAGGAGTACCCGTTCGCGGAGGCGTACTTTCTGCCGTACGCCCGACAGTTCCGAGCCGCACTCGACATACCGCTCGTCCTACTCGGCGGGATCAACCGGCTCGACACCGTCACGAACGCCCTCGACGAGGGCTTCGCCTTCGTGCAGATGGGCCGCGCGCTGCTCCGCGAGCCCGAGTTGCTTCTCGAGATGCAGAAGGATCCGAACCGCGAGTCGCTCTGCATCCACTGCAACAAATGCATGCCGACGATCTACACCGGCACGCGATGCGTGCTCGTATAAACGACTTCGCTCATGCCGTCATGCAGGGGAGGGAGCAACGTCTAGGAACCGGAGCTCGGTTGGGTTGATGTCCAGGTAGCGCTCGAGGTTCTTGTGCAGGTTGACGATCCGGCCCTCCTCGGTCGGCGACACCGTGAGATGAGTGAGTCCGGGTTGGTGCAGACCACGCTGGCTCCCCGCGAAGTTCGCGAAATCCTGATTGAGAATCAGGCCGATCGGCAGATCGCCGTCGGGCGAGAGCTCGACGTCGATCGGTTTCGTCCTGGGACGTTCGCCGTTCGGCGATCCGTTGGGAGCCGTGACCCGCTCGAACGAGAACGCGTCCATGTACGCGTCGTCGGGGCTTGCGCCCGGACGTGAACGCACGACCTGCAGCATGTCGGAGAAAACCAGCACGGTGACGTTGGGGAAGAGGTTGTACTGGGACATGTCGAGGAGCTGTCCGTCGTCGAGACCGTCGAACCAGTGGTGGCCCGCGTCGACGCCGCGCTTCTGCACGATCCGTGCAATCGAGCCCCGGATCGTCCCTCCCGGCGGCACCTCGGGTGCGGGTCCGGCGTCACACTGCGCGTCGTTACCGACGCGGACGCCCATCACCTCGACGAATGCCTCCCACACTCGCTGATCGTCGGGCCGGTCGCGCAGGCGGGGCGAGGGCATCCCGTACGACTGTTGGAGCTTGCCGTGGCGATCCCACACTCGCTGCGGACCGTTCACGTCATCACACATCGCCAGCATCTCGCGGTGAATGCCCTGCACGTGGTACGTCTCGCTGAAGCCGTCGATGAGCGTCTTCCAGTTGCAGGGCGCCGGAATCGATACCGCGGCGGTGCACCGGAACTGGTCCATTCGTGCCCACGCGCAGTCGTCGGGGACGGCGCCGAGGAAGTCGGCGAGCGGCTCGGCGTCGAGCGCGAGATTGACGAACACGAGCGGGCCCCAGGCCTCGACCCGTACCGGGACCAACCCGAAGTCCTCTGCATGCGGGCCGAGAACACCGAATTCCCGACGAGATGGCACTTCTCGGAGCCGTCCGGCCAGGTCGTAGGCCCAGCGGTGGAACGGGCAGCGGAGCTCGATCAGGCCGACGCCCGTTCCCTGGCACAGCGCGCTCCCGCGGTGCCGGCACGCGTTCTGGAACGCGCGCAGCTCGAGGTCGTCGCCCCGCACCAGGAGCAACGACAGGGGTCCGATCCGGAGCTCGTGGAAGTCGCCCGGGTTCGCGACGTGGTCGATCGAGCACGCGAGCTGCCACACCCGCGGCCACAGCCGATCGTTTTCGAGGGCGGCGAACGCGCTCGACGTGTAGCGCGCCGCGGGAATGGTGACGGCCATGTAACGGCTTCCGGTCAACGGCAACTTCTCGACGCGTCGCGTCCGTCGGAATCGGCGCGGCCGAATCGTCGCGTCTTTCGAGCGCGTCTGGCAACCGTGCGGAACGGTCGCGAAGGCCTCGCCCCGGATCCGGATCGACAGGCGTGCGCAATGTCCGTACGCTTCGGCCTTCAAGCGACCTGGGGGAGACAGAATGCGGCTGCGTTGGTGCGTCCTCGCGACGGCTTTGGTGCTCGTCGTCACCGCGTGTGGTAGCAGCGGTGGCAGCAAGGACACCTCCGGAAACGGTCTGGGGGGTGCAACCTCTTCGACCGCCCCGGCGAACGACGTCTGCAAGACCGCAGCCCTCAAGAGCACCGAGGTGGGGGTCACGGCATCGACGATCACGGTGACGGTCGTCGCCGACGTGAACAACTCGGTCCGTCCGGGCCTGTTCAAGGGCTCGTGGGATGGCGTGAAGGCCTGGGGCGACTACATGAACTCGAAGGGTGGTCTCGCCTGTCGCCGGGTCGTGGTGAAGCAGGGCGACGCCAAGCTGAGTCCCACCGACGCCGCCAACGCCGCTGCCGCCGCGTGTGGCAACTCGGTCGCGATGGTCGGGACGACCGCGCTCTTCCTCCAGAACGTGAGTGCGATGGAGTCGTGCAAGGACAAGGCGGGTGTGGCGACGGGGCTTCCCGACATCGCCGACCTGCAGACCGAGGTCGCGCACCAGTGCTCGAAGATCTCGTTCGCGACCTTGCCGACCGGATCGTCGTGCCCGTACAGCGGTACCGGCCTGCGGACGTTCCGGGTCGGGTACACGACGTACGACTACTACTTCAAGAAGTACGGCGCGAACGCGCTGCACGGCGTCTTCGTGGTTCCGAAGGACCTTCCGTCGACGATTTCGGCATCGATGCCGATCTTCCGGGCCGAGAACCGCATGGGCATCAAGAGCGATGCCGAGTTCGGCAAGAGCGGGCTCTCGATCCAGACCGACTACACCGAGGTCGCGCAGGCGATCAAGACGAGCAAGTCGACGTACGCGCGCAACGGGCTCGACTACAAGGGCACCGTGCTCATGCGCAAGGAAGCGCAGGTCCAGGGCGCCGACACCGTCAAGATCTGGGACTGCTCGTTGCAGTGCTACGACAAGCGTCTCATCCAGGAGGCCGGCAACGCGATGGAGGGCCAGTACGTGTGGCTCAACTTCCTGCCGTTCGAGGACAAGGGTTCGAACCCGGAGCTCGACGCCTTCCTGAAGTACACCAAGAACCCGGAAGGCTTCGGCGCGCAAGCGTGGATCGCGGGTGAGATCTTCGCCCGGGCCGTGAACGACACGATGAAGGCGAACAACGACGATCCCAACTCGATCACCCGCGCCAACCTGCTGACCGCGATCCGCAGCCTGCACGACTTCGACGGGATCGGCATGGTTCCGAAGATCGACGTCGGTCGCAAGATCGGCAGCACGTGCCTCGTCGGCGTGCAGGTGATCGGCGGTGTGTTCAAGCGCATCGACCCGGTCCAGCCGGGAACGTTCGACTGCGACAACAACAAGCCGCCGCTCACGTTTGAGGTCGACGCGGTCAAGGAGTACAAGGGTTAACGCGAGCTCGTCGTCGATCGCACGAAGGAGAGCTGGCGTGTCGCAACGGTGGTCGAACCTGCTGGTCTGGGCGGGGACGATCGCGTTCGTCGTCCTGGTCAGCAAGACCGCGTGGGCGGGCCACTCGATCGACGGGACGAGCCTGACCAACCTCGTCGTGCTCTCGCTCCCGCTCGCGGGCATCATCGCGATGGCCGCGAGCGGGCTCGTCGTCGTGTACACGACCACCGGGATCTTCAATTTCGCCCAGGGTGCCATCGGCATGTTCATGGCGTATGTCGACTGGGAGCTCACGGTCCATCACGGCTTGCCGCAACTCCTCGTCCTGCCGCTCGTGGTGGTTGTGGTCGCGCCGCTGCTGGGGATTGCGCTCGACCGTGCGATCATGCGCCATCTCCAGGGCAAGGCGCTGGTGGTGCAGCTCTCGGTCACGGTCGGCTTGATGTTCGCGTTCATCGGTCTGGCGAACATGCTCTGGAACCAGAACAACGCGCACTCGATGCCGGCGCTCTTCGCGGGTCACGGGTTCCACATCGGCCAGGTGTTGCTGACCTGGCACCGGTTCATCACGATCGTCGTCGCAGTCGCGCTCGCGATCGGCCTGCGCATCCTGTTGTTCAGGACGCGTATCGGCATCGCCATGCGCGCCGTCGTCGACAATCGTGATCTTGCTGCGCTCGGGGGCGCGCGCTCGTCGGTGCTCTCGAGCTTTGCCTGGGCGCTCGGGTGCTCCCTCGCGGCGCTCGCCGGCATCCTGCTCGCACCGGAAACGGCCGACATGTCGACCACCACGCTCACGTTCTTGATCATCACCGCGTTCGCGGCCGCGGTGGTCGGGCGCCTGCGCAGTCTGCCGCTGACCTACATCGGGGCGTTGATCCTCGCGCTCGCAACCCAGTGGTCCGGCTCGTTCCTCCGGTTCTCCGAACGTTGGACCAACGTGCCCGACGCGCTGCCCACGATCATGCTCTTCGTCGTGCTCCTGCTCTTGCCTCGCGCCGAGATCCAGTTCGCGCGCATCGGCCAGATTCGGCGCGTGGAGCGGGTGTCGTCGGTGCGCGATACAGCGATCGGGATGCTCGCGCTGCTCATCTTCATCGTGGTCCTGAGCACGTTCTTCCTGTCGAACACGGATACGACCAACCTCAGCCGATTCGCGCTCGGGATGTGCACGGCGCTCGTCGCGCTTTCACTCGTGCCCCTCACCGGTTGGGCCGGTCAGGTCTCGCTGGCGCCGCTCGCGTTCGCGGGGATCGGCGCGGTCGCGTACGCACGGCTCGGCGGCGCGCACGGCAGCATCTGGGCCGTCTTCCTGGCCGCCCTCGTTACGGTGCCGGTAGGTGCGCTGTTCGCGTTCCCCGCGATGCGGCTGCAAGGTCTCTACCTCGCGCTGGCGACGCTCGCGTTCGCGGCGATGGTCGAGGAGATCTTCTATTCGCAGCCGTTCGCGATCGGCGCGGGAGAGCGCGCGGTCGAGCCCGTACACCTGCTCGGTATCGACTTCACGTCGAAGCGGGCGTTCCTGATCTTGGTGACAGTCGTCTTCGGATTATGCGGCATCGGCATTGTGGCGTTGCGGCGCAGCGCGTTCGGAAGACGGCTCGTCGCGCTGCGCGACAGCGAGGCGGCGTCAGTGACGGTCGGCGTGAACGTGCTCGAGACCAAGCTCGCGGTGTTCGCGCTGTCGGCCGGGATCGCCGGCTTTGCCGGCGCGTTCTTCGCCATGAACGCGAGGACGTTGAACGGCCCGACGGGATTCGAGATGATCGCAGGCCTGCCGATCGTGCTCGCGCTCGTCATCGGGGGCGTCGGGTTCGTGGCGGGCGCGTTGTTCGCCGGCATTTTCGGTCTGTTCCTGATCCTGGTCCAGAGCGACTGGCACATCTCGCTGTGGATCGGACTCACCTACCTCGCGCCGGGCCTCGCCGTCCTCGGCATCATCCAGAGCCCGTCCGGCGCGGTCGTGCCGATCGGAGAGGGCTTCGCCCGGCTGCTGCCCTGGCGTCACGACGCGCGGCGCGAATACGAGGAGATGACTGCAGCGGCCGCCGAACCCGAAGTCGGCGTGCTCGGCCTCGAGCGCCCGTTCGAGGAATCCGACGTGCTGCTCGTCGACCGCGAGCTCGGCATCAGCAACGACGTTCCGCGCGCGGTCGCGGCTGCAAGGAGCGGATGAATGGGGCTGCTCGAGATCGAGGAGGTCTCCGTCCAGTTCGGGGGCCTGCTCGCGGTCGACGACGCTTCGCTCTCGGTCCCGGCGGGCCGTGTGACCGGTCTGATCGGGCCCAACGGAGCCGGCAAGACCACGCTCTTCAATGTGATCACCGGCTTGCAGGCGCCGAGCGGTGGTCGCGTCATGCTCGACGGCGAAGAGGTGACGCGCCGCCGCCCGTATCGGCGGGCGCGCCTCGGGATCGCACGCACGTTCCAACGACTGGAGGCGTTCGGTAGCCTCACCGCGCGCGAGAACGTGCTCGTCGCGCTCGAGATGCGCCGCCGTTGGGCGACGACGCGCTACGACTGCGGGAAGATCGCCGACGAGCTCCTCGAGCGGGTCGGCATCGCGCGCGTTGCCGACACCCGGGTCGAGGCGCTACCGACCGGGAGTGCGCGGCTGGTCGAGCTCGCCCGCGCGCTCGCCACCGAGCCCAAGGTGTTGCTGCTCGACGAACCGTCGTCGGGTCTCGACGAGCAGGAGACCGACGCGCTCGGCGTGTTGCTGCACGAGCTCACTACGGGCGGACTTGCCGTGCTCCTCGTCGAGCACGACATGCCGCTCGTGATGGAAGCGTGCAGCTACATCAGCGTGCTCGACTTCGGGCGCGTGATCGCGAGGGGTACACCGCGCGAGATCCAAGCCGACCCGTCGGTGCAACGGGCCTACCTCGGAACCACAAAGGCCGCGTCGTGACGTCGGCAGTCGCGGCGAGCCCGGCGCGCGATGCATCGAGCGCGGTGCCCGTGCTCCAGCTCGCGGCCGTGCGCGCCGGTTACGGGCGGATCGACGTGCTGCACGGCATCGATCTCGAGCTTCGGCCCGGCGAGGTATTCGCGCTGCTCGGCCCGAACGGCGCAGGTAAGTCGACGACGCTTGCCGTCGCGTCGGGCCAGATCACGCCGAGCTCCGGCGGATTGTTTCTGTGCGGACGCGATGTCACGGGTGCCTCGCCCGACGCGCTCGCGCGCGCCGGCGTGTGCCTGATCCCGGAAGGGCGAGGGATCTTCCCGAACTTGACCGTCGCCGAGAACCTGCGCATGGCGACCTACACGGGCGGCGCGTACCGCGACATCCTCGATCGCGCGTTCGCCCGGTTCCCACGCCTGGGCGAGCGCCGCAAGCAGACCGCGGGGACGCTTTCGGGCGGCGAGCAACAGATGCTCTCGATGGCGCGCGCGCTCGCGACCGAACCGGCCGTGCTGCTCATCGACGAGCTGTCGATGGGTTTGGCGCCGATCATCGTGGAAGAGCTGTACGAGCACGTGCGCGCGATCGCGGCCGCGGGCCTGTCGATCCTGATCGTGGAGCAGTTCGCGCACGAGATCCTCGGGCTCGCCGATCGCGCGGGCATCATGCTGCACGGACGCCTCTTGCACACGGGACCGCCCGCGAGCATCGCAGACGAGCTCTCGGACGCGTATCTTGGCGCCGATCATGCGGCCCCGGGGGTCCATTCATCCCAGTGAGGAGTTCCGAGTGATGAACGACGAGAACACCGGTGCGGGCGGCACGCTGTCGTCGTCGCGCCTGGCCCAGTTCGAGGCCGAAGTCGCCAAGCTGAAGGTGACGGGCGGTGGCGCCAATCCCGAGCGGTTGGGCTCACGCTGGGGTATCGGCCTGACCATCTTCGGGTTCGTCGTGTCCGTCATTTCCTGGTGGAGCGCGCTCGACGGCAAGGACGCCCTCAGCGTTCTGCGCGCCGAGACCTTCGCGTTCATCGGTGTCGGCATCGCAGTCGTCGGCATCGTGATCTGGGCCCGCAATTCGCTGACGCGCTACCTGCGGTACTGGATAATCCGGCTCGTGTACGAGCAGCGCGAACAAACCGAGCAGCTCATCCAGGCCCAGCGCGACAACAAATAGCGCGCCGAACGCTCAGCGGATCGGCACCGTCAAGACACCAGCTGTGTCGATCAAGCGGCCGTCGATCACCTGGAGCACCTGAACCAGCATCTGATACTTCCCGGCGGTGGGAATCGTGGCGCCGTTCGTCAGGAAGTGATTCGCACCGGCGCGCGCGAGGTTCGCGGGAACCGATGTCGAGCGGTCGGCACTCACGAGCTTGGCCGAGATTTCGCGGACACTGAGGTCCTCGCCCTTCGGCGTGAGCGTGTACACGTGAATGGTGTTCAGCCCGACGCGAGCGGGATCTATCGTCACGTTGATCGTCATCGCGCTCTCGCCCGTGCCTGTGCTCACGCTGCCGGAGTACAGCTTCGGCGCGACCGCGCTACGCGCGGGTTGGGCGTTCACGAGCATCGCGGTCGCCGCGAGCACGGCGATGCCGAACAGGACCTCTCCCGCGACCGTGCGGCGCAGACCGGCGACCGTCCGTTCGTCGATATCGGCGATCGCGCGGTCGGGCGCGTCGAGCGGTGCCGACCGGTGCCTGCGTACGATCGACCGGCTGACCGCCGCGAGGGCCACGAGCCCGACGATGACGCCGAGCTTGATCAGGAGGAGGTGGCCGTAGCTCGTGCTCGTATAGCCGCGAGTCGTGAACCCGACCTCGCGCCACGACGCGAACGCGCCGGTCGCAACGAGAACGACGACGCACCAGAACGCGACGCGTGAGAAGGTCGTCAACGCGCGCCGGAGCCCGCCGCTGAAACCTCCGCCGAAGGCGGCGAGGAGGAGCACGACCAACCCGCCGAGCCAGACGCTCATCGCGAGCACGTGGATGGTGTCGAGCGGCACCGCGAAGATCGTGAAGTCGCCGGTGGCCGCGTGTCCCGCATACCCGGCCGTGCCCGCCAGGCCTATCGCGACGATCGCGGCTGTGATCTTCCATGAGATCGCGGCCCGACGATGGCCGTCGACTGGCGTGCGGAGTGCCAGGAGCGCCAACGCGCCGACGAGGAGGAGCGACCGGACCTCGGTCACGTGACCGAAGCGCGTTTGCAACACGTCGTGGACGACCGACCACTTGAAGGCGTCGCCGATGCCGGAGCCTGCCGCGTACGGCCCTTGCAGCATCACCGCCGCTACCGTCGAAATCGCGAGGACGATCCAGCCGATCCACATCGCGCGGCCGGTCGACCGCGCCGCGCTCGAACCGCGTGTCAGGTACAGGAGGAATACCGCACCGCCGATCAGGAGCGCGAGTCCGGCGAAAACGCCGGCCCGGGCGACACCGAACAGGGCTCCGACGGTCACGCTGCTCTTGGGGTTCGTCTCGGCCGCGCAGCCCTTCGCGCTCGGCGGAGGCCCGGGCCCGATGCGAAGGGCGTAGGTGCCGCCGACAGGATGTGCGTCGGCCGAGATGACGTGCCACACGACGAGGTAGATGCCGGGCGCCAGCTTCGGAATCGACGCCAGGACCGTGTGATCGCTCGCCGCCGCGTGACGCGCCGTGCCCGTCGTTACGCGCTGACCGGCACAGGTGTACACGCGCACCGCGCCGAACGAGATCTCGACGTTCTCGCTGAACGTCAGGGAAAGGTCCGGCGGAGAGTCGGCCGCGACACCGTCCTTGGGTGGATCCGTACTGTTCAAGACGGCGTGGGCCCACGCCGGGGCGGCGATCGCGACCAGGATGATTCCCGCGAGCGCCGGCACGACGCAGAGCCGAGCCGAGCGCCCTGCTCTCATGTGCGGGTCACACTACGACGCGTGTGCGCGTGTCCCCGTGCGGGCCGATCTCGACGCGCACAGCGCGCGCCGTAACGTGCTCCCGTGCGCCGATCGGTCGCGATCCGATTCGTCGCGGTAGCCGCCGCGGCGATCGTGCTCGTCGGGCTGACGGCTGCGCCCGTGTCGGCGCACACCATCTCCGGGCCCCGGCCGACCAACTACCGCAGCCGGGTCGTCGCGATCGCGCCGGCGGTCCCCGGTATCAGCGCGCGCATCGTCGACCTCGGAAGCAGGATCGAGGTCACCAACCGGAGCTCGACCGAGGTCACCATCCTCGGGTACGAAGGCGAGCCGTATCTCCGCATCGGGGCGAGCGGCGTCTTCGAGAACCTGCATTCTCAGGCGACCTATGTCAATCGAACGCGTCTGGGTGGAACCGTTCCGGCGGACATCGACACCAAGCCCACCGCCGCCCCGCAGTGGAAGAAGATCTCGGACAGTCACACTGCGCGTTGGCACGACCACAACATTCACTGGATGAGTCCGAAGCCGCCGCCCCTCGTCGCGCAGTCGCCCGGGAGCTTCCATCATCTCTCGCAACGCAACATCGTCCTCCGCCGCAACGGGGAACGCGTCGCCATCGCCGTCTCGCTCGACTGGGTCCCAGGGCCGAGTGGTCTCCCGTGGATCCCGCCGCTGGTCGCCCTGTTCGCCGCCGGTGTGCTCGGCGCCGCGTTGGCGAGGTGGTCGCGTGCGCTGGCGGCGCTCCTTTGTCTGCTCGTGCTCTCGGACGTTGCCCACGCGATCGGATTCGAGATCCCCCGACCCGGTGGCAATCTGACGAAGCTGGTGCAGTTCCTCGGCGGCAGCTTCGTGTCGATTGCCGTATGGATCGCGGCCGCGACGACGGTGATCGCGGTGCTGCGCCGCCGGGCGGATGCGCTTTACGGTGTGATCTTCGTCGCGCTGCTGGTCGCGTTGATCGGTGGCGCAACCGATCTCTCGGCGCTGTGGAAATCGCAGCTCCCCGATGCGGGCCCGGCGTGGCTCATGCGCGTCGAGGTCGTCGTCGCGCTCGGCCTCGGCGCCGGTCTCGTCGTGGGCGCGCTCGCGCGCATCCTTCGGAGCCGTACCTTCGCGGCCGACGACTGCGGAGGACAGTGGCTGTCGCTGCTCGTCTCGGGTCTCTCCGACGCCGAGCTCGCCCGGATCGTGCGGGAGCTCGACGTCGACGAGGTGCTCGAGGTCGCGCTCCCGGAGCTCGCGACCCGAGCCGGGCCCGTCGCCGATGCCTTCGCAACCGGCTCCATGGCGTTCGTTGTCACGGACCAGGACGTTCCGGTCACGTGGTCTGTCGCGCGCTCCGACGGTGCGACCGCCGGCCTCCGAGCGGCGCGCGGCCGCGTGGAGCCGACTGCGGCCGAGATACGCGCCCCGTTCGCGGTGGCGTTGCAGCTGCTCGCGGGGACGCTTCTCGTCGACGATGCCGTTGCCCGCTCGCTCATCACGACCACTGGCGACGCCGCGTTCGTCACGCGGTTGGCGCCCTATCTTCCCGAGACGGCGACGGTCACTCGGGTGGTCGAGGATCCGGCGTCCGCTTCTTGAACCGCTCGAGTCGCGCGCGCAACTCGGCCTCGCGTTCGACCTCGCGTTCTTCGCCGTTCTCGTCGTTTTCATTGTCCCCGCGTCGACGCCATGCCCGGAACCCGAGGACCCCACCCAGCACGACGCCGATACCGACGAGTGCGACACTCGCAAGAACCATCGACGAAAGCCCGTTCGACCCGGCTGACGGCGGCTTCACGCCCGCGTAGACGATCTGTCCCAGGACCCGGTCGGTGGCATTGCTCGGGTCGGGAGTCGCGCGGGCGACGACCTTGCCGTCGGCCGCTCTCTGCACGACGGAGACGCCGAACGCCCCGCGGGTGGACGCGGTGACGCCGAGCGAGAAGTACTCGCACATGAACCTCGCGATCGGGCCGCCCCGATAGCGCGCGCTCGATCCGTTGTGTGTCGCCGTCCAACCGGCCTTGGCGTCGACGCGGTCGAGCTGGAGCCCGGCAGGAACGCTGATCTCGACGTCGGGAACGTCCATGGCTTCGACGGTCACCCCGACGGCGATCGTCGACGGTTGCCCGACGTTGACCTCCACCGGCCGGGGGCAGATGTGCGCCGACGCGGGTGCGACGGTGAGCCCGAGAACGGCTGCCGTGGCAACGCTCGTAACCAGCGCGAGAGCGGCCGACCGACGCACGGGGCCGCACGCTATCGCCGGGCCCTGCCGTCCCGACCGGCGTCGCGGGAAGCGAATCGGTACGCTCGGGTCGTGCGCATCCGCTTGCTCGTGCCTTTTTCCGTCGCAATCGCCCTTGCCCTCGCAGCCTGCGGCGGGAGCTCTAAACCCTCCTCGTCCTCCTCCTCGAGCGCCACGACGCCTCCGGGCCCGACGACGACCGGGCACATCGCGCGGGTGGCGTCGAGCAGGCCGTCGGTATCGGCGAAGATGGTCTGCGAGACCGAGGCGCAAACGGACATCTACGACAGCGCGACCGGTGTGAAGACGGTGTCGCTCTCGACGCCGACCTGGACCGACCACGTGTACTCGTGCGACTACGTCTACCCCGGCGGCGCGCGGATGCGCCTCTCGGTCAAAGAGGTGTCGAACGAGGCGGAGACCACCGCCTACTACGACTCGCTCGCGACCAAGCTGCACAAGACGAATGCCAAGATCTCCGTCCCGGGTGCATTCCAGGTACAGGACGGATCGGTCGTCGTGCGCAAGGACTTCAAGATCCTGCTCGTCGACGTGACGAAGCTCCCGGCCCAGTTCGGTGTTCCGTCGGCTTCGCGCGGCGACGTGGCCATCAATGTCGCCGTGACGATCATGGGATGCTGGGTCGGCGCGTGATCCCCGCCCCGGTCTGATCCGCCGATCCGTTCAGCGCGGGACCTCTCGCCAGGCGACGCCCTTGTCGGGTCGCGGCTCCCCGGGTAACCCGAGGACGCGTTCGCCGATGATGTTCTTCATCACTTCGTCCGAGCCGCCTGCGATGTGACCGGCGGGCGCGCTGAGCATGGTCTGCGCGAGCCGCGTGTTCCCGGCCATCGCGTCGGCGCCCGCGAGCGAAACCGTGAGGTCACCGAGCTGGGTCATGATCCGACCGCCCAGCAGCTTGCCGATCGATCCCTCGGGCCCCGGCACCTTGCCCTTCGTCGCGGCCGTGAGCGTGCGCATCGACAGGAATTTCTGGATGCGCGTCTTGGTGTAGAGGTCGGCGAGTTGCTGACGCACACGCGGATCGCCGTTGACACCTCGTTGTTGCGCGAGCGAGATGACCTGATGCACCGTGCCGCGACCTGCGCCCCCGCCGCCGGAGCCGATGGCGACCCGCTCGTTCATCAGTGTGGTGATCGCAACCCCCCAGCCCTCGTTGACGTCGCCGAGAACCTGATCGTTGGGCACGCGCACGTCGTCGAAGAACACCTCGTTGAAACCTGCACCGCCGTTCATCTGCTTGAGCGGCTTGATCGTGACACCGCGCGCCCTCATGTCGACGATGAACGCGGTGATGCCTTTGTGCTTCTCCGCTTCCGGATTCGTGCGGCAGATGATCTCGCCGAAGTCGGAGTACTGCGCGCCCGAGGTCCACACCTTCTGACCGTTGATCAGCCATTCGTCTCCGTCGCGCGTGGCCGTCGTCGCCAGGGACGCGACGTCGGAGCCGGCGCCGGGTTCGCTGAAGAGCTGCGACCAGATCTCCTCGCCTCGCAACAGCTTTGTCAGGTAGCGCTCCTGTTGCGCGGGGGTACCAGCTGCGCGCAGGGTCGGGGCGATCATGCCGAGCCCGATGATGAAGGCCTCGGTGGGGAGCCGGAAACGCGCCTCTTCCTGACCGAAGATGATCTGCTGCAGCGACGTGCCGCTGCGTCCGCCGTATTCGGGCTCCCACGTGATGCGCGCGAGCCCCGCGTCGAACTTCATGGCCTGCCACCGCTTCGCGCGTTCGAGGTAGTCGCCAGGGCCGATCTCGAGCTCGTGCTCGGGCGTCTCACCAGTGACCTTCGGCGCGTGCTCCTCCAGCCAGGCGCGGAACTCGTCGCGCCACGCGATCTCTTCGGCGGTGTCGTTGAAATCCATGCGGGGCAGTATCCGCTCCGGCTCGTCGCACCGCAACCCGGCGCCGAGCCGTCCGCGCACCGCCTTTGTCCGGTTCGCGGGCGGGTCGTAACATGACACGGCAACATGGCGAAATCCCTGTACGAGCGCCGTCCGGTTGCCGATCCGGCCCAGTTGGGTCTCGACCCCGCGGCTCTCGATGCACTGTTCGCGCGCGTGCAGCAGGACGTCGACGCGGGACGACTGCCTTCGTGTCAACTCGCGCTGGCGCGCGACGGGAACGTCGGAGTCTGGCGCGTGTTCGGTGACGCGCCGGCGGAGTCGCGCTACGTGATCTTCTCGGCGACGAAGGCCGTCGTCGCGGGAGCGGCGTGGATCCTGATCGGCGAAGGGTTGCTCGACGTCACGCGTCCGGTCGCGGCGCTCATCCCAGAGTTCGCGCCGAACGACAAGGCGGCGATCACCGTCGAGCAGGTGATGCTCCACACGTCGGGCTTTCCCCGCGCACCGTTCGGGCCGCTCGACTGGGACGATCGCGAGCGACGGTTGGCGCGCTTTTCGAGCTGGCGATGCAACTGGGAGCCGGGCTCGCGCTACGAGTACCACCCGACGTCGGCGCACTGGGTGCTCGCGGAGATCATCGAGCGTTGCACGGGCTGCGACTTCCGCGCCTTCATCAGGGAGCGGATCCTCGAACCACTCGGGCTTGTCGGACTGCAGATCGGTGTCCGGTCGCGCAGCAGGCGGACATCAACGATCTCGTCCGAACGGGCGAGCCGGCGACACCCGACGAGCTGGAGGCGGCAATCGGTGTTCGTTCACTTCCTTTGACCGAGGTGACGCCCGAGACGCTGATGTCGTTCAATCAGGCCGAAGTGCGCGCCGTCGGAGTGCCCGGCGGTGGCGGCGTGTCCACCGCGGCCGATCTCGCGCTCTACTACCAGGCGCTCCTCGACGATCCGGTTGGGATCTGGAAGCCGGAGGTGCTGGCCGACGCGACGTCGAACGTGCGGAATCATCTGCCCGACTACTTGGGGACGCCCGCGAACCGCTCGCTCGGTCTCGTCGTCGCCGGTGACGACGGCCGCGCGGCCGCGCGGGGCATGGGCCACACGGTGTCGGCGCGCGCGTTCGGCCACAACGGAGCCGGCGGGCAGATCGCCTGGGCCGATCCTGCGACCGGCCTCTCGTTCTGTTACCTCACGAACGGCCTCGACCAGCATCAGCTCCGCGAGTGGCGACGCACGACCGGCATCGCGAGCCGCGCCGCGAACTGCGTCGTCGAGTAGGGCGCCCGGCTCTGGACGGTCGGCGTTCCCGGGTCGATCCGCACCCGAAATCGCCGCTTCGAGCAGCCGCGATACCCGGCGCCGGCGCCGGCCATAGGATGTCGGAAGTTCTACTCCGGGGGGAACACATGAATTCTCGAGTCAGTGTCTCGAAGATCGCGGCCGCGGCGAGTCTGCTCGCGCTCGTGGTCGCCGGGTGTGGCAGCTCGAGCGGGAAGCCGTCGGCAAGCGCACCGCCGCCGACCAGCGCGACCTCCACTACGAGGGCGCCGACGCAGGCCGTCGTGTCGGAGAGCGCCGTGCGGGTGATCCCCGGTAGCGCCACCGGGAAGTCGCCGTGCGAGAAAGCATCTCCGGCGCCCGCTTCGCCGGGCCAGGTCGGCGCGGGTACGGGCGGCAGCGAAGGGGCCGGCGAGCACGGCGGCGAGCGGGGCAAGGTGGAACAAGTTCCATTGACGAAGTCGGAGCAGAGCGCGCTCGAAGCGCAGATGGCCGCGGCCAAGACGGTCGTCCGCGCATACCCCACGGTGAAAGACGCAGAGGCGGCCGGCTACTCGATGTCGACGCCGTACGTGCCGTGCATCGGCGCGCACTACACGAACATCTCCCTCGTCAGGCAGTTCGATCCCGCGCACCCCTCGGAGTTGTTGTACGAGGGTACGAAACCCGAATCGAAGATCCTCGGGCTGAGCTACCTCGTGTATCACACGCAAGGTGCGCCGCCCGGCTTCGCGGGCGCGAATGATCGCTGGCACCAGCACAACGCGAACGGCGGTTTGTGCCTCAAGGGCTCCGTAGTGGTCGGCGGCGAGAACTCGACGCGCGCGCAGTGTGCGGCGATGGGTGGTCGCAAGACGCTCCTCACCGACATCTGGATGGTTCACTCGTGGATCGTGCCGGGGGTCGCGTGCGATTGGGGCGTCTTCAGCGGCGAATGCCCCGAGCTGGGCGGCCGCCTGGGCGGCACCGCGACGGACGGGCCCTACCCCAGCGAGATCAAAGTCTCGTAGTCCTCACGTCCCTCAGCCGAGCGGCGACCAGGCCGCGCTTCGGAGCAAACGACTCTCCCAGTCGTCGCGCACCTCGAGCGCGTCGTGCATCCACGTGCCCGGTCCCTTCACCTGGGCCGGGAGCTCTCGCGTGAAGAGGCCCGGGAGTCGCTCGGGGAAGTCGACGCGCTGCCACAGGATCACTTCACGCCGACGCGGCGCGCCGAGCGCGGCTTGGAACACCGCGAGCAACGTGAGCAGTGAGCGCTCGGAGCGCTGCTCGAGACTGGGCGCGTAGTGCGTGCGCGCCTTCTCGAGGTAGGTGTCGAGGTTCGCCTCGTAGGGCCACGCGCTGTCCTCCATGTAGAGCGCAGGCTCGTGCTCGCGACCGTCGGTAGGCACCGTGGCGAGGTCGAGCGCGCGCATGGGCGACCAATCGACGGGAAGCAGCAGCTTGCCCTTCACTTCGCGCCGCATTCCGTCGACGTCGGCCGCCCAGCTGCGCAGGTCGCCGTCCTGAATGCGCCGGGCGAGACGCTCGTACGCGGCGCCGTCGGCCAGGGCGGTGATCGTGGTGTGCTGGTACGCGCGTCCCGTGCCGTGCGCGAGCTTCAGGTAGTAAACGAGCCGCGCGTCCCCGTCGTTCGCGAGGGCGTTCATCCAACCGGTGCGAAACGCGGCTTCGAACTCGTCCTCCTGACGCCCGGCAATCGTGTGGACCTCGTGCAACAGGAGCATCGGGTCAGCCTGCCATGCGCTCCAACAGGAAGTCGATCGCGCGGGTCAAGGTGGCGACGTCGTCGGGCTCGATCGCGGGGAAGAGCGCGATTCGCAGCTGGTTGCGGCCGAGCTTGCGATACGGCTCGACGTCGACGATGCCGTTCGCTCGCAGCGCGGCCGCCAGCGCGGCCGCGTCGACGCGCTCGTCGAAATCGATGGTCGCCGTGACCGGGCTGCGGTGCGCGGTGTCCTTCACGAACGGCGCCGCGTACTTGTGGCCGTCGGCCCAGCCGTAGACGATCGCGGCCGAACGATCGCTGCGACCGGCCGCGAATTCGAGCCCGCCGTTCTCGAGCATCCATCGGAGTTGGTGGTCGAGGAAGAACAGGGTCGCGAGCGCGGGCGTGTTGTACGTCTGGTCGTGGCGCGAGTTCTCGACCGCGATCGACAGGTCGAGGGTCGCGGGCGTCCAGCGCGTTCGCGTGATCCGGTCGATGCGCTCGAGTGCTTCCGGGGCGCAGAGCGCGAGCCAGAGGCCGCCTTCGCTCGCGAAGCTCTTCTGCGGTGCGAAGTAGTAAACGTCGAACGCGCGAGGGTCGACGCGTATGCCGCCGGCGGCCGAGGTGCCATCGACCACGACCAGCGCGTCGCCGCGCGGGCGGTGCACATCGACGATCACGCCGGTCGATGTCTCGTTGTGCGGATACGCGTACACGTCGCCGTCGACCGTGTCGGGTCGGATCGGCGTCTCGCCGGGCGCGGTTTCGCAGATCTGCGGATCGTCGAGATGGGGCGCGGCTCGGGCGACCTGCGCGAACTTCGACGAGAACTCGCCGAGCACGAGGTGCGTGCTCCGCCGCTCAACGAGCCCGAACGACGCGGCGTCCCAGAACAGCGTCGAGCCTCCGACGCCGAGCAGCACTTCATAGTCGTCCGGGAGCGAGAACAGGTCGCGCAGACCGGTGCGTATCCCGGCGACGACCGCGCGCACACCATCGCGCCGGTGGCTCGTGCCGAGGTAGCCGTGCGCGACATGGGCGAGTGTCGCGACCGCCTCGTCGCGTACCTTCGACGGTCCCGATCCGAACCGTCCGTCGCTCGGCAGCAACGCGCGGGGAAGCCTCAGGTCGTCGGGTGTCATGCCGCAACTCTATGGTCAGGCGAGCGCGAGGACCTCGTCGAATCCGGTTCGCAGACTGCCGAGCAGCATCTCGTGATCGGGTACCGCGGCGGTGTCGATCACGATGCCGATGCAACACGTGTCGCAGTGCGAGATCAGTGCGACGTTGAACGCCGCGCCCGCCGGCGGCGCGAATGCGTACAGCCGCTCGACGCGGGCGCCGGCGACGTATACCGGCACGGGCGCGCCGGGGATGTTGGACGTCACGAAGTCGCAGCACTTGAGCATGCCCCCGAACAACGCGGTCGTCGTCGCGGTCGGCAGCCGGTTGAGGACCCCGGCCATCGTGCTGGTCATCTGGAGCGCGGGTTCGGCCCTCCAACCGCGGATGAGCGTGCGTAGCGCGGCGATGCGCTCACGGGGATCCTCGATCGACGTCGGTACCGGGAAACGGGCCGGCGCGAAGCGGTTCCCGCCCGCGTCGTCGTCGCTCTGGCGCAGGTTGATCGGCAACGTCATTCGTAATTCGACGGGCGCGGCGCCATGCCGTTCGTGGTAGCGCCGGACGCCGCCGACCACCGCCGCGACGAAGACGTCGTTGAGGCTGCCGTCGCTCGCCTTCGCGACGCGGCGCATCTCGTCGAGCGACACGTCGAACGCCTCGAGTCGGCGCGCGAGCCCGCGCCGGAGCATGATCGGCGACATCGGGCCCGACGCGGGCGCGAGGGCGCGCGCGACCGAGCGGGTGGTTCGCAGGGCGTCACCCGCCGAGCCCAACGGGTGACGAATGGCTCGCCCGGTCGCGTGCGCCACACCGACCGGTGCCCGCCGTGCGATTCCGAGCGCGCGCCGTCGATTGTGTGCCAGCGAGTGGCGGAGCATGTCGAGCATCCGCGCCTCCTCGGGCGCGAGTGCCGCGGGTACGCGGTCATCCGAGGGTTCGGCGGCGTCGGGAACGAGGTCGACGAAGTGGGTGAGCAACTCCATGCCACCCACGCCGTCGGTGACCGCGTGGTGCACCTTCATCGCGAACGCGGCGCGCTCGCCGTCGGGACCGTCGAGCCCTTCGAAGAGGGTGAATTCCCAGAGCGGCCGGGCTCGGTCGAAGCTCGTCGTCGCGATCGGCTGCAACGCGTCGAGCAACGCGCGCATGGTTCCCGGCCGGGCCAGTCGGACGCGTCTGAGGTGGAAATCGAGGTCGAACGTCGGTTCCGCGGTCCAGCGCGGTGGCGCGATCCGAAACGGCGGCGACACGACCCGCTGGCGCAGTCTTGGAATGAAGCAAGTCGTGCGGTCGATCCGTCGTCGCAGCCGCTCCCAATCCGGGACCGAGTCGAAGAGCGCGACCGCGAGGATCGTCGAGCGCAGGACGGGATCCTTCTCGATGTTCCACATGAGCGCGTCCTCGTCGCTCATGTGATGCGCGAATCGCGCCGCTTGCGCCATTGGCTGTCCCCCCAGGCGTACGTCGAGTGTCGCGACGGTACCTCCGGAACGGTCCGCTGTCCCGTGTGCCACTACCCCCGTGTGACGGATCGGGTCGAGATGTCGAACACGACCGTCACGTCGACGCTCAGCTCTTGCGACTCCGGCGAGATCGGCACCGAGGCGGATTGCCGCGCCCGGTCGAAAGCGCGTCCGACGCCGCGAGGCGCCCCGGCGGTTCCCGTTAGGGTCCGGTACGTGCGTAGCCGGTTCGTGATCGCCAACGGCGTCCGCCTCTTCTGCCTCGAGGCGGGCCCCGCCGGCGCGCCCGTCGTCCTGCTGTTGCACGGCTTCCCCGAGCTCGCGTACTCGTGGCGGCACCAGGTCGCGGCGCTGGGCGAGGCCGGGTTTCACGTGGTCGCACCCGACCTGCCGGGCTACGGGCGCAGCGACAAGCCGAACGTCACGTACGACTGCGAGTGGATCAACGCGTGTCTCGTCGGCGTCCTCGACGCGTTGGGCTGCGAACGCGCGGTCGTCGCGGGACACGACTGGGGCGGGATCCTCGTCTGGATCATGGCCCGGCAATACCCCGACCGGCTCGCCGGCGTCATCGGTGTGAACACGCCCGATCTTCCGCGCCCCCCGATGCCGCCGGTGCAGTTGCTCCGTCAGATCTTCGTCGACACCCCCATCTACATCATCCAGTTCCAGGAGCGCGGGGTCGCGGAATGGATGCTCGGCTCATGGGGGCGCGGCGTCGACGACTTCGTCGAGATGATCTTCGGCGCGACGACGCAAGTTGCCGACGCCTTCCCGCCCGCGGTGCTCGACGTGTACAAGGACGCGTTCCGCCCGGTCGGTGCACTCACACCGCCGATCGAGTACTACCGGAACCTGGACCGCAACTGGGAGCTCACGGCGGAGATCGCGGATCGTACGATCGACGTGCCCTGCCTGATGATCTCCGCCGCGGACGATCCCGTGCTCACACCCGCCATGACGGCCGGCATGGAGGAGCGAGCTCCCGATCTCGAACGGGTCGTCATCGAGCGTTGTGGTCACTGGACCCAACAGGAGCGACCGCGCGAGACGTCGCAGGCGATGCTCGCATACCTCCGCCGCCTCCCACCCTGGCACTGACGGCCCCGACCGGAATTCCACCCAACAGTTGGCAAGAATTGTGACGGCGTGGCGTCGAAGCCGGTCGGGCTAGTCGTCTTCCGACTTGCGCTCGACGTCGGTTGCCCAGAGCTCGAACTCGCCGTTGCGGTAGACGAGCGCGGCCGGCCGGCCCGTGAGCGGCGGCCGCAGATCGCCGCGGCTGCGGTCGACCCGCACCGAGATGGACCTTCGTCCCGAAGCGGTGAGCATGGTGACGCGATCGGAGCCGCCCCACTTGAACGCGGACGCGGGCATGGCGAGCGCCTGATACTGCGAGAACCGCTGTTGCTTGCCGGCCCTCCGGCGCAGCGACTCCTCGACCCGGTCGGAGATCGGGCGTACCAGCGACTCCGGCAGCTTGGCCCGCTCCGCCTCTGCCTTCACGATCTCGCGCAACGCCGTTCCCTCGAACACATTGCGTTGCAGCGCGGCCGCGCGGGCCGCGTTGCTCGTGCGGTTGACCCGCTCCAGGGTGGCGACCAGCAACTTGTGCTGGTCGGCGTCGGGGAGCAGCTCTACTTCGTCGATCGTCACCATGACGCGGAGCATGGTACCGACGCGGAGAGCCAAGCTTTCTCGGATAGCTAGTATCCGTGTTATGCGAATGTCGGACGGGGTCGAGTGGGGCGTGCACGTGTGCGTTCTGCTGGCGACGCTGCCCGACGACGCCGCGCTGGCGGCGGCGAAGCTCGCCGACTATCACGGTGTGCCCGCCGCGTATCTGGCCAAGCACCTGCAGGCCCTCGCCGGAGCCGGCGTGCTCCGAACCGTCAAGGGCGCGCGGGGCGGCTATCGGTTGGCGCGATCGCCCGCCGAGATCACCGTGCTCGAGGTAGTCGAAGCGATCGATGGGAACGAATCGGCGTTCCGGTGCAGCGAGATCCGCCGCCGCGGTCCAGTGGCGATGCCGGCACGCGAGTACACGAAGCCGTGCGGTATCCACCGCGCGTTCACGAGGGCCGACGAGGTCTGGCGCGCGGAGCTCGCCAAGACCACCGTTGCCGATCTCCTCATCGGGCTGTTAAACGACGTGCCGCGGACCGCGCTGGAAAAGGGTGCCCGCTGGCTCCAGGAGAGTGCGCGCTGAGCAGGCGCGCTACCGGCCCGCACGCGGGCGCTTGCCGTGGTTCGCCTTGTTTCGACGGGCCTTGAGCCGGCGCTTCTTCGTCTTCTTGCTCATAGGAGGTCGGAGGCTACTTGATCGGTAGCCTGCGCTCGATGGAGAACCTGGGCCTCGTGGGTTTTACTGGCGCGGGCGCGAACCGTCTATTCAGCGCCCTCACCGGTCTGCCGGTGCCCAGCGAATACGAGGCCGCGGTCGGCGTGGCGAGCCTCCCCGACGAGCGCCTCCGCCGGCTGACCGAGATGTCCCGGTCGAAGAAGACGGTCGCGGCGGGCTTCGAGCTGGTGAATCTCGCGCTGCCGCCGGGGTCGAAGCCGGGCGAGGGACTGGGCGCGAAGTTCCTCGGCACCTTGCGCAACTGCGACGCAATCCTGATCGTGCTGCGCGCGTTCGCCGAGGGCGGAGTCGTGCCCGATCCGGAAGGTGACCTCGACGCGCTCGAGCTCGAGCTCGTGCTCGCCGACATCGCGAGCGTCGAGCAGCGACTCACGCGCCAGCGCCGGGCCGCGAAGAGCGGCGACAAGGAGATCCTCGCCGAGGTCGATGTGCTCGAGAAGGCACACGCGCTGCTCTCCGACGGAACACCGATCAGGCGGAGCGCCTTGACGACCGACGAGATCGCGCGCCTCGCTCCCGTTTTCCTGCTGACGACCAAGCCGTTGCTGATCGTCGCCAACACCGGCGAGGAGCAGACGACCGCCGTACCACTGCCGGCGGGCGACGAGGTGCTCCAGGTACCGAGCGACATCGAAGCCGAGATCGCCGCCTGCGCACCCGACGACCGCCCCGAGATGCGCGAGTCGTACGGTCTGGGGGAGTCGGCGCTCGACGCGGTCGCGCAGGCGGCGTACCACCTCCTCGGCCGGCTGACGTTCTTCACCACCGGAGAGGACGAGTCGCGCGCCTGGACCGTTCGCGCGGGTGCGAAGGCGCCCGAGTGTGCGGGCGTCATCCACAGCGACCTCCAGCGAGGATTCATCCGTGCCGAGGTGATCGACTGGCTCGAGCTGCTCGAGATCGGTTCGTGGGCGAAGGCGCGCGAGCTGAAGAAGCTGCGGATCGAGGGCAAGGATTACGAAGTACGAGACGGCGACGTCCTCGAGATCCGCTTCAACGTGTAGGGAACGGGCATGACCTGGCTGGTTCGCGGTGAAGACGTGCTGGCGGTGGCCGAGGTGGCCGCGTCTCCGCGTCGACGCGCGCGCGGTCTCATGGGTCGCGGAGATGTCGAAGGGGTACTCGTGCTTCGACCGTGCCGCCAGGTGCACACGTTCGGGATGCGGTTCCCGATCGACGTCGCGTTCTGCGATGGCTCCGGAATCGTTCTGCATCTGAGCACGCTGGCCCCCCGACGCGTGTCCCGTCCGGTCTGGCACTCCTCCTTCGTGATCGAGGCGCGCGCCGGGAGCTTCGAACGCTGGAAACTGCAAGCCGGCGACGTAGTCGAGATCAAAGGCTGATCACCGGGACGAGCGCCTGGGATTCGAAGCGGGTCAGGCAGAATGAGAGTCTCCATGGCGCGCTTCTACGTCACCACTCCCATCTACTACGTGAACGACGTCCCGCACATCGGTCACGCCTACACGACCGTTGCCGGCGACGTGCTCACCCGTTGGCGCCGGCTCTGGGGCGACGAGGTCTTCTACCTGACCGGCACCGACGAGCACGGCCTGAAGGTGCAACGCGCCGCGGAGGCGAGGGGCGTGACTCCGAAGGAACTGGTCGACGAGACGGCCGGGCACTTCCGCGACACGTGGGACGGGCTCGACATCGCCTACGACGACTTCATCCGCACAACCGAGCCGCGTCACTACGCGGCGGTACAGAAGTTCCTGCAGACGATCTACGACGCGGGCGACATCGAGCTCGGAACCTACGAAGGCCTCTACTGCGTCTCGTGCGAGGCCTACTACGCGGAGGACGAGCTGGTCGACGGCTGTTGTCCCATCCACCTACGTCCGGTCGAGCATGTCGTCGAAGAAAATTATTTCTTCAAGCTGTCGCGCTTCACCGACCGCTTGCTTGCGCATTACGCGGAGCATCCCGACGCGGTGCAGCCCGAGTCGCGGATGAACGAAGTGCTCGGCTTCATCCGGGGTGGCCTCCAGGACTTCTCGATGAGCCGCACGTCGATCAACTGGGGTGTTCCGCTCCCCTGGGACCAGAGGCATGTCGCGTACGTGTGGGCCGACGCGTTGTTCAACTACTGCACGGCGGTGGGGTATGCGAACGACGAAGCGCGCTTCGCCAAGTGGTGGCCCGTCGACTATCACCTCGTGGGCAAGGACATCTTGCGGTTCCACGCGGTGTACTGGCCCGCGATGTTGATGGCCGCCGGTCTCGAGCCGCCGCGGTGCGTCTTCGCTCACGGCTGGTTGCTCGTCGGGGGCGAGAAGATGAGCAAGACGGCGCTCAACCAGATCGCGCCCGCCGATCTCGTCGCCGACTTCGGTGTCGACGGTTTCCGCTACCACTTCATGGTCGACCAGCGATTCGGTCCCGACGGCGACTTCTCGTACGAGGCGATGGTGCAGCGGTACAACGCCGATCTGGCCAACAACTTCGGGAACCTCGCCAGCCGCGTGCTCAACATGGCAATGAACTACTGCGGCGGGGTCGTTCCCGACGAGCGCGCCGACGGACCGTTACGCGAGGCGGCCGCGAGCGCCTTCTCGGGGCTCTCCGACGCGTTGACTCGTCTCGATTTCGCCGGCGGGTTTGGCTCGGTCTGGGAGCTCATCCGCGCGACGAACGCGTACATCGAGGACAGCAAGCCTTGGGAGCTCAACAAGCAGGGCGACGCGCACGCGGTCGCGAAGGTGTTGGGTGACTGTCTCGAATCGCTGCGGATCGTCGCGCTGCTCGCATCTCCGTTGATCCCGAACGCGGCGCAGGAGTTGTGGCGGCGACTCGGTCTGACGAGCCGGCCGGACGACGAGCGACTGCCCGGGGCGGTCGCTTGGGGTCGACTGCCCGCCGGCGCGTCGCTCGACAAGGGCGCGCCCCTCTTCCCGCGCAAGGAAACGTGATGGACCCGCGGTGGGTCGACTCCCACTGCCACCTGCAGCTCGCGGGAGGCGACGAGCATGTCGCGCGGGCGCGCGCCGCGGGCGTCGAGTGGATGGTGTGCGTCGGGACCGATCTCGAGACGTCGCAGGGCGCGCTGACGTTCGCCGACCTACATCCCGACGTCTACGCCACGGTCGGACTCCATCCCCACGACGCGTCGAAGCTCTCCGCCCAGTGGGAGATGCTCGAGCCGCTCGCGGTGTCCGAAGCGTGCGTCGCCGTCGGTGAGTGCGGGTTCGACCTCTTCTACGAGCACTCGCCGCGGGACGAACAGGAGGCCGCCTTCCGGTTGCAGGTGCGCGTCGCGAACGACGCGGGCAAACCGCTCGTGGTTCATTCGCGCGACGCGTGGAGCGACACGTTCCGAGTGCTCGACGACGAAGGTGTGCCCGAACGAACGATCTTCCACTGCTTCACGGGTGGTCCGGAAGAGGCGGGCGCCGCGTTCGAACGCGGTTGTTACCTGTCGTTCAGCGGCATCGTCTCGTTCAAGAACGCCGGCGCGCTTCGCGAGGCCGCGCGAATCACTCCCGATGATCGCGTCCTCGTCGAAACGGATTCGCCGTTTCTCACGCCCGAGCCGCATCGGGGCCGGCCGAACGAACCCGCACTCGTCGTCGCGGTCGGTGCCGCGCTGGCGCGGGCGCGCGGCGTCGAGCCGGAGGAGATCGCCGAGATCACGCGCGCGAACGCGGCGCGGGTCTTCGGCGTCGAACGGTGACCCCGAGCGAGATACGCGAGCTCCTCGCGCGCCACGGGGTCCGGCCGTCGAGAGCGCTGGGTCAGAACTTCCTCGCCGATCCGAACACCGCGCGCCGGATCGTTCGCCTCGCTGAGGTGCAACCCGACGAGCGGGTCGTCGAGGTCGGTCCGGGTATGGGGTCGCTTACCGTCGCGTTGGCCGACGCGGGTGCACACGTGTGCGCGATCGAGCTCGATCGTCATCTGGTGCCCATCCTCGAGGACGTCGTGGCCGGTCGCAATGTCGCGGTCGTGCACGACGACGCGTTGCGCGTCGACTGGGAAGCGCGGCTCGGCTCACAGTCTTGGGTCATGGTGGCGAACCTGCCGTACAATGTCGCGACACCGGTCGTCGTGCGCGCGCTCGAAACCGCACCCATGATCAAAAGACTGTTGGTCATGGTGCAGCGCGAGGTGGGGGAGCGGCTGGCCGCCGGCGTCGGCGACGACGCGTATGGTGCAGTGTCGGTGAAAGTCGCGTACTACGCAACGGCGAAGGTGGTGGGCACCGTGTCGCCGAACGTCTTCGTTCCCAAGCCCAAGGTCGAGAGCGCGTTGGTACGGATCCTTCGGCACGAACGGCCGCCCGTCAGGGTGCAGAACGTCAGTCGCATGTTCGACCTCGTACGGGCAGGATTCGCGACGCGGCGCAAGACGCTGCGCAACACCCTGGAGGGCCGGGTCGACGCCGAACGATTCGCGCGGGCGCAGGTCGACCCGCAGGCGCGCGCCGAGACCCTTTCGCTCGCGGATTGGGCGAAGCTCGCCGATGCGTGAGGTCAGGGTCGACGCGTTCGCGAAGCTCACGCTGTCGCTGCACGTCACCGGTACGCGCGCGGACGGATTTCACGAGCTCGACGCGACGATGGTCTCGATCGACGAACCGCACGACTCGCTCGTGCTCAAACCGGCGACGCGTACGTCGTTGACGATCACGGGCCCGTTCGCGGATGGCGTACCCGCCGACGCATCGAATCTGGCCTGGCGCGCGGCCGACGCGTGCCGGACAACCCTCGAGATCGAGCTGCACAAGGGCATCCCGCCGGGTGCCGGCCTCGGCGGCGGTTCCGCCGACGCGGCCGCCGTGCTCGTTGCCTTGCAGGCCGACCCCCGGCTCGCCCCGGCGCTCGGGGCCGACGTTCCGTTTTGCATGCGGGGCGGGTTCGCGCGCGTCCGCGGCATCGGCGACGAGCTGGAGGCCGGCCACCCGCCGGGGCTGGTGATCGTGGTCGCCACGCCGCGCTTCAGCTGCTCGAGCGCCGCCGTGTACCGCGCGTGGGACGCGCTCGGCGGTCCGCACAACGAGGTCAACGACCTTCAGGCGGCCGCCGAGCATGTCGAGCCGCGCCTGGTCGAGTTCAAGCGGCGCGTCGAGGACGCCGCGGGCGCGCCCGCGATCCTGGCCGGTAGCGGCTCGTCGTACGCGGTCGTGCTCGAACGCGTCGTCGGCGCCGAGCGGGCGCGCGCCCGCGTCGCGGCAGCGGTCTCGGGTTCGGTGTGGCTCGCGTCGACCGTCTCCGCCGGGGTCGTGCTCGATCCTTGAACGCGCGAAGGGCGAACGCGAAACGGCCGCCCCCGGCGGGGCGGCCGCTGCCTACTTTCCCTGTTGGCGACGTTGCCAGCGGGTCTTCTTCAGCAGCTTCTTGTGCTTCTTCTTGCGCATGCGCTTTCGGCGCTTCTTGATCAATGAGCCCATGGCGAATGTCGAACCTACCAGAAGCCGCGAGAGAGCCCCGTAGCGGCAGCTATCGTCGATGTCGTTTCGGGGGTGGTGTAACGGCAGCACAAGGTCCTTTGGAGTCCTGAGTCGAGGTTCGAACCCTCGCCCCCGAGCCCGGGCGGAAATGAAAGGAGATGAAGGCGGAGGCGACCGAAGGGGAGTCGTAGCCGGAATCGGACCCATGAAGAGGGAGCTCATATGAAGCAGTACCGACCCCTGAGCGCAGTGGTTCTCGCCGCGGGGGAGGGCACGCGGATGCGTTCGGGTACGCCGAAGTTGTTGCATCCGCTCTGCGGTCGGCCGATGGTGCTGCACGTCGTCGACGCGCTCGCCGAGCTGCCGCTCGAACGGATCGTCGTGGTCGTCGGACACGCGGCCGAGAGGGTGACGAAGGCGTTGCACGACCAGCTCGTCACCGAGGTGCCCGTCGAGTTCGTCGAGCAACGGGTGCAGCGCGGCACCGGCGACGCGGTGAGCGTGGCGCTTACCGTCTTCGAAGATCTCGATGCCGAGGACGACATCCTCGTGCTTCCCGGGGACGCGCCCCTCGTGCGCGCGGAGACGATCGCAAGGCTCGCGACCGAGCACCGCTTGCAGGACGCGGCGGCAGCGATCCTCACCGCGACGGTCGCGGAGCCGGATGGTCTCGGCCGCGTCGTGCGCGGTAAGGACGGGCGCGTCGCGGCGGTCGTGGAACACGCCGACGCGACCGACGAAGAGCGCGAGATCAACGAGATAAACACCTCTATCTATTGCTTCCGGCGGGGCCTCCTCGCTCCGACGTTGCGCCGCTTGAGCCCGGAGAACGCGCAGGGCGAGTACTACCTGACCGACGCGATCGCCGTCCTGCGCGCCGCCGGACACAACGTCATCACGCTGGAGACCGAGGATCCGGCCGAGGCCATCATGGTCAACGACCGCGTGCAGCTCGCCGAGGCCGAGGCCGAGCTCCGGCGGCGCATCAATCGCGTGTGGATGCGCGCCGGTGTCACGATGGTCGATCCGGCGACGACCTACATCGACGCGACAGTCGAGCTCGAGACCGACGTCCGGCTGCTCCCCGGCACGATCCTCGAAGGTCGGACGGTCGTCGGGGCCGGCTCGGTCGTCGGACCTGACTGTCGCCTGACGGACGTCGTCGTCGGCGAGGGCGTCCGCATCTCGAACGCGGTCGCGCGCGAATGCGAGATCGGCGACGACTGTGAGGTGGGTCCGTTCGCCTTCGTGCGGCCGGGAACGCGGCTGGCTGCCGGCGTGAAGATCGGGACCTACGTAGAGATCAAGAATTCCGAGATCGGCGAGGGGACGAAGGTCCCGCACCTGTCGTACGTCGGCGACGCCGACATCGGATCGGGTGTGAACCTGGGCGCGAGCACGATCACCGCCAACTACGACGGCGAGAACAAGCATCGCACGACGATCGGCGATGGCGTGCACACCGGCGTCCACACCTCGCTCGTCGCGCCGGTCGAGATCGGTGACGATGCCGACACGGGCGCGGGGTCGGTCGTCACCAGCGACGTTGCCCCCGGGCGCCATGTGCGCGGGGTTCCGGCGCGCGACACGCGCCCGACGCGCGAGGATGGCGCTTGATGGAGCTGATCACGAAGAAGCGGTTGATTCTGGTGGCGGGTCGGGGTCACTCGGAGCTGTCGACCGAGGTCGCCGCACACCTGAAGATCCCGCTCGGTGAGTGCGTGCTCTCGACGTTCGCCAACGGTGAGATCTACTGCCGTTACGGCGAGAACATCCGTAGCGCCGACGTCTTCGTATTCCAGACGCACGGCGGCTCGATCAACGATCTGCTCATGGAGCAGCTCATCATGATCGACGCCGCGAAACGCGCGTCGGCGAAGCGGATCACCGCCGTTTGCCCCTTCTACGGTTACGCGCGCCAGGACCGCAAGGCCGAAGGCCGAGAGCCGATCACGGCGCGCCTCGTCGCCGATATGTTGACGGCCGCGGGCGCGGACCGTGTGGTCACCGTCGACCTGCACACCGGCCAGATCCAGGGCTTCTTCGACTACCCGGTCGACCACCTCACGGCGGTGCCCGTGATCGCGGAGTACCTGAAGCACAACGTCGTAGATGACGCGGTGATCGTGGCCCCCGACGCGGGTGGCGGCAAGCTTGCCCGCCGCTTCGCCGACCGGCTCAACGCCGATATCGCGTTCATCGACAAGCGCCGGCCCAAGGGCACACACAACGTGGCGGTCGCGACGGAGGTCGTCGGCGACATCGACGGTCGCACGTGCATCATCGTCGACGACATCATCGACACGGCCGGTACCGTGGTCAGCGCGGCCAACCTGCTCATCGATCGTGGCGCGGTCGAGGTGTACATCGCGGCGACACACGGGTTGCTTTCGGGCCCTGCAGTCGATCGCCTGAAGAACGGGCCGATTCGCGAGGTCGTCGTAACGAACACGGTGCCGATCTCCGACGAGAAGCGCTTCGACAACCTGCGCGTGCTCTCGATCGCGTCCCTCCTCGCGGCGGCGATCGACGCCGTGTTCGAAGACGGCTCGGTGAGCGAGCTCTTCGGCGGCGACAACATGTGATGAGGGAAGATTGATGAACGCTCGCGTGTTCATGCTCGTTCTCGCCGTGGTCGCGCTTTCGCTGGCCGCGTGCGGGAGCTCGTCGAAATCGAGCGGGCCGGCGCCCTACCCCGCGCCGAGCGATCCGATGGCACGGGCGCGAGCCGCGGGACTCGTCCCGGAGACGGCGGAGCAGCTCCGGTACCACGTGCACGCGCATCTCGACGTCTTCATCGACGGTAAGCACATCATCGTGCCGGCCGGACTCGGGATCGACATCACCAACCCCCGCGTACATGAGTTGACCACCGACGGAATGCCGTCGTACGGCGCCATCAGCGTTCCTTGCGACGAGCCGTGCATCTCGCCGCTCCACACGCACGACGTCACCGGCGTCATCCACACCGAGTCGTCGACGCGCAAGGACAACACGCTCGGGCAACTCTTCACCGAGTGGGGTGTCCGGCTCGATGCGAACTGCTTTGCCACCTACTGCAAGCCGGCGAAGTCGGTCGCGGTCTACGTCGACGGCAAGCAGTTCGCGGGCGACCCGAGGACGATCCCGTTGAGCGACCGCAAGGAGATCGCCATCGTCGTCGGTACGCCACCCGCTCAGATCCCCAACACGGCTTTTTAGACCCGATCCCGGGGATTCTCGTCCGCCCCCCGTGGTGCGCGACAATCTCCTGCTCACCTTTTCGTCTCACCAGGATCGACGTGCCATGGCTGACGCCACGCTCATTGCAGAACGCCGCCCCACCGCCGGCAAGCGTCCGGCCGGCCGCATCCGCCGGGAGGGACTCGTCCCGGCCGTCGTGTACGGCCTGGGCGACGACAACGTCTCGGTCTCGGTTTCCTCGCGCGAGCTCGTACACATCCTGTCGGGCGGTAGTGGCATGAACACGCTGATCACGTTGAAGATCGACGGCGCCGACGAGCTCGCGATCGCGCGCCAGATCCAGCGCCACCCGGTCAAGGGCACGGTGATGCACGTCGACTTCGTGCGCGTGCGGGCCGACCAGACCATCCAGGCCGAGATCCCCGTGCACCTCACCGGCGAAGCCGAGGGTGCGGTGCGGGGCGGCATCCTGGAGCAGCTCGTGCACACGCTCACCGTCGAGGCGAAGCCGAGCGACTTTCCCCCGTCGATCGAGTACGACGTCAGCGCGCTCGAGATCGGCGAGCAGGTGTACGTGCGCGATCTCGCCGTGCCACCCAAGGTCACCGTGCTCCAGGAGGGCGACGACCTCGTCGCACAGATCTCCGCGCCGCGAGTTGCGGAGGTGGAGGAAGGTGCCGAGGCCGAAGCCGATGCCGAAGCCGCCGCGGGCGCGGTTGCCGAAGGCGGCGCCGCGCCGGCCGAGGCGCCCCCCGAGGAGTAGCGGGTTCTCGTGCCCGTCGACCTCTTGGTGGTCGGGCTCGGCAATCCCGGCGACGAGTTCTCGCGTACCCGTCACAACGTCGGCGCCGAGGTCGTCGAGCTGCTCGCGCGCCGACACGGTGGGAAATTGCGAGGATCGAGGGGTCGCGCGCGCAGCGACGAGGTGCGGATCGGAGACAAGCGGGTCGCGCTCGCGATCCCGCTCACCTACATGAACGACTCGGGTGAGGCGGTCGGCGCGCTGGCGCGCCGTCTCGGCATCGAACCCGGTCGAATCGTCATCGTGCACGACGAGCTCGATCTCGAACCGGCGATGCTGCGGCTGAAGTTCGGCGGCGGCCTGGCGGGCCACAACGGTCTGCGATCGATCAAGCAGCATCTGCACACCGACGAGTTCACGCGAGTGCGGATCGGCGTCGGCAAGCCCTCCTCCAAGGAGCGCGGCGCCGACCATGTGCTGTCACGCGTCTCCAAGCGCGAGCGCGAGGCGATGGACGTGACCATCGAGGAGGCGGCCGACGCCGTCGAGCGCATCGTGACCGATGGCGTCGAGGCGGCGATGAACCGCTTCAACGGCCGCGTCGCCGGCCCGGACTGAGGGCCCCGGCCGGGATACCAACGTCTACGCTGGTCTGATCACCCCCGGGGGCGCGCCCGCGCTCTCGGGTTGTACGCGCGCCATGCAGCCGACACTCGCCGGACTCACCACCCTGTTTGCCGACTCCCCGGTCGTCGCCGCGGCGACGGGTGGTCTCGCGCGCCCGGTCGCCGTTCCGGAGCCGGCCCGCGCCCTGTTCGCCGCCACGCTCGCCCGCGCCACGGCGCGGCGCCCGATCGTCGTCGCGGTACCGACCGGTGTCGAGGCCGAGCGAATCGCCGCCGACGTACGCGAATACCTGGGAGACGACGCGGTCGAGCTGTTCCCGGCGTGGGAGACACTGCCGTTCGAACGGGTCTCGCCCGCGACGGAGACGATGGGCCGCCGGTTGCGGGTCATCTGGCGGTTGCGCGCCGGCGGCGAGCATCTGCCGCACGTCATCGTCGCGCCCGTGCGTGCGCTCGTACAGCGTCTCGGCCCGCACGTGGAGGACGTGGAGCCCGTCGTCGTGCGTGCCGGTGCGCAGATCGACCGCGACGAGCTCGTCGCGCGGTTGGTCACGATTGGCTACCGGCGTGAGTACCAGGTCGAGGCGCGCGGCGAGGTCGCGGTGCGAGGCTCGATCGTCGACGTCTACCCGGCAACGGCCGATCATCCGGTTCGCGTCGATCTATGGGGCGACGAGGTCGATCGCCTCTCACGATTCTCGGTCGCAGATCAGCGCTCGTCGGTCGAGATCACCGAATCTTGGATCTTTCCGGTGCGGGAGCTCCTGCCGACCGAGGAGGTCCGCGCCCGCGCCCGCCAGCTTCTCCAGGAGCATCCCTGGGGCCGTGAGCAGTGGGAACGGCTCGCGGAGGGCAACACCTTCGACGGCATGGAGTCGTGGTTGCCGTGGCTGACCTCCGACGAGCACCTGCTTCCCGATCTCTTGCCGCCGTCGGCGCTCGTCGCGATCATCGAGCCCCGGCGCCTGCGCGACCGCGCGCAGGAACTGCTCGACGAGGAGGCGGCGCTCGCACGGACCCTTGCGATCACGTGGGGCGCGCAGGTCGGCGATGCCGACACACCGCGCCTATCGCTACCGTTCGACCGGCTGCTCGCCCACACCAGGGCGCAACCCGTTCCCGTGCTGGCCGTACCCGACCACCCGGACACGCCCGTGCTCGCGGCGAGCGCGTTCGATCCGGTCGTGGGCGACGCGGACGCGCTCGCGAAGCGGCTCAACGCCCTCGAGCGCGACGGGTTCAAGGTGTTCATCGCCGCCGAGGGCATTGGCAGTGCGGATCGCATCGAGCAGATCCTCTCCGCGGAGGGCGTCAACGTCGATCGCCTTGCCGCCATCACCGACGACGGCGCGGTCCTCCGCTCAGCCGGTATTCACCTCGTCGTCGCGCCGCTCGACCGTGGGGCGGTACTCCCGACGCAGCGGGTCGCGCTCGTCGCCGAGGCCGACCTGACGGGCCGCCGGCGCGTCCACCGTCGCGCGCGTGGCGCCCGCAAGGGCCTCGACCATTACGAAGGCCTGACGGCCGGCGATTATGTCGTGCACCGCGTTCACGGTGTCGGCCGGTACCACGGCATGGAGACGAAGGAGATGTTCGGCATCACGCGCGACCGGCTCGTCGTCGAATTCAAGGGCGGCGATCGCGTCTACGTCGATTCCGAGGACATCGGTCTCATTCGCAAGTACACCGGCGGCGAGGAACCGAAGCTCTCGAAGATGGGGGGCGGGGATTGGGACAAGACGCGGGCGCGCGTGCGCAAAGCCGTGCGCGACATCGCGGGCGAGCTCGTGGTGCTGTACCGGCGCCGGCTCGCAACCGAGGGACACACGTTCGGTCCGGACACGCCGTTCCAGCGACAGATCGAAGAGTCCTTCCCGTACGAGGAAACGCCCGACCAGGCCCAGGCGATCGTCGACACCAAGGCCGACATGGAACGGTCGGTGCCGATGGATCGCCTCATCTGTGGCGACGTCGGCTACGGCAAGACCGAGGTCGCGCTGCGTGCGGCCGCCAAAGCGGTGTTCGACGGCAAGCAGGTCGCGATCCTCGTGCCGACCACCCTCCTCGCCAGCCAGCACGGCCAGACGTTCCGCGAGCGGTTCGCGAACTACCCGGTACGGGTCGAGGTGCTCTCGCGCTTCCTGACGGTCAAGGAGCAGAACGACGTCGTGAAGGGTTTGCGCGACGGCACCGTTGACATCGTGATCGGCACCCATCGGTTGCTCGGCGCCGACATCGCGTTCAAGGACGTCGGCTTGCTCGTCGTCGACGAGGAACAGCGGTTCGGCGTGCAGCACAAGGAGCGGATCAAGGAGTGGCGGACGAGTGTCGACGTGCTGACGCTCACCGCTACGCCGATACCGCGCACCCTCGAGATGTCACTCACCGGCATCCGCGACCTCTCCCTGGTGAACACACCTCCCGAGGATCGTCAGCCGATCCTCACGTACGTGGGCGAGCTCGACGAGCGGGCGGTGTCCGAAGCCATCCGGCGCGAGCTGCTGCGCGAGGGGCAGGTGCTCTACGTGCACAACCGCGTGCACGACATCGCGCACGTCGCCGACGACGTCAAGCGCCTCGTTCCAGAGGCCCGCGTCGCGATCGCACACGGCCAACTCGACGAAAACCGGCTCGAACGCGTCGTGCAGGAGTTCTGGGATCGTGAGCACGATGTGCTCGTGTGCACGACGATCGTCGAGAGCGGACTCGACATGCCGACGGTCAACACGCTCGTGGTCGATCGAGCCGACATGCTGGGTCTCTCGCAGCTGTACCAGCTGCGCGGCCGGGTCGGGCGCCGCGGTCAACGCGCGTACGCGTATTTGCTGTACCCACCGGATCGATCGCTGAGCGAGCAGGCGTACGAACGGTTGAAGACGATCGGCGAATTCACCGATCTCGGTTCCGGCTTCAAGATCGCGATGCGCGACCTCGAGATACGCGGCGCGGGCAACCTGCTCGGCGCGGAACAGTCGGGCCACATCGCCGCGGTCGGGTTCGATCTCTACGTCGAGATGGTCACCGAGGCGGTGGGTGAGTTGACGGGTGCGCTCCCCGAGCACCCGGCCGAGGTGCAGATCGATCTGCCGGTCACCGCGCACCTTCCGCGCGACTACATCGCGCGCGATGACGTGCGCATGGAGGCGTACCGGCGCCTCGCCGCGGTCACGACCCCCGCCGACGTCGACGACGTGCGTGCCGAATGGGAGGACCGCTACGGACCGCCGCCGCCGCCCGCGGCCGCGTTGCTCGACGTCGCGCGCTTGCGCGCTGCGTCCCTGCGGCTCGGCATCCGAGCCGTCTCGGTGCAGAAGGGCCACGCTCGCCTCGACGGTTGGCATCTGCTCAAATCGCAAGAAGTGCGATTGCAGCGCATGGTCGCGCGGGCCCGGGTCGTGACCGACGCGGTCGTCGTCCCGATCACGGCCAGCGGTGAGCTCTCCATCGCCCAGGCGTTGCTCAGGTTGCTCGACGCGATCAGCCCGGCCGACGCGGACAGTGTGCAGGCCGGGCTTCCGGAGACGGCCCCGGTACCATCCGCCGGATGATCGCTCGCCGGTTCCGCCTTCTCGCGGTTCCCCTCATCGTGACTTCGATCGGGTTGGGCGGATGCTCGAGTCGGCTCTCCGATGCCGCGACCGTCACGTTCCACGACGGCAACGGTGACCACACCGTTCACATCAGCCGTAGCGAGCTCGATGACGAGCTGCGCGATCTGCTCGCGAACGCGAAGTTCGTCCAGGCGCTGAGATCGAGCAGCCTCTTCCCCAACGTCGGGGGTGACGCCTCGACCGACCAGGAGCTGTCGAGTCGCTGGCTGACGACCCTCGTCCGGCAGACGGCTGTCGACGCGGAGGCTCAGAGTGCGCACGTTCCGGTCACGCCGGAGGACACGAACAACGCGACCCGAGATCAGGACAACTCGTTCTCCCAGCCCGTCTTCTCCGCGTTCTCGAAGGCGTTCGCGTCGAAGCTGGTCGATCGCGACGCGCGCCTGTTCGCCGTCTACCGCTATTACCAGACCTGCCCGTCGGGCCGGTTTCTCTCGCACATCTTGGTGAAGACCAACGCTCAGGCCGCCGCCGCGTTGGCCCGCATCCGCGCCGGGCAGAAGTTCGACGTGGTCGCGCGCGCAGTGTCGATCGACACGACATCGGGCACGAAGGGTGGCGCGCTCGGCTGCCTCGCACCGGGCGAGTTCGTCCCCGAGTTCCAGAGAGCGGCCGAAGCCGCCCCGCTCGACGTGGTGACCGGTCCCGTCCACACCCAGTACGGCTATCACCTGATCTTGGAGCGACGTTGGGACCCGGTCGGCGACCAGCAATTCGCGCAAGCGCTGACGCAGGCCGCGGGCGCGGTCTTGACCGCGCGCCTGAAGGCGCTCCACGTCTGGGTCAACCCCCGCTACGGCACCTGGGGAGAGATCAAAGATGCGAATGGCAACACCGGCTTCGCAGTGACGGCGCCGACGGTCCCGAACCCGCGCGTCTGTCGGGAGAAGTCGGCGGCATGTACGCCGACGACCACGACCACGACCACGACACCCGCGGGCGGGTGAGCCGGCCTCGCGTCGTCGTGGTCGGGCTCGGGCCGGCCGGCGTCGATCTGCTGTTGCCCGCCGCCCGCGTCGCGCTCCAACGGATCACAGTTCGGTACACGCGCACGTCGCGGCATCCGGCCGTCGACGAGCTCGCGCGCGAAGGCATCGCGCTCGAACCGCTCGACCTGCTCTATGACGACGGTGACGACCTCGACACGGTGTACGCCGCGATCGCGGCGCGCGTCGTCGCCGCGGCTCAGGAGCACGGCGAGGTCGCGTACGCCGTACCCGGCAGTCCGTCGGTTGCGGAGCGGACCGTTGCGCTGCTGCGCGGCGTCGGCATCGACATCGAGATCGTCCCGGGATTGTCCTTTGCAGACCTGGCGTGGAACCGGCTCGGTATCGATCCGATGACCGGCGCCCGCGTCGTCGACGCACGCACGTTCGCGGTCGATTCGGCCGGCTTCGCGGGGGCGATGCTGCTCGCCCAGTGCGACACGCGGTTCGTGTTGTCCGACGTCAAGATCGCGCTGCTCGAAGTGCTCCTCCCCGACCACGAGGTGATCGTGCTCCAGGGCCTCGGCTTGCCCGACGAGCGGTTGGTCTCGCTCGCCCTCTCGGAGCTCGACCAGGTGGTCGAGCCCGACCACCTCACCTCGGTGTTCGTCGACACCGGCGACGTCTCCGTGGCCGGGGAGCTCGCGCGCCTGCTGGCGCTCACGGAGCGCCTGCGCGGCCCGGGCGGATGCCCGTGGGACGCGGCGCAGACCCATCACACGCTCCGGCGGCACGTGCTCGAAGAGGCGTACGAGGTCGCGGCGGCGATCGACGAGCTCCCGCCGGAAGCGCCGGGCGGCGAGGTGCCGGCCGGCGCCTACGACGCGCTCGAAGACGAGCTCGGCGACCTCTTGTTCCAGGTGATGATTCATTCCGTTCTCGCGACCGAGGCCGGCGCGTTCACGATCGGCGACGTGGCGCGCGGCATTCACGCCAAGCTCGTGCGCCGTCATCCCCACGTCTTCGGTGAGGTCGAGGCGAAGACGCCCGACGCGGTCATCACCAATTGGGAGCAGATCAAGAAGGGCGAGAAGGGTCACGCGTCACTGGTCGAGGGCATGACGCCCGGGCTGCCGGCATTGCTGTACGTGCAGAAGCTGTTGCGGAAGGCCGAATCGATCGGGCTCGCACCGCAGGTTGGGGGAGATTCGACGGTCGCCGACGAGCACGCCCTCGCCGATGGGCTCGCCGCGCTCGCTGCCGCGGGCGCGCGCGCCGGCATCGATGGTGAGTCCGCGCTGACGGCGTGGGCGGTTCGCTTCAAGGATCGCTTCGAGCGCATGGAGCAGCTCGCGCTCGCCGAGCACGTCGACCTCACGTCCTCGGACGCGTCGACCGTTCAGGCGCTCTGGGACCGTTCCCGCGACATCCCCGGAGACTGACCCGCCGAGGACGAGAATGTGTACGTGGCAGTCGCCGGAATTCTCGGGGTCGTTCTCGTCCTGATATTGCTGTGGCTCGTCGCGTCGGGCGTTCGGGTGGTGCAGGAGTACGAGCGGGGCGTGCTGTTCGTGTTCGGGCGGTGCCGCGGTGCGCGCGGGCCGGGCATCTTCGTCGTACCGCCGTTCATCAGCCGGATCGTCCGGGTCAACCTGCAGACGCAGGCGGTCCCCGTCGCGTCGCAACAGGTCATCACGAAGGACAACGTCACGGTCGCGGTCGACGCGGTGGCCTATTTCCGGGTCAAGGACCCGGTCGCATCGGTGCTCAAGATCCAGAACTGGTTCAACGCGGCCCAGCTGGTCGCCCAGACCTCGCTGCGTTCGATCATCGGCCGTCACGAGCTCGACCAGCTGCTCGGCGAGCGCGACCGGATCAATCTGGAGTTGAAGCTCGCGCTGGACGAGCAGACCGAGTCGTGGGGAGTGGAGGTGGATCTGGTAGAGATCCGCGACGTCGGACTCCCCGAGCAGATGCAGCGCGCGATGGCGCGCCAGGCCGAAGCCGAGCGGGAACGGCGGGCGAAGATCATCGCGGCGGACGGCGAGATGCAGGCCTCCGAGAAGCTCGGCCAAGCCGCCACGACGATGGCCGCCAGCCCCGGCGCGATGCAGTTACGGACGCTGCAGACGATGGCCGAGATCTCGGCCGAGCGGAACTCGACGATCATCTTCCCGATACCCGTCGAGCTGCTCGACGTGTTCCGCGCGATCTCCGGGGTGACGCCTCCGCCGCGACCAGCCCCGCCGGCTTCGGGCTGAACCCCGAACGCGCGTTCGCTGCCACGCGGAGCGTCCGAGCGTATACATTCGCCACATTGGCCTCAGGAGTTTTCGTGAGCATCATTGACGACGTCGTCGGCCGCGAGATCCTCGATTCCCGCGGCAACCCGACCGTAGAGGTCGAGGTCGAGCTGCTGTCCGGTGCCCGGGGCCGAGCCGCGGTCCCGAGCGGTGCGAGCACCGGTGCGCACGAGGCCGTGGAGCTGCGCGACGGCGGCGACCGCTTCGGGGGCAAAGGGGTTCTCGACGCCGTCGGGCACGTGAACGGCGAGATCCGCAACTCCGTCATCGGCCTCGACGCCGCCGACCAGCGGGGGCTCGATGCCGGGCTCGTCGCGCTCGACGGGACCGAGAACTCGAGTCGCCTGGGCGCCAACGCGATCCTCGGCGTGTCGCTCGCCGCGGCCAAGGCGGTCGCCGAGGAGTGCGGCATGCCGTTGTACCGCTACGTCGGCGGCGCCAACGCCCACGTGCTCCCGGTGCCTCAGATGAACGTGTTGAACGGTGGTGCCCACGCCGACAGCAACGTCGACATCCAGGAGTTCATGCTTCTCCCCGTCGGCGCGGTGAGCTTCTCCGAGGCGTTGCGGTGGGGAGTCGAGACGTATCACGCCCTGCGCGGGCTGCTCCGCGAGCGCGGCCTCGCGACCGGCCTCGGTGACGAGGGCGGGTTCGCCCCCGACCTGCCGTCGAACGAGGAGGCCTTGAAGCTCCTGGTCGTCGCGATCGAGCGCGCCGGCTACCAGCCGGGAACGGAGATCGCGCTGGGCCTCGACGTCGCGGCGTCGGAGCTCTTCGACGCCGGCAGCTACGTGTTGGCCGGCGAGAAGCGCACGTTCACCAGCACCGAGTTCGGCGAGTACCTCGCGGAGTTGTGCGCGCGCCATCCGATCGTCTCGATCGAGGACGGCATGGCCGAGGACGATTGGGAAGGATGGGCCACGCTCACCCGGCGACTCGCGGGTGAGGTGCAACTGGTGGGCGACGACGTCTTCGTCACCAATTCCGAACGGCTCCGGCGCGGCATCGACGCCGGGGTCGCGAACTCGATCCTCATCAAAGTCAACCAGATCGCGTCGCTCACCGCGACGCTCGACACGATGCACCTCGCCGCGCGCGGTGGCTACACGTGCGTGATGTCGCACCGCAGCGGTGAGACCGAAGATTCGACGATCGCCGATCTCGCGGTCGCGACGAATTGCGGCCAAATCAAGGCCGGCGCGCCCGCGCGCAGCGACCGCGTCGCGAAGTACAACCAACTGCTGCGGATCGAGCAGGAATTGGGCGAATCAGCCGAATACCTCGGCCACCATGCCCTCGAGCGGACAGCGCGCCGATGACCCGCGGTGCCCGCGCCCGCCTCGCGCTCCTCGCGCTCGCGCTCGTCGCGATCTTGTTCGTCTTCGTGTTCCCGACGCGTTCGTATCTCGCGCAACGCCGGCAGGTGTCGACCGCGCACCATGACGTCGACGTGCTCCGCGAGCAGAACGACAAGCTCCAGGCACAGGCCAGGCTGCTGCAGACGCGCCCGGAGGTCGAGCGGATGGCCCGCGAGCAGTTCCACCGTGTGCTTCCCGGTGAGCAGGTGTACGAGGTCGTGCCGGGCGGGGCGACGCCGTCGGGAACGAGCAGCACGACTCTTCCCTGACCCTCCGTTCCATCGGCGATGCCTATCCGCCTTACGTAGACTTGCGTCGTGCCGACGACCGACTCGCCGGATGACCGCGACGTGGCGGCGCTCACGCAGCTGCTCGGCCGGGTGCCGCGCGCCGGGTTCGAGGTCGTCGTGCGCAACGCGCAGGGCGACCCCGTCGTCATCCGAAACGCACCGCTGCTCGACGACGGCACGCCCATGCCGACGCGCTACTGGCTCGTCGATCCGAAGCTCTCGTTGCGGGTGGCGCGGCTCGAGTCAGCCGGGGGCGTGCGCGCCGCCGAAGCCGCCGTTGCTCCCGCCGCTCTCGGCTCCGCCCACGAACGATACGCCCTCGAGCGCGATGCCGCGCTCGCCTCCGATCACGTCGGACCGCGTCCGAGTGGAGGTGTCGGCGGCACCGGGCGCGGCGTGAAGTGCCTCCATGCCCACTTCGCGTATCACCTCGCGGGGGGTGACGATCCCGTGGGCCGCTGGGTCGAGCAGAACCTGCAATGACGCGCGTCGCCGCGGTCGACATGGGAACAAACTCGACGCGACTGCTCGTCGCCGATCTCGAAGGACGCGGCCGCGACGCCAAGCTCGTGCCCGTTGATCGGCGGACCCGCATCACGCGTTTGGGCCAAGGCGTGGATCGCGATCGCGCGCTCCATCCGGACGCGATCGCGCGCACGCTCGCGGTGCTGCGCGAGTACCGCGGCGTCATCGACGATCTCGGCGTCGAGCGCGTCCGCGCGACGGCGACGAGCGCGTCCCGAGACGCCGGCAATCGTGACGAGCTGTTCGACCCGGCCGAACGCGTGCTGGGGGCGCGACCCGAGCTGCTCGCCGGTGACGCGGAGGCCCGGCTCGAATTCCTCGGGGCGACCGCGAGCCTGACCGAGCCCGGTCCCTACCTGGTCGTGGACGTGGGCGGTGGGTCGACCGAGCTCATCGTCGGTTCCGACGAGCCCGAGGGCCTGTGCTCGATCGATGTCGGCTGTGTGCGGCTGACCGAGCAGTTTCTCCACTCCGATCCACCGACCGCCGAGGAGCTGAGCCAAGCCGTCTCCGTCGTGCGCGACCAACTTGCCGACGTCGGCCGAATGCTGCCGGCCGCGCGGCGGGCCGCGACGCTCGTCGGCACCGCCGGCACCGTCTGGACCCTGGCGGCGATCGAGCTCGGCGTCGACGCGGCGCGGAGCGATCTCATCGACCATTTCCGCCTCACCCGGGCCGCGGCGGAGGAGGTCTTCCGGACGCTGGCGACCGAGCCCGCCGACCGGCGGCGGCACAATCCGGGGCTCGAGCCGGGGCGGGTCGACGTCATCGTCGGCGGTGCGGTCGTCGTCGTCGGCGTCATGCGCCTGTGGGGCTTCGACTCGCTCCTCGTCTCCGAGGCCGACATCCTCGACGGCCTCGCCCGGGAGACCGTCTGACCCCTCAGCCCGAGTACGGGCCTTTACCCGCCTCCTGAGGTGCCGAGGTAACAGGTGTGGATGTTGTGGTCTTCGGGCAGGCGCTGACCGAGCTCAGTTGCGACGACATCCGCTCGGTCTCGATCGATCTGCACGCGGCGTGCGCGTCGGCGGCGGACGAGATCGCGAACACTCGCGCCATGCTCACGATCGAGCAGACGCTCCGGCGCACCCGCCGGTTGCACGATGCGGCGTTGGCGTCCCTCGACGCGGCGACCAAGGTGCAACAGGTCGCCATGATCGCGCACGTCGAACTTCCGGACGACGACGTCACGCGCGTGGCCCGGGCCGCAGCGCAAATCGCGCGTGGCATTGTCGTAGGCGACCATCCGGGCATCGACGACGCGCTGCACGTGCTCGGTAAAGGCTGGCACCGGCTGCCGTGCTTCGCCGAATTCCGCGCCGCGTAACTCGGCGGCGCGCTCGGTAGTCTCCGATCGTGGCTCATTCCGATCGGTTGTTGCTCGGGCCGGGCCCTTCGAATCCCTATCCCGAGGTCATGGAGGCGTTCCAGCGCCCGGTGCTCGGGCATCTCGATCCCGACTTTCTGAAGGTGCTCGACGAGATCGCCGATCGCCTGCGCCTGATCTTTCGCACCGAGAACGCGTTGACGCTTCCGATCAGCGGCACCGGCTCGGCGGGAATGGAGGCGTGCTTCGTCAACCTGCTCGAACCGGGGGACACCGCGATCGTTGGCGTGAACGGAGTGTTCGGCGAACGCATGTGCGAGGTCGCGCGGCGGTGCGGCGCGGCGGTCGTCCGGGTCGAGGCGCCATGGGGACGCGCGATCGACCCGCAACAGTTGCTCGACGCGCACCGCGAGCATGCCGACGCGCGTGTGCTCGCGGTCGTGCACGCCGAGACGTCAACGGGTGTCGAGAACGAGATCGCGCCGCTCGCTGCGTTGCAACAAACCGATACGTTGCTGTTGGTCGATACCGTGACGTCGCTCGGTGGCATCCCCGTCGACGTCGACGGGTGGGGGATCGACGCGGTTTACTCGGGCACCCAGAAGTGTCTCGGTGTGCCGCCCGGGTTGTCGCCGGTCAGCTTCTCGGCGCGCGCGGTCGAGCGCGTACGGGGTCGGTCGCAGCCTGCGCAGTCGTGGTACCTCGATCTCGCTCTGCTCGCCGACTACGTGGGTACCGCCCGGCGGTACCACCACACCGCGCCGGTCTCGATGTTGTACGCATTGCACGCAGGTCTCGGCGTGGTGCTCGACGAAGGACTCGCCGCCGCGCACGCACGCCACCGCGACGCGGGCGCTCGGTTGCAGGTTGCGCTTCCCGGGCTGGGGTTTCGGCCCTTCGCCCTCGACCGGCCCCTGCCGCAGCTCACGTCGGTGTGGCTGCCGGACGGTGTCGACGACGCCAAAATGAGAGCCGAGCTCCTGGTGCGTTTCGGTATCGAGGTCGGCGGAGGGCTCGGTGAGCTCGCAGGCAAGGGATGGCGCATCGGGCTCATGGGCCACTCGGCTCGTGAACGCTCGGTGATCACCCTTCTGGGGGCGCTGGGCGCTCTTCTCTCGGACTGAACAACTGCCGGCGGTAGAACCGGAGTTCCTCGATCGACTCGCGGATGTCGTCGAGTGCGCGGTGTTGTTCCGACTTTCCGGGCCGCTGAGCGTAGACCTCGGGGTACCAGCGTCGGCACAGCTCCTTCAACGACGACACGTCGATGCTGCGGTAGTGCAGGTAGGTGTCGAGGTCATGCATGTAACGATCGAGGAATCTGCGGTCGGTGCCGATGCTGTTGCCGCAGAGCGGGGCGGTTCCGGCCACATGCACGTGGGTCCGGACGTATTCGAGGGTTCGAGACCGGGCGTCGTCGAGGCTCACATCGGACGCGCTGATCGCCGTGAGCAACCCGGACTTCGTGTGCATCTTGCGGACGAAGTCATCCATGCGCGCGAGCGCGTCGGCGTCCTGATGAATGACGATGTCGATGCCGTCGTCGACGAGCGCGAGCTGGGAATCCGTGACGATGCACGCGATCTCGACGATCGTGTGCTGCTCGACGTCGAGGCCCGTCATCTCGAGGTCGAGCCACACCAGATGGTCGTCGTCCTCGCGAGCGCTCACGATCGGCACGCTATACGGCTGTGGACTCGCAACGCCTCGCCGACGGCCCCATTAGATTCGGCGGCCGATGGCCGCTCCCCCCCTCGTCTGGCGTCCCGACGAAGCAATGCTGCGCGAGAGCAATGTGGCTCGCTTCATGATCGCCGAGCACGTCGACGATTTTGCGACGCTCGTGCAGCGTTCGATCGACGAACCAGAGTGGTTCTGGGACGCGGTGGTGCGGTTCCTCGGGCTTCCGTTCGACGCTCCCTACGACCGCGTGCTCGACACGTCGGCGGGTATCGAGTGGGCAACCTGGTTCGTCGGCGGTCGCTGCAATGCGGCGACCATGTGTCTCGAACGCGTGGCCGCCGGCCGCCCGGCCGTGATCTGGGAAGGCGAGGAGGGCGAGACCCGTACCGTCACCGGCGCCGAGTTGCGAGCGCTCACGGATCGCATCGCATCGGGATTGGCCGCGCGCGGCGTGCGCGAAGGCGACGCCGTCGGTCTGTTCATGCCGATGGTCCCCGAGACCGTGGCCGCGCTGTTCGCGATTGCGAAGCTCGGCGCGATCTTCCTGCCGATCTTCTCGGGTTACGGCGCCGACGCGGTCGCGATCCGTCTGCGCGACGCGCAGGCCGTCGCGGTCGTGACGGCCGACGGCTTCACCCGCCGCGGCAAGCACGTCGCGATGAAGGAGACCGCCGACGCCGCGGTCGCGCAGGTGCCGAGTGTGCACACCGTCTTGCTCGTGAGTCGGAGTCGCTGCGACCCACCGATGCGCGACGGTCGCGACGTGCGGCTCGACGAGCTGCCGGACGCGCCGTTCCCAGCCCGCTCGGTCGATGCCGAACATCCGCTGTTCGTCGCGTACACGAGCGGGACGACCGGGCGGCCGAAGGGCGCGGTGCACGTGCACGCAGGGTTCACTACGAAAGTCGCGGAGGAGGTCGCCTTCCAGACCGACCTGCGGCCGGGCGAGCGCTTGTTCTGGCTCACCGACATCGGCTGGATAATGGGGCCGTGGGAGATCGTCGGCACGCTGGCCGCGGGCGGGACCTTGATGATGTACGACGGTGCGCCTGACTATCCGGGCCCGGACCGGCTCTGGTCGTTCGTCGAGCGACACCGGGTAAACGTTCTCGGTGTGTCACCGACATTGATTCGGGCGCTGATGGCGCACGGTGACGCACCTGTTCGCGCAGCGACGACAGGCGAGCCGTGGAACGAGGCGCCCTGGCGTTGGTTCTTCGACGTCGTCGGCGGCGGCCGCTGCCCGGTCGTCAACATCTCGGGTGGTACCGAGGTGGGAGCGTGTTTCCTGTCGCCTCATGTCGTGCAGCCCTTGTCGGCGTGCTCGCTCGGCGGTCCGGCGTTGGGAATGGCGGTCGACGTGTTCGATGAGAACGGGAACTCGGTGCGTGGTGCGGTGGGCGAGCTGGTGTGCACCAAGCCGTGGCCGGGAATGACGCGCGGGTTGTACGGCGATCCGCAGCGCTATATCGAGACCTATTGGTCGCGGTACCCCGGGGTGTGGTGGCACGGCGACTTCGCGAGCGTGAGCGATGACGGTCAATGGTTCCTGCACGGTCGTTCCGACGACACGATCAAGGTGGCCGGCAAACGGCTCGGGCCGGCCGAGGTGGAGACCGTCGTCGTCGCCCATCGCGCAGTTCTCGAGGCGGCCGCGATCGGCGTGCCCGACGAGCTCAAGGGGGAGTCGTTGTGGGTGTTCGTCGTTCCTGCGCCCGGCGTGGAACCGGACGCCGCGCTGCGCCAGGAACTGAGCGCGTGTGTGGTCGACGCGCTCGGACCGTCGTTCAAGCCCGCGCAGGTGTGCTTCACCAGCGCGCTGCCGAAAACGCGGAGCGCCAAGGTGTTACGCCGCGCGATTCGCTCGGTCGTCACGGGAGCCGCGCCCGGTGATCTCTCGGGCCTCGAAGATCCCGCGGCGCTGGATGCCGTCGCGACCGCGGTCGCAGCTGCCGGCGCGCCCGCCGGCGGGAAGCGGTCGTCGTGACCGAGCTGATCGGGTCGCGCGTGATGCTGCGTCCGTTGCGTCCGGACGACTGGGACGGATGGCGCGAGGTGCGTTTGCGCTGCCGAGCCTGGCTGGAGCGCTGGGAGCCGAGCCCCGACGTGGGCAGCCTCGACCCCGCGCTCGACCGGGAGGCGTTCCGCGCCCGCTGCGGCGCGTGGGATCGGCAACGACACTTCGACGCCGCGTACGGGTTCGGGTTGTTCTTGCTCGACGGCCGATTCGCGGGCGAGGTCAGCCTGGGCAGCGTGCAGCGCGGTCCGTTCCAGATGGGATACGTCGGCTACTGGATCGACGAGGCGCTCGCGGGGAGCGGCTACGTGCCGGAGGGCGTTGTCTTGATCATGCAGTACGCGTTCGACGTGCTGCAGCTCCACCGCCTCGAGGCCGCGATCGTTCCGCGCAACGCCTCGAGCCGGCGGGTTGCCGAAAAGCTCGGTCTGCGCGACGAGGGCACGGCGGTGCGGTTCCTGCAGATCCAGAGCGTCTACGAGGATCACATCCGCTACGCCATCAGCGCCGAGGAGTGGCGCGAACGGGGGCACGAGCTCAGGGCAAAGTTCGTGCGTCGTTGAGTGCGGCCCGTTCTCAGCTCCGGGTCTTGAACCAGCCTTGGCCGAGCGACCAGGCCTGGTGCGCGACCTCGGTCGCGATCGCGGCATCGAAGTCGGACTGCCACGGCGCTTGGCGCAGCGTGGACTTGACCCGTGCGAGCAACGCGACCGGTGCGCGCGCGGCGCGCGCGGCGAGCGTGTGCGCCGCGTCGAGCAATTCGTCGTCAGGATGGCACGACCACGCGAGACCGATCTCCGCGGCACGGGCGCCGTCGACGGGAACGCCGAACAACACCATCGCGGCCGCGGCTTGCGGACCGACCGCGCGCTCGAGCATCCAGATGTGGCCGCCACCCGGATGGAGCCCGATCTTCACGAACCTGGTGTCGAAGCGCGCCGAGCTGCCGGCGATGCGCACGTCGCACGCGAGCGCGAGGTTCATTCCCGCCCCGACCGCCGCGCCGTTCACCGCGGCGATCGTCGGCAGCGGTGAGCGCAGCACGCGCAGGAATCCTTCGTAGATCGACGTGACCGAGCGCCGTTCCTCGTCGGTCCCGGCTCGGGACAGTGCGCCGAGGCTCGAGACGTCGGCGCCCGAGCAGAAAGCGGGCGCCTCGCCGGTGACGACCACCACGGCGGTCGAACCGTCGGATTCGAGCGCATCGAACGTTGCCACGATCTCGTCGACCATCGACCCGGTCATGGCGTTGCGGCGCTCGACGTCGACGAGCGTCACGACCGCGACGCCGTGGTCGGACTCAATCCGTACGTGTTCCATTTCGTCAACCTACGTCGGGTCGGACCACCGCGGGGGAGTGACGGAAGAAGTCTTCGACCTCGCGCTCGTAGCGGTACGAGGGGCTGCTGTCGCCGATCGTGCCCGCCAGGCGCAGCGCCTGGGCGAAGGCCTCGATCGTCGACGCGGTCGTATACGAGTACTGAAAGCCCGCGCGCTTGTAGCGCGTGTTGTCGATCGTGCGCCCGAATCGGAGAAGCTGCATCGCCTCGGGCGGGAGGTCCCAAAGCCGCAGCAGCCGCGCCGGTTCCGCGGCCAGGTTCGTGAACACGAAAGGCAACGCGACGCGCCGCTTGCCGACGATCGCGCACACCTTGCTCCACGGGAGGTTTCCGTCGGCTCCGACGTTGTAGACGCCGGGAATGTCATTGTTGATGCTGTACATCAACGCGTCGACGACATCGTCTTCGTGCACGAACTGCAGTCGGGGGTCGAACCCGAGGATCTCGGGCACGACGGGTCGCCGGAGCGCGGCCGTGAACGGAGTATCGATGTCGACGCCCAGCACGTTCGCGAAGCGAAGCAGGCTCACGTCGACGTGCGGGTTGTCGTCGGCGAAGTCGCGTACGAAGCCTTCTACTTCGAGCAGGGAACGTTCGACCGGAGTGGTCGCGGGACCGGTGCGCGGCATGTCTTCGCGGAAGAAGTATGGGTCGGCCTTGTTCGCGCCGTAGACGAGCCCGGAGCTCTTCAACACAACTTTTCGCACCGGACTCGACGGCGCTCCGGCGGCTGCGAGCAGGTTCATCGTGCCGATGACGTTGATCTCGTGCAGCGTGCGGCTCGTCGCGCGCGTGGAATCGACGACGAGGTGCGTGTGCACGATGGTGTCGACCTGGGTGGCGCGTACGATCCGGGCGAGGATCGAGTGCGACGAATCGGTGCGAACGAACTCGGTGCGCTCGAGGGGCGTGCGCGGATCGCGCGTGTCGACCCCGACGACGACTTCTACGTCAGACCGCTGCTCGAGCGCTTGCGCGACCCGACCGCCCCAGTACGTCGAGAGCCCGGTGACGAGTGCTCGCATCCCCTGCCGCTCCTATGTCCCGCTCATCCGAACCACACGCTGCGGCGCCGGCGAAGCATGTCGTAGAGCGCGTCCTGGACCATCCCGCGGATGCGTTCGGACTCCTCCATGACGCGGCTACGCGAATACCGCTCCTGGTTCGGCGCGACATCGAAATGAACCGGCGGGAGGACGCGGATGCGGAACTTCGCGGGGAGATACGCGACGAGCCCGAGGGGACCGAATGCGAGCATGTTCGCCGTGATCGGGAAGTAGGGAAGGTTCAAAGCCTTTGCGAGGCGAGGGCTCTTGAAGAGAACCGGCATGGCCTCTTCCGCGCCCATCACGGCGATCGGGATCACGGGCGCGCCCGCCCGCATCGCGATCTCGACGAAACCGCCGCGACCGAAGCGGCGCAGTCGGTAACGATCCCTGTAATGCTTGCCGGTCGCCTTTGTGCCTTCGGGGAACACGAGCACGAGGTGTCCCTCGTCGTGCAGCAGCCGGTACGCGTTGTCGGGGTGTGCCGCCACGCCACCGCTGCGCGACCACAACGTGCCGACGACGGGCAGGGCGCGGAAGAGGTTCTCCGCGAGCCCATACACCGGACGTCCGAGGTCCTTCTCGATCCCGTGCATGATCGACGGCGCGTCGGGTGGGATGGCACCCGCGTGATTGGCGACGAGCAGCGCGCCGCCTTCTTCGGGAAGGAGCTCGAAGCCTTCCCACTCGACGCGGAACCAATGCTTGTACATCGGCTCGAACGCGCGGCGGGTGAGTGCGCGGAAATGCTCACTCCGACCCCACTGGTCGACGTCGGCGCGACGGGCCTCCTCGACGGGCTCCGGCGCGAGCCGCGCGAGCGGAACCAGCTCGCGCCCGATGCCGGGGTCGATCTCGGTCAGGTCGACGTCGGGGTGGGTGGCGGCCGCGATCTCGAGGGCTCGCTCCGGTGCGCGCTCGGGTCCGTCGGCCATCATTCGAAGCCTATGTACCCGACGCGCCGGTCACCAGCCACCGGTTTCCGCGATAACGGCGCCCCATCCCGTACAACCGGGCAAACATGAAGACGAACAGAGCGCTCCACAGGGCGATCAATCCGGCGCCGGTCATGAGCACGAGGATTGCGCACGGGACGAAGCAGAGGGTCGCGCCGGCCATCGCGAGCGCGAGGTAGCGCACGTCACCCGCTCCGATCAGGATGCCGTCGAGCACGAATACCGCGCCGCCGAGGGGTTGCATCAGCGCGACCGCGACGAGAACCGGCCGGAGCTCGGCGCGAACGGCGCCGTCACGGGTGAAGACGAGCGCGAGCAACGGGTCACCCGCGAGGACGAGCAGGCCCAGGACCAGCCCGACCATCACTCCCCAGTGGAGCATTCGCCTCGATGTCGCCCGGGTGAGGGCGGCATCGCCCGCTCCCAGTGCCCTCCCGACGATCGCCTGCCCGGCGATCGCGATCGCGTCGAGGCAGAGCGCGAGGAGAAGCCACAGCTGGAACGCGATCTGGTGCGCGGCCACCTGTGCATCGCCGATCCGCGACGCGATCGAGGTCGCCGCGGTGAAGGCAAGGAGCAGAGAGCCGGTGCGGACGATGAGGTACGCACCGACGGCGCCCGCGGCGCGCAGGTGGGCGAAAACCGGCCGCGCCGACGCCTGCGACCTGCGGACGTTACGGCGGACGATGGTGAGATACGCGAGGGAAGCGGCGATCTGCGCGATGACCGTCCCCCAGGCGGAGCCCGCGATGCCGAGGTGGAGGCCGTACACGAGGACGACCTCGAGCACGAGGTTCGCGGCGTTTGCGCTGAGCGCGATGACGAGCGGCGTGCGGGTGTCCTGCAGGCCTCGGAGGTATCCGGTGCCCGCGAGTGCTGCGAGGACGAAGGGCGCGCCGAGCAATGAGATGCGCAGGTACGTGCGCGCGTACGGCGCCACGCGCGCCGAGGCGCCCATCGCGGAGACGATCGGCCCACTCAGCGCCAGCCCGACGACCGCGAGGACGAAGCCGAGGCCGAGCGCGAGCCATACTCCGGCGACTCCATGTTCGGCCGCGGCCCTCGGGTCGCCGGCCCCGATGCGGCGTGCGACGGTCGCGGTCGTACCGTACGCGAGGAAGTTGAAGATCCCGAAGGCCACGCTCAGGACCGCACCGGCGACGCCGAGCCCGCCCAGCGGCCGGGTGCCGAGGTGGCCGACGATCGCCGTATCGGCCAGCACGTAGAGCGGCTCGGCGGCGAGCGCGCCGAACGCCGGGATCGCGAGTCTCAGGATCTCGCGGTCGTGCGCGGCCGACGGCCGTTGCTGTCTCACCCTGCGTATTCAATACGGCTGATGGACGTCGCACCTCCGATTCGATTCGCCGAGCTCGCCCGCCTCATCGGCGCGGCGGCGCGGGCGGCCGGGCTGGTGGTGCCGGTCTTTCGCACGCCACCGCGTCGCTCCGGAATCTCGCGTACGATCCGCCGGCTCCCCGGCGGCCCCGTGGTTGCGGTCCGGCTGCGGTCGCGGCCGATCGCAGATGTCGTCGCCGACATGGTCGAAGGCGTGATCGTCGCGAACGCTCTGGCGAGCGAAAGCGCGGCTCGGGTGCGAGCAACCCTGTTGCAAGCGGTCGGCGGATCCGGAGCAGTCGGTCCGGAGTCGGCCGCCGCGTGATCCTTCACCGAACTCGCGCCGGTGGTTACCGTTGCGTCACCCGCCCGGGTGGCGTAACCGGCAGACGTAGGCGGCTTAAACCCGCCGGCCCTTCGGGGCGTGAGGGTTCGAGTCCCTCCCCGGGCACCGATTGTGACCAGGTAAAAAGCCGTTGGGCGTGACTCACACGGGAACTGCAGTTTCCTCGGCGCGGTCGAAGGGGATCGACTCGCGCCCGCGTATCGGCCGCTGGCGGCGACCGGGATGCGTCGCGGCGAGGCGCTCGGACTCCACTGGTCCAACGTCGATCTCGACGCGGCGCGGATCGTCGTGAACCGTTCGTTGACGGTCGTGAACGACGAGATGGTGTGGGCGTCACCGAAGACATCGAGGTCGCGTCGCACCCTCTCGTTGGACGCCGACACGGTGGTGGTGCTTCGCGCACATCGGCGCCGGCAGCTCGAGGAGAGATTGAACGCGGGCGAGCTCTGGCAGGACAACGACCTCGTGTTCTGCAACGAGACTGGCAAAGCGCTTCATCCGAACCGCTTTACGCGCGCGTTCACGGCGGCCGCCCGTCGCGCCGGAGTCAGGCCATCCGTCTGCATGATCTTCGCCATACGTGAGCGACGCTCGCGCTGAAGGCCGGCATCCATCCGAAGGTCGTCAGTGAGCGGCTCGGGCACGCGACGACGGGGATCAGGCTCGACATCTACAGCCATGTGCAGCCCGAGCTCGATGCTCACGCCGCGACCGCGGTCGCCGAGCTGTTCGGCGAGAAGACGCGTGCGAAAACGGCACGTCGTAGCTGAGATCTGAGGCGACGTAACGATTCGGTCGAGTCGGCAGTTCTGTGCGGTCTCAGCGCGTGACGTTGATGTCATAGACGGATACGGCTGGTGCGTCTCGGCGGGCTTTGTCTGTTGCGGTGTCGAGCTCGGCGAGTTGGGTGTATGTGATGCGGTTCGGGTCGATTCCGAGCGCCGCGGCGTCGTCGCGATCGAGGCGTTCGATGAGGTTCTTGGACGCGAGTGTCCGTCCGCCCGTTGCGCAGCGCATACTTCGAGCGAGCGGCTTCATTGACCTCGTCGCCCAGCGCAGTCACTTCAGTTCGGCCGCGCGTGATGATGCTGCCGATGTAGAGCGTCGCTCCCCAATGCAAACCGGCCCGGATCGTAACCTCGTCCGCCTGTAGCTCGTGGCGCACTGCGACGTCGCGTGTCGCGACTTGCAGCGCTCGCGCGATCCCCGATGCGCGGCCCGACAACGCGGCCCGGGCCGCTTCGATCGCATCGACCGGATCCGACTTGCCGAACATGCGGCGAACCTGCCGGTTGGTGCGATCGACCTCGATCACGACCAGCCCACACGATTGGAGATA
>JBBQTI010000011.1:0-86818 GCA_038213435.1 Acidimicrobiia bacterium
GATCGAGCCGGTCGAGCCGTAGAACTTCGCGTCACCGAAGGCGAAGATCCCGCCGTCGGATGCGACGAACCAGTAGCCGTTACCGGTCGGGGTCGCCGTCATGCCGACGATCGGCTGATTCAGCGTGATCGCGCCGGTCGAGCCATGGAACGCCGCGTCGCCGAACGAGAAGATCCCGCCGTCGGAGGCCACCAACCAGTAGCCGTCCCCGGTGGGCTGGGCAGCCATCCCCACGATCGGCTTGTTCAGAACTTTCCCGCCGGTCGAGCCGTGGAAGTTCGCGCTACCGAAGGAGAAGATCCCGCCGTCGGACGCGACGAACCAGTAGCCGTTGCCGGACGGCGTTGCGGCCATCCCCACGATCGGGCGGTTCAAGGTCATCGCCCCGGTCGAGCCGTGGAAATCGGCGTCGCCGAAAGCGAAGATGCCGCCGTCGGACGCGACCATCCAATAGCCGTTGCCGGACGGGGTCGAGGCCATGCCGACGATCGGTTGGTTGAGTGTGATGGAGCCGGTCGAGCCGTGGAACGCGGCGTCGCCGAAGGAGAAGATCCCGCCGTCCCTCGCGACCATCCAGTAACCGTCGCTCGACGACCCGGCCTGCGCGCGCACGGAGCCGTCCGTCATGACTCCGGGCGCTGCGTTCCCCGCGACGACGTCCGCGGAGGTCCGAGCGACGGCCGCGGGCATGAAACCGACGACGAACGCAACCACGGCGATGACCGTCACCAGCGCCCGACGTGCGTGTCGCATGCGAGATCTTTCCGGGTAATCCGAGCGACTCGCAGTATCGGCGGGACGCGGGCGGGGAGGCCGCCCGGGGAACCCGGGTCAGGCGGCGCGATCGTGCTCCCGACCCGTCACCAGCGCGTTACGAACTCTCGTCCGCGCATCAGATGACGGTGAGCGTCCCATGCATGAAGCTGTGGATGTTGCAGTGGAACTTGTACGTTCCGGCCGCCGGCGCGGTGAACGTCGCCGTCTGGCCGCCGTCGATCGTCACGTCGAAGCCGCCGCCGTCCTGGGTGACGGTGTGCGTCACGGAGGCGTCGTTCTTCACCGTCACCGTCGATCCGGCCTTCACCGTCGTGGGGTGGAATTTGAAGTTGGAGTCGATAGTGATCTGGGCGGTGCCCGAGCTCGACGCCGCGGGCGTCGTGCTCTTGCTGCTGCTCCCGCAGGCGGCGAGGCCGAGCGCGAGTGCGGACAGGGCGATGAAGACGAGGAAGCGTCGGTGCATGTCTGGATTACGGAGCGAGGGGCGCACGTGTTCAACCCTTCTCACGGGGAAGGCCCAGCGTACGTTCGCCGATCACGTTCCGTTGGATCTCGTTGGTGCCGGCCCAGATCGAGCTGGCCTGGTAGTAGAGCCAGGAGCGCTGCCAGGCGCCGTCGCCCGGGTTGCCTTCGGCGCCCCGCCAGAGGGGTTGCGCGGGCCCCACGACCGCCATCGCGGTGTCGTGCAGGCGCTTGCTCATCTCGCTCCACCACAGCTTGTTGATGCTGCCGACCGCTCCGGGCTCCGCGCCCTTCGCGGTGCGCGAGATCGATCGCCAGTTGTGCAACTGAAAGATGCGGACTTCGACGAAGGCCTGGGCGAGCCGGCCCGCGAGCCGCGGGTCGTCGAGCGCGTCGTGCTCGACGCCGAGCACCCACAGCTCGTCGAGCAGCTGCGCGTGGGCGACGAGCTGGCGCGGGTTGACTCCTCGTTCATGCGTCAGCGTCGAGTTCGCGACTCGCCATCCTTCGTGGATCGGCCCGACCAGCTGGTCGTCGGCGACGAACACGTCGGAGAGGAAGACCTCGTTGAACTCGGACTCGTCGGTGATCTGGCGCAACGGACGCACGTCGACTCCCGGCGCGTGCATGTCGATCGCGAGCGCGGAGATGCCCTTGCTTTTCGGCGCGTCGGGATCGGTTCGGGCCAGGCACCATCCCCAGTCGGCGAACTGGGCGTAACTCGTCCACACCTTCTGGCCGTTCACGACGAATCCGCCGTCGACCTTCGTGGCACTCGTCGTGAGCGAGGTGAGGTCGCTCCCCGCGCCGGGTTCGCTGAACAGCTGGCACCAGATCTCGGATGCGTCGAGGATGCGCGGCAGCCACCGCGTCTTTTGCTCCGGGGCGCCGTGAGCGAGCAGCGTGGGCCCGACGAGGTTCACGCCGATGCGGCCGACGAGCTCCGGGGCGCGGGCGCGCGCGAGCTCCTCGGTCACGATGTAGTGCTCGACGGGGCCGCGACCACGACCGCCGTACTCCTCGGGCCACGCGATGCCGACGAGCCGACCCCCCGCGAGCTTCGCCTGCCACCCGCGACCGAACGCGACTTCGTCGGCGAGGTCGTCGAAACGCGGCGGCAAGCCCTTGCCGTACTCCCAGGGGAGGTTCGCGCGCAACCAGTCGCGTACTTCGTCGCGCAGTGCGGCTTCGGCGGGCGTCGCGCGCAGATCCATGGCGCGCGGACCTTAGGTCAGACGCGCTGGTCGATCGGCACGTACTTGCGCTCGACCGGCCCGGTGTAGATCTGCCGCGGGCGACCGATCTTCGTCTTGGGGTTCTCGTTGCCCTCCCACCAGTGCGCGATCCAACCGGGAAGGCGGCCGATCGCGAAGAGCACGGGGAACATGTCGGTGGGGAAGCCCATCGCTCGATAGATGAGTCCCGAGTAGAAGTCGACGTTGGGGTACAGCTTCTTCTCGATGAAGTAGTCGTCGGTGAGCGCGACCTCCTCGAGCTCGAGCGCGATGTCGAACAGCACGTCGTTCGATTTCAGCTCGTTGAGCACGCGCTCCGCCGTCGACTTCAAGATCTTGGCGCGGGGGTCGTAGTTCTTGTACACGCGGTGACCGAAGCCAGACAGACGGAAGTCGTCGTGCGGGTCCTTCGCGCGCCGTACCGCCTCGCGCACGTCACCGCCGTTGTCGCGGATGCCCTCGAGCATCTCCACGCACGCCTGGTTGGCGCCACCGTGCAACGGACCCCACAGCGCGTCGACCCCGGCCGCGATCGACGCGTACAGGTTCGCCTCGGCGGAGCCGACGATCCTCACGGTCGAGGTGGAGCAATTCTGCTCGTGGTCGGCGTGCAGGATCAGCAGCTGCTTCAGCGCATGCACGACCGTCGACGACACCTCGAACGGCTCGGACGGAACCGCGAACATCATGCGGATGAAGTTCTCGATCAGGTCCAGTGAGTTGTCGGGATAGAGGAACGGCTGCCCGATCGATTGCTTGTACGAGTAGGCCGCGACGGTCGGAAGCTTCGCCATCAGCCGCACGATCGAGAGTTGCACCTGCTCGGGGTCGTGCGGGTCTTCGGAGTCCTGGTAGAAGGTGGCGAGCGCGTTCACCACCGAGGCGGTCGTCGCCATCGGGTGCGCGTCCTTCGGGAAGCCGTAGTAGAAGCGCTTCACGTCCTCGTGGACGAGCGTGTGCAGGCGGATCTGACGACTGAATTCGGCCCGCTCCGTGGCAGTCGGTAGCTCGCCGTAGATCAATAGCCACGCGGTCTCGAGGAACGACGGGTGCTCTTGCTCCGCGAGATCGTCGATGTCGTACCCGCGGTAGCGCAGGATGCCGGCGTCGCCGTCGACGAACGTGATCGCGGATTCGGTCGAGCCGGTGTTCACGTATCCGTAGTCGAGCGTGATGAGGCCCGTCTGCGCTCGCAGCTTGGAGATGTCGATGGCGTACTCGTTCTCGGTGCCGCGCACCACGGGGAGCTCGATCTCCTTGCCGTTCCACAGCAGCTTGGCCGGTGCTTCCGACATCCGAGGCTCCTTCATCGGGGGCGCCGTGCAATCTACCGATTCCGGCGGGATCTGTAGTTCGGCATCCGCAGGTGAGCCCCAGATTGACGCCGTTGTCTCACCGCCTGCGAGACTCGGCCCGCCATGGACTTCGACCTCACCGAGGATCAGCTCGCCTTGCGTGCGGGCGCGAGTGAGCTCCTCGACGACCTCGCCTCACCTGCACGCGTCCGCGTCCATACCGCGACCGATGACCCGTTCGACCGCGCGCTCTGGCGTGCGATGGTCGATCAGGGTTGGCTCGGCGTCGAGGTGGATGAATCCGGCGGCGGCCTCGGGCTCGGTTCGGTCGAGGTCGCGGTGCTGGTCGAAGAGCTCGGCCGGCACGCCGCGCCCGCGCCGTTCGTTCCGACGGTCCTTGCGCTCGACGCCTTCGCCGGCGCCGGAGACGACGCATGGGTGGGGCGCCTGCTGACGGGAGACGCGATCGCGTGTGTCGCGTGGGACGCGCACGCACCCGTGCCGTACGCGCCCTCCGCCGACGTCGCGATCGTGGTCGCCGACGACGGCGTCTATGCGACCGAGTCGACCGAGCGTCCCCGACGCGAGCCCGCGATGGATCTCACCCGCGAGCTCGGCTGGCTGCACTTCGATCCGTCGACGGCGCGCCGGCTGGGCGGTGCCGAGGCGCGGACCCGGCTGCTCGATCGCGGCGCGACCTTCACGAGCGCCGATCTGCTCGGGAGCGCTGCACGCGGCCTCGACCTTGCGGTCGAGTATGCGAAGGACCGCGTGCAGTTCGGGCGGCCGATCGGGTCGTTCCAGGCGGTGAAGCACCGCTGCGCCGACATGCTGGTCGACGTCGAGGGCATGCGATCGACGGTCTACTGGGCGGCGTGGTGCATCGGTGTCGGCGACGCCGAGGCGTCCGTCGCGGCGTCGACGGCGAAGGTCTGGTGCGGCGACGCGTCGAAGCGGGTCATGGCGTCGGCCCTGCAGGTGCACGGCGGCATCGGGTTCACCTGGGAGCACGACCTGCATTTCTTCTTGAAGCGCGCGCAGCTCGACCAGCTCGCCTTCGGCGATGCGTCGGCGCATCGCGGGAGGTTGGCGTCGCTGCTGCGACCCCGAGTGGAAGCGGGTGAAAGCGTCGTCTGAGTGATCAGGACGTGGCGCCCACCTTGTTGCCGTCGGGGCCCGCCGCGAACCACTTGTTCAGGATCCCCTGACCGTTCGTGTCGCCGCCCTTCGTGTCGCCCGCGAAACGGTAGAGCGGGTGCCCGGCGATCTGGAGTTGGGTGCTGCCGTCCGCGCGCGCAAAGGTCGACAGCTTCGACGCGTCGATGCCGGCGCCGGCCGTCGGGGTGCCGGTCACGGTCGCCGGCGGCCACGTTTGGGCGCACACTCCTGCTCCACAGGTGCTCGCGCCGGGCGTCGTGTCGTTGTCGAACCGGTACAACGTCAGTCCCTTGTCATCGACGAGCACCATGCCGAGCTTCGTTGTCGCCACCTTGACGGTGGCGTCGGCCGCCGGTGCCGCAGTCGTCGTGGTCGGCGCGAGGGAGGTGGTCGGCGCGGCGGTGGTGGTTGGCGCGATCGTTGTCGAGGCGGCGGACGAGGAGCTCTTGCTGCTGCTCCCGCACGCGGCAAGTGCAAATGCGCCGGCGGCGAGCGTGACGAGCGCGCGGACACGGAACTGGCGCATTCATCCCCCTGGGTACGTTTCGAACGTGCGGACCTCCACAATACGGAGGACGGGACCGGCGGGTTCGATGAACTCGCTCATCTCTGCCGCCGTATCCTCACAGTGATGGCCGAAGCGCGCCCCGTGCTCGCGAACGACGACGGTGTGCGGGCCGTGTACGCCGCGCACGGGCCCGAGCTGTACCGGTTCGCGCTGCGCTCGCTCGGCGATCGCGGGCTGGCGGAGGAGGCGGTTCAGGAGACGTTCGTCCGCGCGTGGCAGGCGGCAAACCGCTTCGACGACGCGCTGGGCTCGCTTCGAACGTGGCTGTTCGCGATCGTGCGAAACGTGGTCATCGATCTGTCCCGTGCGCGCGCGGTCCGACCCGCGTTGGCTGCGGGGAGCCGGACGAACGATGAGGTCGTGCTCGACGACGACGTCGAGCGCGTGCTCGTGGCATGGCAGGTGGAGGAGGCGCTCCAGAAGTTGAGTGCGGAGCACCGCGACGCGCTGGTAGAGGTGCACTACAAGTCCCGCCCGTATCACGATGTCGCGCACGACCTCGGGGTGCCCGTCGGAACGATCAAGAGCCGCGTCTATTACGCGCTGAAGGCGATGCGGCTCGCGCTCGAAGAGTTGGGTTGGTCCGATGACGTCTGACACGTGCCGCGAGTTGCGCGCTGTGCTCGGCGCCGTCGCACTCGGGGGCGCCGATCCGGCCGAAACGCTCGCGCTGCGCGCCCACCTCGACGGGTGCGCCGAATGCCGGTCCGAATTGCGCGAGCTGACGTCGGTCGCGGCCGCGTTGCCGCTCGCCGATCCGTCACGGGCCAAGGGCGGTCTCACCCAACCGCCGCCCGCGTTGGCGAAGCGTGTCCTCGGCCGGGTCGCGGCCGAGCGCACCGCTCGACGTACGCGGACGCGCCACCGGGTCGCGGCCGCCACCGCCACGTCGGTTGCGATCGCGGCGGCGGTCGTCGCCTTCGTTCTCATCGTGCCCGGCAACGCACCGTCGGGGAACCGGGTCGTGTTCGCGTCGCACGAGGGAGTGAGCGCGGCTGCGACCCTCCGCTCGCGCGCGGCGGGTACCGAGGTCGCGTTCCACGTGTCCGGCCTGGACCGAGGCGACTCTTACTGGCTGTGGCTCACGGGCGACGACGGCAATCGGATCGGGGCCGGGACCTTCCGGGGCACCGGAACGCCGACGGATATGGTCATGACCGCCGCGATTCCACTCGCTGACGCGCGCCGCATCTGGGTCACCGACGAGCACGACGAGGTCGTGCTCGATCAACTGTTGCCGACCCCTGCCTAGTCTGCGGTCCATGCCGCAGAACGTTCCCGACTTCGAGTTCTCCGACCGGGCCAAGCAGGTCCGGGCGTTCGTGTTCGAGTTCTGGTGCGAGCACGGCCGCGGCCCGACACTGCTCGAGGTGCACCACGCCACCGGGTTCGACCGGCGCCGCATCATCGGGGCGTACAAAGAGCTCCAGCTCGGCATCGACGTCGTCGTCAACGAGGACACGCAGAACTGCAATCTGCTGAAGGCGCCGCCGTTCTCGTCGTTCCCCTCGCAGGTACGCGCGTACATCGACGACAACTTCCACTCGTTCGTCGGTTGCGCGAGCGAAGCCATCGCGTTCTCGCACATGCCCCCGTTCAACGACAAGACCATCCGGCTCGAGTCGCATTGCGCCTGCTGTTTCACGCCCGTCACGCTCGTCTCGAAGAACTTCGAGATGCAGTCGGTCACCCCGCCGGGAATCTTCCTGCACATCTCGCTCTCGCCGTACGACTGGAACAACGTCGACATGAGCCGTATGTGCGATTCGATGAACTACGTGCTCGACGCGGAGCATGCCGAGCGCTACGAACGGCAGACCGCGACCCGGGGCATCCTCGTGAACCTCGACCAGGCGAAGATGTTCGTGCAGAACGTGGCGAGCGAGCGGATGTACAACTTCCACTGGAAGCCGGGAACTTTGAATCCCCGCGCCGTGATCAAGGGCTTCCAGATGATGGGTGTCGACACCTCACCGTGGGAATGACGATCAGTCGGAGGGAGCCACCCGCGCCCGCAGCGCAGACCGATCGGGTTTGCCCGTCGGGAGGAGCGGAATCGTGTCGACCACGACGACCCGCTCGGGCGTCTTGAACCGGGCGACGCCGCGCTCGACGAACCACGCGCGGCACGCGTCGAGATCGAAGTCGGGCGCGCTCTCGACGAACGCGACGACGCGTTCACCCATCAGCGGGTCGGCCTCGCCCACCGCAACCGCGTGGCGGACGTCCGGATGGGCTTCGAGCACCTGCTCGACCTCGGCCGTGCTGATGTTCTCGCCGCCGCGGATGATGACGTCCTTCAGGCGACCCACGATCTCGATCGCGCCACCGGTCGCGAACGCCGCGAGATCGCCGGTGTGGAACCAGCCGTCGGCCGTGAACGCCTCGGCGGTCTGCGCCGGGTCGAGGTAACCGACGCACACTTCGGGTCCGCGTGTGAGCAGCTCGCCGTTGCCGGCGACGCGCACCTCGATCTCACCGATCGTGTGGCCGTCGGTGATGATGGTCGGCGCCTCGGTGGAGCCGTACGTGCGCTTCACGCGGGCTCCGAAGGCGCGCGACGCCTCCGCAACGAACACCTCACCGACGCCGGCCCCGCCGCTCGAGATCAGTCGGACGCTCGCGACCCGTTCGCGGCTGAATCCGGGTGCCTGCATCATCGAGACGAAGAACGTCGGCGGTCCGACCATGAAGGTCACCCGTTCCGCTTCGATGAGCGCGAGCGCGGCTTCGGGATCCCAGCGGGCCATGAACACGGTCCGGAACGGCACGACCCCCGGCAAGGTGATGCCGTTCAACAGACCCGAGATGTGCGCGGCCGGCGCGGGCATCAACACGCAGTCGTCGGGCCCGAGCGCATGCGCGTGCTGCATCTGCGCGGCCTTGTACGCGAGCGTGGCCTGCGTATGCAGGACGCCCTTCGGTGCGCCGCTCGATCCCGACGTGAACAGCACCGCCGCGAGCCGGCTCGAGTCGGTCCACGGCGTTTCGATCGGCTCGCCCGTCGGGAGCGCGTCGAGGTCGTCGACGACGAACGCCGGCCGGATGGCGTCGAGCACACCGGCAACCTCGTGCGGACCCATCAGGTGGTGTATCGGTGCCGCGACCGCGCCGAGACGCCAGCACGCGCGGTACAGAACGGCGATCGCGTCGCGGTTGGCCGACTGCCACGCGACGGCGGAGCCGGGACCGACGCCGTGTGCCCGCAGGCCGCCGGCGACGCGCGCGACACTCTCGGCGAGCGGAGAGGTGGCGGCTCGGGTGAGGAGGACGTCGAGCGACGGGAGATCCCACGGGCCGCCGGGCCGGCGGTAGTGGTCCGTCCGAGGGGATTCGAACGTCGGGGCGATCACGCGTGTCCGTCAGGCTCGACGCGACTTCCAGCCGTCACTGGCGGGCGTGGCGCCCCTCAGCACACTGGTGCCGACGAAATTGCGCTGGATCTCCACGGTGCCCGCGCCGATGCACAACCCGCGGATGTCGCGGTACACGCGCTCGACGGGATATTCGCGCGAGAACCCGTAGCCGCCCAGCAACTGGATCGCCTCGTCGCACACGAACTTCGCGGCGAGGTTCGCCGCGGTCTTCGCCATCGCGGTCTCGAGCGCGGGCGGAGTGCCGTGCGGTCCGGCCATGTGCACCGCGCGCTGCAGCAGGAGGCGCGCGCCTTCGAGCTGCGTGGCCATGTCGGCGATCTTCCACTGGAGGCCCTGGAGGTCGGCCAAGGTCTGGTCGCCGACCTTGCGCTCGTTCATGTAGTTCACCGCGTACTCGAGCGCACCCTGCGCGGCGCCGACGCACATCGCCGCGTTGCCGCAGCGTTCGTGGTTGATGTGCGAGATCAGCGTCTTGAACGACTCGCGGTTCGTGGGGTCGCCCCACAGCAGCACGTCGTCGGGCTCGATTCGCACGTCGTCGAACGCGAGCTCGGCTTCGCTCGTCGCCCGTAGTCCCATCTTCACGTGCGTGCCCGCGACGGTGACGCCCGGCGACTCGAGGTCGACGACCACCGCGCCGATGCCCTTGGTCCCGACACTGTCTGGGAAACGGCACCACACGAGGCACGCGGCCGCTTTGTGACCACCGGTCACATAGTTCTTGTAGGCGTTGAGACGGAAGCCGTCGCCGTCGGGACGGAGTCGGGCGCGCATGTGCCCGACCGAGCTTCCGGCCTCGGTCTCGCTGATCCCGATGCAGAACAGTCCCTCGCCGCTTGCCGCGATCGGCAGCCAGCGGTCCTTCAGCGCGTCGTTGCCGAGGTGCTCGATCGCGCGCGGCGGTCCGTTGAAGATGAGCTGGGCGAGGATCGCGCTCGATACGTCGGCGCGGGCGAGCTCTTCGAGGACGATCGCGGCCTCGACGTCGCCGAGTCCGGCGCCACCCCATTGCTCACCGATGGTGATCCCGAACAGCTCGGCCTTGCGCATCCCGTCCCACGCCCACTGCGGGAACTCTTCGGTCTCGTCGCCGTGCCGCGCCATCGGAGCGAGCTCGCGTGCGGCGACGTCGCGTGCGAGCTGCCGCAGCGCCGCTTGATCCTCGGTATCGGCGAACGGATTCGCGCCGGTCGCGTGCGCAGGCATGGGGCAAGGCTACTGACTACGGTGTCAGGTATGGCTTTGGACATCCCGGAAGAAGTTGGTCCGGGCGTCGACTGGGTGATGGCGCAGCCGTACGAGAGCTGGAGCGAGGTGCGGCGTTCGGAGTGCCCGGTGATGGCCACCCACGGCGACGTGATGGGGCCGGGAACGGGAACCTTCTACCAAGTCGCGCGCTTCAAGGACGCCGACTCGGTACTGCGCGACGACAAGATGTTCTCGTCGTCGATCAACGCAGACCACATCGGTCAGTTCATGGGCGACCTCATCTTGGCGATGAACGGCGAGGAGCACCGCAAGTACCGCAACCTCGTCGCCAAGGCGTTCCGCGCGTCGCAGCTCGAACGGTGGGACGAGACCCTCGTGCGGCCCGCGATCAACCGGCTCCTCGACGCCATCGCGCCGCTCGGTCGCGCCGACCTCGTCGCATCGGTCACGTCGAAGTACCCGGTTCAGGTCATCTGCGGGATCGCGGGCGTACCGCTCGAGGACTCCGACCGGTTCGCGCAGTGGGCGGAGGAGATCAACACCGGCCCGCTCGCGCCCGAGAGCGGACACCGGGCCAGCACGGCGATGGTCGAGTACCTCCGCCCGCTCGTGGAGGCGCGCCGCGCGAAGTCGACCGGCGACTTCCTCTCCGATCTCGTGCACGCGGAGGTCGACGGCGAACGGCTGAGCGACGACAAGATCTACGGTTTCTTGCGTCTTCTGTTGCCCGCGGGCGGCGAGACGACGTTTCGCGTCATGGGCAACGCGTTGCTCGCGCTGCTCACGCACCCCGACGACTTGGCGAAGGTGTACACGGATCGCGACCTCATCCCGGAGGTGATCGAGGAGACGCTGCGGTGGGAGACGTCGGTGACGATGGTCAGCCGCGTCGCGACGGCCGACACCGAGGTGGCCGGGTGCCCGATCGCGTCGGGCTCACCCGTCGGCGTGCTGACCGGCTCCGCGAACCGCGACGAGACGCGCTGGGACGAAGCCTCCGAATGGGAGCTCGGCCGGCCGGTGCAGCACCACCTCGCGTTCGGTACGGGCCCGCACCAGTGCCTCGGAATGCACCTCGCCCGGTTGGAGCTTCGGGTCGGCCTCAACTCGATCCTCGACCGTCTGCCGGGTCTGCGACTCGACCCCTCAACCGCCGAATCGGCCGTCATCGAGGGCTACGCGTTCCGGGGACCGCGCGCCCTGCCCGTCACGTTCGACCCGACCCAGAATTAGGTGGGCGCGGCCTCAGCTCGCGTTGCCGAACATCCTCATCCACTGATCGCGTGTGCGCGGGCGGAACACGACGTTCGTGCGGCGGACGTCGCCGAGGGGTGCGTTCGGCTCGGGTGAGTACATGTGTCCCGGGTACAGCACGGTGTCGTCGGGAACGACCGCGAGCTTCTGCGTGAGGCTGTTGTACAACGCTTCCGGATCGCCGCCCGGGAGATCGGTGCGACCGCAGCCGTCGAGGAACAGCGTGTCTCCGCTCACGAGCTTGCCGTCGACGAAGAAGCACTGCGAGCCGGGCGTGTGGCCCGGCGTGTGGATGAGCGTGATCGGGATCTCGCCGACCTCGACGACATCGCCGGACGCGTGCGTCGCAAGATCGGAGTCGGAACAGCCGGTGACGCGCTTGACGCCCCAGGCCTCGTCGGCTTGCACGTGCAGCTTCGCGTTTACGCCGGGGAGCGCGAGCAGCTCCGCGATGCCGGCGATCGACCAGCCGCCGAGATCGCCGCCCACGTGGTCCGGGTGGTAGTGCGTGACGAGGACGCCCGAAAGCCGCATGCCGTCGGCGGCGAGCAGGTCGACGAGCTCGGCCGGCCCGTACGCGGGATCGACGGCGATCGCGTCGCCGGTTTTGCGATCGCCGATCAGGTACACGAAGTTCACCATCTGCCGGGCGATCTGATCGTCAGGCGCGAAGTCGCGCCCGGCGAGCAGCTGGCGAAAGTACAAGCGGTTCTCCATCGAGACGCACCCTAGGAGGGCGACAAGGCCGGCCGCATACCCTCTGGGGCGTGCAACGACCGGCGACGGAGATCGAGCTGGTCGGTCGGGCGACGCGGAAGGTCCTGCACGCGCTCGACGATCTCACCGACGAGCGGGCGGCCGAGCCGTCGCGGCTGCCCGGGTGGACGCGCGCCGAGGTGATCACGCACCTGGCCCGTAACGCCGACGCTCTGCGCGGGATGGTCGAGGCCGCGGCTCGCGGCGAGGTGGGTGTGATGTACCCGAGCGTCGAAGCACGCGCCCAAGGGATCGCGGCGGGTCGTGGCGCGAGCCCGGAGCTGATGCGCGCGGATCTGCGGGGCGCTCACGAGCGTCTGGTCGAAGCGTGGAACGCGCTCCCCGGCGACGGCTGGGATCGTGTCGGCCGGGCCGCGGTGTCGCGCACCATGCGCGAGTTCCTCTGGGCGCGCCGGCGCGAGGTCGAGGTACACCATGTCGACCTCGACCTCGGCTACGAGTCGTCGGATTGGCCGGTCGGGTTCGTTGCCGGCGCGCTCGGAGAGATCTTCACCGGCCTCGCGGGGCGAGCGATTCCGAGCCGCCCACTCGTCGACGCCGACTATCGCGTCGTCTCGACCGATCACGACCGCGTGTGGCATGTGGAGTTGCGCGGCGCGCACGTGAGCGTCGTCGACCATGACGACGGCATCCCGGCCGACGGCGAGGCGAGCGGATGGGGATGCGACGTCGCCGCATGGATGTACGGGCGCGATCCCCGTGGCGGGGGAGTCCTTGCCACCGGCGACATCGGCGTGCTTCGACTACCACGGTGGTTCCCGTTCGCGTAGCCGCCCGCGCTCATGCGGCGCGGGCGTGCGCGTCGTGCGTATGTCGGTAGCGGTGGTGTGGCCAGCACAGGAGTTGGAGATTTTCGAGGTTGGTGGGCCCGCCGTGTGTCCAGTGAACAAGGTGGTGGGCCTCACAGTGGTCCGGGGGCCGCTTGCATCCGGGGGCTTGGCAGTGTCGGTCGCGTACGACGAGCGCTTTCCAGATTGCCGGCGAGATGGTGCGGGTCGCGCGCCCGACGTCGAGGACTTCGGACCGCCCCGCGACGATCACTCGGCTCACATCGCAGTCGCAGCAAGACCTCGAGCATCACCGGGGAGTAACCATTGCGACGGTTCTCCTTGCGTACGTGGACCACCGGCCCGGGGGCGCGCCGGCGAGCTCGTCGACGTCGACGACCGCCGTGACGTGAGGGCGGATGCCGTGTGACTCGCCGGCCTGACCGCGATCCAGATAGAGGCGACAGACGTTGTTGAGTGCGTCGAACCGCCGCTGCGGCGATCGACGCGAGTCATGGTCTTGGAGATCGCGTTCCATTTCCGCGCTGACCGCGGCTTCGATGAACTGGCCGGACAGGTGATCGCCGTTGGCTCTCATGTCGAACGCGCCATTCAGGGTGGTCGCCATGTAGCACGCCCGACGCTCATACTCGACTGCATGCGCCGCAGCATCACCGTCACCGTCGATCGCGTCGGTGAGATAACGGATAATCCCTCCGAGTTCCTTCGGCGTGCATTCGCGAGCGGCGTCGACCAGCTCGGCTTCTACGTTCGCGATCTCCGCGGCCCGTTCGGGTGTGTACGCGCTCGCGACCACCGCCGCGTGCCGTTGTGAGATCTCGCCGCGCCCGTAGGCGTCGGCAACCAAGGGGAGCGCGTCGAGCTTTCGGGCCAACTCGACATGCCCACGCGCGACGCCTTGATCCATCCGGCACGCGGCGCGAATCGCGGAGGCCGCGTTCAGACAACCATCGCCGCGCCACTCATCGGATCGGTCGTACGCGGCAACATTCTTCAGCCACGCGGCTTCTCGCGCGTCGAGCGCTCGTCGTTCCCGTGCGAGCTCTTCGAGCTGTCCGAACATACGTTCGAGGATAGACAAATAGCGCCTATAAAACAAGGAGAATTATCGATTTCGTTTCGCCCTCTTCGAGTGTTGTCAGAAGGTCCATCGAAACGGTGACTCCATCAGTGTCGAGTTCCTCCCGCGACCAGGCCTCGCGAATCTTGTCCTCGGCTTCACCGCCTTCGGCCGCACTCCGGCTGTCGCGGTTCCGAACGCGACCGACGAATGCCCCTACACGCCGTCGGGGGACTGACCGAGCCGCCCGCTCTCAACGCATACATATCTATACCGGGTCGAGCTTCTCCTCGAACAGCGAGAGCATGGTCTGCCAGGAGCGGCGATCCGCAAGTTCGTGATACGCCACGCCCGACATGCCGACGTCATCGGCCGCCTTGTTCGTGAAGCTGTGACCGACGCCGCCGTAGACGTCCATTCGCCAATCGGCCACACCGCCGTCGGTCATCTCCCGCTCGAACGCGAGGCGTTGCTCTTGACTGATGATGGGATCGGCCGTGCCATAACACACGAGGACGCTCGCTTTGATGTTCTTCGCGTCCTGTGGGCGTGACGTGTCGAGGCTGGGGTGGAAGCCGACAACCACTTTCAGATCAGCGCCCGCGCGGGCCAACTCGAGCGCGAGTGCCCCGCCCATGCAAAAGCCGATCGCCGCGACGCGATTGTGATCGGTCTGGGGCTGGGCGAGGAGCACGTCGAGCCCGGCGAACCCGATGGCGCGGAACCGTTCGACGTCGCCGACGAGCGCCCCGAGTCGGAGCATCACGTCACCGAGCTCGAGAACCCTGCCCCCGCCGTGGCAGTCCAGCCCGAAGGCCACATAGCCAAGCGCGGCGAGGCGCTCCACGCGGCCCTTCACGTTGTTGTCGATTCCCGGCGCCTCGTGGCAGACCAGCACTGCGGGGCGGCTACCGCGCTGCGCCTCGTCGTACGCCAATCGACCGAGCATCTTGATTCCGTCGTGCTCGTACTCAACGTCCTCGACGTGCATCGCGCCCTTTCATCACCGAGTGGCACAGTGTTGCGCGTCGCACATGTAAGCAGCATCGGACGCGGGAATCCACGTCGTGCAGCGGAGCGACGCCGGGGTCGTCTCCCCGGTTGCCGTTCGGGCGCGCGTTGGAACGTGGTCGGTAGCATCGTCGGGATGCAGGAGGTCGCGTGGAAGCGGCGCGCTCGAACGTTTCCCTGAGTGAGCTCGAAGCTCGCTTTGCGCCCGTCGCGACGCACTAGCCGGGCCCGCGGACCACGCATGAAGATCCTGGTCGTCGTCTTGGTCGCCCTGGTGCTCGTGTGGGGCGCGCTTGTGACGGCTCTCGTTGTCGTCCGTCCGAAAGGAGCGCGTCTCGGCGAGGCCGTCCGGCTCCTTCCCGACACGCTGCGTCTCGTCGCTCGATTGTCGAAGGATCGGACGCTCTCGCTGCGGGTTCGCGTCAGAGTTTGGCTGTTGCTCGTGTACCTCGCGTCGCCGATCGACCTCGTGCCCGACTTCGTCCCGGTCATCGGATACGCGGACGACGCGATCGTCACCTACCTCGTCCTGCGGAGTGTCATCCACGCGGCCGGACCCGACCTCGTCACCGAACACTGGCCGGGTTCACCCGAGACCCTCGCCGCGCTGCGCTCGCTTCTCCGAATCCAAGGCGACTCCTAGGACCGCCCGACTTTGTCCCGAGTGGTGAACGCGACCGGGCCGTTCGCCGGCGGTGACGGTGTGTACACGCCGGGGTTCTACGGTCCCGGGAGCACCTGGAGGTTCGGAGGATCATGCCGGATGAGGAACAGCTCTCGGAGGTGTTGAGTGAGTTCGCCCGCACCTTGGCGACTGACTTCCCGATCCAGGCGATCCTCGATCACCTCGTCAAGCGCATCGTCGATGTCCTGCCCATCTCGGCCGCGGGAGTGACGCTCATCGCGCCGGGCACGAAACCCCGCTATGTCGCGGCTTCGAGCGAGGCGGCGTTTCGCTTCGAGCGCTTGCAGACCGAGCTCGGCGAGGGACCGTGTCTCGAGGCGTACCACACAGGTCGCGCCGTCGCGGTCGCGGACCTCAACTGCGAGGACCGGTTCCCGAACTTCGCGGCGCGTGCGGTCGAGGAAGGTCTCGTGGGGGTGTTCACGTTCCCGCTACACCACGGCCAAGAACGGATGGGCTCGCTCGACCTCTACCGGACCTCGCCGGGCGCGTTGAGCGCCGCGAGCATGACGGCCGCTCAGACGTTGGCCGATGTCGCCGCCGCCTACCTGCTCAATGCGGAAGCGCGCGCCGAGTTGCGAGCCTCTGCCGACCGATCCCGTGAGACGTCACTGCACGACGCGCTCACCGGGCTGCCCAACCGGGTCCTGTTCCTCGAGCGGCTCGACCACGCGGTTCTACGCGCTCGCCGGTCGGGCACGACGGCCGCGGTGCTCTACGTCGATCTCGACCGGTTCAAGGCAGTCAACGACCAGCACGGGCACGGCGTCGGTGACGAGTTGCTCGTGGCCGTCGCCGAGAGACTGACCGCCGTTCTGCGTCCCGGCGACACGCTCGCGCGCCTGTCCGGCGACGAGTTCGTCGTCCTCTGCGAGGACCTCGACGCAGAAGCAACGGTCGCCAGGATCGCAACCCGGATCGGCGCGGCGGTCTCGGCGCCCTTTGTCCTGTCGGCACGGAAGGTAGAGATCACGGCGAGCGTGGGCATCGCGTTCTCGGGTCGGGGCGACCAACTCTCCGAGCGTCTGCTCGAAGACGCGGATGCGGCGATGTACCAGGCGAAACGTAAGGGAGGTGCCCGGCAACAGATCATGGACCTTCGCGAAAGGGACCGAGGTGCTCAGCTCGCCGACCTGGAGCGCGACCTGCACGGAGCCCCCCGACGCGGGGAATTGCGAACGGAATACCAGCCGATCGTCGACACGCGCGACGGACGGATTGCCGGCGTCGAGGCACTCCTGCGTTGGGATCATCCGTCGCGGGGATTGGTGACGCCGACCGTGCTCGTACCGCTCGCCGAGCAGTCCGGTCTCATCACCGAGATCGGACGCTGGGTGCTCGAACAGGCCTGCCCGGACCGACACCGCTGGAAAAACGGCGACACCGACGTGCTCACGATGTCGGTCAACGTGTCGGCCCACCAACTGATGTCGCCCGATTACGCGGCGGGCGTCGCCGCGGTGCTCGCCCGCACCGACACGGAGCCCAGGCTGGTGACGCTCGAGATGACCGAGAGCGTCTTCGTGCAGGACAGCGAGCGGGCGCTCGTCGTCTTGAACGAGCTGAAGCACCTCGGCGTCACGCTCGCCCTCGACGACTTCGGGACCGGCTACTCGTCCCTCAGCTACCTGAAGCGGTTCCCGATCGACATCGTGAAGATCGACCGGGGATTCGTCGCCGACATGGAGTACGACGGCGCAAGCCAGGCCATCGTGTCCGCAGTCATCGAGCTGGCGCACACGCTCGGGTTGACCGTCATCGCCGAAGGCGTGGAGACCGCGGCGCAGCACACACAACTCGCGGCGCTCGGTTGTGACTCCTGCCAGGGCTATTACTTCGCGCGCCCCATGCCTGCAGCAGACCTCGACGTTTTGATGCGACAGCGCGTCGGAGAAGTGCTCCTGCCGGCGCTCGTTACCGTGTAATGCGGCCGCGATCCTGGCGGCTGGTCCGACATCCGGATCGACCCCGACCAGCACCGCGCGTACGCTCTTGTCATGACGAGCACGAGAACGCGCACCGAGTACCGCACGTGCCACCTCTGCGAAGCGACGTGCGGGCTCGAGCTGCATCTCGACGGCCGAGATATCACGCTGGTGCGCGGCGACCGCGACGATGTCTTCAGCCGCGGCTACCTCTGCCCGAAGGGCACCGCGCTCAAGCAGCTCGAGTCTGATCCGGATCGGATCCGCCGCCCCCTCGTGCGGCGCGGTGACACGTTCCACGAGGTGTCGTGGGACGAGGCGTTCGAGGAGATCGACGCCGGGCTCGCCCCGATCCGCGACCAGTACGGACCCGACGCGCTCGCGATCTACCTGGGCAACCCAAGCGCGCACAATCTCGCGGGCCTCGTCTACAACCGTGCACTGCTCCAGGCCGCACGCACGAAGAACGTGTACTCCGCGAGCACCGTCGACCAGATGCCGAAGCAGGTGTCGGCGGGTCTCATGTTCGGCGGCGCGCTCACCATCCCTGTTCCCGACGTCGATCGCACCGACTATCTGCTGATGCTGGGCGCCAACCCGTACGCATCGAACGGCTCGCTGATGACCGCGCCCGATCTCCCCGGCCGCCTACGCGCGTTGCGCGCACGCGGCGGCAAGCTCGTGGTGGTCGACCCGCGTCGCACGAAGACGGCGGAGGAGGCCGACGAGCACCTCCCGATCCGGCCGGCCACCGATTCCCTCTTCCTGTTCGCGCTCGTCCACGTGCTCTTCGCGGACGATCTCCTCGATCTCGGTGACGTCGCCTCGCACGTGAGCGGCGTCGAGGCGGTCCGTCGCCTGGCGGGTTCGTTCGCGCCGGACGCGGTCGCACCGGCGTGCGGCATCGCCGCCGCCGTCATCCGTCGAGTCGCGCACGAGCTCGCCGCGGCTCCGACGGCCGCGGTGTACGGGCGAATCGGCACGTGCACGCAAGAGTTCGGGACGCTCGCGTCGTGGCTCGTCGACGTGCTCAATGTGTGCACCGGCAATCTCGACCGGCCCGGCGGTGCGATGTTCACGCGGGCCGCGACGTCGCCGGGTTCCCACAACGCCGTTGGCAAGGGGAGAGGCGTCACGTTCGGGCGTCGCACCTCGCGCGTGCGCGGTCTGCCCGAGTTCTTCGGTGAGCTTCCCGTCGTGTGTCTCGCCGAGGAGATCGAGACGCCCGGAGACGGGCGAGTGCGCGCGCTCGTGACCATCGCGGGCAATCCCGCGGTGTCGACGCCGAACTCGGATCGGCTGCGGCACGCGCTGGCGTCGCTCGACTTCATGGTGAGCCTCGACATCTACGTCAACGAGACCACGCGCCACGCGAATGTGATCCTGCCGCCGGAACCCGAGCTGGCGCGAGGTCACTACGACCTCGCGCTGTACAACCTTGCGATCCGCAATGTCGCGAACTACTCGCCGCCGCTCCTCGAGCTCGAGCCCGGTGAGGTTCCCGAGTGGCGCTCGATGTTGCGACTCGCGGGCGTGATCGGCGGGCAGGGGGCGCACGCCGACGTCGACGTGCTCGACGATCTCGTGGTCTCGGGCCTCGTCGCCAAGGCGGTCGCGCGCCGGGGCTCGAACGTCGAAGGGCGCGATCCCGACGAGCTGGTGAAGGCGCTCGCGACGCGTCGAGGCCCAGAGCGGATCCTCGATCTCATGTTGCGGACGGGTCCGTACGGCGACGGGTTCGGCACCGATCCCGACGGTCTGTCGCTCGCGGTGCTCGAAGCCAGTCCCCACGGCATCGACATCGGTCCGCTGCAACCGCGGATCCCGGAGGTGTTGCGCACCTCGACGGGGATGATCGAGCTCGCGCCCGAGGCCTGTGTCGCGGACGTCGAACGCCTGCGGAGGTGCTCGATCGGCCATCGGCGCGCGATGGTGGAGCGCTCGTCCTCGTCGGCCGGCGCGACCTGCGCTCCAACAACTCCTGGATGCACAACCTGCAGGTGTTGGTGAAGGGCAAGGTGCGTTGCACCGTTCACGTTCATCCCGACGACGCGGCCCGTCTCGGGCTCCGCGACGGCGCCGACACGCGGGTGCGCTCCTCGTCGGGCGAGATCGTCCTGCGCGCGGAGGTCACCGACGCGGTGATGCCCGGCGTCGTGAGCATCCCGCACGGATGGGGTCACGACGCCGACGGCACCCGAATGACCACCGCGAGGCGTCACGCCGGCGCGAACTCGAACGTGCTCGCGCGTACCGACCTCTTCGATCCGCTCTCCGGCAACGCCGTGTTCAGTGGCATCCCCGTGGAGCTCGCGGCCGTTTAGCCCCCCGGCAGTCAGCCGTACATCAGCGACCCCGGCGTGGTGAGCAAGTCGCCGGTTTCGAGCCACGTCTTCAGGCCGGAGAGGATCATCGGCCAGCCGCCGTAGAGCTGGTCGTTGGCGCCTTCGCGCAACTCGTCGTGGGTCACGGTCAGGCGGCACGAGTCGCCGACGGGCTCGATCTCCCAGGTGACCCTCGAGACGCCCTCGCTCTTCACCTCGTCGCTCCACAGCGCGGTCATGCTCTGGACCAGTCGGCGCGGCGGGTCGACCTCGAGATTCTCCCCAACTCCGAGGAGCCCGTCCGCACGCGGATTGGACATCTCGAACCGCGAGCCGGGCGTCCAGTCGGACTCGATCCGCATGCCGAAGTGGTACTTGCTCCTGATCTCGCTGTCGGTGATCGCTTCCCAGAGTCGCTCCGGGGTGGTGCGGATGTAGATCTCGAAGACCTTCTGCATGGGACTCTCCAGTCTGTGTTTCAGGTCGCTGAGCGCAGCCGCCCAGGGCTCGGCGTACTTGCTCACCCACCGGTCGTGGACGAGCCGGATGGGGATCGGGTTCAGGAAGTGGAGCTTCTCTCGGCCCTGCCGCCGGGTGACGACCAGGTCGGCCTCCTCGAGCTGCTTCAGGTGCTTCATCACGCCGAAGCGCGTCATCGAGAAGTGCTCCTCGAGTGCGGTCAACGTCTGGCCGTCCTCGCGGAAGAGCTCGTCGAGCAAGCTCCGCCGGGTCGGATCGGCAAGGGCTCTGAAGACCGCGTCCACACCCCGACGATAGGTGACCATTTAGTCACATGTCAAGCGCCGGTGCCTATTTCTTGTCGGTGCTCGGCGTCGTATCGGTGTTCAGCGCGTCGAACATCTCGTGATCGACGAGATCGTCGTACTCCGGGTGACGCGCGATGTAGCTCTCGACGAACGGGCAGACGGGCACGATGCGCAGCCCGCGGCCGCGGATGTCGTCGAGCGCGCCGGCCACCAGGATGCCGCCCAGTCCTCGGCCCTCGTGCGCTTCGTCGACATCGGTGTGCACGAGGATCATGCGCCCGCCGCGCATGCTGTATTGCACGAAGCCGGCGACCTTCCCGTCGACGAGAATCTCGTATCGAAAGCGTTGGGGGTCGTCGCGCACTTCGGTCATGACGCGGCCTGGTCTCGAAGGCCCTGGGCGAAGTCGGCCATCCCGCGCAGGTACTGGTCGCAGTGTTGCGTCTTGCCGACGGCGATCGCCTTGGCGTCGATGCCGCCGGGGAACACCGCAGGGATGTAGTACTCGAAGCCTTCACCGGCGATGGCATCGGCAATGCCGGCTGCGCACTCGGCGGCGGGAACCTTGTCGACGTCGATGAGCGCGGGCACGTTGTCGGGTTGATCCCAGATCTCGGTCTCGATCGGACCCGGGAGCACGAGCTTCACCTCGACGGGCGTGCCGGCGAGGTCGAGCAGCATCGCTTCTGCGAAGCCGCACATCGCGTACTTCGCCGCGTTGTAGGCGGCCTCGTTCGCGATCGGGATGCGGCCGCCCATGCTCGAAACGAACGTGATCTGGCCCCTTCCCCGCTCGAGCATGCGCGGGAGTACCGCGAGCCCCATGCGGACCGGGGAGTGGAAGTCGACGTCCATCACGTGCTGCACGTCGTGCGGCGTGAGCTCGGTGACGCGCGTGCGCTTGGGGATCGCGGCGTTGTTCACGAGCACATCAAGACCCCCGAACGCGTCCCAGACTTCGATCGCGACCTCCTCGGCGCGTTCGAGATCGCCGAGGTCGGCGGCCCACAGCCGCGAATCCGGTGCGAACACGTGGCACCGCTCGAGCACCTCGGCGAGACGGTCGGCGCGACGCGCGACGATTCCGACGGTTGCGCCCCGCTCCGCGAGGATCGGCGCGAGTGCCGCGCCGATGCCCGACGAAGCGCCGGTCACCAGGATGGTCGACCCTTCGATCTTCACGCCGACTTCTCTGCCTTTCCGATCGATTCGTGTGCGGCCCAGGAGAAGATGCCCTTCGACATCGTCGACGCTTCGGCGCGCGCGCGGACGCCGAACACCTCCGCCCGGGCGGCGTGAACTCCGGCGTCGTCGGGCGCGGCTTGCGCCGCAAGCTCCGCGAGATGACCGGCGAGCCGCAGGTCGCCTGCGGCCGCGACCTCGAGCGCGCGCGCTGCGAGCCGGGCCGGTCCTCCCGCGAGATCCGCGATCTCTCGCGCCAGCACGTCGGCCGGCGCGGGCTTCAGGTGGGACGGATCGCCGTCGTACCAGCCGCCGTAGAGGCGCCAGAGGTTGCGCACGACGAACTCCGGCTCGTCGTACACCGCGTGCAGGTACGGCCGTTCGAGGAGATGGGCGGGCGCGCGAACCGTTTGGATGATGTCTTCGAGCCGCGCACCTTCGTTCATCAGCGCCAGTGTTTGCTCGACGAGCGACTCGAGCAGCTCGGCGCCGTCGGTCAGCGCGCGCTGCACGCGAGCGGCACCGACGATCGGCAGGCCGTGTCCCGGCAGCAGCACCTCCGGCTCGAGCGCCGCCATCTTGCGAAACGCGATCGCCCAGTCGCGCGCGTAGCGCTGGGCCTTCTGGGGATTGCCGCAGTTCGGCGAGGCCCAGATGAACATGTCGCCCGCGAACACAGTCTTGCGTGCGGGCGACCACACCCACGTCGCGTCGTCGGTCTCGCCCCGGTCGTGGTACAGCTCGAACGTCTCACCCCCCACCGTCAACGAGAGCGTGTCGGAGTAGGTCTCGTCGGGCAGGCGGTACTCGGTCGGCCAACGCAGGCCCGGCGCCTTGAACTGACGCTGGTTGATCACCGCGTTGTATCCCGCGGTCATCCGATAGCGCTCGAATCGCTCGGCGATCGCGGTGTGCGCGATCACGCGGGGTGCCGGCCAGCCGTTGCTGCGCGCATCCTCCTCGTAGAGGTCGACACCGAACACGTGGTCGATGTGGCCGTGCGTGAAGACCGCAGTGTGGAGCGGACGGCTCGACCACTTGCGGATCGTGTCGTGCACCGATTGCGCGTGGAAGACGCCGCTCGTGTCGACGATCACCAGGCCCTCGGCCGTGTCGACCGCGGCCGAGTTGGCGAACGCGTCGACGAACGCGAGACCAGGCTGCACTTCAGCCATCTGCCCGCTCGAGGCGAACGGGTGGTGGGCCTCGATCGGCAGCTCGCCGGTGAACAGCTTGTCGGCCAGCTTGAGCAGATCCATGGCCGGAGCGTTCCACCTGGCGAACTCGGGCGAAAATCGGGCCCTTGCCAGCAAAATCAGAACGTGTTCCAATTCCGCCGTGGTCATCGCCGAGCCCGAACCCGAACCTGCCGCCGGGGGGGCGCTGGCGCGCAGCCAGGCCGCCCGGCGTCGCCGGGTCCTCGACGCAACGCTGCAGCTCGCGGCGGAGGGTGGTTTCGACGCAGTCCAGATGCGAGACGTCGCCGCCGCGGCCGACGTCGCGCTCGGGACGGTCTACCGCTACTTCGCGTCGAAGGAACGGTTGCTGCTCGAGGCGATGGCCGAGCAACAAGCCGATCTGCGGGCCTACCTCGACGTGCATCCGCCGCGGGAGGCCACCTCGGTCGCGCGGGTCGTGTCGGTGTTGCGGGGCGCCAACCGATCGCTGCGTGAGTATCCCGATGTCACCGCCGCCATGGTGCGCTCGTTCGGGACCGCGCAGATCGAGAATGCCGACATCGTCCGCCGCGTCACCGAGATCATGACCGGCATCATCACGAGCGCGATCCACGCACCCGAACGCCGCCCGGCGACCGACCGCGAGGTGCGGGTCGCGCGCATCCTGATGCAGGTGTGGCTCTCCTCGTTGAACGGTTGGGTGTGCGGCGTCGACGGGCCCGATCGGGTCGACGAAGACCTCGCGGCGGCCGCGGGGCTGTTGCTGAGCGCGCGGAACGACTGCTGAGGATCGATGCCCACCCGCCATTTCAACCTCGCGGACCTGTTCGAGCTCGCCGTCGACAAGGTGCCCGACCGCGTCGCCCTGGTCGATACCCGCCGCGCGGTGACGTACCGAGCGCTCGACGAGCGGGCCAACCGGCTGGCCCACACCCTCGCCGGCCTCGGCGTGCAGGCCGGCGACCATGTCGGCATCCTCGCCACGAACTGCATCGAGTGGGTCGAGTCGCTGTTCGCGATCTACAAGATCCGCGCCAGCGCGGTGAACATCAACTTCCGCTATGTCGAGGAGGAGCTGCGCTACCTCTTCGATAATTCCGACGTCGTCGCCTGCATCTACCAGCGCGAGTACGGACCGCTCGTCGCCGCGTCGCGATCGGCCCAGCCCCGCCTGCAGCATTTCGTCCGCATCGAATGGAACGACTCGACCGCCGACGACGCCGCGCTCCGTCCGCTCGAGTTCGAGGCCGCGATGGCCGCCGGCTCACCGACGCGAGATTTCCCCGAGCGTTCGGACGACGACCTCTACCTGCTCTACACGGGCGGTACCACGGGGATGCCCAAGGGGGTGATGTGGCGACAGGAGGACGTGTACTTCGCGCTCGGAGGAGGCATCGACGTCTTCACCAACGAGCGGGTGCCGGCGCCTGCGACCGCGAGCGAGAAGATCGACGCATCGCAGCCGCGTGGTCTCGTCTCGATCATCTTGCCGCCGTTCATGCACGGCGCCGGACAGTTCTCGCTGTACCGGACGCTCTTTGAAGGCAACACCGCGGTGATCCCGGCGCGATTCGATCCCGAGGAGGTGTGGCGAACCGTCGAGAAGTACGGCGTGAACATCATGCAGGTCACGGGTGATGCGATGGCGCGCCCGCTCGCCGACACACTCGAGCGCGTGCGGGGTCAGGTCGACGTCTCGTCCCTCGTTTCGTTCGGCAGCACGGCGGCGATCTTCTCGCAGACGGTGAAGGAACAGCTGCAAGCGTTGCTCCCCGAGCATCTGGTGATGACCGACTCGATCGGCTCCACCGAGACCGGGATGAACGGGATTCGCTTGGTGCAAAAGGGTGATGCGCCGAAGGAGGGCATCACGAGCGTGCAGGCCGCGGCCGATTCCGTGGTGCTCGACGACGACTTCGAACCCGTGGCGCCGGGTTCCGGCGTCGTCGGATTGCTCGCCCGCGGCGGCAACATCCCGCTCGGCTACTACAACGACCCGGTGAAGACGGCGGAGACGTTCGTCACCGACGCTCAGGGTCGTCGTTGGTCGATCCCCGGCGACTTCGCGCGCGTCGAAGCCGACGGTCGCATCACGTTGCTCGGTCGTGGTTCGGTTTCGATCAACTCGGGTGGCGAGAAGATCTACCCCGAGGAAGTCGAGGGCGCGCTGAAGTCGCACCCCGACGTGTACGACGTCCTGGTGGTCGGGGTGTCCGACGAGCGCTGGGGCGAACGCGTGTGCGCGTTGCTCCAACCGCGACCCGGGCGCGAGCCCGGCCTCGAGGAGCTGCGCGAGCACTGCCGCACCCGCATCGCCGGATACAAGATCCCACGCCAGGTGCTCTTGGTCGATGAAGTTCCGCGGCTTCCGAACGGGAAGCCCGACTACCGGTCGGCCAAGGAACAGGCGAAAGAACGCGCGCGCCGCGTCTGAGCGACCACGTTGGTCTACGGTGGACAGGTCCGATCCGGCTGAACCCGCGGATCCGACGACCGATCGGAATGTCGCAATGACTTCTCGCTGCCTTCACTGCATCGCTGCGCTCACTGCGTTCCTGTTCACCGTCGCGCCGCTCGCGGCCTCGGTCGCGACCGCGAGCGATGCTGCGGCCGACACGACGACACACACGCCGGTCATGGGACCGAGCCTGCTGACGGCCAGTCAACTGGCGGCCTGGTACTACCGGCACAGCGGAGTCACGCCGCAGATCCCGGCCTTCGGCGGCCACCCCGCGGGCGACGTCGCCGCGCTCGCGCAGGTGTTCATCGACGACGGAAGAGCCGAAGGTGTTCGCGGCGACATGGCGTTCGTGCAATCGCAGCTCGAGACCGGTTGGCTCGGATTCGTCGGCTCGCAGATCCCGCCCGACGCATATAACTACGCGGGCATCTACGCGTTCGACGGGCGTACCAGTCTGCCGAACTGCGCGCACGGCGACTCGGCGCCGAGCCGGTGCATGGGAACGCCGCAGCACGGAGTCCTCGTGCAGATCCAGCTCCTACGCAGCTACGCCGATCCCGCGGCGAAGACGGCCCCGAATCGGTTGATCGCCGCGCCGTCGGATCGAGCCGGAATGGCGCCCCTGTGGGAGTACTTCGGTGGCCACGACTGCCCGTGCGGCAAGCTCATCTGGGCCTCGGCCAACGGCTACGGCGTGCGCGTCATCCAGATGTACTCGCAGGCGCTCGTCGAGAGCGGCATGGCGGGCGCGTGCGTCGCGTACGCGCCGCAGGTCGCCGGGCCGACCTCGGGTACCGGATATTGGGACGTCACGCGCGACTCCGTCGTCCACTCGTTCGGCGACGCGAGGTTCTTCGGCGATACGCGTCACATCGGGCTGAACGCGCCGCTCACCGGTGGTGAGTCCGTCGAGGGCGGGAGTGGCTACTGGCTGCTCGCGCGCGATGGCGGCGTCTTCTCGTACGGCGGTGCGCGCTTCTACGGCTCGACCGGCGGCTTCCGCCTCAACAAGCCGGTGAACGGCATGGAACGCACGACGAAGAGCGGCGGCTACTGGCTCGTCGCCGACGACGGCGGGATCTTCTCGTTCGGGAACGCCCGCTTCTTCGGCTCCATGGGTAGTTCCCACCTCAATCAGCCCGTGCTCGGTATGGAGCGCACGCCGAGCGGAAACGGCTACTGGCTCTTCGCCTCCGACGGCGGGATCTTCAGCTACGGCGATGCGCGGTTCTTTGGCTCGCTCGGCGGAACCAAGCTCTCTTACCCCGTCGTGTCGATGCAGCGCACGGCGACCGGCCACGGCTACTGGATGATGACGCTCGACGGGCGCGTGTTCCGCTTCGGCGATGCGCGCGGCTACGGCGACATCGGGCGCTGCACGAACTACTTCGGCGCGGCGCGGATGCTCGTCACTCCCGACGGCGGGGGCTACTGGATCGCGACGAACAACGGCAACATCGTCGCCTTCGGCGATGCCAAGAACCTCGGTTTCCCCGCGACCGTCGGCGGAACGACGATCGCCCTGCTGGCATCGAAGTGACGCGGTAGTCTCGGCGCGACAACACCCACGGGGAGCTCGGGGGAGACCGGGCTGAGAGGGTGGCACGCGCATGACGCGCCCCGCCGCCGACCCCTCGAACCTGCACCGGGTAATTCCGGCGGAGGGAGGGATGCGCGTGACACGCGCCGCCATCGTGCTCGCGGGAGGCGATCCCGTCGAGCCCAGCCTGCGAAGGTTGCTGTCCGACGAGGCCGTCGTCGTTGCCGCCGACTCGGGTCTGCATCAGGCCGAACTGCTCGGGTTGAGGGTCGACTACGTCGTCGGTGATCTCGATTCGGCCGATCCGGCCGCGGTCGACCGGGCCCGCGCCTCGGGTGCGGTCGTCGAACGCCATCCGGTCGACAAGGACGCCACCGATCTCGAGCTCGCGCTCGACGTGGCGCGTGACCGGGGAGCGCGACGCATCACGGTGGTCGGGGGCGCGGGCGGCCGGCTCGATCACTTCGTGGCCAACGTCGAGTTGCTGGCCTCTCCCCGATTCGCCGATCTCGAGATCGATGCCCGGCTCGGCGATGCGTATCTGGTGGTGGTGCAGGGTGGCCGGTCGCCGCACCTGATGACGGGCGCCGTGGGCTCCCTGGTCACGCTGCTCCCGGCGGGCGGTGACGCGTGCGGTATCACCACGGCCGGGCTGCAGTACCCGCTGCACGGCGAGACCCTGCGGCGCGGAACGACGCGCGGAGTGAGCAATGTGCTCGTCGATGAGGAGGGCTCGGTCGTGCTCGACCATGGGACCTTGCTGGTGATCCAGGCCTTGGGAGGTGCGCGGTGAAACGTGTGCTCGTCGCGATCACGGCCGCCGTCCTACTCCCGACGGCGTGCGGCAGCAGTGCCGAGCCTGCAGCACGATCCGGAACGACGTCGACGGTCGGGCCTCGCATCTCGACGGTCACCCTGCTCACGCACAGCTCGTTCGCCGCGTCGAAGGATGTGCTGGCCGATTTCACCAGGCAGACCGGCTACAAGGTCAAGATCGTCCAGCCGAGTGACGCGGGCGTCATGGTCAACGAGGCGATACTTCGCAAGAAGAACCCCGTGGCCGACGCGTTGTTCGGTGTCGACAACACGTTCCTCACGCGGGCGCTCGACGCGGGGATCTTCGATCCGTACGTCGCCCACGGTCTCGACACCGTGCCGGCGGCGCTCCAGGCCGACCCGCAACATCGCGTGACGCCCGTCGACGAAAGCAACGTGTGCGTCGACAAGGACACGTCGTGGTTCGGCCACGACGGTCGACCGCCCGCGCCGAGCTCGCTCGACGACCTCATCGACCCTCGCTACAAGAACCTCACGGTGGTCGAGAATGCTTCGACGTCGTCACCGGGGCTCGCCTTCCTTCTTGCGACGATCGCCGCGAAGGGGGAGAGCGGCTGGCAGGCGTACTGGAGCGCGCTACGGAAGAATGGCGTGCGCGTCGACGACGACTGGACGCAGGCCTATCAGAACGACTTCACCGCGGGCGGCGCGAAGGGCGACCGGCCGATCGTCGTGTCGTACGGCTCCGATCCGGCCGCCGACGTCCTGGGCTCGAGTCCGCACCGAGACACACCGAACGTCGCTGTCATCGCGTCGACGTGCTTCCGCCAGATCGAGTACGCGGGCGTGTTGCACGGCGCGCGAAATGGTCCCGGCGCGCAGGCGCTCATCGACTTCATGCTGTCGCGCCGGTTCCAGGAGGACATGCCGCTCCAGATGTACGTGAACCCGATCGTGTCCGGGGCGACGCTCCCTGCGGTGTTCGCAAAATGGGCGGTCGAGCCGCCGCACCCGTACTCGATCGACCCCGCGACGATCTCGGCAAAGCGCAACGGCTGGATCAAGGAGTGGACCGACCTCGTGGTCCGTTGATGGGCGCGGGTCGCGCCGCGCGCATCACACGGATTGCCGTCCCGGTCGGCTTCCTCGCGCTGTTTTTCGGGTGGCCGCTCGGGGCGATCTTCGCCCACTCCCTGCGCGCCGCCGCCCTCGTCGACGTCGTCACCGACCCCTTCCTGCGGCGCGTCGCGTGGTTCACGCTGTGGCAGGCGGTGCTGTCGACGATCTTGACGCTCGGTGCCGGCCTCCCGGCCGCGTACGTCGTCGCGCGCTACGAGTTTCCGGGGCGGCGGCTGTTCCGGGCGTTCGTCACCGTGCCGTTCGTTTTGCCGACGGTCGTGGTCGCGACCGCGTTCCTCGCGTTGTTGGGGTCGGGCGGCCCGCTCTCCTTCCTGCACTGGCGGCCCGGCGTCGCCCCCATGCTGATCGCGCACGTGTTCTTCAACGTGGCGGTAGTAGTGCGAACTGTCGGCGGGTTCTGGGCGAACCTCGATCCCCGTCGCGAGGAGGCGGCCCGCATGCTCGGCGCCTCGCGCCGGCGAGCGTTCTTGCACGTGACCCTGCCGTTGTTGGCGCCCTCGATCATCGCGGCGGCCTCGATCGTGTTCCTGTTCACGTTCACGTCGTTCGGCGTCGCGCTGCTGCTCGCCGGTCCCGCGCACGCGACCGTCGAGGTCGAGATCTACCGCCAGGCGATCGACGTCGCCGATCTCGGCACCGCGGCGGCGCTCGCGCTCGTGCAGATCGTCGCGGTGCTCGCGGTCGTGTTCGCGCTCGCGCGCGCCCAGGAACGGCGCGCGGTTGCGCAGCGACTGGTCGGCGCGGCCGACGCGGCCCGTCGCCCGCGCGGACGGGAGCGGGTCGTGGTCGGCGGGATCCTCGGCTGCACGACCCTGTTCCTCGGCACCCCTCTAGCCGTGTTGGTGTGGCGGTCGCTGCACATCGGCGGGCGGTGGAGCATCGGGTCGTACCGGGCCCTCGGTACGACCGCGTCGACGAGCACGCTCTTCGTCTCGCCGTGGGCCGCGGTACGCAACTCGGTGGAGTTCGCCGCGATCGCCACCGCGATCGCGCTCGTCGTGGGCGGGCTGGCGTCGATTGCGATCGCGGCCCGACCGGGCCGGGCGACTCGCACGATGGATGCGTTGCTCATGCTCCCGCTCGGAACGTCGGCCGTGACCGTCGGGTTCGGCTTCCTGCTCGCGTCCGAACGGGTGCCGCGCGATATCGCGACATCGCCACTGCTCGTCCCGATTGCCCACGCCGTCGTCGCGATCCCGTTTGTCGTGCGGGCGGTCGTGCCCGTGCTGCGCAGCATCGATCCACGGCTTCGGGACGCGGCGACGATGCTCGGCGCGGGGCCGCGACGCGTCTGGCGCGAAGTCGACCTTCCGATCGTCGCGCGCGCGTTCGCGGTCGCGGCGGGGTTCTGCGCCGCGGTGTCGTTGGGCGAGTTCGGCGCGACTTTGTTCATCGCTCGCCCCGATTGGCCGACCGTGCCTATCGCGATCCAGCGCTTCCTGGGGAAGCCGGGTCAGATCTACTTCGACCAGGCGCTCGCGATGTCGGTGTTCCTGATGGTGTTGACCGGTGTCGTCATCTTCGCGATCGAACGCGTACGCGTGCGCGAGCTCGGAGAACTGTAGATGCTCCGGGTCGAGGGCGCAGTCGTGCAGTTCGGTGATCGTCGGGCCCTCGATCGTGTCGACCTTTCGCTCGGGGAGCGCGAGACGATCGCGGTCCTGGGACCGAGCGGCTCCGGCAAGACGACGCTGTTGCGCGCGATCGCCGGACTCCAGCATCTCAGCGGGGGATGTGTCCGCTGGGACGGCGACGATCTCGCCGGCGTCGCCGCGCACGAACGGCACTTCGGGCTGATGTTCCAGGAGTACGCGCTGGTCCCGCACCGCGACGTCGCCGGGAACGTGGAGTTCGGGTTGCGAATGACGTCGAGCGATCGTGCGGCGCGGACCCGGAGGGTCGACGAGGTGCTCGAGCTCGTCGGGCTCGCGGATCTGCGCGCCCGCAGGGTGGCATCGCTCTCGGGAGGCGAGCAGCAGCGGGTCGCGCTGGCGCGCGCCCTGGCCGTGTCGCCGCGGCTCCTCATGCTGGACGAACCCTTGGGCGCGCTCGACCGGGTCTGGCGACGGCGCCTGCTCACCGAGATTCGGGCGATCCTCGACCGGGCCGCGCTCCCGGCGTTGTATGTCACGCACGACCACGAGGAGGCGTTCGCGATCGCGACCCGTGTCGCGATCATGCGCGACGGCCGCGTCGTTCAGGTAGGTGCGCCTGCGGACGTGTGGCGAGCGCCGGTCGACGCGTGGTCCGCGAGCTTTCTCGGATTCGGGCCGATCGTCGCGGCCGAGGTCCGCAACGGGCTGGTGTACACGCCGTGGGGACCGATCCGGGCTCGCGCCGATACGCAAACGGGCGCGGTCGAGACCGTCGTGCGGCCGGATGGGGCGCGCATCGATGATGCCGGAACGATTCACGCCACAGTCGTTCGCGCAATGTTCACGGGTATGCGCGTCGAGCTCGCGGCAGCCTCCGAGTCCGGCCCGCCCTTGACCGTCGTCGTCGCGCCGCATGACGCGCCCGCCGTCGGCGACCGGGTGCGCCTCTCGATCGATCCGGACTCGCTTCTGGTCTATCCCGATCAGGCAGACTGACATTTCCATCGGGCAGACTCACTGGCCATGGCGACCAGGGCTGCGGTCGAGGAAGGCGCGCGGGTACTCGCGCGTCGCGACCGCGTGCTCGCGCGCATGCTGCGCGAGCACGGTGTACCCGAGCTCCATCGTCGGCGCCCGCGCCGACCGCACTTCGCCGAGCTCGCGCGGATGATCTGCTACCAGCAGCTCGCGGGCCGGGCCGCGGCCGCGATCCACGGTCGCTTCGAGGCGCTGTTCGACGGCCCGCCGACGCCCGATGCCGTCCTCGCGCTGCCCTTCGAGATACTGCGGAGCGTGGGCCTGTCGACCGCGAAGGCGACCTCGATCCGCGACCTGTCCGAGAAGGTGGAAGCCGGTCTCGTCGAGCTCGACCGCGTCGCGCGACTTCCCGACGACGAGGTCGTACGCGAGCTCGTCCTCGTGCGCGGCATCGGCGAGTGGACCGCGCACATGTTCTTGATGTTCCAGATGGGTCGGCTCGACGTGTGGCCGACCCTCGACTTCGGCGTGCGTAGCGGCTTCGCCCGTATGTACCAGCTCGACGCGATGCCAACGCCCAAGCAGCTGGCGTCGGAGGGGGAGCGTTTCCGGCCGTACCGCTCGCTGGTCGCGTGGTACTGCTGGCGGGCCGCCGACACCGTCACGCCCGACTGAGAGCGTCAAGTCGGGCAGCAAATCGTCGATGAGCTTGCGATGGGGCGAAGCCGCGAGCAGCAACGTAGGGGGCGTGCTTGGCGCGGCTGCGCGGGGCTGGTCGGTGTCGCGGCCCTGTGCGTCGGCGCGCTCGTGCTCGGTGGCGTGCCGGGAGGATCGCGGCCAGTGAGGTTGGCGACGAGTCGCCCGAAATCCGAACCGACCACGGCGGTCAGGTCGATTCCGGCCGTGTCGACGACCACCAAGTCGACGACGACCACCACCCCCGGGGTGTCGAGTGTCACGGTCGGGCCGGTGTCCACCGTTGCCCCGACGACGACCGCCGCGACGACGTCGACCACAACGGCGACGGTTCCGGTCGAGACGACGACGATTGCCTCGACCGCTCCGCGTCGTGTTCCTCCGCCGACGACGCGACCGCCGTCGCCGTCTACGACGGTCGGCGCGGTCACCTCGACGACGCGTGCGACGACGACAACGACCGCACCGTGAGCTCCGACGATCTGGTCACTCGGTCGCGCAACCCTTCGGGCGTCGACCAGTTGGCTCGGCACCGATGTAAGAATGCGTCGATGAAATGCGGGCTCTGGTCGCGATGACGTCGACGGTCACGTCGATGATGCTCGTACTGATATGCGGCGCGGCGTTGACGGTTGTCGCAACGCTGCGGCGCTGGTCGCCCTCGATCCTCTTCTCGGTCGGCGTGGCGCTCGGCCTGCGGATGCTGGTCGCACTGGTCGCGCAGGGTCACACACCTCTCGACGTGGCGTCGAACTTCCACAGCGTCGCGAGGTTCACGGCTGAGGGCAAAGATCCGCTCATTGCCGCGCTCCCGTATCAATGGAACTTCCTACCTGCGATGCCGTACGTCTGGTCGGCGCTCCTGCATTTGCACCTTCCGTGGGAGACCACCGACAAGGTCGTGGTCATCCTCGCAGAGGGGTTGAACACCGTCTTGGTCGCCACGCTCGCTTCATCGCGGCAACGGTTGCGCGCGTTCCAGTATGCAGTGAATCCGATCGCGCTCTTGGTCGCGGGTTGGCATGGTCAGATCGACCCCATCGCCGTGTCCTGCGGCTTGCTCGCGCTGGTATGCCTGCGGCGGCGTGATGTTGCAGCGGGTGCCGCCGCAGGCGCGCTCGTCGGGCTCGGGATCGCAATCAAGTCGTGGCCGGCGCTGTTCGCGGTCGCCGTATTGCGCGCGACGCGTCCCGCCCGATGGCCGGCCGTCGTCGCCGCAACGCTCGCGCTCCCGGTCGCGCTCTTCGTGACCATGCCCGTGTTCGTCAACGCCCGCCTGCACAAGGACGCGAGCATCATCCTCGGCTACCGGGGATGGGTCGGGTCCTGGGGTTGGTCCGGCATCGTGCGTCTCATCACCGGCCGCGCGATCGTCGGCTACACGGGCGTGGCGCAGGTGCGCGAGCAGCGCGTCGCCGTCGTCCTGTTCGTGCTCGCGCTCCCCGTGGTTCTCTGGGTGTGGCGCCGCGCCGCGCCGGGGGTCTTCATGCTCGCTGTCCTCTTTATCTTCCTCGTCACCACCGCCGGGTTCGGGGTTCAGTACGTGTACTGGCCGTTGCCGCTCGCGATTGCGTACGGCACGCGGCGCACCTGGCTGTACATCGGGCCCGCCGCGGTACTTGCCGCCTCTATCTACCTCGGCCATCAGACGTGGGGCCAGAACGTTGGCTTGTCGATCGTGGCGATCGTCGGCATCCTTGTCGCGCTCCCGTTCGATCAACGGATCGCGCCGAGCCAACCGATCGATCCGTCGTCGGACCGCGCCTCGGCGCAATGTCGACAGGAAACGCGTACGCCGGCGTCCGCCGGGGCCGCGACGAGCTGAGCGCCGCCGAGGGGGAGTCAGGCGACGTACGCGCACGCGCGAATCGCGGCCTCGGCCGCGGTGCGCGTCGCAAGCTCGGCATTCTCCGCCATCTGCGCGAGGAGCGGCAGGCGTTCGGGGTGCTCGGCGACATACTTCTCGATCGCCGCGGGGTTCGGCGTGCCGTCCTGGTTGCTGAGGTGGAACACCTCCTCGTCGACCGTGCCGTCGTTCGCCCGGTCGGAGATCACGCGGAACACCGACCACGGGATCCCGCGCGCCTCGCAGCACTCCGCGATGGCCGCGGTCTCCATGTCGAGCGACACGACGCCGCGTGCACGAAGCCGCGCGAGGTCGTCCGGGTCGGTGGTGAGCCCGTTGGTGGTCCACATGGTTCCGTGCGGTTGTCCATCGCCCAGTTGCGCCGGGCGGTGGTCGCTCCCGGTCTCGCTGTTCACCACGACCTCGGGCACGACGAGCGTGCCGATCGGTGTCTCGCTCTCGAGCGCACCGGTGATACCGACGACAAGCACCCAGCGCGGTGTGACCGCGTCGAGGAGGCGCGTGGTTCCTTCGGTTGCGAGCTTCGTCCCCATCCCGGTGACGACGGCGACGACCGCGCGGCCGTCGAGTGTTCCGGCGTGCATCTTCGTGCCGCTCACCTCCGACTCCGTGAGCGAGAGCATGCGCACGAGCGGCGAAAGCTCGATCGGCATCGCGCAGACGAACGCGATCGTGTCGCTGCCGAACTGAGCGTTCATGCGTCCAGCTTGCCGGATCTCCCAAGGTCCGGCCAACAGGGCCCGAGCGGGAGCGCCACTACGCGATCGCGCCGTCGGCTTTCAGCTCTGCGATCTCGCGATCTTCGAATCCCCACTCGGCGAGCGCCGTGTCCGTGTGCGCGCCGGGCTTGACCGGTGGGCCCTGCACGGCAGTCCTGCTGCGGCTGAATCGCGGCGCGGGCGCGGGATGGGGAGCGCCTTCGACGTCGACGAACATCTCACGCGCCACGTTGTGGGGATGCGTACGCGCCTCCGACATGGGCAGCACGGGCGCGAAGCACACCTCGGTCCCGGCGAAGAAGGCCACCCATTCGTCGCGCGTCCTGGTGCGGAACAGGCCTCCGAGCCGGTGCTTCTGCGCCGGCCACTGGGTCATGTCCATCTGCTGCTCCGGTTCGACGTCGTCGAAGCCGAGCGGACCGATCACGCGCAGCAGGTTGGCATAGAACTTCGGCTCGTACGCGGCGACCGAGATGTAGCCGCCGTCGGCGGTCTCGTACACGTTGTAGAAGTGCGCGCCGCCGTCGAGGAGGTTGGTGCCGCGCGGGCCCCAGACACCCATCGCGTCGAGGCCCCAGAAGATGCTCATGAGCTGCGCGCTGCCGTCGATCATCGCCGCGTCGACGACTTGCCCATCGCCGGATCTTCCGCGCTCGACCAGCGCGGCGAGGATGCCCATGACGACGAGCGAACCGCCGCCGCCGAAATCGGCGAGCAGGTTGATGGGCGGCACCGGCGCGCTACCAGCCGGACCGAGGTGCCACAGCACTCCCGCGACGGAGAGGTAATTGACGTCGTGGCCCACATCGCCCGACAGCGGACCGGTCTGGCCCCAACCCGTCATGCGGGCGTACACGAGACGCGTGTTTCTCGTGCGGCACTGTTCGGGACCGACGCCGAGCCGCTCGGCGACACCGGGCCGGAAGCCTTCGAGCAGTACGTCGGCGTGCTCGCACAACCGCAGCACGACATCGGCGCCGCCCGGGTGTTTGAGATCGACTCCCACGCTGCGGCGGCCGCGGTCGATCACCGAATACGGCGACGCGTTCCCTCCGGCGACCGAGCGTCCGGTCGCGACGTCGGTCGCCCGATCGACGCGCAACACCTCGGCACCCAGGTCGGACAACAGCATGCCGGCGAACTGCACCGGGCCGATGTTCGGCAGCTCGATAACCTTGATGCTGTCGAGCGGCCCCATCAGACCTTCAGGACGCGCGCGGCGTTCTCGTACAGGAACTTGGGCCACACGTGGTCGCGGAACGGCACGTGCGGCAGCTCGGCGAAGATCCGGTCGATGTCGAGACCCATGGGGTAGTAGCCCGCGTAGATGATCTTGTCGGCACCGCGGGTGTTCGCGAAATCGATGATGTCGCGGTTGTAGTGCTTGGGCGCGAACGCCGAGGTGGAGTAGTGGAGGTTCGGCCACTTGAGCAGAAGCTTCACCATCAGCTGCGTCCAGGGTTCGCCGCCATGACGCGTGACGATCTTGAGCTCGGGGAAGAACCAGCACACTTCGTCGAGGAGCGCGACGTCCTGCGGCGCAAAGCGAATGCGCGGCCCCGGCACGCCCGCGTACACGAAGATCGGGATGTCGAGCTCGATGCACTTGGCATAGATCGGATACATCTTCTTGTCGTTGAGCGGCACCTGCGGGATGAGGCCGGTGCCCCAGCAGTTGGTGGCCCGAGCGCCGTGCACGCGGACGTCTTCGTCGAGCTTCCGTACCGCGTCCATGCCCTGGTTCGGGTCGGTGTTGGTCGACGGGATGAAGCGGCCGGGATAACGCTCCAGCGCGATCTTCGCGTTGCCGTCGAGTGCCATGCCCGTCAGTGCCTTGGAGATGCCGTGCTGGTTCATCTTCTCCATAAGCATCTCGACCGGATCGTCGACGCGGTCGTAGTGCGGTACCCCCTTGAACATGTACTGCGCGGGAAACTCCCACTCCTGGCTGTCGGAATCGTGCGTCTGTTTGCGGATGAAGTCGTAGTGCTTCGCCTGTTCCTCGCGGGGCGCCGGGAAGCCGATCATCGTGTCGATGACGCCGACCTCCGCCCGGGCCTTCTCGAACGCCTGAAGGCTCACGCCTTCTTCTCCGGAAGCTTGAACACTCGTTGCGCGTTCTCGCGCAGGAACTTGGGCCACACGTGATCGCGAAACGGAACCGCGGGCATCTCGTGGAAGATGCGCTCGTATGTGAGGCCGGCCGGGAAGTAGCCGGCGAAGATCACCTTGTCGGCGCCGCGCGTGTTCCCGAAGTCGATGATGTCCTTCGGGTAGTACTTCGGCGCGAACGCCGTCGTCGAGTAGTGCAGGTTCGGCCATTTGAGGAGCAGCTTCACGGCCAGCGCGGTCCACGGCTCGCAGCCGTGGCGCGTAACGAACCTCAGCTCGGGGAAGAACCAGCAGACCTCGTCGATGAGCGCGACTTCTTGCGGCGCGAACTGCAGCCGAGGTCCGGGGACGCCCGCGGTCGAACAGAACGTCACGTCGACCTCGATGCACTTCGCGTAGATCGGGTAGAACATCTTGTCGTTGAGCGCGACCTGTGGGTAGAGGCCGGCGGGAAACGCGCCCACGGACTTCAAGTCGAACTCGTTCGCGTAGCGGTCGATCTTGCGAACCGCGTCCATGCCCTCGTTCGGGTCGATACTGATGCCGTCGAAGAAGTGGTCGGGGAGGTCGCGCACCGCGCGTTTTCCGATCTCGTCCTCGACGCCGACGACCGCTTGCGTGATGCCGTGCCGTTGGTGTTCGAGGAAGAGCATCTCGACGGGGTCGCCCATGTCGTCCGACTCCCATTCGGGCACGTTCTTGAACATGTAGCCCGCTGGGAACTCGAGCTCGCCTTCTTTGGTCGCCGAGTCGTGGCTCCCCTTGCGGATGAACTCGTAGAACTCGAACATGTCCTCGCGCGACTTCGGAAAGCCGACCGCGGCGTCTACCACCCCGCCCGCGCGCGCGGTCTCAAAAGGAGTCACGACAGCTTGAAGACGCGGTCGGCGTTCTCGCGCAGGAACTTGGGCCAGACGTGGTCGCGGAACGGCACTTCGGGGAGCTCCTTGAAGATTCGGTCGAGCGACAGACCCATCGGGTAGTAGCCCGCGTACATCACCTTGTCGGCGCCGCGCGTGTTCGCGAACTGAACGACCGCCTCGGGGTAGTACCGTGGCGCGAAGGCGGAGGTGGAGTAGTAGAGGTTCGGCCACTTCAACAACAGCTTCACCGCGAGGTCGGCCCACGGCTCACAGCCGTGACGGGTCACGAACTTCAGCTCGGGGAAGTACCAGCACACCTCGTCGATGAGGCCGACGTACTGCGGAGCGAACGGCACGCGTGGTCCGGGGACACCTGCGCAGACGCAGATCGGCACGTCGAGCTCGATGCACTTTGCGTAGATCGGATAGAACTTCGCGTCGTTGATCGGAACCTGCGGGTTGAGGCCGGCGGGGAACGCGGTTGCCGCCTTGACGCCGAGCTCCTCGACCGCGCGCTGCAGATCGCGCACCGCGTCCATGCCGCGGTTCGGGTCGACCTCCAGACTCCCGAAGAACCGATCGGGATACTCGCGCACGGCCCGCAGGGAGTCGGCGCTGCGGTCCTCGTTGAACGAGACACCGAGCATGCCCTTCTCGATGCCGAAGCGGTCCATCTGCTCGAGCAGGAACCGCACCGGATCGTCGCCCGCTTGCGGGTGGGGCACGTCCTTGAACATGTATTGAGCGGGAAACTCGAATTCGTCGAGCGACTCGCGGTCGCGCAGATTGGCTCGCAGGAATTGGTAGGTGCGCGCGCCGGCGCGAAAGGGCGGAGCGATCATCAGATCGGTCACGCCGATATCCGTCGGCATGGTCATGCGCGCCTCCTTCGAACGGGAGACGAAGGTAGCCCGCTGCCCCTCGATGGGTCAGATCGGTACGCTCACGTTCCGTGCCGGCACTGTCGGGCGGCTGATACGTTCCGCGAACGTGTCCGACATTGCCGACTGGGGCCACGCGACCGAGCTCGACACGGTTCGCGCGCAGGTGGCCATCGCGGGCATCGGCGAGACCGCGTACACGAAGGCGTCCGGGCGCACGGCCCGGGACATCGGCGCCGAGGCCGCGGAGCGGGCGATCGCCGACGCGGGGCTGAGTCCCGCCGACATCGACGGGCTCACCTGGTCGGGCGCGTTCGCCGACTTCGACGTGGACGCGTTCCACGAGTATTTCGGCACGTCGCACGCGCTGTGGAGCTCGCCGTGGGGCGGGGGCATGGCGTGGGCCGCGACCGCGCCCTACCTCGCGGCGCAGGCAATACGGACGGGCCGGGCCCATCACGTGCTGAACGTCTTCCCGGTGGCGTGGGCGACGCAACGCGCGGCGATGACCGGCGGACCGGGCGAGGTGCATGCGGCCCAGTCGTTGAAGCAGAACCTCGAAGTGCCGTTCGGCTGGTTCCCGCAACCGGTGTACTTCGCTTCGATCATGCGCCGGCACATGATCGAGTTCGGGACGCTTCCTTCGCAGTTCGGCGCGATCGCGGTTGCCTGCCGGCGCCATGCCAACCTGCATCCCGGCGCGGTGATGCACGACCGGCCTATGACGATCGACGACTATCTCGCTGCTCCCTACCTTGCCGACCCGCTGCGACTTCTCGATTCGTGCCTGATCTCCGACGGCGGCGCGGCCTATGTCACGACGAGTCTGGAACGGGCGCGCGATCTGCCCCACGCACCCGCGGTCGTCGCGGGGGTAGGGGAGGGCTACTCGGCGAGCGGCACGCATTGGGCGCAGCAGCGGGCGTTCACCAGCACGCCCCAGGTGTTCTCCGCGCCGCGCGCGTTCGCGATGGCCGGGCTCTCACCCGTCGAAGTCGACGTGCTCACCGTGTACGACCCGTTCACCGTGGTCAGCCTGATGCAGATAGAGGACATGGGGTTTTGCGCGAAGGGTGACGCAGGTCGCTTCGTCGAGGGCGATACGTTGTTCCACGACTCGGGGAAGCTGCCGTTCAACACGCACGGCGGCCTCCTGTCGCACGCGTACGTCCTGGGCATCGCGCACGTCGTCGAATGCGTGAAACAGCTCCGTGGTGACGCGGCCGCGCAGGTGCCCGGCTGCGAGGTGGCCGTCTACGGCGGCTATACGGGACACATGGCCAGCACGCTCGTGCTCACGAAGGATCGGTGATCGACGGCCGTGGCGATCACGCGCGACGACTTCCCGCTCCCCGATGTCGACGATCCACTGACTGCGCCGTTCTTCGCCGGCGCGGCGCGGGGCGAGCTGTTGATCACGCGCTGCGGTACGTGCGGTGATTACGTGTGGTACCCGCAGGACGCGTGTCCGCGCGACGGCGGTTCCCTCGCGTGGACCGCCGTGTCGGGTCGCGGCACGCTGTTCTCGTGGGCCGTCGTCCGTCGTGCCTTCCTCCCGGCCTTCGAGGATCGTGTCCCGTTCGTGACCGCGCTGGTCGCGCTCGTCGAGGACCCGGCCGTACGGCTGTGTACCTACGTCGTCGGCACCGCTCCCGAAGAGCTCGTCGCCGATGCGCCGGTCGCAGTCTCGTTCCGGCCGCTCGAGTTCACGACGCTCCCCGGCAAGTCGGTGGTCGTCCCGATGTTCGCGCGCACGTGATCTACGACGGGTTACGCGTCGTCGACTGCACGACCGGCATCGCCGGCGCGTACTGCACCAAGCTGCTTACCGATCTCGGCGCCGACGTCGTGTTCGGCGCGCCGCTCGACGGCGATGCGCTGTTCGCGTACCTGCGCACGTCGCAGCGGCGCGCCGACGATCTCGATCCCTGGATCGCCGCGGCCGACATCGTCGTCGTGGGCGCGTCGGAGCGGACGCGGGCGCCGCGTCCGGGGCCGCTCGTCACCGTCTCGATCACCGCGCTCGGCCACGGCGGGCCCGACGACGGCCTCGACCTACCGGAGGAGGTGCTCCAGGCGCGCAGTGGCAGCCTCTCCGCGCACGGCCACGCGCACTTGCCGCCGTTGACGGTCGGCGGCCGGCTGGGCGAGTACGTCGTCGGCGCCTTCGGTGCGCTGGGCGCGGTGACCGCGTGGTGGCGGGCGTCGCGCACCGGCGTCGCGGAGACCGTCGACGCGTCGATGCTCGAAGCGATCCAGTTGACGTACGTCACGACGCCGACCCTCATGGCGCGGTTCCCCGGCGGACGCCCGCAGTCGTTTCGTTGGGTGATGATCCCCGGCAACGAGCCCGCGGGCGACGGTCGTTTCGTGGGGATCACGACGGTGACCGCGCAACAGTGGCAAGCGCTGGCGCGCGTCCTCGGCCGTCCCGACCTCGCCGACGACGACGAGCTCGGCACGATGATCGGGCGCTTCCGTCGGGCCGAGGAGGTGAACGGCGCGATCCACGCGTACAGCCGACAGCACACGGCCGACGAGATCGTCGCCGCGTGCGTCGAAGCGCGCGTACCCGCCGCGATCGTCGGCAACGGCGCGGAGCTCCCGCGCAACGAACAGCTCGCGGCGCGCGGCGTGTTCGTTCGCCAACCGGGAGAGCCGTGGATCCGGCCACGCGCGCCGTTCCGTTTTCACTGCGTCGTCGATCGAGAGCTCGTCGCTCCGGGCGTGGCATCCGGGCGGTGGCCACCGCGACCACGCCCGGTGCCGCGGCCGGCCCGATCGGTGCCGGGCGATCGGCCGCTCGCCGGCATCCGGGTGCTCGACTTCACCGCGTTCTGGGCGGGCCCGTTCGCCACCGCGTGGTTGTCGTCGATGGGCGCCGACGTCGTCAAGGTCGAAGCGGTGCAACGGCCCGACGGAATCCGGTTCAGTGCCGCGGTTCGGCCACGCGACGACCCGCGCTTTTACGAGAAGTCCGCACTGTTCCACGCGTGCAATCTCGCCAAGCGCGGTATCACGCTCGATCTCGGCCACCCCGACGGTCTCGCGATCGCGAAGCGCCTCGCGGCGCGCAGTGACGTCGTTGCGGAGAACTTCACGCCGCAGGTTCTCGAGCGCTTCGGCCTCGACTGGGAGACGGTGCACGCGCTGAACCCCAGCGCGATCATGCTGCGCATGCCTGCCTTCGGCCTCGACGGTCCGTGGCGCGCCCGCGGCGGTTTCGCCCAGACGATGGAACAGCTCACGGGTATGGCGTGGGTCACCGGCTACGACGACGGCCCTCCGATCATTCCCGGGGGCCCCGTCGACCCGATGGTCGGTGCCCACGCCGCGCTCGCGGTCGTCGCCGCGTTGGAGCACCGGGCTCGCACCGGAGAGGGTCAACTCGTCGAGGTCCCGCTCGTGGAGGTTGCGACCGCAGTGACCGCAGAGCAGGTGATCAGGTATGCGATCGATGGAACCTTGCTCGGGCGACGGGGCGCGGGCGGGGTGTACGCATGCGCGGGAGACGATGCGTGGGTCGCGATCGATCGGGCGTCCGACCCGATGACGCCCGAGGCGCGCGCGACCTGGTGTGCGACTCGCACGCCCGACGAGGCGGCGCGCGACACGCTCGCGCAGGGTGTCGCCGCGGCGGCGATGGTTCCCGCGTTCGCGACCCTCGACGATCCGCAGATGCGCGCTCGGGGCTTTTTCGAGCCGGTCGACAACCCTGTTGTCGGCGAACAGGAATACCCGACGTGGCCGGTACGCCTCTCGGGTGGTCCCGAGCGCGTATGGACCGCACCCGCGCCGACACTCGGACAACACACCGCCGAGGTGCTCCGCACCGAGCTCGGCATCGACGACGACGAGCTCGCACGGCTGGAAGCCGAGCACGTCATCGGCACAGTGCCGGTCTACGTGTCCTGAAGAGCCGTCGATAGGGTGCATCGCGCATGCCGTCGTCGCCGGGAGGCTCCGAGCTCGAGGACGTCGAAGACGCGCTCGTCGACGGTGATGTCGCGTATCAGCGCGGTACCGCGGCCGCCGCGCTCCGTCACCGTGACTTTCGCATCGTGTATGCCGGGACGTTCTCGTCCAACGTCGGCACATGGATGCAGAACGTCATCCTCGGCGAGTACGCGCTACAGCTGACGCACAGCGGATTCTTCGTCGGGCTCTTGTTCTTCGGCCAGCTCGGCCCGTTGTTGTTCCTTTCGATGATGGGGGGCCTGCTTGCCGATCGGGTCGACCGGCGCCGGTTGCTCGTGAGCTTGCAGCTCCTGCAGGGCGTCCTGTCGTTCGTGCTCGCGCTCGTTGCGTGGACGTCGCATCCCTCGCATCTCGCCATCGTGCTCATTGTGTTTGCGATCGGCGTCGCGAACGCGTTGGGCGCACCCGGGTTGAGCGCGATCCTCCCGACACTCGTTCCGCGCGAGGACATGACCGGCGCGGTCGCGCTCATGTCGGTGCAGATGAACCTCTCGCGGGTGATCGGGCCCGCGATCGGGGGGCTCGTCTTCGCCAAGCTCGAAGCCGGTCCGGTGTTCGCGATCAATGCGGCCACGTACCTGTTCGCGGTGACCGGTCTCATATGGGCGCGTTACCCGCGCTACGCCAACGCGCGTGGTGTCGATCACACCGAGCATCGTCTGCTGTCCGGGGTGCGGATCGCACGCGCCGATCCGGTCATCAGATACGTGTTGCTCACGCTCTTCACGTTCTCGTTCTTCTCGCTTGCCTTCGTCGGCATCATGCCGCTCATCGCGACGTACAACCTCGGCATGTCCAAGGGTGTGTACGCACTTCTCTACGCGACCTTCGGCTTCGGCGCGGCAGCGGGCGCGTTCACGGTCGGAACGTTCTTCGCCCGGCGTTCCAAGGTCGCGCTCTTACGGCCGGGCTTCGTCGCGTTCGCAGTCGCACTCGCCGCCTTCGGCCTGGTGCGCAACATTCCCTTCGCGTTCGTGTTCGCCGGCCTGCTCGGCTATGCGTACTTCGTCGTTGTCACGTGTCTGTCGACGATCCTGCAGAAACAGCTTCGCAACGAGGAGCGCGGTCGCGTCATGGCGCTGTGGATCATGGCCTTCGGCGGTACGGTCCCCCTCGGAGTGCTCATCGCCGGACCGTTCGCAAAGGCGCACTCGACCCAGATCCTGCTGATCGGAGCCGCGTGGGCGCTGGTGCTCGCGGTGCGGTCGAGCGCAAGATCGCTCCGTGAGAAAGGCGCGCCCGATGACTGAGCAACACGCCCTGGTGCAAGGCGAGTTGCGCGTCCGCATGACCGAGCTCGTACGCCACGTCGACCCCGCGGTCCTCGATCGGCCCGCCGCGGCGACGCCGGGCTGGCGCGTGCGCGACGTGCTCGCGCACATGGTCGGGGTCAGCGACGACGTCGTGAACGGACGGCTCGACGGCATCGCGTCCGATGCCTGGACGGGCGCCCAGGTGGAGAGGCGCCGACACGTCTCGATCGACGAGCTGCTCGGCGACTGGGAGCACTACGGACCGGAGTTCGAGAAGCTTCTCGCCGGGGCGCCGGTGGAGATCGCCGGTCAGGCGGTGTTCGACGCTGCGACGCACGAGCACGACGTCCGCCAGGCCATTGGGCGTCCGGGCGCGCGCGACAGCGACGCCATGGACGTGAGCTGGCAGTGGCTCGTGGGCACCCGGACGCGCGCGGGCGCGCCCGCGATCCGCTTCGTCACTGAGCAGGGCGACGACATCGCGGGCGCGGGCGAACCGCAGGTGACCGTTTACGCGCCCCGCTTCGAGCTGCTGCGAGCGACGACCGGCCGCCGGAGCGCGGAAGAGATCGCGGGCTACGAGTGGGAGCCCGCGCCCAATGTGACGTTGCTCATCGCCGCGCCGTTCTTCACGATACGTGCCGACTCGCTCGCCGAGTAGCGGCACAACGATTGGTCGCTCGCGCTGCGCCTCCCATCATTATTGGTCGCTCGCGCTGCGCCTCCCATCCGGTCGGCTCCGCTGCCGCTCCTCGGCGCGTTAGCCCAGCTCGCGCAGTACTCCAGCGACGTTGCGTCCGAGCACGTCGAGGCAGTAGCCGCCCTCTTGCACGACGAGCGTCGGGCGATCGAGCGCGGCGATCGTGGCGCCGATGCGCGGGAAGTCGTCGGCGACGAGCCGGAAGGTGTCGGGATCTTCGAGCGCGGTGTCGACGCCGAGCGACACGACCACGGCATCGGGTCCGAACTTGCGCACGGCATCGACCGCGGTGGCCAACGCGTCGCCGTACGTGTCCCACTCGGCTCCCGCGGGCAGCGGGTAGTTGCGGTTGCAGTCCTCGCCCGCGCCCCAACCGCGTTCCCCCGCGAAGCCCAGGAAGAACGGATACTCGAACGCGGGATCGGCGTGCAGCGAGACGAACAGCACATCGTCGCGGTCGTAGAAGATCTGCTGGGTACCGTTGCCGTGGTGGTAGTCGACGTCGACGATCGCCACGCGCGCGCCGCGGTCGGTCCAGGCTTGTGCGGCAATGGCCGCGTTGTTGAGGTAGCAGTAGCCCGCGTACGAGTCGGTCGCCGCGTGGTGTCCGGGCGGTCGTACGCACGCGTACGCCGTGCGTTCGCGACCGCCGGCGATGGCTTCCCACGCGGTGAGCGTGACATCCACCGCGGCGACGGCCGCTCCGAACGTGCCCGCGAGGACGGGATCGCTGTCGTGGGAGTACCAGCCGAGCTGGGCGATGATGTGCTCGGGATCGAGGTGCGGCTGGTCACGAATCGGGCGCGCGTATGCGACGGCTTCCGACGACTCGTCGAGGCCCGTCGCGTCGCGCCAGCGGGCGTGGGCGTGCTCCAGGAACTCCACGTACTCGGGCGAGTGCACCCTCGCGGTGGGCCCGCCGCCGAAGGCGCGCGGCAGCTCGGGGCGGCCGAGCCCGGCGTCGGCGATGGCCGCGAGTATCCGGTCGACCCGTTCGGGGATCTCGGGTGGATCGACGAGCTGCCCGCGGTCGAGGAACGGCTCGCGGGGATGGTGGGTGCGGTGCGCGTCGGAGGCGACGATCAGCATCCCGAAGCTGTAGCACGCGACGGATGGCGCGATCATCTGGACATGATTGCTGCATTCTCCATCACGCCCCTCGGGATCGGTACCTCGGTCAGCGAGCCCGTCGCGCACGCAGTGCGCCTGGTCCGTGACAGCGGCCTGCCCAACGAGACCAACGCCATGTTCACCAGCGTGGAAGGCGAGTGGGACGAGGTAATGGCCCTGATCAAGACGTGTGTCATGTCCGTTGCCGAGGCCGCGCCACGAGTGAGCGTCGTGATCAAGATCGACCACCGACCGGGAGTGACCGACGCGCTCCGAGCCAAGGTCGATGCCATCGAGCAGCGGTTGCGCCTTCAGTAGGCCACCTGGCCATCTGGGTCACCCAGATGGGGCCGCGATCGGGGTAGACCAGTACCCATGCCCGACGAACCCGACCCGAAGCGAGTGCAGCGCCGAGCCGAGTCGCTCCTGCCCGAGGAGCGCAGTGTCGGGAGCGACGATCCCTCGGCGCAAGCGGAGGAGATCCTCGCCGAATCCGATGCGCGGATGGACGGTCGTCGCTCGCCCCCGGACAAATCCATCGAGCACCGGAGCTCCGAAGATACGGTCGAGCCTGCCGATTGAACCCGGACTGATCACGAATTCGCCGGGCGTCTAGCGTGAATGCGTGGATGCCGGCGTGGTGCGCGTGTTCTCGGTCGACCTCGACCAGCCGGCAACCGTCGTCGAGCGCCTCGACGGCGTGCTCGCGCCCGACGAGCGCCGCGCGCCCGTGCCCATCCGGGTCGCGCGCGCCATGACCAGGGTCGTGCTCGCCGACGCGCTCGGCACGGAGCCGGGTCGGGTCCCGATCTCCCGGCGGTGCGCGCACTGCGCTCATCCGACGCACGGCCGCCCGACTCTCGCCGGCGACGACCGGATCTCGTTCAGCCTCAGTCACTCGGGTTCGTTCGCGGTCATCGCCCTCGCCGACGGCGCGCTCAGGATCGGCGTCGACGTCGAGGAGGTGAAACCTCGCCGCCGGCTCGGCGCGCTCGCGGCGCGCGTGCTGAACGACGACGAGCATGGGGCCTGGCTCGCCCTCGCGGAGGGGGACGAGCAGCTCCGGTCGTTCCTGCGCGCGTGGACGACGAAGGAGGCGTACCTGAAGGCGATCGGTATCGGGATCGCCACGCGGCTGCGCGACGTGCCGGCGCGCGTCGAGGGCTGGCAGACATGCGAGGTGAGCGTCGGGGAGACTCGGATCGCCGCGCTCGCCGTCGATCGGACCGACTTCGCGGTTGAGCACGCGCTGCTCGCGCCCCTGACTACGACGAATGGCGGAACTGCAGGCTGACGCGCGCGCCGGCGCGCGCGACCTTCGGCACCCCGTGCTCCCACGTGGTCTGGGTCGTGCCGCCCATAACGAAGAGGTCGCCGGGGAGCAACGGGAACGCGCGCGACCTACCCCGGTGCTCGCGCGGGCGCATGCGGAGCGTGCGCGCCGATCCGAGCGAGATGATCGCCACGACAGGCTCGACCATCGCCGGGTCGATGCGATCACCGTGCCAGGCGACGCTGTCGCGGCCGTCGCGATAGAGGGCCGCGCCGACACCGTCGAACGCGCGGCGGTACCGCACGCGCAGTGCCGCGGCCATCTCCGTGAGGATCGCCGGAACGCCGGGGTCGCCGAGCGCGCGCCCGTACCACGCCGTGAGCCGCGGCTCTTCCACCATCCGGTCGTACATCCGAACCGTCCGGTGCTCCCACGGCGCGTGCGCGACGACGTGTCGAACAGGGTGTCGGCGCCGCGCACCCAGCCGGCGACGTGATCGACCCAGGCGGAGTCGTCGAGCGCGATGAGGCATGCGCCGGTGAACGACGGATCGAACGCGGGCCCGTCGCCGGGATCGCCGAGCAGCGTCGGCTGCCAGTTCAGGCGTTCCGGTCCCCAGCACCCGCTCGACCCCGAACGCACGTTCGCCATGGGCGCCAAGGTAGCGGGTGGGCGCGGGTACCGTGAGGTCGTGCTCGAAGACGACGAGGACTACACCGACGAGCGCCCCGAGAACGTCGTGGGGCATGCCGAGCCGGCGCCGATCGAGCGCTTCCGGCGAACCTCGATCGGGGCCGCGCTCGCCGCGGGCTTGCTGGGATTGCGCGACGTGCTCGAGCCGCCCAAGGACGAGACGCCGGCGATCGTCGAGGACTGGGCCGGCGGAGAGCCCTTCAACGATCCGATCGTGCTGCGACTCGACCCGGACCATCCCGAGGACTCGATCGTGATGGTCCGCCCCTGGCTCGACGGGAAGCAGCCGTAGCGCTGACGACGATCGCCGGGCTCAACCCCTCGCCGTGAGCCGCTCGCGTGCGATGGTGCGACGCGCGAGCCGCTCCGGGATCGGCTCCACTCCGAGCCCCGGCCCGCTCGGGACGCGCATCCGGCCGTCGTCGATCACGAACGGCTCGGTGAGGTCACCGTCGACCCCGAAGAAACGTTCCGACGCCGAACAGTCGCCGACGAGGGTGAAACCCGGCAACGCGGCGACGGCCAGCAACGCGGCGCGTCCCACGCCGGTCTCCAGCATCCCGCCCGGCAGCGCGTCGATCGCGCCGCGCACACATGTGTCGTGCACGCGTTTCGCCGCCTCGATCCCGAGCCGCCCGACCTTGATCGCGATCGCGTTGCACGCACGCCGGACGATCGCGTCCTTCGCGACCGCGACGCTCGTGATCGTCTCGTCGAGACAGATCGGAGTGCGCACCTGCTCGACGAGGAGCGCATGATCGGCGAGTGCCTCCGGTGCGCAAGGCTGCTCGACGCACTGCAGCCCGAGGTGATCGATCTCCTCGATCTCCTCGAACAGGCGCCGGGCCTCGTCGAGGGCGTAACTGCCGTTCGCGTCGGCCGCGAGCGACACCGCGGGACCGGCCTCGGCGCGCGCCGCAGCCAGCACGGCGACGTCGTGACCAGGCTCGATCTTGCACTTGATCCGCCGGTAGCCGGCCTCGACATAGGTGGCGACGATGCGGCGCAACCCGTCGAGGTCGTCGACCAGACCGACGGCGACGCCCGCATCGACGGCCGGGCGTCCGGCGCCGAGCCACGCGGCCAAGGACTTCCCCTCGGCGCGCAAGCGGGCGTCGATCAACGCACATTCGAGCGCGGCCCGCGCGGAGGTGTGCCCCCGCACGTCGTCGAGGTCCGCGCCGGCGAACGCGCGGGGGAGCAGGTGATCGCGCAAGGCGAGCCGTGCGTCATCGATCGTTTCGCCCTCGTAGGCCGGTGTGGTTTGCGCGGTGCACTCGCCCCATCCAATGCCCGCGCTCGTTTGCACCCGGACGAGAAGCGCGTCCTTTACCGCGGTCGTGACCCGCGCGGTCCGAAAGGGTGTGACGAGCGGCAACCGCACGCGGAACAAGTCGACCTCGTGCAGCGCGTCGCCCACCGGCGCGAGCGTACGCGCGAACGCTCAGCGGCGCTTCGTCGCCTTCTTCTTGGCGGGCGCTTTCTTGGCCGGAGCCTTCTTCGCGGCGGTCTTCTTCGCAGGCGCCTTCTTCGCGGCGGTCTTGCGACCCGACAGTACCGAGTCCTTGAACGCCTTCAGCGGTGTGATGCGGGCGACGCGCTTGGCCGCGACCTTCACCTGTTCGCCGGTGGCGGGGTTGCGGGCCATGCGTGCGGGTCGGTCGATGCGGCGGAACTTGGCGAAGCCAGAGATCGCGACATCCTCACCCGTCGACACCGTCGCAGTGATGAGATCGGTGAACGACGTCAAGAACGTGTCGGCTTCCCTGCGCGTCCAGTCGTTGCGGTCGGCGAGCTCGTTCAGCAGCTGGCTGCGGTTCACTGGTCCTCCATGCGATGTTGGGAAGTGCGGGGTGCATCGTTACACGTTCCCTGCGTCGATGTGTGGATCTCAGGCCCATTTTCAAAGGTTTTTTCGGCCGCGCGCCGGCGATCGCTCGTCCCGGCAGGGCCTCGGCGTGCCAAGGTTGGCGGGTGCGTTCGCCGGTCTTCGTGGAGGATCCCGCCGACCCGCGCCTGGCCGACTACGTCGATCTTGCCGATCCCGACGTCCGGCGGCGGGTCGAGGCCGAGCGGGGCTTCTTCATCGCCGAGTCGCCGCTCGTGGTGAGGCGCCTCCTCGAGTCGGGGAGGCGGATCCGGTCGGTGCTCGTCACTCCGGCGCGGTTCGACACGCTGTCCGACGCGTTCGCGAGCGCGGCCCTCGACGCTCCCGTGTATGTGGCACCGGACGCGGTGCTGCGCCGGGTGGTCGGCTTCGACCTCCACCGGGGCGCCGTCGCGGCGGCCGATCGCTGGCCGATGCCCGCGGTCGAACGGGTGCTGCACGGCGCCCGCCGCGTCGCGGTTCTCGAGCGCGTGAACGACCACGAGAACCTCGGCGTCCTGTTCCGGAGTGCGGCCGCGCTCGGTGTCGATGCGGTGTTGCTCGACCCCGAGTGCTCCGATCCGCTCTATCGCCGAAGCGTTCGCGTGTCGATCGGCCACGTGCTGCGATTGCCGTGGACGCGCATCGCGTCGGTCGACGACGTGCGGCGGGCCGGCCTCACGACGTTCGCGCTCACACCGTCCGCCGGCGCCACGCCGATCGATGTCGTCGACTGGCCCGAGCGCGTGGCCCTGCTGTTCGGCGCGGAAGGGCACGGACTCTCGGACCGGTGGCTCGACGCGGCCGACCACCGAGTGAAGATCCCGATGCGGCCCGGCGCCGATTCGCTCAACGTCGCGACCGCCGCCGCCGTCGCGTTCTACGCCGCCTCGGTCAATCGGCCGGAGTGTCGACCGTGATCCGTCCCTCTTCTACCGTGATGTGACGCGTCAGCGAGATCGCGTCGAGCAGGGAACGGTCGTGCGTGACGAGCAGCAACGTTCCCGGGTAGTTCCCCAGCGCCGATTCGAGTTGCTCGATCGCGGGCAGGTCGAGATGGTTCGTCGGTTCGTCGAGAACGAGGCAGTTCACGCCCTTGGCTCCGAGCAGCGCGAGCGACGCGCGTGTTCGCTCGCCCGGCGAGAGCGAGTCGGCCGGCCGCGCGACGTGTTCGGCGCCCAAGCCGAACTTCGCGAGCAGCGAGCGCGCCGCGCTCGGCATCAGCGCGCTCGCGGTTTCGAAGCGGGCGAGGAGCGGCGCGGTGCCGGAGAAGGCGGCGCGGGCCTGGTCGAGCTCTCCGACGATGACGCCCGGCCCGAGCCATCGTTCGCCGGCTACGAGTCGCCGCCGTCCAATGAGCGTGTCGAGCAGCGTCGTCTTGCCGCCTCCGTTCGCGCCCAAGATCGCGATCCGCTCGCCGTACGCGACTTGGAGGTCGATCGGACCGAGCGTGAAATCGCCTCTCCGCACCACCGCGCCGGCGAGGCGCGCGACAACCGCGCCGCTACGGGGCGCGGCCGCGATCTCCATGCGCAGGTCCCAAGCCTCCCACGGCTTGTCCATCGCGTTCTTCTCGAGCCGGGCGAGCGCGCGATCGGTGATCTTGGCCTTGGCCGCGACGTGCTCGCTGCTGTTGCGCCGGAACTCGCGGATGTTCTTGTCGTTCTCCCCCGATTTCTCCAGCTTCGCCTTGCCCTGCACCGACCACTGGCGTTGACGCTGCGCCCGGTCGATCAACTCGCCGCGCTGCGAGCGGTACGCCGCGTACTCCTCCTCGGCGTGACGGCGGGCGGTCGCGTGCTCGTCGAGATACGACTGCCACCCGCCCGCGTACTCCGTTGCCGAGTGCCGGTGCTCGTCGAGCTCCAGCACCGAGGTAATCGTGCGGTCGAGGAACGCGCGGTCGTGCGACACGATGACGGCGCCGCCCGCGAGCTCGTCGTGCAGGAACCGTTCCAGACGTTCGAGCCCGGTAAAATCGAGATCGTTGGTGGGCTCGTCGAGCAAGAAGACGTCGAAGCGGGCGAGCACGATGGCCGCGAGGCTCGCACGCGCGGCCTGGCCGCCCGACAGCGCGTGCATATCGAGGTCGAGCACGCGGGCCGCGAGACCGAGGTCGGCGCATACCGCGCCGACCCGGGCGTCGAAGTCGGCGGCGCCGAGGGAGAGGTAGCGCTCGAGCGCCTCGGCGTAGGTGTCGTCGGCGCCCGGGGTCTGTCCGGCGAGTGCGGCCGACGCGGTGTGCAACTTCTCGACCGCGTCCGCGACGCCGGTGCGGCGAGCGAGGTACGCGCGAACGGTCTCGCCCGCGCGTCGTTCGGGCTCTTGCGGGAGGTAGCCCACGGTCGCGGTCGGCGGCGTGAGGGTGAGGCTTCCCGAATCGGGCGCGTCGAGGCCGGCCAGGATCTTGAGCAGCGTCGACTTGCCGGTGCCGTTGGGTGCGACGACACCGACACGGTGAAGCGGTCCGACCGTGCACGACACGTGATCGAGCACGACGTGCGGCCCGAACGACTTGGTGAGGTCACGGGCGACGAGGGAGGCGAAGGAGGACGACACGGACGACACGGACGACACGGCGGCACCTGCAATCGAGCGGCGGACAACAGGCCAGAGGCCAAGAGGCTCGGAAGGGGCCGGATCACGACATCGGCGCCGAGGATAGCCCGGTACGCGAGCATGGTCGTCGTGAATTCACCTGACCGGGTGCCCGCGGCGTCGCTCGAGCTGGACGACGACGGTGAGGCGCTCGGGTTGCGGGTGGTCGACGCCCGCCATGCCGGCGAGGCGTTCGAACGCGCTCGACTCGTCGACGTCGACCTGGTGCGCTGTGACCTGTCGGGTTGCGACTTCTCCGAGTCGGTCTGGCAGAGGGTGAACCTCGTCGACTGCCGCGCGTCGGCGATCGAGCTTCCGCAGGCGAACCTGCGTCATGTCACGTTCGAGGCCTGCAAGCTGGACGACGCGAACTTCAGGCTCGCGAAGTTGCAGGACGTCCGGTTCGACGGGTCGGTGCTCGCCGGCGCCGAGCTCATCGGCGCGCAGCTCGACGATCTCGCCTTCGACGGCGGCGATCTGGCCGGCGCCGACTTCTCGAACGCGAGATGCTCCGCGGTCGACCTGCGCGGCGCCCGGCTCGACGGTCTGCGCGGCATCGCCTCCCTCGCCGGAGCGACCGTCGGTGTCGACCAGCTGTTCGGTCTCGCGCCCGCACTCGCCCAGGCGCTCGGGCTGCACGTGAGCTCCGACGAGTAGGCACGGGGCAAATATGCGTTCGCCGAGTTGATCCTGCGCACCGCTAGAATCGTCCTGCTCCGCCACGGGCCAATGTTGTCCCGCGGTGGCCAGTCCCAACTGGAGCTGACCGCCCGAAACGAGGATGACACCGCAGTGGCCGATCGCGAGCTACCCCCGCTGTACGACCCCCGATTCGAGCACGACGCGTGCGGCGTCGGCTTCGTGGTCGACGTGCAGGGCCGCAAGAGCCACGCGATCGTCGACGAGGCGCTCACGGCCGTCTGTTGCCTGAACCACCGGGGCGCGGCAGGGGCGGAGCCCGACACCGGCGACGGCGCCGGCATCTTGGTGCAGACGCCTGACGGCTTCTACCGGGCGACCGTCGACTTCGCCTTACCGCCCGCGGGCGCCTACGCGACGGGCATCGCGTTCGTCCCGGACGACCGCGTCGACGCCACGACCGACGCGGTCGCCAAGGTTCTCGCCGACGAGGGCTTCGCGGTGTTGGGCTGGCGCGCGGTACCGGTCGACGCGGCCCAGCCGGGTGCGTCCGCCCGTGAGTTGATGCCGGCGTTCGTGCAGGTGTTCGTGGCGAAGAACGGACTGGTCGGCGAGGAGCTCGAACGGCACGTCTACCTCGCCCGCAAGCGCATCGAACACGAGACCGAGGCGTACTTCGCGTCGCTCAGCGGGCGGGTCGTCGTGTACAAGGGCATGCTCACGCCCGACCAGCTCAAAGCGTTCTACCCCGACCTGCGTGATGAGCGATTCGAGAGCGCGCTCGCGCTCGTGCACTCGCGCTTCAGCACGAACACGTTTCCGAGCTGGCCGCTCGCGCACCCCTACCGGATGCTCGCCCACAACGGTGAGATCAACACGGTCCAAGGCAACGAGAACTGGATGCGCGCCCGTGAGGGTGTGATGACGAGTGACGTGCTGTCCGGCGATCTCGAGCGCGCCTTCCCGATCTGCACGCCCGCGGCCTCGGACACCGCCCGCTTCGACGAGGCGCTCGAGCTTCTCAACCTCGCCGGCCGTCCACTCCACCACGCGATCTTGATGATGATCCCCGAGGCGTGGGAGAACCACGAGAGCATGGATGCGCCGCGCAAGGCGTTCTATCGCTACCACGCGGCGCTGATGGAGCCGTGGGACGGACCGGCCTCGATCGCGTTCAGCGACGGCACGGTGATCGGCGCGGTACTCGATCGGAACGGTCTGCGACCATCGCGCTACTGGGTCACCGACGACGACCGCGTCATCATGGCGAGCGAGGTCGGCGTGCTCGACATCGACCCGGCGAAGATCGTGAGGAAGGGTCGGTTGGAGCCGGGAAAGATCTTTCTCGTCGACACCGCCCAGGGGCGCATCATCCCCGACGAGGAGATCAAGGCCGACCTCGCCGCGCAGCACCCGTATCAGCAGTGGCTCGACGACGGGCTCGTGCACCTCGACGACCTGCCGCCCCAGTTCCCGCTCGTACCGCAGCACAGCTCCGCGGTACAGCAGCAGCGCATGTTCGGATACACCGAAGAGGACCTGCGCCTGATCATCGCTCCGATGGCCCGCAACGCGGTCGAATCGCTCGGCTCGATGGGGACCGACACTCCCGTGCCCGTGCTGTCCGACCGTCCCCGCATGCTGTACGAGTACTTCAAGCAGCTGTTCGCGCAGGTCACCAACCCGCCCCTCGACGCCAACTTCGAGGTGCTCGTCACGTCGCTCGACTCGGCGCTCGGCCCCGAGGGAAACCTGCTCGAACCGACGCCGGAATCGTGCCGCCAGATCGTGTGCCCGACGCCGATCCTCACCAACGAGGAGCTGGCCAAGCTTCGCTACATCGACGACAGCGACTCCGCGGTGCCGGGGTTCACGCCGTTCTCGGTGTACTGCCAATACCCGGTCGCCGAGGGTGGCGACGGACTGCGCATGGCGATCGACAACGTGCGGACGCAGGTGAGCGATGCGATCGCAAGCGGCGCCAACCTCGTGATCCTCTCCGACCGTTACGCCGACTCGGAGAACGCGCCCATCCCCGCGCTGCTCATCACGGCCGCGGTACACCACCATCTCGTGCGCGAGAAGACGCGCACACGCGTCGGGCTCGTGGTCGAGACGGGCGAAGCGCGCGAGGTGCACCACTTCGCGTTGTTGTTGGGCTACGGCGCGGGCGCCATCAATCCGTACCTCGCCTTCGACACCATCCGCGACCTGTGCCGCGAAGGCGTGCTGAGCGGGATGACGGAACGCAAGGCCGTCAAGAACTACGTGAAGGCTGCCGGCAAGGGCATCCTCAAGGTGATGTCGAAGATGGGCATCTCCACCGTCGCGTCCTACACGGGCGCCCAGATCTTCGAGGCGGTCGGCCTGCAGAAGACGCTCATCGACGAGTACTTCACCGGCACCGCGTCGCGCATCGAGGGTATCGATCTCGACGTGATCGCCGAGGAGGTCGCGCGGCGCCACAACATCGCGTATCCCGACCGGCCCGGCGAGCTGGCGCACCGAGAGTTGACCGTGGGCGGCGAGTACCAGTGGCGCCGAGAGGGCGAGTACCACCTCTTCAACCCGGAGACGGTCTTCAAGCTCCAGCACTCGACCCGCTCGCGTCGCTACGACGTGTTCAAGCAGTACACGACGCTCGTCGACGAGCAGTCGCGCCGGATCGCGACCCTGCGAGGTCTGTTCGAGATGCGCACCGACGAACGCGTACCCGTGCCGATCGACGAGGTCGAGCCGGTCACCTCGATCGTGAAGCGCTTCTCGAGCGGCGCCATGAGCTACGGGTCCATCTCGAAGGAAGCGCACGAGAACCTCGCGATCGCGATGAACCGTCTGGGTGCGCGCTCCAACACCGGCGAAGGCGGCGAGGATCCCGACCGGTTCGTGCGCGACGCCAACGGCGACTCGCGCCGCAGCGCGGTGAAGCAGGTCGCGTCCGGGCGTTTCGGCGTGACGAGCGAGTACCTCGTGAACGCCGACGACCTGCAGATCAAGATGGCGCAGGGCGCCAAACCGGGTGAGGGCGGCGAGCTCCCGGGTCACAAGGTGTATCCGTGGATCGCGAAGACGCGGCACTCCACCCCGGGCGTGGGGCTCATCTCGCCGCCTCCGCACCACGACATCTACTCGATCGAGGATCTCAAGCAGCTGATCCACGACCTGAAGAACGCGAACGACCGCGCCCGGGTGCACGTGAAGCTCGTCGCGGAGGTCGGCGTCGGTACGGTCGCCGCCGGCGTGTCGAAGGCCCACGCCGACGTCGTGCTCATCTCCGGTCACGACGGCGGCACCGGCGCGGCGCGGCTCACCTCGATCAAGCACGCGGGAGCGCCGTGGGAGCTCGGCCTGGCGGAGACCCAGCAGACGTTGCTGTTGAACGGGCTCCGCGACCGCATCGTCGTACAAGTCGACGGGCAGCTCAAGACCGGCCGCGACGTGGTGATCGCGGCGCTGCTCGGAGCCGAGGAGTTCGGCTTCGCAACCGCGCCGCTCGTCGTGAGCGGCTGCATCATGATGCGCGTCTGTCACCTCGACACGTGTCCGGTCGGGGTCGCGACCCAGAATCCGGAGCTGCGCAAGAAGTTCTCGGGCAAGCCCGAGTTCGTCGTCAACTTCTTCGAGTTCATCGCCGAGGAGGTGCGCGAGCTGCTCGCCGCGTTGGGCTTCCGCACGCTCGAAGATGCCATCGGCCACGTCGAGATGCTCGATGTGCATCGTGCGGTCGAGCACTGGAAGGCCAGGGGGCTCGACCTCTCGCCGATCCTCGTGCCGCCCGTCAACAAGTACGAGCAGACGCTCCACTGTTCGCGATCCCAGGATCACGGGCTCGAAAAGGCGCTCGACCGCCAGCTGATCGCGGACGCACGAACCGTGCTCGAGAGCGGCGAAGGGCAGTTCCGGGAGTCGTACGAGATTCGCAACACGAACCGCACCGTCGGCACGATGCTGGGTTCGGAGCTCACGCGCCGATGGGGCGGCGAAGGCCTGCCCGACGGAACCATCGATCTCACGTTCCAAGGCTCAGCCGGCCAGAGTTTCGGCGCGTTCGTGCCGCGCGGTATCAGCCTCCGGCTCGAAGGCGATGCCAACGACTACTTCGGCAAGGGGCTGTCCGGCGGCACGTTGGTGTTGCGTCCCGCGCGCACTGCGAAGTTCGTCGCGGAAGAGAACATCATCGCGGGCAACGTGATCCTCTACGGCGCGACCGGCGGAAGCGTGTTCATCCGCGGCATGGTGGGCGAGAGGTTCTGCGTGCGCAACTCGGGCGCGACCGCAGTGGTCGAGGGCGTCGGCGACCACGGCTGCGAGTACATGACCGGTGGGCGCGCGGTGATCCTCGGCCCGACGGGCCGCAATTTCGCGGCCGGGATGAGCGGCGGGTTCGCGTTCGTCCTCGATCCCGATCGGTCGCTGTTTCTCCGCATGAACCGCGAGATGGTCGATCTCGACCTCCTCGACGACGACGAGGACGTCGACTGGCTGCGGAGCATCGTCACCATGCACCTGGAGCTGACGGGTTCGGCCGTCGCCGAGCGCCTGCTGTCGAACTGGTGGCAGAACGTGCGGCAGTTCACGAAGATCTTCCCGAAGGATTACAAACGCGTGCTCGAAGCTCAACGCGACGCCGTCGAACGCGGCGTCGACGTCGACGAAGCAGTCATGGCCGCGGCTCGTGGGTGAGACCACCGGGTTCATGAAGCACGGCCGGGAGCTGCCGAAGCGGCGGTTGATCCCGGTGCGCATCGCCGACTGGCAGGAGGTGTACGAGGACTTTCCGCCGGAGAAGGTGCGCGTGCAGGGCGCGCGGTGCATGGACTGTGGGATCCCGTTCTGTCACACGGGGTGCCCGCTCGGGAACCTCATTCCCGAGTGGAACGACCTCGTGTACCGCGACCGCTGGGAAGCGGCCGCCGATCGCCTGCACGCGACGAACAACTTCCCGGAATTCACCGGACGGCTGTGCCCGGCGCCCTGCGAGGAGGCGTGTGTGCTCGGGATCAACGAGCCGGCCGTCACGATCAAACAGATCGAGGTCGAGATCTCCGACCGCGCGTGGGAGGACGGCTACGTTCGGCCGGTTCTGGTGGAGAAGAAGACGGGCAAGCGGGTCGCCGTCGTCGGTAGCGGACCCGCAGGTTTGGCGGCGGCGCAGCAACTCACGCGCGCCGGCCACGACGTGACGGTGTTCGAGCGCGCCGATCGCATCGGTGGTTTGCTGCGCTACGGCATCCCGGAGTTCAAGATGGAGAAGCGTCACCTCGACCGTCGGATCGCGCAGATGGAAGCAGAAGGTACGCAGTTCCAGACGAACGCGAACGTCGGAGAGAACGTGCCGATCGGCGACCTGGAACAATTCGAGGCAGTGGTTCTCGCCGGGGGCGCGACCGCTTGGCGCGATCTTCCGGTGCCCGGCCGCGACCTGCAAGGCGTCTACCAGGCGATGGAATACCTGCCGTGGGGGAACCGCGTGCAACAAGGCGACATCGACGACCCGCCGATCTCGGCCCAGGGCAAACGGGTCGTGATCATCGGTGGCGGCGACACCGGCGCCGATTGCCTCGGCACGACAATCCGCCAGGGAGCGGTCGAGGTGCACCAGTTCGAGATCCTGCCGCGCCCACCCGACGCGCGCGTCGAGTCGATGCCCTGGCCGACCTACCCGATGATCTATCGCGTGTCGTCCGCGCACGAAGAGGGCGGCGAGCGCGTGTACGCGGTGAATACGGAGTGCTTCCTCGGCGACGACGAAGGCAATCTGCGTGCGTTGCGCGCCCACAAGGTGGAGCAGACGATCGTCGACGGCCGGATGACATTCGCGCGCGTCGAGGGCACGGACTTCGAGTTGCCCTGCGAGCTCGTCCTGCTCGCGATGGGCTTCGTCGGTCCGCAACGGCCCGGGCTGCTCGAACAGCTCGGGGTCGAGATCAACGAGCGCGGCAACGTGTCCCGCGACGGGAGCTTCCGCACGAATCTGGCGAACGTGTTCGTCTGCGGCGACATGGGTCGTGGTCAGAGCCTCATCGTGTGGGCGATCGCCGAGGGGCGGTCGTGCGCAGCAGCGGTCGACGAGTTCCTGATGGGCGAGACACTGCTCCCCGCGCCGATCACACCCGAGACGCTGCCTATGCGCTGATCGGCCCGTGCACTGATGGAGATGTGCGTGCCCGTCTCGGGCCGTCCGCCTCGGGGGGAGCGTGGCGGACGACCCGAGCAGTGCATGGTCATCTTGGCGAACGCGCGTTTCGGGCAGTCGGCGTCTGTGAGACGGGAAGATGAACGATCAGCCGCCCTGCATGAGCCCGGCGCGCGTCGCGTGCCAAAGCAGCTCTTCGGCGAGCTCGTCGAGCGCGGCGCGCGCCAGATCCAGCAGGTCGCACCCTGGACGCCTCCCCGCCGGCGCCATCGGCAGGATCGGCTCGAGTGTCAAGCGCACCTCGTCGGCCGCCGTGGCCACGAGTTGCAGCGTCGCGGGGGTCACGACCATGCCCCCGTGGCTCCAGAGCCGGGCTTTGGTGGTCCACGCGGGGCCGGCTGAGGTGAAGCAGACGTCGACCTCCGCCGTCCCCCGGGTGCCGAGGGTCCAACGCAGCGAGGGCGACGCCGAATCGCGCCGGAGCCGCAGCATCACGTCATTCAGGAGCGCGCCGTCGATCGGCAATGTGCGCGCCACGCTCATGCCACCGCGATCCATCCCGATCCCTCCCACGGACCTTCTCCGTTGGGAGATGCATCGGCGTCCTGCCCACCCGACTGAACCCCCCAACTGGTACGGAAGCCGCGGATACCCACGGCCTGCGAGGCCTGCGGCGCCGGAGTCCCGTACGATCCACGAATGTTCGAATGGCCCGAAGAGCTGCAGATGGTGCGAGACGCAGTGCGCCAATTCGTCGACAACGAGATCCGCCCGCACCGTGAAGAGCTCGAGCACGGCGACCTCCCGCCGTACGACCTGCTGCGCAAGCTGTACACGACGTTCGGCATGGGCCAGCTCGCCGCCGACGGGTTCGACCGACGGATCGCGGCCGAGGAGGCGGCGGGCACCGCCTCGGCGGGAAACGCCGACACCGCGAGCGCGCCCGGCAGCGAGCCCGAGGAATCGCGCGGTGGAGGATTCACGCTGTTGCCGATCATCGAGCTCTGCAAGTGCTCGCCGGGCATGGTCACGGCGTTGGGGGTGTCGGTCGGGTTGACCGCAGCCGCGATCAACTCGAAGGGCACGATTGCGCAGCGCAAGCGCTGGGCGCGTGATCTGTTGACGCTCGACAAGATCGGCGCATGGGCGATTACCGAGCCCAACTCCGGCTCCGACGCATTCGGGCAGATGGCCTCCACCGCCCGGCGCGACGGCGACGAGTACGTGCTCAACGGATCGAAGACCTTCATCACGAACGGTCCGTACGCCGACACGATCGTTTACATCTGCAAACTCGACGAGGGCAACCCGCCGGCCGAGCGGATCGTGCTGCAGTTCGTGCTCGACTCGGGTATGCCCGGGCTGGAGCAGACGAAGCCGCTGCGGAAGATGGGCCTGCACTCCTCGCCGACGGGCATGCTCTTCCTCGACGACGTGCGGGTCGGTCGTGACCGTTTGCTGGGTGAGGGCGAGGACGCCTTTCGCGGGAGCAGTGGCCGCGAAGCCAGCAAGGCGACGTTCGTCATCGAGCGATCGGGGGTCGCGGCGATGGCGCTCGGCATCATCGAGCGTTGTCTCGAGAAGTCTGTCGAGTACGCGAAGGAGCGTCGGCAGTTCGGTCGGCCGATCGGCGAATACCAGCTCATCCAGCTGAAGCTCGCCAAGATGGAGGTCGCGCGGCTCAACGTCGAGAACCTCGTGTTCCGGGTGCTCGAGTCGTCGCAGGCCGGCAAGCCGATGACGCTCTCCGAAGCCTCGGCGATGAAGCTCTACTCGGCGGGCGCGGCGACGGAGGTCGCGCTCGAGGCGGTGCAACTGTTCGGGGGGAACGGCTACATGGCCGAGTACGAGGTCGAGCAATTGGCGCGCGATGCCAAGGTGTTGCAGATCTACGCCGGCACCGACGAGATCCAGGTCGGTCAGATCGCGCGGGCGTTGCTCGCGTAAGCGAGACCGAAGCCGAGGTGGGGAGATGCCGGTCGAGCCGCCGCCGTGCGTCTGGAACTTCCCCGATGCGGACTCCTCGGTCGGGCCCGACGACATCGTCGCGGTGGGTGCCGACCTCGAGCCGGGCACCTTGCTCGCCGCGTACCGGCGCGGACTGTTCCCGATGTACTCGGGGCGTTCCCTTGCGTGGTGGTCGCCCGACCCGCGCGGGATCATTCCGCTCGACGGCTTTCGTAGCAGTCGCTCGTTGCGCCGCGCCATCCGCCAGTTCGAGCTGCGGGTGAATACCGTCTTCGTCGACGTGATCCTCGGCTGCGCCGACGCGCGCCGCCCGCACGGTTGGATCGACGGGACGTTCGTCGACGCGTACACGCGTTTGCACGAGTTGGGTTGGGCACACTCCGTCGAGACGTGGCAGGACGGCGTTCTCGCCGGCGGCTTGTACGGCGTACGCATCGGTCGGTTCTTCGCGGGTGAGTCGATGTTCCATCGGGTCACCGATGCGTCGAAGGTCGCATGCTGGGCGACCGTCGAGCTCTTGAAGCTCGACGGTGCGGTCGTCTTCGACGTGCAATGGACAACGCCCCATCTGCGCTCGCTCGGTGCGGTCGACGTCAGCCGCGCGGAGTATCTGCGGTTGCTAGGTTCGGCGACGATGGAACCGGTCCAGATCTTCCACAACCCAACCTGTAGCAAGTCGCGCGGCGCGCTCGAGATCCTCACGGAGCGCGGGGTGGACGCGCAGATCGTGCGCTACCTCGACGCACCGCCCGACCGGGCAACCCTCGGGCGCATCCTCGATGCGATTTCCGACGATCCGATCGCGCTCGTCCGTACCGGCGACGACAAGTTCAAAGCCGCGGGCCTGGCCAAGTCCGACGTGCAGACGCGCGCGCAGGTGATCGAGGTGCTGCTGAAGCATCCCGAGCTGATGGAGCGGCCGGTCGTGTTCGTGGGCGACCGCGCGGTGATCGCGCGACCGTCGGAGAAGGTGGTCGATCTCCTCGGTTGAGGGACATGTCGATCGTCATTCCCGAACGGTAACCTTCGACGCATGACGATGCCGACACTCGAAGACGTGCGCGCCGAGGTGAAGGCGTGGCTCGCGGACAACTGGGACCCCGACGTGACGGTCGCGGAATGGTGGGACATCCTCGCCCGTTCCGGCTACGCGGCGCCGACCTTCCCCGAAGACACCTGGGGCAAGGGTTGGACGCGCGATCTCGCGACGGTTGTCAACCAGGCGATCGTCGAACACGGCGCGATCGGACCGCCCGCGGGCCTCGGATACCTGCTGACCGCGCCGACGATCGTCGCGCACGGCAACGAGCGTCAGAAGGCGGAGGATCTGCTGCGCATCCTGAACGGGCAGGATGCGTGGTGTCAGCTCTTCTCGGAACCCGGTGCCGGCTCCGATCTCGCGAGCCTTTCGACCAAGGCTGTGAAGGACGGCGACGAGTGGATCGTCTCCGGACAGAAGGTGTGGACGTCGACCGCGCAGCTGACCAACCTCGGCATGCTCATCGCGCGCACCGCGCCGGAGCTCCCGAAGCACAAGGGCATCACGTACTTCAAGCTCGACATGCGCCAGCCGGGTGTCGAGATCCGACCGCTTCGTGAGATGACCGGCCGAGCGATGTTCAACGAGGTGTTCATCGACGGTGCGCGCGTGCGCGACGACGACATCATCGGCGGCCTGAACAACGGTTGGGCGGCCGCGAACACAACGCTGATGGCCGAGCGCGCCGGACTCGGTACGGGCGGTTCCGGCGGGGCGGGCAACGCGTTCCCGGGACCGATCGCCGGGCAGCTCGACACCCGCGCCGGCGACCACGTCGGTAAGGTGCGTACCGGTGGTACCGGTGGCGGCGGGGCCGCGGCCGCGCAACGCCTCGTGAAGCTTTCCCAGGAGCTCGGCAAGAACACGGATCCGACGATCCGTCAGAAGCTCGCGAAGCTGTACACGATGCAGCAGCTCGGCCGTTACTCCTCGCTGCGGGCCAAGTCGCCGAACCAGCGCACGGGCGGTGAGCCGAACATCGCGAAGTTGATGATGAGCGATCTGCTGCGACTGCAGCGCGAGGTGGGCCATGAGATCATCGGTCCGTACGGCATGGTGATGGGGTCCGACACGCCGGGCGGCGGGATGGTGCAAGAGGTGACGCTGTTCTCGCCGGGTCCGTCGATCTACGGCGGTACCGACCAGGTGCAGCGCAACATCCTCGGCGAGCGCGTGCTCGGTCTGCCGAAGGAGCCGGGACCCGGCAAGGACACGCCATACCGCGATCTCCTCGTCAACCGCTGAGCGAGGTTCGCGTGCTTGACGAGCTCCTCGCGACGGTAGGCGTTCAGGAGCGCCTCGTTGCACGCTCGCGCGTCGGCGTCTGCGCCTTGCACGGCGGTCTGGAGCAGGGAACTGCGGAGATCGCCGAAGCGGTCGCGACGGCGTCGGGGGCGTCGTTCTACGCGGTCGTGCAGCCCGACGACCTGCGGTGGCACGTACCGTCGCATCGGTACGATCCTGCGCTCTCCAAGGGCCTGCGCGCGTTCCTCGCGAGCATCGACATCGTGATCTCGGTGCACGGTTTCGGTGGCGTGCGCGATGCCAACGATCGCTGGACGACGGCGCTGCTCGGCGGCACGAACCGAGGCCTCGCGGCCGACCTCGCGTGCGCGCTGATTCAGGCGCTCCCGCAATATCGGTGGATCGCCGATCTCGATTCGATGCCGCGGCATCTGCGCGGCCTGCATCCCGCGAACCCGGTCAACCGCGTGGCGCAGGGTGGCGTGCAGATCGAGCTCCCGCCCCGGGTGCGCCGCCCGGGACCCGACTACGACGCGCTGGTCATTGCTCTTGCAGGAGTGGCAGGAGATGCGCGACATCGTTGTAGCGACGCAGGATGATGCGCTCCTGATCCGCGACGACCTCGCTGATCGATGCGTTGTCGGTGCCCGCGAACGCAAAGCGACGCGCGCCCGTGACGCGGTGGAGCAGCTGACCGATGACGCCACCGTGTGACACCGCGACGACGCGCTGGTCCGGATGCGCGGCGACGATGCGTTGAAAACCCCGCCAGACACGCTCGTCGAACTCTTCGTGCGGCTCTGAGCCCGGGATGACGTCCCAGCGCTCCTGGATGAAGATCTGTTCGAAGATCGGGTCGCGTTGGGCCGCGCGGCGCCGGAACTCGCCTTCCTCCCAATCGCCGAGGAACACCTCGCGCAGATCGGGCTCTTCGACCGGTGTCAGCCCGAGACTCGCCGCGAGGGGTGCTGCCGTCTCGTGCGTGCGCCGGAGAGACGTGACGTACACGGCCGAGATCGCCTCGTGGCGCAATCGTTCCGCGAGCAACTCGGCCTGCTTCACTCCGACCGGGTCGAGGCGGGGGTCACCGTGACCGTCGCGGCTCGGGAACGGCTTGTCGGGGTGCGCGGGCGCAGACTCACCGTGGCGAACGAGCAGCACCGTCGTCGCGCCCGGAGGCGGCGAGTAGCGATATTGGCGGAAGCCTTCGGGTGGGATCTCGGGTTCCTCGGTGGGGACGGCGGCGGTCACGATCGCGAAGTTAGCGCCCGGTAGGTTGCGGCCCGTGGGCGATCGGCGCGTCACAACCATCGTGCGGCACGTCGGTCTTGCCGACGTGGGGCCAGATGCTCGCGCCCGACTCGACGCGCTGGCGCGCATCGTGCAGGACGTCTCCGACTTCGACGCCGCGAGCGCGCCGATCGACGGGATGGGTGTGTGGATCCTGCGGCGTCTCGAGATCGAAATATCGGCGACGCCGCGATTTCGCGCCGACGTCACGGCTTCGACATGGTGTAGCGGTGTCGGCGCGCGGTGGGCGGAGCGCGCCACGCAGTTGCACGTGGGCGATCAGTTGTGCGCCGAGGCGATCTCGATCTGGGTGCACACCGATCCCGAGCGCGGCGTGCCGACGCCGTTGCCGCCGGACTTCGACGCGGTGTGGGGCGCGACGGCCGAGGGCCGCAAGGTCACCGCGCGACTCCGGCATCGGCGACCGCCGCCCGACGCGCCAGGGCGACCGTGGCCGCTGCGCGCGACCGATCTCGACGTCGTCGGGCACGTCAACAACGCGGCGTATTGGGCTGCCGTCGAAGACGAGCTCGCACGCCGTGGTCGCCCGCGCGTCCGGAACGCCGAGATCGAGTTCCGGTCGGGCCTCGACCTCGCCGACGCCGTCGACCTCGCCGTGGCCGACACCGAAGACGGCTTCGCAGCATGGCTCTGCGTCGACGGCGACGTACGCGCATCGGTCCTCGTAGGCTGCGAGGCATGCCGCACGAATTGAAGCTCGGATACACGATCGGTTATTGGGGTGCACAGCCGCCGGCGGGCGTTCCGGTCGCACTCGCAGAAGCGGAACGGCTCGGCTTCGACTCCTTCTGGACGGCCGAGGCCTACGGATCGGACGCGCTGACGCCGCTCGCCTGGTGGGGTGCGCAGACGTCGCGCATCAAGCTCGGGACTTCGATCTGCCAGCTCTCCGCCCGGACCCCGACCGCGATGGCGATGGCCGCACTGACGCTCGATCACCTCTCGGGCGGCCGGTTCGTGCTCGGCCTGGGCGCGTCCGGCCCGCAGGTTGCGGAGGGCTGGTACGGCGACGACTACCGCAAGCCGCTCGGCCGAACGCGCGAGTACATCGACATCGTGCGCCAGGTGCTCGCGCGGGAGGCGCCGGTCGAGCTGGACGGCGAGCATTATCAATTGCCCCTGCACGCCGGCACCGGGCTCGGCAAGCCGCTCAAGTCGATCACGCATCCACTGCGTGCCGACCTGCCGATCTACATCGCCGCCGAGGGTCCGAAGAACGTCTCGCTCGCGGCCGAGATAGCCGACGGCTGGCTGCCGATGTTCTATGCACCCCGCGTCGACGGCTTCTATCGCGACGCGTTGGTCGAAGGCTTCGCCCGTCCCGGCGCGCGACGGACTGCGGAGACGTTCGAGGTGGCGTGCATGGTGCCGGTCATCATCGCCGACGACGTCGAGACCGCGGCCGACATGTACCGGCCTGTGCTCGCGCTCTACATCGGCGGGATGGGTGCGCGCGAAGTGAACTTCCACAACAACGTGTTCGGACGGATGGGTTACGAGGGCGAAGCGAAGTTGATCCAAGACCTCTACCTCGACGGCAAGAAGGCGGAGGCCGCGGCTGCGCTACCGTCGCGCCTGGTCGAAGACGTCGCGCTCGTCGGTCCGCGAGAGAAGATCCGTGACGACCTCGAGATGTGGCGCGCGTCGGCGGTGACGACGGTGGTCGTCTCGGGCGCGACCGAGCAGCTGCGAACGATTGCGGAGCTGGTGCTCGGGTGATCAACCTGAGCGCCGAGGAGGCACGCGTCCTCGGTTGCCTCATGGAGAAGGCGGTCACGACGCCCGACAACTACCCGTTGTCGGTCAACGCGTTGATCAACGCGTGCAATCAGAGCACCAATCGCGATCCGATCGTCTCGTTCGACGAGTCGACGGTCGAGCGGGTGCTCGAAGGACTGCGCGACAAGGGCGTGTCCCGCCGGGTACGGGCGACGGGCCAACGGGTCGTGAAGCACCGCCATGTCGTCGACGAGGCGCTGCAGCTGTCCGTGCCCGAGTACTCCGTGCTCGGCGTGCTGTTGCTGCGCGGCGCGCAGACGCCCGGGGAGCTCAAGCAGCGCTCCGAGCGCTGGCACTCGTTTCGTTCGCTCGACGACGTCGAGGAGACCCTCCAACGCCTGGCCGATCGCGGATACGTGCGCCAGCTCGAGCGCCGGCCGGGCCAGAAGGAGTCGCGCTGGGTGACCCTCGTCGTCGCGTCCGATGAATCGGCCGTGGCCCCGGCCGCGGCGAGCCCGCCCGAACCTGCAGTCCTGCCCGGATCCGAGCCCGCGCCCGGCCCGGAGCCCGAGGCGCGTGTCGAACGCTCGCTCGAGGTACGCAACCCCGCGACGGGCGAGCACGTGAGGAGCGTCGCGGTCACCGAAGAGCGTGAGGTCGAACGGAAGGTGGAGCGAGCCCGGCGTGCGCAGCCCGACTGGGCGGCTCGTCCCTACGACGAGCGAGCCGAGGTCCTGCGCGCCTTTCGCGACCTTCTCGCGGCCGAGGCCGAGGAGTGTGCGCGCCTCACGACCCGTGAGGTCGGCAAGCCGATCGTGCAGTCGCGCAACGAGGTGCGCGAGGTCCTCGAGCGGATCGATTGGAACATCGAACACGTCGGCGACGTCATCGCCCCGCGTTCGGTGACCGCCGGTGCAGTGGGAGCGACCGATGAGCGCGTCACCCACGATCCTGTCGGGCTGGTCGCGCACGTCAGCGCGTGGAACTATCCCTACTTCGTCGGGCTCAACACGATCGTGCCGGCGCTGCTCACCGGCAACGCGGTTCTCTACAAGCCCTCCGAGCACGCAACCCTCACCGGATTGCGCCTCGTCGACGTCATGCACCGCGCGGGTGTCCCCGTCGACGTGGTACAGGCGATCGTCGGCGGCGGCGCCGTAGGTGCCGCTCTGGTCGCGTCCGACGTCGACATGGTGTGCTTCACCGGCTCCTACGAAACCGGGCGACGCGTCGCCGGGTCGGTCTGCGATCGGTTCGTGCGTCTCCAGCTCGAGCTCGGCGGGAAGGACGGTGCCTACGTTTGTGACGACGTCGACGTCGAGTCGGCCGCCCTCGCGGTCGCGGAGGGCGCCTTCTACAACGGGGGCCAGTCCTGCTCGGCGATCGAGCGGGTCTACGCGCACGACGCGATCTTCGACCGGTTCGTCGATGCCCTGGCCGACGCCGTGAGTGCGTACCGCACCGGCGATCCCGAGGACGAGCAGACCGATCTCGGGCCGCTCGCGCGCGCGGCGCACGTCGACGTGCTCGAAGCGCAGGTCGCCGACGCGGTCGCGAAAGGTGCACGGGTCGCTTGCGGCGGAGAACGCATCGATCGACCGGGTTCCTGGTTCGCGCCCACAGTGCTCGTCGACGTCGACCCGAGCATGAGTGTCATGCGCGACGAGACGTTCGGTCCCGTCATCGGCGTGCAGCGAGTCCGCGACGACGCGGAAGCGCTCGCTTGCCTCGACGACACCGAGTTCGGGCTCGGCGCGGCGGTGTTCTCCCGTGACCGTGGTCGAGCGGAGCGGATCCTGAGTCGACTCGAGGTCGGCAACGCCTACTGGAACACGTCCGACCGGTCGAGCGTGCGCTTGCCCTGGTCCGGACGCCGGCACTCGGGGCTCGGCGTGTCGATGTCCGAGTCGGGCGTCCGCGCGTTCGTGCGCGAAAAGGCCTGGCACCTCGGTTCATAGGGCGCCGTGAGACACATACGTTACGAACCGCCTGCTAGCGCGGGCGATAGCACCGCTGCTAGCGCGGGTGCTAGCAACACGATCGCGCGTATATCTCGCGCGGATATACCTCGGCGTTTTGGCCCGGGCGAACGTGACGCTACGGCGTCTGGCTCGTCGAGTCCGGCGTACCGATTACCGTGATCGGAGTCTCGCCGGGCAATACCGACACGGGCGGATCATCCGGATCGGGCTGGGGCGCCGCGACGGAGATCGGAACGTCGGCCGTCTGCTCGGACGGCGGGACGGTCGCGTCGGTCTGGTGCACTGCGGTCGTCGGTGCCGGGGTGTCGACGACCGGGACCGGGACCGGCGCCGGAACGGGGGTCGTGGTGGTGGTCGTAGTCGTCGCGACCACGGCGGGTTTCACAGTGGTAGGCGCGGGTTGGGTGTGCGGGGTGGTCGCAGGGGCCGTCGCGACGACCGGCCGCGTCTCGATGTTCGTCGCCGATGCCGACGCCGATTGCACCGCGGCCGCGGAGCCCGCGAACGCGGCCATGCCCGCGGCGAGGCCGGCGACCGGGAGGATGACCTTCCGGCGCAGCAGCTCACCGTGCAACCGGCGTGCCTCGACGCGGGTGCATCCGAGAGCCTCGGCGATGCGATGCTCGATCGCGTCACGGTCGCGGCCGAGCGCTCCGGCCAGCGCGACGATGTCGGCGGTACGCAGGGCGAGGGGATCGCCCGGTCCGGTATTGCGCAGACGCTGCACGATGTCGACGTAGCCGGCGATGACATCGTCGTCGTCCGGGCCGACGGGCTGCTGCACGTCGCCGATGACGAGTCGCTCGCTTTCGACCTGCATCGGCACGCGTAGCGGGACGTGCGCGGTCAGGTCGTCGCCGTAGCACTCGGCCAGCTGGGCGCAGACGCCGGCGGGCACCGGCTCGTCGCCCCGCTCGTACCCGCGCAACCGGGCGGCGGTGGTTCCGGCCGCGGCGGCGGCGTGCCGGCGCTTGAGGCCCCGCCGCTTTCGAGCCGCGAGGAGGAGCGCGCCGAGCCGTTCCGGCGGCATCGCATCGTCGAGCAGCAGGGCCACGACCTCACTCATTGCGCATCCGAACTCCCGAGTCGCCGATCCGGCTCTCTGATCGGCATTCGGGCGGGGCGCCTCAAGGAGTAACTATTGCGATTTCGTCCGCGAACGCCGCGCGATCCTCCCCGGCGGGGTCCTCCAGCAGCTCCGGCCCGGTGTCGAAGCGCATCGTGGCTCGCCGGTCGACGTCGTAGCGCGGCCATTCTGGGAGTCCGGCGTGCTGCGGATTCCCGTCGTTGGCGAAGGCGATCCACGACCGGTGCATGGCGTCGGCGATGCCCTGACGCTCGGGCCCGGTGCCCGTGAGCACCTCGGCGCCGCCGCCGTCGAGGTTGTCGAAGACGAAGGGGATCTCGAGTGCGTGGGTCGAGCGGAGGATGCCCCCGAAGACCGGCGTCGCGAAGGTGAAGAGGTACGACCAGACCGGCGCGTGGGCGAGCTGGGCCTCGAGAAGCCGGATCGCGGGAATGCGGAACACGCCGTCGGTCGAAAGATCGATCCAGAGCTCCTGCGGGGTGACGTTCGGACGGCGGGCGCGGTAGCTCTCGAGCAGGGCGTCGCCCGCGGCGCCGAACACGCGGCGCAGCCGGTTCAGCACGCCCTCGTCGTCGAGCGTCGCGAGCGCGGGATCTGCGACCGTGAACAGCGTCATCTCGTTGAGGTTCGTGCCGGTGAGCACGCGCACGCCTGCAGCATTGCCGGCGGCGATCGCGCCGAGCGGCGGCTCGGGCAGCACGGTGCCGTCGACGACCGGCTGGAACGGGAGCGCGGCGACGCCGTCCTCCCGGAACGCCGGCATTGCGCCGAGCACCGCGTCGGTCGACGCGGCGAGGAGCGCTTCGGAGTCGCCGTTGCGGATACCGAGGTTCTCGACCACGCGCGCGGCAATGTCGGTGGCGCCGGCGCGCGTCGACACCCACGACGCGGCGCCGCTCTGAGGGATGGCGGCGCGGAAGAGCCCGCGGGCGCCAGGTGTGCCGAGCAGCGTTGCGACGCTGGCCGCACCGGCCGACTCGCCGAACACGGTGACGCGGTCGGGGTCGCCGCCGAATGCGGCGATGCAGTCGCGTACCCATTCGAGGGCGGCGATCTGATCGAGGATGCCGGCGTTTCCGGAACCGGCGAACGCGCCGTCGAAGAGATCGGCGAGGTGCATGAACCCGAATGGACCCAGGCGATAGTTGATCGTGACGACCACGACGTCGCCTTGGACCGCGAACTTCGTGCCGTCGTACCAAGGTGTGTCGCCCGAGCCCCAGATGAACGCGCCGCCGTGGATCCAAACCATCACTGGGCGGCGGCCGTCGTCGCAGCCTGGCGTCCACACATTGAGGTACAGGCTGTCTTCGCTGTTGGCTGGTTGGCGCTCGCCCATCATCGTCGCCAGCGCGAACTCCGTCTGGGCCGACTGCGCCGAGAAGGTGCCGGCGTCGCGTGTCCCGGCCCACGGCTCTTCGCGCTGCGTTGCCTGCCAGCGCCGGGAGCCGACGGGCGGCGCGGCGTAAGGGATGCCGCGGAAAACGTTCACACCATCGCGTTCGAAGCCTTCCACTTTCCCGCTACGCGTCGCCACGATCGTCATGTCCCGCAGGCTATCCCGACCTAAAGGCACGAGAAGTCGGGCTCCCGCTTCTCCAAGAACGCGGTGATCGCCTCCATGTTCGCGGGCTGGCCGATCATGCCCGTGAACGCGCGGTCTTCGCGGGCCCGTGCCGCGCGCACGGCGTCGATGCGGCCTTCGATCACCACTCGTTTGGTCGCGCTCAACGAGGCCACCGGCATCTTGGCGATGCGGCGGGCGAGATCCATGGTGACGCTCATCAGGTCGTCGGGCGCGACCGCGCGCAGGGCGAGTCCGCACTCGACCGCCTCGTCCGCGGTGACCCAGTCGCCGGTGTACAGCTTGAGGGCGGCGCGCTGGTTGCCCATCACGATCGGCATGAGCAAGCTGCCGGCGGCCTCCGGCACGACGCCGAGCGGGACGAAGGGTGCGCGTAAGCGTGCGGTCGACGCGATGATCGCGAGGTCGACGTGCAGCAGCATCGTCATGCCGATTCCGACCCCGATGCCGTTGACCGCGGCGATGACGGGCTTGCCGAACCCGGCCAGCGTGTCGAGGAAGCGTGGGAAGCCGGGCCCGGCGTCGCCGAAATCGGTATCGGTCGCCGCGCTCAGGCGTCCCATCTCGCCGAGGTCCTGACCGGCGGAGAACGCGCGGCCGGCGCCGGTGATCACCACGCACGCGACGTCGATGCGTTCGGCCGCGTCCTCCAACGCGGCGCCCGCCGAGTGATAGAGCTCGTCGTTGAACGCGTTCAGTGCCTCGGGGCGGTTGAGCGTGAGCACGCGTACGCGCGCGTCGTCGACGACTTCGAGGATTGCCATGTTCAGATCCCGTCCCAGACGATCTTGGTTGATCCGTCGCCGAGCAGGAGTTGTTCGGGCGACCCCTTGTTGATGTGACCGATCAGCATGTTGTAGACGCCGTAGCCGACGAGCTCGCGGAGCCGCGGCTCGAAGGTTTGCACCTTCTCTCGCGGGAGCCCGAGCTGTTGGTTCTCCTGCTGACGGATGTAACCCGCGCAGTAATTCATGGCAATCCCGATGCGTGGTTCGCTCGTCGTGTTCGCGCCGCCGCCGTGCCAGAGGCTCCCGTGCCAGATGAGCACCGAGCCCTTGGGCATCTCGGCGGCGATCGAGTCGTAGTCGGCGCCGTAGTCGGGGCTGCGGTCGGACAGATGCGTCGCGGGAACGAGACGCGTGGCGCCGTTCGCCTCGGTGAAGTCGGTCAGAGCCCACATCGAGTTGCACACCGTCGGCGGGTGCGGCTTGGGCAACGGGATGAGCTGGTCGTCGGCGTGGATCGGTTGGGCGCTCTCGCCCGGGAGGATGTCGATCGACGAGAGCGAGGAGATCAGGCAACCGGGATCGAGCACCCGCTCCACGATCGGCAGCACGTGCTCGTGTACGGGAACGCGTTGCCAGAGGTCGTCGTATGCGAGCAGGTTGTAGATCCGCAGCGTCCGCTCACCCTCGAACGAGTTCGGCGACGGCTGCACGTCGAGGAACCGCTCGAGGCGCGAGAGCGAATCGTTCAGCTCCTCGACCAGCGCGGGCTCGATCGCGTTCTCGACGACGGTATAACCCTGCTCGGCGACTTCCTTCAGGTGCAGGTCGACCTCCATTCCCGTCAAACTAGTGCGCATGACCCTTTACGCTCTCGGTGACATCGTGCCCCGCATCGATCCCGACGCCTTCGTGCATCCCGATTGCACCATCATCGGCAACGTCGTGATCGGAGCCGGCGCGACGATTTGGCCGCAGGCGGTGCTGCGCGGTGACCAGAGCCGCATCGTGGTCGGGGCGCGCACGAGCGTGCAGGACGGTGCGGTGGTCCACTGCACCCGCGCGCTCGAGACGGTCATCGGGAACGACTGCACGATCGGGCACCTCGCGCATCTCGAAGGGTGCATTGTCGAGGACGGTGCGCTCGTCGGAACCGGTTCGATCGTGCTGCACCGGGCGATCGTGCGCTCCGGCGCGCTCGTGGGCGCGGGCGCGGTGGTGCCGAACGGCATGGAGGTTCCGAGCGGTGCAATGGCGCTCGGTGTGCCGGCACGCATCCGAGAAGGTGCGGTGAAGCCCGACCAGATCACGCATCCCGCGCAGGAGTACGTGCGCAACTGGACGCGCTACCGAGCCGACCTGCGCCGCATCGAATAGAGGTCCGCTAGGCGTTGGCGCCGACGAGGCTCCCGATGCAGTAGGTGAGGATCATCGACAGCGCCGACAACGTGACGACGCGTATCGCGGCTCGACCGCGCGGTGCACCACCGAGTTGCGCGCCGAGCGCGCCGAGGCCGAGGAGCGCGGCGATGGTGAGCGCCGCGGTCAGACCGATGCGGATGGATTTGGCGGAGAGTGTGACCGCGAGCACGGGAACCAGCGCGGCGACGGTGAACGAGCCCGCGGAGGTCAGCGCGGCCTGCAACGGGCGGGCGACGATCACCTCGGAGATCCCGAGCTCATCGCGCGCGTGCGCGCCGACGGCGTCGTGCGCCATGAGCTGGTCGGCGACCAGACGCGCGAGGCCGGGCTCGACGCCGCGCTCCTCGTAGATCTTCGCGAGCTCGTGCATCTCGGCCCGCCGGTTCTCCGCGATCGCCTCGGCCTCGACCTTCAGGTCGGCGTCCTCGGCATCGCGCTGCGAGCTGACCGAGATGAATTCGCCCACCGCCATCGACATCGCGCCCGCGACGAGACCGGCAAGCCCGGCGGTGACGAGCGCCGATCGTGTCGCGTTCGCGGCCGCGACACCGATGACGAGTCCTGCCACCGACAAGATTCCATCGTTCGCGCCCAGCACCGCGGCCCGGAGCCATCCTGCCCGGTGGCTCTTGTGATGCTCGGCGACGTGCGCGGACACGGCCACCCGCGCACGCTACCGCCATTCGCGCCGAGGCCCTTCCCAGGACTAGCGTGCTCCAGCCGTCGTTCGCGATCCGGAGGGGATCATGCCCGAAGCAGTCATCGTCGCCACCGCCCGCACGCCGATCGGCCGTGCGAACAAGGGCTCGCTCGTCGAGTGTCGCCCCGACGACCTGTCGGCGCTCATCATCTCCGCCGTCCTCGCCAAGGTGTCGCAGCTCGACCCCGCGCAGGTGGAAGACGTGATCTGGGGCTGCGGCCAGCCCGCGGGCGAGGCGGGCGCGAATGTGGCGCGGGTTGCCGCGCTCCTCGCCGGGGTCGAGGCGCCGGGTGTGACCGTGAACCGCTACTGCTCTTCGTCCTTGCAGACCATCCGCATGGCGGCGCACGCGATCAAGGCGGGCGAAGGCGACGTGTTCGTCTCCGGCGGAGTCGAGACCGTCAGCCGGTTCATGAACGGCATGGCCGACGGCGGTCCCGTCAACGAGAAGTTCAACGGCGCGCGGGAGCGCACGAAGCTGCGGTCGGAGGGCGGCCAGCTGCCGTGGACGCCGGGAACGGGATTGTCCGACGTCTATATCCCGATGGGCCAGACCGCGGAGAACGTGGCCGAGGCCGAAGGCGTGAGCCGCGAGGAGATGGACGAATTCGCGGCGCGTTCACAACAGCTCGCGGTGACCCACCAGGAGAATGGCTACTTCGAGCGCGAGATCACGCCGGTGACCCTCGCCGACGGGACGGTCGTCACCAACGACGACGGCCCGCGCGCCGGCACGACGGTCGAGAAGCTCTCGGCGTTGAAGCCGGTGTTCCGCCCCGACGGCAAGGTGACCGCGGGCAACGCGTGTCCGCTCAACGACGGCGCAGCCGCGGTGATCGTCATGAGTGACGCGAAGGCGAATGAGCTCGGCATCGAGCCGCTGGCGCGGATCGTCGCGTCGGGAGTCAGCCAGATCAACCCGGAGATCATGGGGCTGGGGCCGATCGAGGCGTCCCGCCAGGCGTTGAAGCGCGCGGGCATGACGATCGACGACATCGATCTCGTCGAGATCAACGAGGCGTTCGCCGCACAGGTCCTCCCGAGCGCCAAGCATCTCGGCATCCCGCTCGAAAAGCTGAACGTGCACGGGGGTGCCATCGCGCTCGGCCATCCGTTCGGGATGACCGGCGCCCGCATCATGACGACGCTCATCAACGGTCTCGAGACCGAGGACAAGCGGTACGGCCTCGAGACGATGTGTGTCGGCGGCGGCCAGGGCATGGCGATGATCGTCGAGCGCCTCGGATAGCGGTTCGTACGTCAGCGGGTCGTAACGTCAGGACCGAGCCGGCGTCGTAACTCGGCTTCGTATTCGCGCACGGCCGGTCCCGCGTGCTGTTCCTTCAATCGATTGAGCGTGGCATATCCGGCGTCCCGCTCGGCGTCCCACTCGTCGGCGAACCGGCCCGATGCGATGTCGTCGGCCAGGCCGCGCATCGTCGCCGCGAAGTCGAGGTGGTCGAAGCGGCCGCGGCGCGAAAGCTGGCCGTATTGGCTGGTCGGCGAGTGGAACTCTGACTGCACGGCGTAGCCTACTTCGCGCAACAACCGGTAGGTGCGCTCGACCTCACCCGAGAGTACGAGCTCGACGACGATCGCCTCGATCGGGATGTCGTGCTCCACCATCGTCTGCACGAACGCGTTGTTCACGGCGGTGAGGGCGGGTGAGAGCACCTGCTCGACGCCGAGATCGAGCACCGCTTCCTGCATCGGTGTGAGCGCGAGCGCGCCCTGACGCAGACCGCCGATTGCCCCGGCAATCGCGAGGACGCGGGCGAGCGCCCGCCCGGTGGCGTCGTGGTGGACGCCGACCGCGGTGATGAACCCGACGCCTTCCTCGTAGCACCGGCGTACCTCGGGCCCGAGCATCCGAGGCGCGACCATGCCGCTGTCGCCGGGCGGGTCCAAACGGCCGAATCCGAGCGTGTAACCGCTCGCGACGATCACGCACGAGTCGGGGCGCGGCGCAAGCGGCAGGAGCGCGATCACGTCGTCGGGCACAAGGATGCAGATGATGTCGGCGTCGTTCGCGGCCTCCACGTCGTGGGCCTCGAAGCCATCCACCACAGCCTGTTCGCGCGTGTCATCGCGGCGCACGCACACAACCGGAGCGCACCCGCTGTCGCGGAGGTTGAGCGCCCACGAGCGCCCTTGGTTGCCGTACCCGACGACCGCGATGCGCTGCCCGACCAAGACGCCGAGGTCGGCGTCGCTCTCGTAATAGATCGTCGTCACGATACCGACGCCTCCTCGGTGAGTCCCATCCCCGGCCGCGCGCCCACGAAGATGCGTTGCAAGCTAGACGAGACGTGGCCGCCCGGTTCCGTTCGATGGCAGGATCACCGGATGGGCCAGCGTCTCTCGGACAAGGTCGCGCTCGTAACCGGGTCGACGCGTGGCATCGGACGTGCCATCGCGACCCGGTTCGCGGCCGAGGGCGCCGCGGTGGTCGTTACGGGCCGGACCGAGACGACCGGGCACGCGGTGCAGGAAGAGATCCGAGCCGACGGTGGGGAAGCGACCTATGTGCGCGCCGACGTCGGGCGGGAGGCCGATGTCGAGCACGCGATCGCCGCTGCCGTGCAGCGGTACGGCGGACTCACCACGCTGGTCAACAACGCGGCACCGACCGACCTGGTCGGCCCGGGTCGCGGTGACCGGTCGCTGGCCGACATCACCGACGACGCGTGGGACGCGATCATGACCGTCGCCCTGAAGCAGCTGGTGTGGTGTACGCGCCATGCCGCGCCGCACCTCGCGGCGGCCGACGGCGCGTCGATCGTGAACATTTCGTCCGCGGCGGCGATGCGTGGCGTGCCGGGCATCGACGCGTACACCGCGGCGAAGGGTGCGATGAACGCGCTTACCCGTTCGCTTGCGGTCGAGCTCGCGGGCGACGGCGTGCGCGTGAACACGATCGTGTGCGGGATGGTGCTTACGAGTGAGGGCGCGTTCAAGATGATGGACCATCCGATGATCGGTCCCGCAACGCGCGCACTGCACCTCACTCGGCTCGGGCTGCCGGAAGACATCGCGAACGTGGCGGTGTTCCTCGCGTCCGACGAGGCCGCGTTCGTGACCGGCGTGAACCTTCCGGCCGACGGCGGCGCGCTCGCCAAGATGGCCGTGCCCGACATCTCGGCTGCCGACCTTCAGCGCGACTAGCGACGTCGGATGACGGGCCACGACCGCGTATCGCTCAGCGCAGTGTCGTCGTGGCGAGCGTCGTTCGACGACGATCTCGCGCTGTGGGGGCGCCTCGGCGTGCGTCACGTCGGATTGTCATTGCGCAAGTGCGAGGAGGTCGGCCTCGACGTCGCCGTCGAGCGCGTGCGCGAGCGGGGTCTGCGAGTCAGCAACTTCGTGGAGTGCGGCTGGTGCCGGCTGTCGGACGCGTCGACGTGGCCCGAGTACCAGGGCCGCCTGCTTGCCGCCGTCGACGCCATGCGCGCGCTCGACGCGCCGATACTCGCGCTGACCACCGGTCCGGCCGGCCCGCTCGAGTGGGAAGCGGCGACCGGCGCGCTCGCTCGCGTGCTCGCGCCCGTGATCCCGGCCGCGCGTGCGGCGGGTGTGCGGATCGCGATCGAGAACACCAGCCCGATGCGCCTGGATCTCTCGTTCGCGACGACGCTGCACGACACCGTCGACCTCGCGCAGCAACTCGACGTCGAAGTGTGCGTGGAGCTGAACTCGTGCTGGGCAGAGCGGGGCTTTGCCGCGACGGTGGCCGGCACCATCGGCCGGCTGGGCCACGTGCAGGTATCGGACGCGAGCATCGCCAGCCGGACGACACCCGACCGGCTCGTGCCCGGAGACGGCGACATTCCGCTCGGGCGCCGGCTCGGCGCGCTCCTGGCCGCCGGCTACGCCGGCGCGTTCGAGATCGAGATGGTCGGCCCGCGCATCGAGGAAGAGGGCTACGAGCCGGCTATGCGGCGCGCGATCGCGAGCACCGAGGAGCTGTTGGAGCGTGCCGCGACCGGGTTAGGTCGGTAGGCCGGTCGCGAGGCTCGGACTCAGCCGCCGGAACGACCCCTCGGCGACCAGCGCACCGAGCCGCGGCACAACCGCCGCGACCGCCGGCGACGCCTTGTGCGCTTCGAGCGCGGCGTCGTCGGCAAACAGCTCGTACGACACCACGGTGTCGGAATCGTCGGCGGCCTCGTGCATCACGTACACGAGCGTGCCGGGCTCACCGGCGGATGCGGCGTCGACGAGCTCGCGCAACAGCTCGAGCAGCTCGGCGCGCCTCCCGGGATGGGCGCGCATCGTCGACACATAGGCAATCAACCTTCGAGTTCCTCGTTCTGCGCCACGACCGAACCGTTCGATCACCCGCGTTGCGTAGAACTCCGGCCACGGCTCGACCGCTCCCGCCGCGGTGTGCTCCTTGTCGAGCTCGACGAGCATGGAGACGAGCTCGCTGCGCACCGGAGTCGATCCGAGCACGGTCGACAGTTCCGAGAGCCGCAGCAGCCAGTCGGCGTACCACGACGCCCAGTCGTCGTCGACCCCGTCGGTAATCCGGTACACGCGGTGATGGGTCTCGGCGGCTTCTTCGAGCAGCGCGGCCACTCTCCCGGCATCGGTCATCATGTGCTCCCTCGTCCTCTCACGCGCTGTTACGGCACATCACGGGTCGGTTCACATGCGCCCGGTCAGACGTTGAGCTACACATCGGCGGAGCACACGCGGCTCGCTTCACACCTCTTGGACACCGCTTCGGAAACGCGCGTTCCATTGTCACATCGTGACTGCGAGAAGCCGCCACGGATCTGGAACACCCTTGAGCGAGTGCGTACCTCGGTCGTCGAAAACGATGCCGGATCCCACGACCAGGTCTTTGACCGTCGAGGACACGAGCACCTCTCCGGGTCGAGCGAGCGCGCCGATCCGAGCAGCGATGTGGACTGCGAGGCCGCCGAGATCGTCGCCTCGTGCTTCACATTCGCCCGTGTGCAGCCCCATCCGTACGTCGACCCCGAGTTCGCGAGTGGCCTTGATGACGGCCTCGGCGCAGCGGATTGCCCGCGCGGGTCCGTCGAAGGACACGAAAAAGCCATCTCCGGTGGTCTTGATCTCGCGCCCGCGGAACCGGCGTAACTCCTTCCGCACGGCTCGGTCATGCGCGTCGAGAAGCGCCCGCCAACGCTCGTCGCCGAGCGAGGCCGCGAGCTCTGTCGACCCGACGATGTCGGAGAAGACCACGGTGGTGAGAACGCGGTCGATTTCTACTTCGGGCCGGTAACCGGTCAAGAACTCGGCGACTTCGTCTGCAACGACGTAGTTGTTCGGCGTGATCGCGGTATCCCCGCCCGGGAGCTCGACGAACTTCGCTCCGTTGATGTGCTCGGCGAGGTAGAGCCCGTGCGCGATCGGGAAAAGCACGCTCTCACGGGCGTGAAGAACCAATGTCGGTACCTGGATCAACCTGAGAGCAGCTCGGACATCGAGGCTCCGAAGCATGTAGTTGAACTGCGTCGCTGCTGTGCGCGGGGTAGCTGATGCTCGAAACCACTTCGCGCCGAATTCCAGGAACTCGGAGTGGTCTGCCATGCTCGGGCTCGAGATACGCAACAGTTCCGGCGTTCCCCACAAGCGTTCGATCGTCTTCACTACCGCATCGGCAACCTCGGGGGTTGCCCCGATCGGGTAGTCGTCCGCCCCGAGATAACGAGCAGTCGTCGTCAGAAGGATCAGCGCGCTGACGCGTTCGGGGTGCATGGCCGCGAACAGGATCGCGATCGGACCACCATCGAGGGTCGCGAAGATCGCCGTGCGCGTGGAGCCAGCCGCGTCGAGCACCGCAACAAGATCCTCCGTCCACTCCTCCCATGTCGGGAGGGCATTCCGGGGAACACCATCCGACGCGCCCGTACCCCGCCGGTTGAAGAGGATGACTCGGCTGAAAGATGCGAGGCGCGCCAAGAACGCCGGGGCGAACGGCGCATCCCAAAAGAGCTCGATGTGAGCGCCGGTGCCGTAGAAATAGACAAGGTCGATAGGGCCGTCACCAACGACCTGGTATGCGACATCGGCGTCGCCTACTGCGACGTACCTCGTCCTCGGGGCGACGTGCACTCACGCATGATGCCCGATGGCGTCTTAACCGCGCGTCGTCGGGGGTGCCGGTATCGGGTTCTCGCCGTCGATCTGGCGGACGAACTCGCCGAGATACCAAGACCAAAACGCTCGCAAGTCGTCAGGTGTCGCGAGCGAGAGCAGCGTGCCATTGCGGCAATATTCCTCGATCTCGATGAGCACGGGGACAGCCTCGATGATGTGCTGTTTGAACTCGACCGGTACCCATACCTCAACGGTGATCGTCGTGTCGCCTCGCGCCAACGCGGCTTCGACTTCCGCTTCGGCTTCAGGGTTGAGGTTCGCATAGCGAGAGTCGGACCCGAAGAGAAGGTCATTCGAGCAGGCGGCCGGCTGAGTCGGCAGGGCCGGACTGGTCCAGCCATGTTCGGAGCGCGTCGCGCACCGGAAGGACCGGCTCGCTCCACGGATCGACGAGCCGCCCGTCGTCACCGAGGCAGTTGTAGAAGTTGACCTGGAGCGCGGGGTCGAGGTCGCGGAAGTCAGCCCGGTTGTGGCAGCCGCGCGATTCCTGCCGCGCGAGGGCGCCTCGCATAGTGGCCTCGGCCACGAGCAACCCGGCGCGAAGGTCGATGAGCTGAGCCAGATCCGACCAACCTTCTGCGCTGGGCCGAACGTCGACGTCCGCCACGACTGCACGGATCTCGTCGAGCCGGGAGAGCCCCTCGCGCAGGCCGGCATCGTCACGCACGACCCCGCAGCGTTCCCACATCACGTTTCGCGCCGCCCGCTGGAGAGGACGCGCCAGTTCCGGCCCCGAGCCGATCATCGCATCCAGCTCGTCGCCGGCTTCCTCGACGACGCGACGGGGGTGGATGGCAATGTCGCAGCCCGCCGAGAACGAGGCGGCCGCAACGCCGGCGCGTTTGCCGAACACGATGGTCTCGACGAGCGAGTTCCCGCCCAGCCGATTTGCGCCGTGTAGCCCGGCGGTGCACTCGCCGGCGGCGTAGAGCCCGACCAGCTCGGTGGCATGGGTCTCGGGCTCGACCACGATCCCGCCCATCGAGTAGTGCGCCGTGGGTGCCACTTCCATTCGCTCTCGCGAGATGTCGAGCATTTGGTACTCGATGAACTGGCGGTACATGCGCGGCAGTTTCGTGACGATGAGGTCCTTCGGCACGTGCGTGATATCGAGAAACACACCGCCGTTCGGGCCGCCCCGTCCCTCCGCGATCTCGGTGTAGTTGGCCAGCGCCACCCGATCGCGCGTGCTGAGCTCCATCCGCTTCGAGTCGTAGCGCTCCATGAAGCGCTCGTCGAGGGCGTTGTAGAGGTGACCCCCTTCGCCCCGTACCGCCTCGGTCACCAGTATTCCGGCTGCCTCCTCGGGAGCGACCATGCCCGTCGGATGGAACTGCACGAGCTCCATGTCCATCACGCGACATCCGGCGCGAAGCGCGAGAGCGATCGCCTCGCCGAAGTTCTCGTCACGGCGCGAGGAGCTGCGCCGCCAGATGCGCGTGTGACCGCCGCCGCAGAGGACGACCGCGTCGGCGAGGAACGCGGTACGGCTGCCGTCGTGCAGGTCGAACGCAAGGGCGCCGAAGCAGGCGCCGTCGGCGATCAACAGCCGCGAGACGTAGTGCTCCTCGACGATTGGAATGCCCAGCGCGGTGACCTTGGCTGCCAGCGTTTGCAGGATGGCGCGACCCGAGTAGTCGCCGGCGTAGCACGTGCGGCGCCAGCGGTGGGCGCCGAAAAACCGTTGATCGATGCGTCCGTCCTCGGTGCGAGCGAACTCGCATCCCCACGCGGCCAGCTCCTCCACGGCCGCCGGCGCCTCGCGCACCAATATCTCGACGACACGAGGATCGCCGAGCAGGTAGCCCTCCCCGAGCGTGTCGGCGAAATGCTGCTGCCACGAGTCCTCCGGGTCTCGGGTACCGAGGACGGCGTTGATCCCTCCCGAAGCGAGCACCGTGTGCGCGTCGAGCCGGGAGCGCTTCCCGACGACGACGACCTCGGCCCCCGCTTCGTGAGCGGCGATCGCGGCCCGCAGTCCGGCACCGCCGGAGCCGATCACGAGAATGCTTGCCGTGTGGGTCCGCACTCTCGTCACGCGACGATCTGTCCGGGTGGAAGCTTCACGGTGTTGCGCGCCACGCGGTCATCTTGCCCGACCGGAACGCCTGTCGGGGAGTGCGCCTAAACCGGGCGGAGGTGCGACTCCGTGACGAGCGCTCCTCGAGGGAGATAGGGCCGGGCCGACTTCGACGCCATGATGCCGTAGTCGGCGCGCAGGCGTGCCATTCCCTCGTTGTGCCCGGTGTAGCTCGACGGCTGCTCGAGCATCCACACGATTCCCTCGGCCGCGACGTCCGACGGCTCCCAATCGGAGTGGTCGGCGTCCGGCATGTTGAACAGGAAACCTTCCGACGCGACCGGCACGTCGATCCGGAACGTGTTGACGGAGATGTCGAACGGCCGGAGCTGATGCGCGGCCGAGACGGTGAGGTGCTCGAGCGCGGCCTTCGCCATGCCGTACGCCATGAGCTCCGGGATGTAGTTCAAGCTCGCGACCGACGAGACGTTGACGATCGCGCCCTCGCCCTGTTCCTTCATCGCCGGGGTGGCCGCCCGTATCGCGATCAACGGCGCGCGCAGGTCCACCTGCATCACGAGATCGAAGCGTTTCATCTCGAGCGCGAGATCGCCCGCGAACGTGATCGCCGCGTTGTTGACGAGCACGTCGAGTCGACCGAAGCGTTCGATCGTGGTCGCGACCATGCGCTCGATTTCGTCGTCCCGGGCGAGGTTGGTCGGGACTGCAATTGCTTCGCCGCCGGCTGCGGTGATCCGACGCACCGTGTCGTCGACGGTACCGGGGATCGGCAGCGGCGAATCGTCGGTCGCGCGCGCCGCGCACGCGATCTTGCATCCGCGCCGCGCGAGCAGCTCGGCGGTGGCCGCGCCCACACCGCGCGACGCACCGGTGACGATCGCGACCCTTCCCGAAAGGTCCATGCGGCGACCCTAGAGCGCGGGCAGGTCTTGCTCCAGGGTCAGCGAGTCGGCGTAGAGGTCGCCGTGCTCTGCGACGCGTGCGACGATCGTCTCTGCTTCGAATGTGAGCGCGTCGTCGTCGCCGGCTTCGAGCGCGGCCTCGACCTCCGACCAGGCGAGGGGTGCGGAAACGGTCGGTCGGTCGCGCAGCCGTAAGGAGTATGCGCAGACGGTCGTCTTGTGCCGGTCGTTCTGGCTCCAGTCGATGAACACCTTGCCCGGGCGCTTGCTGCGCGTCATGTCGACGAGCACCCGATCGGGATCGCGCGACTCGAGCAGCTGGCCGAGCGCGAGCGCGAATCGCTTGGTCTCCTCGTCGGAGGCACCCGAGCCGTGTATCGGTACCGACAGGTGCAATCCCTTGCCGCCCGACGTCTTCACGACGCATTGCAGCTCGAGGCGCGCGAGCGTCTCGCGCAGGTCGAGCGCGACGCGACAGCAGTCGATGATCGTCGCGGGCGCGCCCGGATCCAGGTCGATCACCATCGCGGTCGGGTGCGCGGGATCGGCGAGCGTCCACTGATGGGTGTGGAGCTCGAGTGCGGCCAGATTGGCGAGCCACACCAGGGCCGGGAGCTCCTCGACCAGACATCCCTTGGTGCCGCCGGTTGCCTCGTTTCCGGGCGCGGTGTCGACCCAATCCGGACGATGCGAAGGGCAGTTCTTCTCGAAGAAGCGGGGGCCGTCCGGGCCGTCGGGTGCCCGGAGCAGGGTGGGCGGACGCTGCGCGAGGTGGGGGAGCACGAAGGGCGCGATCCGGCGGTAATAGTCGATCACGTCGGCTTTGCGGAATCCGGCGGCGGGGTAAAGCACCTTGTCGAGATTCGAGAGTGTGAGCTCGCGGCCCTCGATCTCGACCTTCTTCCGGCTCGCTTGCCCCCTCGCCATATCTAGACTTCACCTTATGCCCAGTGCCATTTGGACCGGCTCGATCAGCTTCGGCCTCGTGCAAGTACCGGTGCGCCTCGTCGGCGCGACCAAGAGCCGCGACGTCAGCTTCAACCAGCTCGAAGAGGGAACCGGCGCGCGCATCCGGTACAAGAAGGTGTCGGACGTCACCGGCGAGGAGGTACCGGCCGAGCGGATCAAGCGCGGCTACGAGATATCGAAGGGTCGCTACGTGATGATCGAGCCCGACGAGCTCGACGTCCTGCGTCCGAAGGGAGGTCACGCCATCGAGATCGAGGAATTCGTCGACCTCGACGAGATCGATCCCCTTTACTTCGAGCAGCCGTACTATCTCGTCCCCGACGCCCGGGGCGTGAAGCCGTACAAGCTTCTCGTCGAGGCGATGACGGAGCTCAACAAGGTCGCGATCGGCCGCATCATCGTGCGCAGCAAGGAACGCCTCGTCGCGATCCGACCGGTCGACGGCATGCTGTGCATCGAGACGATGCGCTACGCCGACGAAGTTCTTCCCCGCACCGACCTCGTCCCCGACGATGCCGACGTCGAGCTGAACGAACGCGAACGCGCGATGGCGCGCCAGCTCGTGGAGTCACTCGCGGCGGACCACTTCGAGCCGGAGAAGTATCACGACCAGTACCGCGAGCAGGTGCTCGATCTGATCGAACGCAAGGCGGCCGGAGAGGAGATCGTCGCCGAGCCGCTCGTCGAGGCGCCCGCCAAGGTGCTCGACCTGGTCGCCGCGCTCGAAGCGTCGCTCGAGAAGGCACAGAGCGCGAAGGAACGGCACCCGAGCGTGGCCGCTGCGGGTTCGCCGCAAAAACGCGCGAAGGTGCCGGCGAAAAAGTCGGCCGCCAAGAAGACGCCGGTCAAAACGCCGGCGAAGACGGCCGCGAAAAAGCGCAGCGCCTAGCACCCGCCGCTTGGCCCTTGACATCTCACTCGGACCGGCGCGACCGTGTGGATGTGTCCTGAGAACGGTCTCCTGTACGACGTTCCGAGGCCGGAGGTTGAGGGGATGGATTCGGTATCTTTCGAGATCCGACACCGTCACGACGGCGCGGCGGTAGTGAGGCTCGGCGGTGAGCTCGACCTGTGTACCGGACCCGACGTCGCCTCGCGCCTGCGCCGCCTCTTGCAGACCTCCCCGGTCGAGACGGTCTTTCTTGATCTCACTGGCCTCACCTACTGTGACTGCACCGGACTGAACGTCTTCGCGAACGCCCAACGCGACGCCGAGCTCCTCGGCAAGAGCATCGTGCTCACGCAGCCCGGTGGTCTGCTCCGTCGGGTTTTCGACAGCGTGCAGTTCGGCCGCGTCGTCAGGATCACGGACGAAGCGAACCCGTTCGACGACAGAGAGGGGTCGACCGGCGCCGACGTCGGCGAACCGTAAGTCATGATCCGATCGTTGGCCGCCCGCCTCGAACCCGATCCACTAGCCGTGCGGGAAACCCGCAGGTTCGTGCGAGACATCCTCCGGGTCTGGGATGCCGAGATACTCGCGGAAGTCGCAGAGCTCCTCGCGGGCGAGCTCGTCACCAACGCGGTGCTCTATGCCGAGACGCCGATCGACGTGCATCTGGCCTGGAGCGACGGCGACACCCCGCGCTTGCGGGTGAACGTGTGCGACGAGGCGGACGCGATGCCGCAGATCGTCGAACCGCCGCGCCCCGGTGGCCACGGCGGCTACGGCCTGCGCTTGCTCGAACGGTTCTCGAGCGACTGGGGCGTCGAACGTCGCGCCAGCGGCGGCAAGTGCGTCTGGTTCGAGGTGGGGGCGAACCTCTGATGGACGATCTCCTCGACGACGTCGATGTGGCGACACGCCGGGCGGCGTGGTGACCATTTCCACCGTCAGCATCGAACGGCGCGACGCGCTGCCGGTGGTTCACGTGCGCGGAGAGATCGAGTTCACGAATTCCGACGCGGTGCGCACCGACGTACTCGCGACGGTCCCGCTCGACGGGCCCGGCATGATTCTCGACCTCACGCAAACGACCCACCTCGACAGCAGCGGCGTTCGTCTGCTGTTCGAAGTCGCCGAACTCCTACGCGTTCGTCGAAAGCTGCTCATCCTCGTGGCAACGCAGGAAGGACTGATTCGACGCGTCATCGCACTGACGAAGCTCGACGACGTGGTGCTCCTCGTCGCAACGGTCGACGAAGCGCTGACCATCCTGCGCCACGGCTGAGTCGAGCCGCTCGCGCCTTCGCCGCCGCGTCACGACGCGAGCCGCTTCGGCGTGGGCCGCGGCACCGTGCGAGTCGGGAGAATGCGCACCTCCGCGGCCTCCGGCTCGTGTTCGGCCTCGAGCCATCCGCAGGCGGTGCAGACCGGCGAGCCGTTGCCGGCGCCGCCGAACGTTGCACACGCTTCGAACGCGGCGCTGACCAGCTGGTTTCCCTCGATCGTCCCCATGCGGGAGAGCATGACAGGGGGGTGTGACAACGACTGGGGGTCAGACCTGAACCGAGTGACCTTCCCGCCACGTGCGAAGGACCAGATAGTGACCCTTGAGCGCGGCGTGATCCCACACGCCGAAGCCGATCAGCGTGCCCTCGTGACCGGAGCTCGCGGGGAGCTGCTTGACCCGCCGCAACCCGTCGGCGACGCCGGCGCGGGTCAGATGCTCCGCGGCTGCGATGCCCTCGCCGAGCAGGCGGCCGATGTCGTACGCCGCGCAACCGATCGGACCGCCGGCCGCGTGTGGGAACCGTTCTTGTAGGCGGGCCCGGCTGCGGTTGTCGTCGGCGATGGTGTCGATGTACTCCCATCCCGCGTAACCGTCGCGCCAGTCGGGGCGCGCGTAGCCGAACATGAGCGCGGAGTTGGCGAGCACCGGCACGTCCCACGCGATCTCGGCGAGCGCGAGTGAGACGGCGCGCGACGAGACGCCGAGACCGAAGTACACGAGCGCGTCGGGCCGGCCTTCGCGCAACCGGGCGATGACCTCGACGAGGTTCTCGGTGAGCGGCGACATCGTCGCGTTGCCCGTGACCTCGAGCCCGAGCCGGCCGCGCGCCCCTTCGAACGCCTCCGCGTAGCGCCGACCGACCGGCGACTGGTCGGAGATCACGGCCGCGCTGCGCAACCCGCGATCGGCCAT